>CAVWUI010000003.1:0-336226 GCA_963758175.1 uncultured Verrucomicrobiae bacterium
GTAAATGTGTCGCTCAACCATCGCACCATCGCGGCCAATGGCAGAACGCACCCGCTCGCCACGCTGAGACGCGCTTTGCGCTCCCTCATGAGGTGTGATGTACTCGAACTGAATATAAAATGCTGCCCCTCGATTGAGACACCGCTATTGATGACGGGCGTAAAAATAAACCAGTCTGGCTTCGTTACTTCTAGGAATGCATCGGGATTGACTAGAAACTGCGATCGCTGATTTTGCATCGTGGCTTTGCCATCGATGACGACGCCGTTCTTATCAGGGAATAGCGCCCTTAAAATCCGGTCGATAGCACGGCCCTTACCTTGGCTACCTGTCGGAATAGCGATTTTCCAGCCCTCGCGCACGGCCTCAATAACTTCTCGCAGCCAGTGATAAAAATTGTCGTACTCAGTGACGTTCATTAACGTCTCTGGCCTAGAACGCCGCTGTAGCTGTGTCTCATCAGGCGTAAATCCGCCGATAGTTTGAGCTGCTGCGAGCGTCCGTCCGCTCATTGCCGCCGTAGCGATCGCCACCGTCTTTGTAGAAGCAAGTAGCTTTCTAAATGCCGCTAGACTTTGTGGGCCTGCGTTGCCTAGTTCTGCCGATTCAATGCGGTGCAAACACTCGTTAGCCTCATCAATTAAGAGCGCATCAAACTTCTGCCCTTTGAACTTATAGGCAGATTCAGGACAGGATACGACGATCGCCGCGCTGTAATAATTGCTGTCTAAGTGAGTCGCCGCAATATCTTCGCCCGCTCGTTTATTGAGGCGTTCCTTAAACTCTTTTGCCAGTCCGCGAGTCGGTACGAAGATTAGAACGCGCCCGCCTTCTTTAGCCGTCCGCAGTGCCACCGGGATTAGAGCATTATTCGATTTGCCGGTGCCCTGCGAGCAGTCATAGGCGAGAAGCGATCGCCTAACCCGACTGCAACTATTGAGACGATTCCAAGTGCCACAGGAGTGATCCACAGGATTCGCCAACTGAGTAGCGATACGACCGCATGCGCTAACAAACTGACAGGAAAAGCGATTATCGCAGAATATGCAAAGCTCTTGATTAGGCCTGCTTCTACGGGGTCGTGGTTGAGCCCGTTCTCTCTAGCGATCAGCCAGATCACGTATACTCAGAAGAAGGCTGAAACTAAACCGATAAGGATGGCCTTCATGAATTTATTGCCGAACGTCATAGGAATGGCGCGCCGGGGTCAAGATCCAATTTGATCAGACGGATTCCTCGGCGTCGCCATCTCCGACTTGTTCGGCTTCTTTGTTGGATTTGTGAGGCATCAACCATAGTGCAGTTTCAAAAGGATAAGTGCGAAAGCGTTGAAGAAACCGCCTAGTAAACCAAAGAATATCCGAGCTGCCCTTCTCCCCAACAGCGTATCGATACTCGTGCAGTCGAAGAACCAGTCCCAGTCTTTTATCGCACCGAGGATCACAAATATCCCAGCACTGACACAGAGCACAACTCCGAGGACTGGCGAGCCATAGCCGTGCATGTTAACGGTCATATCTTACGTTCACAGGTTGTCTTGCGAGTCATCTTTGTTGGCTCGCTAAATGTATTCAATTCTTTGCCGAACGTTATAGGAATGGCGCGCCGGTGTAAAGTTCCGATTTCATCAGGGGGCGCTCTCGGCGTCGCCATCTCCGACTTGTTCGACCATATTTACTCCGCCTGACCTGAATCGCCCGAATTGATCTCCTCCGAAGAATCCGCACGTAACCCGAGCAATTGATTGTGTGACTTTGCTTCATCGTTCAGTCTCGGAGTAGGGGATTCTTAAATTTATTGCGATTCGGAAATATCTGACTGAGAACGTGCATCGGATATTCTCTTAATTTACCTGTCGAACGTTATAGGAGTGCGCGCCGCTCTGGAAGCTCAAATTTAATTCAGACGGCTTCCTTGGCGTCGCCATCTTCGATTGTTCGCCCATATTTACTCCGCCTGACCTGAATCGCCCGAATTGATCTCCTCCGAAGAATCCGCACGTAACCCGAGCAATTGATTGTGTGACTTTGCTTCATCGTTGAGTCTCGGAGTAGGGGATTCTTAAATTTATTGCGATTCGGAAATATCTGACTGAGAACGTGCATCGGATATTCTCTTAATTTACCTGTCGAACGTCTAAGGAATGGCGCGCCGGTGTAAAGCTCGAATTTAATCAGACGGCTTCCTCGGCGTCGCCATCTCCGCCTTGTTAGCTTTCTTTAGTTATCTTCCGCAGCTTTTGGATGTCCTCTGTGCCGATCCATATTACATCTTCTTCGCGGTAGAATTGAGAAGCATCCTGCTCTGTCACGTATCCGATAACTGATACTGACCGACGTCCAAAGAGACCTTCGACTCCAAGGATTGAGTATCCATTCAATCCGGTCAGTTGGTCGACGTTGATCTGTATCATTCTGGTGCCCAAGTTGCTTCTTCATCAGTCGTATGCCGAAAGCAGATTGGTGATCTCGTCAGCATCTTGCGCCCACTGCCCGTGAGACATGAAAGGCCTGTCTCCATATTTTGGCCTCACCGGAACGATTGCGATGGCTATTAGGATAATTATTCCAACTGCGATGAGGATCTTTCTCCGGTTCTTCATTTCTTTAGCTAACGTTTGAGGAATGGCGCGCCGGGGTAAAGTTCCGATTTCATCAGGGGGCGCTCTCGGCGTCGCCATCTCCGACTTGTTCTGCACCGGTTCCAGCTCCGAACTCGTCTGGCAGCTCCGAATAAAGGCAATAACGCAACCCAAGCGAACTATCTCCAACTTTCGATTTCACGATTTTTTCTTTCGCCAGCTCTGGGACTTTCGAAACCTCGTCAGTCCGTCGCCTCGGAAAATTCGCATAGAACCTAGTCTTCTATTAGCAGAACGTTAAAGGAATGGCGGCGCCGGGGTGAAGCTCAAATTTAATCAGACGGCTTCCTCGGCGTCGCCATCTCCGACTTGTTATGCTTCTTCGTTTTGTTGGGTTGGATTCGTATAGTAGTTGCTTTGGCGTTCGGTTCCAGTATCGAAGATGGCGTCAAGATATGGATCGGCATCCAAGTTGCTCTCACGGATCAGTGAAAATATCTCGCTACCTTGTGGGAGTATTCCGACTTCATCGAAAAGCCAATAGCCCTGGAAAAGATCGAGTGCTACGAATCCTTTGTCCATTGCGTAGGTTTTCGCTTCCGCTTCGGCAAGTTCGAGAGCCTCATCTAAAGAAATTGCATTCCAAGCGGTAATGCGTTCTTCGTAGAGATATTGCTTTTGCTGGTCTTGGCGCGGTGCCCAGCGAATTATCGATCTAACTGTGTAGGAAGGCATTTTCTTGCATAACGTTATAGGAATGGCGGCGCCGGGGTGAAGCACAAAATTAATCAGACGGCTTCCTTGGCGTCGCCATCTCCGCCTTGTTCGGCTTTTTTCTTTCTATCTACCTTGATGAAGGGTTGTCCCATGTAAGGTCTGCGTGCTTGATCTGATCATCGAAATACCAGTTTGCCGGTCTTGCCGACGGACTGAACCATGAACACCCCTCGTCGATCCACTTTTGGCGATAGCAAGGGTTGTCGTCGAATCCATACTCACATCCACAGCACTCGCAGATCCAATACGAACCCTTGAGTTCATTCCCGGTTATTCCATCAGCGGTGAGAAGGCGGCCACAAATCGGGCAATGAGTGTAGATCTTGGCATCTTGGTCGGTCTGCATGGTCTAAAGTGCGAAGGAACATGAAATTTCTTTGCCGAACGTTATAGGAATGGCGCGCCGGTGTAAAGTTCCGATTTCATCAGGGGGCGCTCTCGGCGTCGCCATCTCCGACTTGTTCGACCATATTTACTCCGCCTGACCTGAATCGCCCGAATTGATCTCCTCCGAAGAATCCGCACGTAACCCGAGCAATTGATTGTGTGACTTTGCTTCATCGTTGAGTCTCGGAGTAGGGGATTCTTAGATTTATTGCGATTCGGAAATATATCTGACTCGAGGAGAACGTGCATCGGATATTCATTCTCTAATTTACCTGTCGAACGTCATAGGAATGGCGCGCCGGTGTAAAGCCCGAATTTAATCAGACGGCTTCCTTGGCGTCGCCATCTCCGCCTTGTTCGGCTTCTTGATTTATGGTTGTTGGAGCCACCATGTGCTGGGTCTTTGTTGAGGTGATTGTGCCACGTGATCAGCATGATGTGAAGCCAATCTAATCAGATACTGGAGATGAAATGCAGACATTCTCGGATGCCTCCATCGATCGCAAGCCTTCCGATATAGCTTATTCTTGCTTCTTCCTGCGACGGTGGCATGTGGGTCTTGGCGGATCTCGTAAGCGCATATTCGTGTGCATACGAACATCGAAGCCAGCTGTACACCAAAGTTGCAAAGGCGTGATCCTTCAAATCCTTCACGCTTAGATCGGGGTACTGCAACCTCGCGTCACTAAGGCTCATATCTATCTCCTCATCGGTGTAAATCCGTGTTGCATCTCCAGGCTTACCCCACGGTGTCTCGGACTCGGCGATCAAATCGAGCGCAGAAGTCCAGCTACGCAGACGTAATCGCAGTGAAATTCTGCCGGGGAGTGTTGAACGAGCAACTCCACGTATCGATTGCGATCGATACCACTTCCCGGCCAACGGGCAGCAGCACATCCCGAAATCACTGCGGTCAGTATTAAAATTAGGTCTGCATATGCAACTTCCGGTCCACCTACAACGAGTTCGTTGACGAGTCGTATTCGATCTTGGAGGAATGCACGCATATGTCTTCGTTTCTTGCCGAACGTTATAGGAGAGCCGCGCCGGTGTGAACTCCCAATTTAATCAAACAGCGGGTTCGGCGTCGGCTCCTCCGCCTTGTTCTGCCTCTTCATTTTGTAGATTGTTGAGCCTCGCTATCAAGTCTTCTGTCGCCTTGCAGTTCTGGTAAACGCCAACAACGAATAAAATAGCTCCCACCAAAATCAGTATCCAACTTATCCCAAAACCAAGAAAAAGAATATTAGACTGGTGATGCACCTGATCAAGCGATGCATCAAGATTGTCTAGCTGGGGTGTGGATTGCAATGTCGCAGAAAGATCTTCGAGTATTCTGCTTGTGCCGAAACCGAGGATTATCTGCAGAAGGAAAGCGGTTAGGACGAGCGACGCACCAATGAATGTTTTTTTACTAGGAAGCATCGTGTCTTAATTTCTTGCAGAACGTTATAGGAATGGCGCGCCGGTGAGAAGCCCGAATTTAATCAGAGGGCTTCCTCGGCGTCGCCATCTCCGCCTTGTTATCCTTCTTTTTTAGTTCTGCCTTGCGTGCCTCAAACCATGCTTCCAGCTTCTTAAACGAATCAACTTTGTCCTTGGCCACCTGCTCGGCAATATCCCAGTCGGTTATATCTTAAAACACCTTCCATTCGTCTCCTTGCTTAATCAAATAGGCTGGGTCGAGATCAAACGCCTTCTCACCTGCTTTCTTCGACTCGTTGATTACAATCACGGCGCACTCCCCTTCGACCTTCTCTTCGACGATCTCAAAATCCCAACCTTTGTCACAAAGGTCGATAAATCGCTGAACCTTGCCCTTGAAGTATTCTGTCGCTTCGTTGGGGAGGCCTTCAAACTTGGCTGCGTGCGCCCAAGTGCCCTCAAAGTCCTTCGCATGCGCCGACTTCTTAAAGTCTCAAGTGCCTCGGTCGGAGCTCCGCCAAATGCAGCGGTTTGTATCGCAAGGGAGATGAGTAGTGCGAAGGTCTTCATTTCTTTGGATAACGTTAAAGGAATGGCGCTCCGGTGAGAAGCCCAAATTTAATCAGACGGCTGGTTCGGAGTCGCCATCTCCGACTTGTTAGGCTTCTTGTTATTATGGGATTGAATGAAGCAGAAGATTCCGGCCAACAAAACGATCCCGACAGGCACGGCCTGCACCACGATCCCACTCCACCCGTTAGCTACAAAGGATCGGAATGCAGAGTTTACCTCTTCCTGCGTCCAAACCTCCTTAGTCCTATCGGCTAGGGCAAATTCCGTCCAACCATAGTAGAAATACATCATGTTGAGAAATGTGAGCACATCTAGCAATATTGACCCGATGATCACGAATGTCGGTGCAATATATCTAAAACTACTCTTCATGATTTCTTGCCTAACGTCATAGGAATGGCGCGCCGGTGTAAAGCCCGAATTTAATCAGACGGCTTCCTCGGCGTCGCCATCTCCGACTTGTTATCCCTCTTTCTTATTGAATTCATCTACAAGCGCCTTTGCTTCTTTCGCTTGCTTGAACCCCGAAATATGAAATTCTCCGCCCAAAGGAGCTTGCTGTAACATGGGGACGACCTGAATCCGGTCATTGATGATGACTGCAATGCGCTTGCCCGCCATATCTGCTGTGCCCTTCATCATCTTCATTCTTCCCTCTGGCGTTAACTTAACGATGACGACTAGCGGATCTTCTCCAACTGATAAGGTTGAAACATCAGCGGTCGAAACAATGGGAACTTTGTTTACGTTGAGCGTCTGTCCTAATTCGCCATTGGTGTAGGGCATCTCTTCAAATTCTGCCCCAGACGCGTCCGATACCGCAGAAACTTTAATCAGTTAATTGGCGTTCAGTGTGGATAGAATCGCGAAGAACGCGACGAGGATTTTGGATGTGGTTGTCTTCATGGATGTGGTTGTTTGAATTTTCTTGGATAACAGTTTATTAGATTGATGAGAGAAAATTTTTTTAAGTCACTGTGTGGGATAACCGTTTTTCCCGCTTTTTGTGTCAGCGGATTTTTTGCGTTGCCGACGCCTTGAAAATACCAGGATGTGGTGGGATGACAAGTCACAAGAAGGATGAGTTCTCAAGGGATTTTCAGGATCTTCTGGTGAGGGAGAGGGTTCCGGAGAAGGCAAGGCCTTATTATTTGCGGCATCTTGAACGGTGGGGTGCGGCGTTCCGGCAGCGGCCTGCGGGGATCTCGAAGAAGGATTCCCTTGAAGGTTATTTAAATAAATTAAGTCACACGGGAGGGGTGGAGCCATTCATGGTTTGCCAGACGGCGGAGGTGGTGCGGCTGATGCGGGAAGGAAATTATGCGTTGCGGACGGAGGAGAACTATTTGCAATGGGTGGTGAGCTTTTCCCGTTGTATTAGGGCGCGTCCATGACCGTTTGGATTCGTTACCGCCCCTTGTCACCTTTCAGGAGGACGCACTGACAAAGCTGCGGATAGGAGCTTCCGCAGTCCAGAGCCTCCGGCGGTTTTGTCGGAGCATTTCGAGACGCTTTCCGGCAGTAGAACGGATTCCGAGGATACAGGAGAGCGACGCCACTTCCCTGCCGAATACCGTAGAGGGGAGGCCAGCTTATTTGCCGAGCATTTCCGGGGGGCAGAGGACGACGCTCCAGACGCAGTGGGTGGGGCCGTTCTCGATGCGGACCAGGACGTCGTTGAAGCCCTGGCGGAAGTGGACTTTTCGGTAGCCCTCGCCGAGCGACCAGGAGGACTGGCCGGTGTCCTGCCAGACGATCTGTCCGTTGAGCCAGACGCTGGAGGCATCGTCCGAGGCGACGGCGATGAGCATGTCGCGGGCTTGTTCGAACCAGACATCGGTGTAGGCGTAGTATGTGGCGGCACCATAGACGGCGGGTGGCTGGCAGCGGACCTGGTCTGACTGGTAGAACTCCCATTCCAGGACTTCGTAGGGGTGGCCGGGCTTTCCGGCGAATTTGCCGTCGTAATATCTGGCGTCGAAGTCGATACCGAACTCGGGAGGATGCTTGACCGTGTAATCGACTTTCGAATTGTTCTCCCAGGGGCCGACGACATACTCAGGTATCGAGGTAAAGCCATCCTTTGCGCATGCTCGCCTCGGTGAAGCGTCGGCCTGGCATGGCGGCCTTGATGATCTTCCCTTCGTCGAGCTGGAGCGCCTTGAGGTTGGTGGAATAGGTCATGGCGGCACCGTCCCCGGACTCGTCCATGCGCATTTCCTTGGAATCGCCGTTTCCGGCGGAGTTTCCGAAACCGGTCATATCCACGATCTGGCCGAACCTGTCGGTCATCGCGGCGGCGGAGGACATGGCGGCACCGGATGCGAAGGAAGAGGCGGAGAGACTCCTCCGCGCACTGCGTCCCAAGGCAGCGTCGGCGCGTGAGTTCATGTCCTGCATCTCGTTCTCGGCACGGTTGAGGTTTTCGCGGAACTCGTTGAGTTCGCCGACCGTGCCGGGTGCCCCTCCTCCGAGAGCGGCGGAGAGATCAGGACGTGGGGGAGTGCTTTCGGCGACCTTGTTCCTGGCTTCCTGGTAAGAGGTGTTCTGGGAAACGGCCTCCCCGGCGGCGTCGATGTCTGCCTTGGCGGCGGCGATCTGTTTCTCGAGACCCTCGGCCTCCTTATACATCTCAGAGGCGGGTGCGGTGCTGTCGTCATCACAAAGGGACAGACCTTATGCATCCGGGCTATGGTGATGGAGTACGCATGGTGAGTCTTGCGGAATTTTCCCGAGTGCCCGGGGCATGATGCCTGGACGCAGGGGGGAGGCCAGCGGGCGGATCCGGGTGGGATGATCAGGGATCGGTTGGATTAGGAGCTTCCCCGGCATCGCGACGCATCAGCTCGTCGAGGGCTTTGACGTATTCCTTGGCTTTGCCGACGTATTGTTTGCGGTCGTGGCGGTGGGCGGCCATTTCCCGGACCATGCGCTCGTCGTTCTGCTTGTAGCGGAGGGCGATGCGCTCGGCGCGGCTTTTTTCAAATCCGTGCTCGGCCATGATATCGGCGCTCATGGCGAGGGAGGATTCGAGGGTTTCCCGGTAGATGCGCTCTTCGCCAAGGTCGATGAATTCGTAGGCCTCGAGGCGGCTGTGGGCGCGGAGGAAGATTTTCAGATGCGGGAAGCTGTGGCGTACGGTGGAGATGATTTTCGAGACGATGTGGCCGTCCTTGAGGGCGATGACGAGGAATTTCGCGTGGGCGGCGCCTGCGGCTGCGAGGAGATCCGGGCGGGAGGCGTCGCCGTAGAAGACGGGGATGCCGATGTTGCGGAGGAGATCGACCTGTTCCTCGTCGCGGTCGAGGACGGTGCAGGCGATGCCCTGGGTGCGCAGGAGGCGGCCGACGGTGTGGCCGTATCTGCCGAAGCCGCAGATGATGACGGGTGAGTGCTCGTCCTCGACATCCGTTTCACGGGAGCTCGCGGCTTCACCCGCTTTCCGGAAGAAATATTTCTGGGCGAGGATGATGAGCACCGGGGTGAGCGCCATGGAGATGGCGACGACGGCGATGATGGTGCGGCCGGTGCTCTCATCAAGGATGCCGCCAGTGAAGGCGAGTCCGAGGAGGACGAAGGCGAACTCGCCGCCCGCGGCCATGGAGCAGGCGAAGAGGACGGAAGCATCCTTCGGCAGACCGTTGAGGCGGGCGAGGGGGAGGAGAAGCAGGCCTTTTACCAGCAGGAGTCCGGTGGTCAGGCCGATGACGAGCGGGAGGTTCCGCGCGATGTGCCCGAAATCGATGCCGATTCCGACGCCGATGAAAAACAGGCCGAGCAGGAGTCCCTTGAACGGCTCGAGATCGCTCTCGAGCTCGTGGCGGTATTCGCTGCTGGCGAGGACGACACCTGCGACGAAAGCGCCGAGCGCGGGCGAGAGGCCGACCATGGTCATGAGGATGGCGACTCCGATGACGAGCACCAGGGCTGCCGCGGTGAAGGCCTCCCGCTGGCGTGTGGCGGCGATCATGCGGAAGAGCGGGCGTGATGCGAGGCGCATGGTGAGGACGACGAGGACGACCGCGCCTATGGTGCCGAGTGCTTGCACCCAGCCGGGAAATGATTCGAGCGGAAGGTGGCCGTGGTGGCCGCCCGGGGTTTCCGGCTTCGGGAGTGTGGCCAGCAAGGGGAGCGCGGCGATGATGGGGATGACGGCGATGTCCTGGAAAAGCAGGACGGCGAACGCGCCTTTTCCCGCCCGGTGGCATCAGGCCCCGCTCGCTGAGTGTCTGGAGGATGATGGCGGTGCTGGACAGCGAGAGGATGAGGCCGATGGCGAGCGCGGGCTGCCAGCCGAGGCCGGAAAGCATGGCGATCCCGGCGATGGCTGCCGCGGTGGAAACGACCTGGAGTCCGCCGAGGCCAAGGATTTTTTTCCGCATGCGCCAGAGGATGGCCGGCTCGAGCTCAAGGCCGATGAGGAACAGCATCATCACCACGCCGAATTCCGCGAAGTGCATGACATCCTCGCTCTGGCTGCCGATGAGTTCCAGACCCCAGGGGCCGATCACCATGCCGACGGCGAGATAGCCGAGCACCGCGCCGAGCGCCAGGCGTTTCCCCAGGAGAATCGCGATGAGTGCCGAAGAGAGGTAGATGAAGGCGTTCAGGAACAGGCTCTGGACATCCATGGTGCGAGTGAGGGGATCCCGGTGGAATCATGCCCGTACCCGGAACGCCAGGCAAGGAGTATGGGCGGCCTGGTGATTTTTGAAAGTGATGGGGACAGGAAATCTTTCTTACTCCGGTTGGCGCAGGTGTGCGGGAGTCATGGCTGGCGGGATCATGCCTTGGCGTTGATGGGAAATCATTCCCATCTTCTCCTCGAAACCCCGGAGCCGA
The DNA here is from genome assembly GCA_963758175.1 of uncultured Verrucomicrobiae bacterium. Lineage (GTDB taxonomy): Bacteria > Verrucomicrobiota > Verrucomicrobiia > Verrucomicrobiales > Akkermansiaceae > Luteolibacter. Next base: position 10,586 of record CAVWUI010000003.1, read on the forward strand.
ATCTTGTCACAGGGATGAAATTCGATCGGAAATGAAGGGGGTGGAAAGGTTGTCGGGCGCGATGGGGTTGCGCGTGCGCACGATGAGGCGGAGGCTGAGAATCTGGCAAGCCAAGCGCTGGCGTTGCTGGATGAGCAAGGGTGTGGCATCGCTTCCAGAATTGAGGAAGGGTGACTGGCGGAAAGTCTTGGTCGCTGTCCTGCTACGAAAGCGAACATCCGTTGGGAAGACTTCGACGGAACGCTGAGTCCAGATACTCTCTTTTCCGGAAAGCGGGATTTCCGGCGATCCGGCATCCCAATGTGACGCCCGAGTCACAACGCCGTCCGTCCTCCGTGACGGGAAACTCACTGTCAATTTGGTCACAACGAAAAGTTTCCCGAGTGATTCAGGTTGCTGTTCTTTCCACATGTTCCTCCGAGCGAATCCCGTCCGGAGTGAATCCATTTCCCAACAATCCACTTCACTAAAATGAAATCTACCATCATTGCACTCACCCTCGCCACGGGGGCACACGGCGCGCTACTGGTCGGGGTTACGGGGACGAACGACCTGGTCACGTTCAATTCGGACGCACCGGGAAGCTATGTCTCCAGTAACCCTATCACTGGCACTGCGAACGGTAATTTTATTACGAACATCGCCTTCAATAGTGACAACGGCCGCCACTACGGACTCGATACGTCGGCCAACTCTATACGATCTCTAATACTGGCGCCGCCACCCCATCGGGCAGCTCGCTCGCACTCGGGAGCTTCGACGCGGGCTTCGACTACGACCCTTCGACAGGGAAGCTGGTGTTCGCTTCCCTCTCCGACGCCAGTGTCTCGCTCTTCGGAACCGACGGTTCCGGCCTGATGACTGGCCCGATCACATACGCTTCCGGCGACATGAATGCGTCCGCGACCCCGAGCCTCTTCGGGATCGCAGTGGATCCGATGTTTTTTGAGACATACGTGCTTGACGAGGCACTCGATGTTTTCGGCCGGATCATCGATCCGTCATTCGGTGAAGTCTTCACGGTCGGCTCTCTCGGAATCGATGTCACATCGGTCGGCGGAATGGCAATAGATGCTGACGGAAACGTTTTCGCGGCGCTTTCCACTGACGGTTTCACCACCGGGCTTTACTCCATAAATACCGCGTCCGGCGCAGCCACATCACTCGGAGCGTTCTCCGGAGGCGGGGTCGTCTCGCTTGCGGCTGTCCCCGAGCCATCGGTTTCCGTTCTCGCAGGCCTCGCCGGCCTCCCTGATGGCACTCCGCCGTCGCCGCTCCGCTTAATTTTCAATCCCAACCTAACAACGATTATCAAAATGAAATACTCCACACTTCTTGCCGCCGGTCTCGCAACCACCGGTCTCAACGCGGGCGTTCTCACTTCCGAGGCCTCCTACTTCGCCCCTTCGGTCAACGCCGACTTCAGCTTCCAGCCGCTCCTCACCGTCGGCGATCTCATGCCCCTCACCGGTGCCACTCCGCCGGGGAGCAATACCGCTTCACCGGCATTCCGGATGCCATGGGAATCGATCGCGACCGGGTCACCGGCGAGCGTATCCTCTACGTCGCCCACGAATTTCCAAACAGCGTGACCACCGCTCCCATCCCGGGTGCGGCCACGCAACTGAAGGGTGCCTACGTTTCCCGTTTCTCCCTTGATGCGGACGGCAGCATCATCGAAGGCGGCCTTGCCCACAGCTCGGTGGTCGTCAACGGCGTCGGAAATCGACAATCCCGATGAGAACGATGCGAACGCTTTCGCCCGTTTCTGCTCCGGCTCTTTCGCCGGACGCATCCAGGGTCTCGACCGTCCGTTCTTCTTCACCAACGAGGAAAGCGGCCTCGGGGCGGTCTTTGACAACGACGCCAATGGCGGTGGCGCGCAGGCCGTTGCCGTAGTCGATGGGAAAATGCATACGCTTCCCGCCCTTGGTCGCGTTGCCCGTGAAACCACCCTCGTCCAGCCTCGCCGCGACCGCAACACCGTCGTGATCTCCACCGAGGACGCCGGCTATCCTTCCTACGTCTATATGTTCGTCGGTGAGAAATCCCGCTCCGGCAGCGATCCCATCGCCAAGAACGGCCTCGCCTCCGGGAAAACCTACGTCCTCGCGGCAAAAGGCGCGAGCACCGACTCCAGCCTCCAGGCAAACAACGGCACCCTCACCCAGACCGGTGCCGCCAATGCCATCGACACCGAGTGGGTCGAAATCCCCGGCGCCGAAGCCCTCAACAGCAACGAACTCAAAGTCGCAGCCGATGCGGCCGGTGGCTTCGCCATGGCACGCGTCGAGGACTGCGAATTCGATCCGGCCAAGCCGACCCGCACCCTTTTCATCGGAGCTACAGGCGGCAGCGGAGCCAACACCCTTGGTCGTCTTTACGAGGTGACCATGGATCCCGTAAACCCGACCGGCGACGGCAAACTCGGCCTCGTTTACAACGCGGAACTCATTGCCACACCCGGCGGCACCTACACCGGCACCTACTTCGGCCCATACTTCGACGCAAACGGTGGAACGCAGGCTGTCGCAAACTATACGTTTGGAAACCCTGGCGACGACGCAGAGGCGGTGGCTGCAGCAAAGGCAGCCGCCTTGGCCGCAGGCACCGACTACCCCGTCAGCATCGACAACATCGCCGTCAGCAAGGACTTCATCGTCGTTTGCGAGGATACCAACAGCCCCGCCAACGCAATCTACGCCCAATACGGCCGCAACTCCGGTGTCTGGACTCTCGACCGCAATAACAACCTCGCGGCCAAGCTCCAGGCGACGTTCAACTACGCCTATGTCGAAAGCCGTGACAACCACAGCTCGCTCGCAGCAGGCCGTTGGGAATCCTCCGGTGTGATCGACTCCAGCCACATCTTCGGTGAAGGAACCTTCGTTATCAATATCCAAGCGCACGACCAGTCCGTTAACATCCTCGACGGATCAGGAAACTCCACCGGCTCCACCAAACGCTCCATCCGTACCAACATGCCGGATGGTAACGGAGACGTATTCAGCACCATCCGACCGGATCCGAATACTTTGAGTGACGCAGAGAAAGCCGTCAACGAAGACGGCCAGATCATGCTCATGCGTGTTACTCCTTAATCTCCTGCAAGCATAGTGTTCACAACGGTCCCGGCCGATTCTTTCGGCCGGGGCCTTCTTTGCCAGATTGATCCCCTTAAAATGCACCGCACCAGCCACCGGAAACCTGAAGCGATAACCGTCTTTCTCGCCATCGAGACACTGGCTGTCCTCCTTCTCGCCGGACTCACGCTATCCCCGTGGATCATCGGCTCGGTCGCTTTCGTCATCTGGTCGCTCGGACTTGCGCTGAACCATTCGTTTCGCGATTCCCTTCGCCAGCCTCCCGCTTCGTCGGGAAAAGGTTTCATCCCGCGGCTCCGTTCCGCTTGGGAATTTACCTCCTTCACCTTCGCCCGCGCCATCCTTTTTGTCGCGGGCATCTGCGCCGTCACGGCCATCTCCCTTTCCCTGCCCGTTCTCCTTTCCGCTTTCCCATCCGCCCCGCACGCGGCGGATACCGTCCCGCCCCTCGTCCCCGTCACTCTCCTGCTGGCCGGATGCACCCTCGCTTTCCTCGAAATCTACCGCAGCCTCGCCACGCGCGCCGATGCCGAAATCACGCACGCCACAGCCTCCCGGCTCGGCCACTGGCGGCTGCTCTCCGTCCTCCACCTGCTCGCCGCCGCCGTGCTCTTCGCGGAGGTTTACCTGAAGTCACCCTTCCATCATTTCCTTGCCATGGTACTGATGGCGCTGACGGCCCTTTCCATCACGGAGACCGCCGTCCGCTCCATCGCACGCCTCTACGTCCCGCGCCGCCTCTGGCACCAGTCCGCCCCGCTCGGGACGTTTTTCTTCACCCGCTTCTGGGGCGCGCCATACAACGCCGCTTTCCCTCCGAAGCAAAAATTCGAGGACGAGTTCTCCCTCCAGCTTCCGGAAATGTGGATGTGGCCCGCCGTCCGCCGCTCCCTCCTTCCCATGGCGCTCGTCGTCGGCGGGATGGCTTGGCTCGCCAGCGGCATCCATGAAATCCCCAACGGCCACCTCGGCCTCCACCGCCGCCTGGGCGCCCTAGATGACACCGCTCTAAGCGCTGGCCTGCACTTCACCCTCCCGCGCCCTTTCGCATCCGTGGAGCGCGTTTCCACCACGAAAATTGAAACACACACCATCGGCTTCGAGAGCGATCCCGGCGAACCCATCCTTTGGGAGAAATCCCACTACGTCGGTGAGGAACACGTCCTCGTCGGCAGCGGCGACGACCTCCTCGCCATCAGCGTGCCCATCCTCTACCGCATCTCGGATCCCGTCGCCCACGCGAAGCACATCCGCTTTCTCCCGCGACTGGCTCGCCAGCCTCGCCCGCCAGGCATTGCTCCACGAGGCCGTCCGCCTTTCCTCGTTCGAGATCATGACCACCCGTCGCGAGGATCTCCGCACACTTTTGAAAAACGATCTCCAGGCCGCCCTCGATGCCGAGCAAAGCGGCATCGAAATCGTCGAGGTCTATCTCCGCGATATCCATCCGCCCATCGAGGTCGCGGGCGCGTTCCAGGATGTCATGGCCGCGATGGAGGACAAGCAAGCGCAGATCCACTCCGCCGAGGCCCGCGCCAACGAAACCCTCCCCCGCGCCCGCGCCACCGCTTTCACAACAGAGCTGGAAGCCGTCGAAAAAGGAAAATCCCGCGTCCTCCAAGTGCTCGGACAGGCCGACCGCTTCACCCGCCTCGCCGCCGCCTACAATAGCCAGCCGGAAATCTACCGCATCCGCGAAACCTTCCTTTCCCTCGACGAGACGCTGTCCGGCGCCAAGAAGCTGGTGATGGACACCTCTTTCAAAAACGAACTCCCGGCCTTCGTCGATCTCCGCAAAGTCCTCAACCCCGATTTCAGCGATCCCTCCCTACCCGAAGTCCAGCGCCTCGTCCCCGATCTTGAGACCTTCCGCACCTCCTTCGATCTCGAGGTAGATGGCTTCCTCCAGCGCGGACAGGGCGAAATGTCAGCCCCCACCATGCCAGACCTCACCAACGAATGACCATGTCCGAAGAAACCGAATCCACAGCCTCCGGAAAAGGGGCTACCTTCCTGCGCCTCGCGATGTTCGCCGCCATCGGAGCGGTCGTCGTGCTCGCCTCCTCCAGCGTCATCGTCAACGAGAATGAGGACGGCCTCATCCTCCGCTTCGGAAAACCCGTCCGCACCCTCTCGGACGCAGGCTGGTATTTCCACCTCCCCGTCCCCATCGAGCGCGTCAAGCTTATCGACACCCGCCTCCAGCACGGCACCATCCGCCTTTCCGAGACGCTCACCAGCGACAAGCGCAACGTCATCATCCCCATGTATTTCGCATGGCGCGTCGCCGATCCGCTGAAGTTCCTCAACAACGTCGAGACCCCCGCCCTCGCATCCGCCAAACTCGATTCCCTCATCACCAGCATGCGGAACTCCGTCGTCGGCCGTAACGATTTCTCCGCTCTCATCGGCGAAAAGGAAAACCGAATGCCGCAGCTCGAAAGCGAAATCCTCGCCCTCGCCCAAGCCGACGCCCGCGAGCACTTTGGAGTCGAGCTGGTCAGCGTCGGCATCACCGAGATCAAGCTGCCGAAGGGCAACACGGAATCGGTCTTCCGCCGCATGCGCGCCGAGCGCAAACGCGAGGCCTCCACCTACCGCGCCGAGGGCAAGGCGGACTCCGACCGCATCATCACCGAGGCCGATACCGAAGCCCGCCGCCTCATCGCGGACGCCCGCAAGACCGCCGAGGAAATGCGCGGAAAGGCCGAGGCCGAAGCCGCCTCAATCTACGCCGAAGCCCACGGCCGCGATATAGAGTTCTACCGCTTCCTCCGCTCCCTCCAAAGCCTCCGCGCCGTCGTCGATAAGAACACCACCCTCGTCCTGGATACCAACACCTCCCCCTTCAACCTCCTCCAGAACAAAGCATCGGAAAACCCCGTGGAATTCGTCTCACCAACCAAACCGAAGCCCACCCTCACTCCCGCCAACGTCTCCAATCCATGAAGAAACTCCGCGAACAGGGACGGCTGGTCGAGGCACTCCTCGTCTTCCTGAAACGCCTCACCCCGGTGGCGAAATGGGCGCTTCTCGTCTTTCTCGTGATCTACGGATTCTCCGGAATCCGCACCATCCAGCCCTCGGAAAACGCCCTGGTGATGCGCCTCGGAAAGCTCCAGACGAAAGTCCACGGCGGCATCCTCATCGCCATGCCATCGCCTTTCGATGAAATCATCGTCTTCCAGGCCGACCGTGAAATCAGCGTCGCGCTCGATGACTGGATAGCCACCGGAGAGAAACGCGAGAGCTTCGAGCGCCAGCGCGAAATGACCGAGACAGAGATGAAAGAGCGCAACATGGAAGGCGGCACCGGCTCCATGATGACCGAAAAACTCTGGGGCGATTTCCTCGATCCCGTCACCGATGGCTACACCGTCACCGGAGACATGAATGTCATCCAGGGCCTCTTCACCCTCCGCTACCGCATCGCCGAACCGTTCAAATATTTCTCCTCCGGCGAGTCGGTCAACGCAGTCCTCACCCGCCTCGGCTACCGCGCCCTCACCCACGAACTCGCCGGCGACACCATCGACAACAGCCTCACCTCAGGTCGCGAAAACCTCACCTCCTTCGTCGTGAAATCCGTCCAGTCGGAAGCCGACAAACTCGATCTCGGGGTGAAAATCACAAACCTGGAGATCCGCTCACTCTCCCCACCAACCCAAGTCCTCGCCGCCTTCGAGGACGTGATCAACGCTCGCCAGTTCGCCAAAACCCTCCTCGAAAACGCCGCCGCCCACCGTGAGCGATCGCAGCGCGCAACCGCGTCCGAAACCGCCCAAATGATCAGCCGCACCCAGGGTGTCGGCGCTTCAATCGTCGCAGCCGCAAAAGGCGAATCGCTGGCTTTCACAGCATTCCAGCAAGAGTACGAAAAAGCCCCCGAACTCACCGCCGACCGCCTCTACTGGGATACCATCGATTCCGTCATGCGGGAGGTCACCTCCCGCACCCTCCTCCCTGCCGACCGCGCCACCCCCACCATCATGGTCGAGCCCTCACCGGAATTCCTTCGTTAAATATGAGCGCCGCCACTTACTCACTTGAGCCTGAAATGCGCCGCCGCCTGCTGCTGCTTTTCACTTCCACCGCCTTCATCCTCACCGCAGTCTTGCTACGCTGGCTGCGCCCTGATCAGCCGGGTATCTCGGAAACCTTCGCCCTGATCGGCGCGGTGATGATCGCTCTGCCCATCCTTTACGATACGGTCACCTCGATCCGCTCGACCGGCTTCGCCGCGACGCAGTTCTACATGGATCAATACGTTCTCCTAGCCCTCGCCGCCTGCCTCGGCACGGGACGGTACGTCACCGGCGGCATCGTTGCGATCATCCTTGTCTTCGGCCAGATGATCGAGGAACGGACGGTGATCGGGGTCGAGTTCGCCCTCGCGAAACTCCGCAAACTCACCCGCGTCCGTGCGAAGAAAGTTACCGAAGAAGGTGAAGTGGAAATCGATTCCTCGGAGCTTGTTGTCGGCGACAAAGTCCGCATCCTCCCCGGCGATTCGATCCCCGCCGATGGCATCGTGACCGGCGGTGATGCGCTCATCGACCAGTCATCCATCACCGGCGAATCGGTTCCGGTCGATGTTTCCGAAGGTTCACAAATCTTCGCTGGCACCACCAACCTCAACGGTCTCCTCGAAGCCGAGGTCACCGTCTCCGGGGAGAAAACCATCCTCGGCCGTGTCCAGGGAATCATCGAGGAGGCGAAGAATTCCGAAGCTCCCATCATGCGGATGACGGAAGACTACGCCCGTTACTACACGCCGTTGATCCTGCTCATCGCCGCCTCGGTATTCTTTTTCACCCGCGATATCGAGCGGGCGATCTCCGTGCTCGTCGTCGCGATCCCGTGCGCTTTCGTACTCGCAAGCCCTTCGGCGATGGTCAGCGCTATTGCTAGCGCATCGCGGTTGGGACTCCTCATCAAGGGAACCCGCCACTTGGAAATGGGACGTCTGATCGACACGGTGATTTTCGACAAAACCGGCACCCTCACCCAAGGGAAACTCGCGGTTGAGGAAACCCGCCTCCATTCCGGCTGGACGGATGATGCTGCCGCGAAGCGTTTCGCCGCCGCGCTCGAAAGCCACTCGAAGCACCCTGTCGCCGCCGCCATTGTCGCATCGTCTCCCGGCGAACTCCCGCAAGTCGAGGGGCTCGAGGAGATTTCCGGAAGGGGTCTCAAAGGAACGGTAGAAGGCTGCCAGATAATGATAGGCCGTCAGGCATGGCTAGCGGCCGAAGGAATCGCTATCACGGATGGTGACAGCGGTTGTTTCAGCCTCGTTTCTCTAGCTGTGGACGGGCAACACGTCGCGGATTTCCTGCTGGCAGACCAGGTGCGCCCGGAAGCCCGCGAGGCCATCGAGCGGTTCCGCGCCATCGGCATCACGGATTTCCTGATGCTCACCGGCGACCGCGAACCCGTCGCCGCCGCGATCGCGAAGGCGGTGGGAATAGCCGATTTCCAGGCGAACTGCCTCCCTGAGGACAAACTCGCCCGCATTCGTGAGCTTCGTGCGGAAGGCCGTAAGGTCATGGTCATCGGCGATGGCCTGAACGACGCTCCCGCCCTCGCGGAAGGCGATCTCGGGGTCGCGATGGGCGCCCTTGGAAATGAGGTCGCCATTCACACGGCGGACGTCGCGCTGATGAGCCATGATCTCCGCCGCCTTCCCGATCTGATCCTTCTTTCCGCGAAGACCGTCGGCACGATCAACCAGAACCTGCTGTGCGGTTTCCTGTTCATCATCGTCGCCATCATCCTCTCCTCGCTCGGTCATGTGAATCCCATCCTCGCGGCATTCTTCCACGAGTTCTCCGCCTTCTTTGTTATCTTCAACAGCGCCCGCCTGCTCCGCTTCGACGGCATCCAGGAGCAGGATCTCAACCCCGAACCGGAACCTTCCCATGTCCAGCAAATCCCGAATCCCGCTTAACTTTATCTTTATTGGCAGCCTGCCGATCGTGGCGGCGGGGATTTTCTTCCTGCGGCCATCCGGCGAGTCCAAGCAGAAAAAAGATAGGCCTGACGGGTCTTACACGACCTATCATTCATCTACTGGAAATACAGTAATAAACCCGACTCAGATCTCCGCTCCTCCAACGGAAAACGGCACACAAGCGGCAACCAATCTGAAAACAAAAGCCTCCGACCGGCCTTCCGCAGAGGAAACCGACGAAAACAAGAAACGCGCTGAATTCTGGCGTGGTGCAAAACTTCCCGATGAACTTGTCACGGCCAGCCTGCCCGTTCTTCAGGCAGCGGAACCACCGATCGGTTCAGGATCCACTCGTGATACTGATTTTGCCAAAGAAGTGCCTGGAGCCTTCGGGGCGGAGAACGAGAAGTTCGACTACAAGCGAGCCAACGAACTACTCTACCTCTGGATGACATCCGATCCTGAAGCCGCATCCGCATGGCTCTCCGGACAGGCTGATTTTTCGACCTACGACATGGCGTTCGGAATGATCGCGGACTCGATGGCGCTAGCGGGTTATCCGGACATCGGCAACCAATGGGTTGATCTCATTCCTTCTCCGAAAAAGCGCGAAGACGCGAGGGTGGGGATGTATGCGGGGATGTACTCAAGGGGCGAAGCAATCCCTGCGGAAATCAAGGGGAAGGTTCTGAATTCCGACAGGATCGATTGAGCGCATGAGAATCTGCATACTCACCTTTCTGGCTCTCACCCTGGGTGCAAATGCCAGCCAGTATCTGAAACCGCCCGTGGTCGATGCAGGGGATGAATTCGGGGCGGCAATGGCGATGGACGGCAACACGCTGGTCGTAGGAGCGCCGAAAGAAGACGGCGGTACGGGCATGTCCGACAACTCGCTGACCGATTCAGGCGCTGCCTACGTGTTTATCCTGGAGAACGGGCAATGGGTTTTCCAAGCATACCTGAAAGCCTCCGACCGTGACTTCGAAGCCGGGTTCGGTGGCTCGGTTGCGATCTCGGGAGATACCATCGTGGTTGGCTCTCCTCAGAGGGGCGTTCCATCGGGAGGATTTTTCCCGGATCCTGCCGGGGCTGCCTATGTGTTCACCCGCCAGAACGGGATGTGGACGCAGGAACAGAAGCTCCTTGGAAACAACACGGGGGAGAGCGACAACTTCGGGACATCGGTTGCCATCGATGCAAATACCATAGTCATAGGAGCAAGATTCGAAGCCGGCTTAAAAAACGATTCCATCGATTCCGGTGCGGCCTATGTTTTTTCGCGCACCGGCTCCACATGGACGCAGTCTGGCTACCTTAAAGCCACCAATGCGGGAGCTCTCGATGAGTTCGGATCTTCGGTCGCCGTTTCCGGAATCCGTGTCGCGGTTGGGGCACCCTTCGAGGACGATGGCGGACAGGAAGCGGGGGCTGTGTACATCTTCGAGAACCGCTCGCCCGGATGGAACGAGCAACAGGTGATCCGCGCCTCAGATGCCACGGCGGGCGACTTTTTCGGAACCTCCCTCGCACTATCCGGCAGCAGGTTAGTCATCGGTGCGCGCGGGGAGGATGATATGGGAAACGGCTCGGGCGCGGCCTACGTTTTCACCAGATCGGGACCGCATGGCAGGACGATACCCGTTTGAAAGCCGTAAACCCATCCGCCACGGCAGAATTTGGAAGCTCGGTGGCAATTTCAGGGGAAAGGGTAGTATGCGGCGCTCCCGGTGAGGACGCCATCGCGAACAATCTGGGGGGTATCTGGACATTCCACCGCAGCACGTCCGGCTGGGGGACAGGAAGCCGCATCCTTGCGACAAACGAAGGTGCCGGGGATGGCTTCGGCGGCGCGGTTGCGATTTCAGGTCTTGAAATTTGCGCCGGTGCAAAAGGGGAGGATGGCAACGAAGATACCTTCTCGAACTCCGGTGCCGCCTACGCTTTCACCCTTGTTCCCAAGAGCTACACGGAATGGATCGCCGCCCAAGGATTTTCCGGAGATGACGCCCGTGAAACCGCGATCCCGAAAAGTGACGGTATCCCCAATCTCCTCGCTTACGCCCTGGGGCTCCGATCGGATCCGGTGGAATGGGTCGCTTGCCGAAGCTGGAGCCGGATGGATCTAGCTTTATTCGCCCCGTTTCCCCGCCAGCCGATGTGATTCTTACCTGGCAGGAAAGCGAGAACCTTTCCGCTTGGGACGATTTGGCAAGACGCGCAGCCGGCGAAATGTGGACAGGGGATTTCGCTGCCAATGTTTCCGAAGACCCCTTCTGAAAATGGCTTTATTAAGGCCAGCGTAACCCACAGCCGTGTGGCTCCGAACCTGTTTCTCCGGCTGAAGGTGACGCGCCAATAATTCGTCAGCGACTTTTTTGACGGCTATAATTCCGCCAGTGCCTCGTCAATCACTTCGAGCATGAATTCCGCATCGTTGTTGGTGATGCACATCGGCGGCTTGATGCGGAGGGTGTTGCCCCACAGGCCGCCTTTGCCGATGAGCAAGCCTTTGTCTTTGCATTTCTCGAAGACGGCGGCGCACTCGGCGGAGGCGGGCTCCTTGGTGGTGCGGTCTTTCACGAGTTCGACCCCGATCATGAGGCCTTTGCCGCGGACTTCGCCGATAAGGCAATGTTTCTCCATGAGCTTTTTCAAACCGGCATCGAGTTGGGATCCGATGTTGAGTGAGTTTTCCTGGAGGCCTTCGTTTTCGATCACGCGGAGGACTGCGCGGCCTTGGGCGCATGAGACGGGGTTTCCGCCGTAGGTGTTGAAATGGATGCGGGCGGCGAGGGTGGCGGCGATCTCGGGAGTGGTGACCACGGCGGCGAGCGGGCAGCCGTTGCCGATGCCTTTGGCCATGGTGACGATGTCCGGGATGACGCCTTCGCTCTCGAAGCCCCAGAAATGCGTGCCTGTCCGGCCGAAGCCTGCCTGGACTTCATCGGCGATGCAGAGGCCGCCGGCGGCGCGGGCGTGGGCGTGGGCGTGCTTCAGATAGTCTTTCGGGAAAACGACGGTGCCGCCGACTCCCTGTATGGATTCGGCGATGAAGGCGGCGATGCGTCCCGAGGTGCCGAACTGTATGGTGTCTTTGACCTCGGCGGCGTATTTGGCACCGGCTTCGGGATCGTCATTTCCCCAATGGCCGCGATAGGTATCGGGCATTTTCGCATGCTGGATGCCAAAGGAGTGGGGGACGTTGAACTTCCAGGTGTGGTGGGAGGTGAGTCCCATCGTGCCTGCGCTGCCGCCGTGGTAGGCGTTGCGAAGGGCGACAAGATCGTAGTTCCCTGTGTAGGCCCGCGCCATGAGGACGGCGAGGTCGTTGGCCTCGGAACCGGAGTTGACGAAGTAGCAGACCTTGAGATTCCCCGGCATCTTCGCAGCCAGTTCCTTCGCGTAAAGGGCAAGCTGCGGGTTCAGATAGATGCTGGTCGTGTGCGAGATGGTCTCGTTCTGAGTGTTCGCCGCTTTCACGACCTCCGGGTGCGCATGGCCCACGCTCACCGTCACGATCCCGCCGAAGCCATCCAGATAACGGCGCCCCGTTTCATCGAAAAGATACTGCATCTTTCCCTCCACGATGCAGACCGGCTTTTTGTAGTAGTGGAAAATCCCCGGGTTCACGAACTCCTTGCGCATGGCGAGGATTTCATCTGGAGACGGGCCGTCATACGGGATCGGCGTGTAGTCGAATGGTGGGAGCTTGGGCATCGGATTGGTTTGTTAGATTCTGATCTTGGTTGGTGAAAGTTTCCTGAGGAATAGATAGATGGCAAAGGCCAGCGCGAAGCCGGTGAACCAAGCCTGCGGATAGATCGCGGTGAAAAATTTCGGGGCTGAAACCGCGCCGATCTGGTTGAGGAAGCCTGGAAGGTTTGGCAGGACCGCCAGCCCGAGCGTCCCCAGGCCGACGAAGCTAAAGCCTCCGGAGTAGCGGTAGATTCCGTCGGTCTTATAAAGCTCCGTTACTTCCAGATGCTTTTTCCGCAGCACGAAATAATCCGCGATCATGATCCCGGCGATCGGCCCCAGCAGCGCACCGTACCCGATGAGCCAGGTGAAAATGTAACCGTTCGGATCCGCGTAGAGCTTCCACGGCATGATGAATATGCCAATGGCCGCCGTTATCAGCCCTCCGGTGCGGAAGTTGATGAGTTTCGGAGCGAGGTTGGAAAAATCGTTGGCGGGTGAGACGACGTTCGCCGCGATGTTTGTCGAGAGTGTCGCGATTGCGAGGGCGACCAGCGCGATGCAAGCGACCGGCTTGTTGCCGATGCGGTTGATGACCTCGACCGGATCCCAGATCGACTCGCCGAAAATGATCACCGTCGCACTCGTCACCACGATCCCGATGAACGAGTAGAAGGTCATCGATGGGGGCAGACCAATGAACTGCCCCACGATCTGGTCTTTCTGAGATTTCGCGAAGCGCGAGAAGTCCGGGATGTTGAGGGAAAGGGTCGACCAGAAACCGACCATCGCTGTCAGTCCGCCACCGAAGGCGACCCAGAACGCGCCGTTCGTCTCGAAGCCCGATGGTGCGGCGAAGATGGGCCCGAAACCGTTCGCTTTCACAACCGCCCAGACCAGAAGCGATAAACCCACGAGCAGGAGGAAAGGCGCGGAGAACACCTCCAGCCATTTGATGGATTCCATGCCTTTCCAGATGAAGGCCACATTGATCGCCCAGAAAAAGAGGAAAGCGGCTAGTTGTCCTCCGGTGATTCCGAGGAACGCGATCGGTATACCTCCCGTTTCGAATCCGAAAACCATCGCCGCCGTGGAATAGATCGCCGCCCCGCCGATCCATGTCTGTATCCCGAACCAACCGCATGCAACCACTCCGCGCAACAACGCCGCGATGTTCGCCCCCCGCGTGCCGAAGCTCGCACGCAGGAGCACGGGAAACGGGATGCCATACCGCGTGCCCGGATGCGCGTTGAGGGTCATCGGGATCAACACGATCAGGTTTCCCAGGAAAACCGTTAGAAGCGCCTGCCACCACGTCATCCCCGCCCCGATCAGCCCGCTGGCCATCGTGTATGTCGGAATGCAGACCGCCATACCGACCCACAACGCCGCGATATTCCAGCGCGACCAAGTCCTCTTTTCCTGAGGGACGGGCGCCAGGTCATCGTTGATGAGGGAGGTATCGGAATCGCGCATGCGTCTAGTATTCCTCGACTTTGGAAAGGTTCTCCCGCAGCCATGCTCCACAGGTGTTGTCGAAATGCTCGCGGCTGTCCCAGATACGGGGATCGACCATGCCACCGGCGGCGAGCAGAGCATTGCGGCAAGCGAAGGGGTCACTTACGAACGACATGTTCGCATGGGCGAGGGCGTTGTTAAAATAGATGTTACCGGGATCAAGACGCAAAATCTCTCCGAGTCCGAGGATGATCCGGTTGACGTTGATATTGGCGGGATCGATCACCAGATGCCTTGTGCGTTCGTTGAAGTGGCCACGGCGGCGGAGGCGGTAGATGGTTTCCGCATAGACCCGGCTTGCGTCGATTGGCTTCATTCCTTTGAGGGCTGCGGTCAGGTTCGCCTCCCATTCGCCCGGTTTCCCGCCCCATTGTGGCATGTTAAAGTGTGCCGCGGACAGGTGTGTCTCCACATACATGGGTGCTTCCGCAACACCTTGGGCGTAGATTGCGTCAAATTCCGCTTCGGGACGCCCGAGGCCACGGGCGCAGGTTAGGAGCCTGCCATGTAAAAAGGGGAATTTCCGCCTACCTTCCTCGGGGACGCTGAGAAGGATTTCCGCGGCTTGGATAAGCCGCTGGTGGAAAACACGGAACTGCTCTTCTGAGACTTCGCTGGCATAGCCGTCGCCCCTTGCATCCCATGCGTAATCAGAGAGGAAGCCTGCTTGGGCGATGGCTGCGATTACGCTTTCCGGATCCTGCTCTCTCCATTTTTGAAAGAGGATTTCCTTTTCCTCAGCGGTGTTGTCAGTGGCTTCGGACGTGGTATCAGAAAGCGCTTCGAAGTATCTTGTAATGTTGTCCAGACCTTCTTTGGGCTCATGCTGGCGCAGCTGATATCTCATGCCGAGCGTCTCCAGCTCATCGAATTTTTGCTCTTTGAGAAGCTCCCTGGGAAGGCTCCAGCTTTCGGCCGTCACTACTTCGAATGTTTTCAGCTCATCGAGAAACGCGGCGGCGGTATCGTTGAGGCTCTCGGGAGCTTTCTTCTTGCAGGAAGGGACAAGAGCAAGCGCGAGGATGGTGAAAGCGAGGGTAGTGATGGATTTCATAGGAAGCTCGAATAGGTGGCTCTGCGGGGCGTTAAACCGTTTCCCGTTCGAGAAACTCACCCTCCCCGCCTTTACCTTGCCATTCGCCATCGCGGACGAGGACTTGGCCGCGCACAGTTACCAGCTCGGCACGGCCTTTGGTTTCGCGGCCTTCGAAGGCGGAGTAGTCGGTGGCCATGGAGTGGGTTTCGACGGAAATTTCCCCACGGTAATCCGGATCCCAAAGGACGAGGTCTGCATCGCTGCCGACGGCGATCGCGCCTTTCCTCGGGTAGAGGCCGAAGATCTTCGCGGCGTTGGTGCTGGCGCATTTCACAAGTGTCTGGAGATCGATTTTCCCTTCGCAGACGCCTTCCGTGTAGAGGAGTTTCACGCGCTCCTCGACGCTCGGGATGCCGTTGGGGATGAGGGTGAAGTTACCGGGCTTGCCGGTCGGGTTCATGTCCGCATCGACGGATTCGACGGGTGGCCCATGCGTTTCTGGGTTTTGAAATCGAAGGGGGCGTGATCGGTTCCGACGGTATCCACCGTGCCGTCGGCAATTTTTTTCCAGAGGAAATCGCCATGCTCCTTCGCGCGGATGGGCGGGGACATGACGAACTTTGCGCCCTCGAACTCGGGAAGCTCGGCGTAGGAGCTGTCGAGCGTGAGGTAGGGCGCGACGGTTTCGATGTGGGCTTTGACGCCGCGCTCGCGGGCAGCGGTAATCGCCTCGACTGCGGGAATGCAGCTGGTGTGGACGACGTAGACTTCCGCCCCTGTCATTTCCGCGAAGGTCATCAGGTGGTGGCAGCCCTCCGCCTCCACGGTGACGGGACGTGATGGCTCGTGCCACTCGGGGCCGGTCTTGCCCTCGGCGACGAGTTTCTGCTGCGCGGCGGCGACGAGATCCGCGTTCTCGCAATGGACGGTCACCACGAGATTGTTTTCGGCAGCGAAGGTGAGGGTCTTGAAGAGCTCGTCGTCCTGGATGCCGAAGGCTCCCTTGTAGGCGAGAAAGACTTTTAGCGATGTGATTTTTTCCTCGGAAACGATCTTTCGAAGGGAGGCTTCCGTGGTGTCATCGAAACGGGTGACGCCCATGTGGAACGTGTAATCACATGAGGAGATTCCGGCGGCTTTGCTTTTCCACAGATGGATCGCCTCGATGGGATCCTCGCTGCGGGACGGGCAGCACATTTCTATGAGCGTGGTGGTGCCGCCCATGAGCGCGGCCTTGCTGCCGGTGGCGTAGTCGTCTTTGGAAAACGTGCCCATGAACGGGAGGTAGATGTGGACGTGCGGATCGATGAAGCCGGGGAAAAGATATTTCCCGGTGCCATCGATTTCCTCGGCCTCAAGATCCGCGAGGTCTTCGCCGATCTCCGTGATGATACCGTCGGCGCAAAGGACGTCCGCCTCGAACTGTTCATCCGCGGTGACGATGGTGGCGTTTCTGAAGAGGAGGGACATGAGGTGTTTTTAAACGCGAATGAACGCGGATGAAGATCTTCCTATTTCGCCCAGATCTCGCCGTCGCCGTATCCGAACCAGCGTGTGGTGGTGGTTTTGCGCTGGGTATAGAATTCCACGCCTTCCTTGCCCTGAATGTGGAGGTCTCCGAAGAAGGAATCGTTCCAGCCGGTGAAGGGAAAATAGGCGAGGGGGGCGGGGACGCCGACGTTGATTCCGACCATCCCGGCGCTGACCTTGCGGCGGAACTCGCGTGCGGCTTTTCCTGAGTTCGTGAAAATGGCGGCGCCGTTTCCGAAGGCCTGGCGGTTGGCCATGGCGATGGCGTTGTCGAGGGTTTTCGCGCGGAGGACGGCGAGAACGGGCCGAAGACCTCCGTCTCCATGATGGGGTTGGATTCCTCGACGTGGTCGATGAGGGTGAGGCCGAGGAAAAAGCCATCAGGGGCTTCGTCGACTTTGACCGGGCGGCCGTCGGAAAGGATTTTCGCCCCGCCTTTCTCCCCCGCGTCGATGATGCCGGAGACCTTGGCGCGGTGCTCGGCTGAGATGACCGCTCCCATGTCGGGCTGGGACTCCAGGGTGTCCGTGGTGCCGGTTTTCATGGATGATACAAGATCGGCGAGGGAGGGGAGGAGTTTTTCCCCGGCCTCACCTACGGCGACCGCGGTAGATCCGGCCATGCACCTTTCACCGGCGCAGCCGAAGGCACCGTCTTTCACGGCCTCGACGGTGCGGTCGGTATCGGCGTCGGGCATGAGGATGATGAAATTTTTCGCTCCACCGGCGGCCTGGACGCGCTTTCCGTGGGAGGTGCCCTTGCGGTGGATTTCCCGGGCGACGGGGGTGGAGCCTACGAAGCTGACGGCTTTCACATCCGGATGCTCGAGGATGGCATCGACGCATTCGCGCCCGCCATGGACGATGTTCATCACGCCGGGAGGCAGACCGGCTTTCTCCAGGATGGCGACGACACGCTGCATCGTGAGCGGGCACCTTCTCGCTTGGCTTCAGGACGAAGGTGTTTCCGCAGGCGATGGCGAGCGGCCACATCCACATGGGGACGAGGGCGGGGAAGTTGAACGGGCAGATCCCGGCGACGACGCCGAGCGGATGACGGTCAGTGTGGCAGTCGATCCCGCGGGCGATGTTCTCGAGGCTTTCACCCATGAGAAGGGTGGGGACTCCGCATGCGTATTCGACAACCTCGATGCCACGACGGAGATCGCCGCGGGCTTCGGAAAGGGTTTTCCCATGCTCTGTGGCGATGCCGAGGCAGAGCTCCTCGAAGGCCTCCTCAAGCATGATTTTCGCGCGGAACAGGACCTGGGCGCGTTCGTTCGGCGGGGTGTCGCGCCAGTCGGGGAACGCGGCCTTCGCGGAGGCGACGACGGCATCGACTTCCTCCTGTCCGCACATGGGGACGGTGGCGATGACAGAGCCGCGCGAGGGGTTGAAGACATTTGATGAGGATTTCCCGGAGGGGGTGATCCATTTTCCCCCGAGATAATTCGGGCAGACTGGCGCGGCGGTTTCACTCATGGTTGCGGAGGATCGGGTTTTGGCACATAAGGAGCTTCAAGTAGCGGTTTGCGTGCCATTCGAGCGGCCGCAACCGAGACATACTGAGCAATTGTGACATGACCGCACGACCCGAATCGCCCGATCCGCAAAGAACGATTGAAGAGCTGAAAGAATTGCGTGGTCTGACCGCAGACGCGGACGGTGCGCAGCGGGTCGCTTTCACGGAAACATGGGCAAAGGCGAGGGACTGGCTGAAGGCGAAGATGGCGGAGCTGCCGGTTTCTGAAACGACGGATGCGGCGGGGAACCTCTGGTTCACGCTCCCGGGAGAGTCGGAGAAATGCCTGATCATCGGGGGGCATATCGATTCGGTGCCGAATGGCGGATGGCTGGACGGTTGTCTGAACGTGATGGCGGGTGTGGAGATTCTAAGGCGTTTCAACGCGGAATATGATGGCAGGCCTCCGGTGACGATACGGGTGGTGGACTGGGCGGATGAGGAGGGCGCGCGTTTCGGGAAAAGCCTGTTCGGCTCCTCGGCATTTTCCGGAAACCTGGACATGGATGAGGCCCGCGGTCTGACGGATAGGGACGGGATCACCCTGCCGGACGCGGTCGCGGAATTCGGGATCGATTTTGAAAACGTGAAACAAGCGACCGTGGAGCAAAAGAACGCCGCCGCGTATCTCGAACTCCACATCGAGCAAGGGCCGGTGCTGCTGGATCTCGGTCAGCCGCTGGCGGTGGTGGAGGGGACTTGCGGGGTGGAGCGGCACAGGATCACCTTCAGGGGGCAGGCCGCGCACTCCGGGAGTACGCCGATGGATAGGCGGAAGAATGCCTTTCTCGCCGCTGCGAAAATGGCTCCGGAGATCTATGCCATCACCGATAGGAACGGCGGGGTCTGCACGATCGGTTCCTGTGTGACGAAACCCGGCATCGTCACCAGCGTCGTCGCGGACTGCACCATCACCCTCGACCAACGCCACATCGATCCGCAAGCCCTCGCCACCATGCTCGCCGAGGCGAAGGCCGCCAGCGAACGCTTCGCGGAGGAAGGCGGGGTCACCGTTTCCTGGGAAAGGATCTGGCAGATCGCCCCGGAGCCGTTTCACCCCGAGCTCATGGCATTCTGCGACCAGGCTATCCTGGAAACCTGCGGGATCTCCCACCAGATGCCCTCCGGGCCCCTTCACGATGCGGCGGAAGTCTCCCTCGCCGGCATCCCCACCGTCATGATGTTCGTCCAGAGCCTGCACGGCATTTCCCACAACAAGATCGAGGATACGAAGGAGGAGGACATCGCGCGATCCGTCGTGGCCATGGACTCGCTCGCCAGGAAGACGGTGGAATGGATCTTATCCCGCTAGCCTGGGATCGGGGTCGAATCGCTGCATTTCCCCGATCCCGATTTTCGCGAAATCCGGGTGACGCGGATTGAGCAGGAAATTTTTCTCGCCGGGTGTGACCGCAGAGGGGACGGCCAGGACGGCGCTTTTCAAAGAGCGAATCCACACGTCGCCCATGGTTGAGGTTTGCGGGAAAGTGGTTTCCGCCCGCCAGCCGGAATGGAGCCTTTTCAGATCAAGTTCGGTAATCAACTTCACAGGGATCCTGACTTCGGAAAACGAGAAATAATTCGATAGGATCTCCGGTTCTTCGAGATGGACGAGAATCTCCAGGGTCGCCAGCGAGAGCGAGGACGAGCAGTAAATAACGGGAAGTCCCGGGGAATTCCAGCGTCCCCCGGCGATTTTCGCGCCCTCGCCGGTAAAGGCGGAGGATGCGTAGCGGTTCGAGCAGATCCGGAAAGCGGAGATCATGCGAAAACGCCATGTGCGATGCGCGTGAGCAGTCTGTCAACCTCCCGCGCGCCGAACTCCGTGTCGCAGCAACGCAGAGGGGTGAGACCCGAGAGCGCACGCTTCGGACGCGTCATCCAGCGGGCGGCGGCGTCCTTCTCGACCAGGACTTCCACCGCCCTGCGGTGAACCGAGGCGATGCGCAGGATTCGTTCCGACTCGTCTGGCTTGAAGCGATCCGTGCGCCTCGCGAGGGTGCGTGGCGGGATACCGAGAACACCGGCAAGCTCGTCACTGGTTGTGCCGAGATCCGTGCGAAGTTTTTCGAAGGCGGCGCGGGGAACCCCGTCTTGTAGCGCGGCACGCAAACGGGGGAGGGCACCCGAGATTTTCGCAGATGTCTTGACTCCGAACTCCCGCAGAACATCCAGTCCCCGATCGATGCCATCCACGCCACTCGCGGCGGGAAACGCGTGGTACGCGACCGCACCTTCACGGAGCACCGACACGCGCTCATCCACCTCGCCCGATCCGCAAATCTTTGCCATATGGCGAACAACCTACGCCAAACGCCAGCCAAGTAAAGAGCTTTTTATCTAGTCAGCGCATCTGACTGTTTCACGAAGTCGTCGCCTTCCCACTCCGCGTCTTTCTTCGCCATTTCCTTCTTCCCCTTTTCGGCTTATTCCTTGGCCTTGCCTCGGTCTGCATGCGGACGGGTTTGGTGGGGGCGGTTCTCTCAAGAGGGTGGGTGACTTGCAGAATTCAAAAAAATCGATAAAGTAATTGACTTGAGATCGATTTCCGGAACTTATGTTCACGCAATGAAACAAATACATGCAATGAAAACCATCCAGCTTGTCGCAGCAGCAGCGGCTCTTTCCACCATGTCGGCACATAGTGCCTCCATCGTTGTCAACGCAGTGCGCGATTACGCCAATCTAGTTTCGCCGAACACCAATGCGATCGATACCGAAGCATCCGGTAACAGCCAGACTCTTACAAATTTCACCACCACAGTTGCGACGGCGTTTGACGCCGGACTCGGCGGGGTGCTGGATTTCAACAGCACCGCAGCGACAATCGGAAACGGGGACACGATCACCGTGAATTTCGGTAGCAATTCGGTGGTGCTGACCAACACGAATTCCGGGCCGAAGCGATCGGGGCGGATTTTTCCAGCACGCGCACGGCAATTTCCGGCACGGCGAACCAGCACTTGACGGCCGGCGGAGCGGGCGGCTCCGACAGGAACGACTTCGAGTTCAGCCTGTCCGGTTCTTCTGTCGTTTCATTAGGACTTACCGTTCTGAGTCGCAGCGGATCAGGCGGAACGGCGAATTTCATCGTGACGTTCGACAACGATTCGACCCTGAACGTGAGCGATGCGATTGCCACTTCCTTTGAGGGGGACGACACCTTCTTTCAGCTCGATGCCGGCCCCGGACGCACGATCAAGAGCTTCAAGGTGGATCTGACAGGCGACACCTTCTTCACCGGCATCGACGATGTCGCGTTCACCGTCGTGCCGGAGCCATCGGGTCTAGCCCATTCTCGCTCTTGGCACGGGAGCACTCGCACTCCGTCGTCGGCGCTAGCGACTGTCGACCCGTGCCTGACCGATCCGTGAATGGGGTCGGTTCCGGATGAATTGCATTGAATTAAGCGCGACCAGGCAGGGACGGTCTCTCCGAGCCGTCCATATCCTGCGGCGGTTTTCACGGGAATCGACCGACCGGATCACGAGATGCGTCAGATATGGACGTTTTGGAAAAACATCCCTGCCACGCTTACCGGGAGAGGGCGTCGGACTGTTTGACGAAGTCGTCGCCGTCCCATTCGGCGTCGTTTTTGACCATGGCGGCTTCCTTTTCGGCCTGCTGCTTCTCCTTGCGCTCCTTCTGCATGCGGACGAGCTCGGTGTGGGTGGTGAAGTAGGGGAGGCTGGCGCCTTTGAAGTCATCGATGGTTTCGAAGCCTTTTTTCTCCATGAATTCGAGGAGCTCGTCGCAGAGGCCCTCGACCATGCCGTAGCCGAATTTCATGACGCCGGTGCAGACCTGGACGGTATCGCTGCCGAGGAGGATGAACTGGGCGGCATCGGAGCCGGTTTCCACGCCGCCGAGGCCGGAGAGGGAGCGGCCGGGGAAATCCTTCTTGATAAGCTGCGAGATCTCCATGCACATGCGGAGGGCGATGGGTTTGACGGCTTTGGAGGAGTAGCCGCCGGGGGTGGAGTAGCCTTCGACGGGAGGCTCCGGGCGAAGGGTGTCGAGGTTGACGCCGATGACGGAGCGGATGGTGTTGATGGCGGAGACGCCGTGGCAACCGGCGCGGAGGGCGGCGGCGGTGGGCTCCTCGATGTGGGTGACGTTGGGGGTCATTTTCGCCCAGACGGGAATTTTCGAAGCGCCCATCACCCATCCGCAGACCTCCTCGAGCATCTGCGGATCCTGTCCCATTGCCGCTCCCATTTTTCGCTCCGGCATCCCGTGCGGGCAGGAGAAGTTCAACTCGAACGCATCCACTCCGGCGTCCTGGCAGCGCTCGATCAGCTCGCACCAGCCGTCCTTGTTATACTCCTCCATCACCGATGCGATAAGGATGCCATCCGGGTATTCGTCCTTCGCCTCCTTGAACTCGTCAATCCAGATGTCCAGGCTGCGGTCACTGATCAGTTCGATGTTCTCCCAGCCAATGACCTCCTTGCCGTCGGCGGCCTTCAGCTTTCCATAGCGGGGGCTGACATTGATCACTTTCGAGCTGTCCAGGGAAACCGTCTTCGCGATCACCCCGCCCCAGCCTTCCTTGAAAGCGCGCTTGATCACCTTCACATTCGTCCCCGGAGGCCCGGAGCCAATCACAAATGGATTCTTGAAATTCAGTCCGTCAACGGTGGTGGCAAGTGTGCTCATAATTTTCGGGTATCTTTGGAAAAGAAGGCTTTGTAGCTCGAATCGTGCCGAAAGCGAAGCCCTGAAAGATGTGCGGAGTTTCAATTTCTTGTGAATCACCGTCCGGATGGTAGAGAAGTCCACGCAAATGAGATTCCGGAGCCTCCTCACCCTGTTCGCCCTCCTCGGTCTTTTTACCGCAAGCGCCCATCAGGTCGATTCCGTGGAGCTGGAATTCCTCCGCCCGGAGGGAAAATGGCGCTTGGAGGGACTTCTCGACATCGCATACATGCTGCCCGAGTCACGTGGTGTGCAGGGTGCGCCCCCGCTTTTCCGGAAGGAGGTGATGAACGCGCCGGAGCAGGAGCATGCCCGCATCGTCCAAACGGCCGAGAACACGATGCGGGAGCTACTCTCCTTGAGATACAACGGGAAAGTGCTGGACTGGGACATCCGCTTTCCTGACTTCGAAGCACGACCCCTGGTGCTTCCCCCCGAGGCCGGTGAATGGGCGCTGATGCGCGCTGTGATCGACGCGGAAGCCACCGGCCGGGAAAGCTGGAGATCTCCTGGCGGGACGACCAGCAGTCCGAACTCATCGTCATCATCGAGGAGGGCGAACGGCTTGGTCTTCTGAGCATAGGCTCCGGCATGACGGATACGGCCTTGAACTGGAAGCCCCGGTGGAAGGGGAAACAGTCGCCAGGACAGCCACGATATCAAGAGTGTCGCAATCCGAAAGCTGGATGGTTTCGGGGTTTCGTCACGTAGTCCCTACCGGCCTCGACCACCTTCTCTTCATCATCGGACTGTTCCTCCTCGCCCCGCGCTGGAAGCCCCTGATGGGGCAGTCGCTCCTGTTTACAGTCGCCCACTCCATCACGCTGGCTCTTGCCGTTTTCGGAATCATCAGCCTCCCGACAATCCTTATCGAGATCCTTATCGCCGCGAGTATAGCCTGGATAGGAATCGAGAACCTGCTCCTGAAGGATCTCAAACCCTCCCGGCTCTTCCTGGTTTTCGGCTTCGGCCTGCTTCATGGAATGGGTTTCGCGGGCAGTCTAAAGGAAAAGCTTGGAGACCTTTCCGGGAAACAGATCGCAATGCCCCTCGTCAGCTTCAATCTGGGCGTCGAACTTGCCCAGATCGCCGTGCTCGCGGTTTCCTTTCTCATCCTCCTGCCCCTGCGGAAATGGACGAGACAGTTCCAGGTGGTCGGCTCCGTCCTTGTCGCCCTGGCCGGGCTGTTCTGGATGGGCGAGCGGATATACGCGGCTCTTTGAATTGGAAAAACTTCCGCGAAAATTTGAAGATGCGGGTTTGACAGCGGAGGGGCAGCCAGCCTTAATCTCTTCTTTAGCACTAAAAACCACTGCGAATGAGCGAAAACGACAACAAGACCCCTTCGAAGCAGACTTCCAGCGTTCCTCTGAAAAAGGAAACCGTCCGCGTGACTCTTAAAGCCGCTGACGCGCCTCCCGCAGTCCCTTCCGCCACGCTCCCCGCCACCCCGCCGCCTTCCGCGCCACCCGTCAAGCCGCCCGCTCCGGCCCGGTCGCACCTGTCAAGCCTCCGACGCCGACCTCCGCCCCGTCGGCTCCGCCGACTCCCACCACACCCAAGCCGCCTACCGCGACGATTCCCGCTCCTTCCGGCGCGCCAACCGCACCGAAAGCCCCGGCTCCCGCCCCGACCATTCCTCTACGCACCGCCGGTGGCACCCCGCCGACCGCAGGTGCCCCGACGATCAAGCTGGCTACCAGCAAGGCACCAGTCGGTGCTCCGACCATCGCCCTGAAAACCGCCAATGCCCCGCTTCCCGGTGGCGCTCCTACCGTTGCCCTGCCGAAGGCAACCGTCGCTCTCAACCCTCCCACAAGGCCTCTCACCCCGACCTCTGCGGCAGCTACCCAGAAGCCGACCCTTTCCGCTGTCGAAGACGCCGAGGATGAGACCGGTGGCGAAACCTTTGCGAAAATCCTCGCCGGTGTCGGTCTTGCCGCCGCCCTCGTTGTTCTCGGTCTCCAGCTGAAAGTCGCGAATATATGGATCAGTGCGGAAGACAGCGATCCTCCGGGCGATTGGTCAAAGCTCCTCGAATAATTCTCAGAACACGAACCCCAACCAGAGAAAAACTTCCCTATGATCCTAGGAATCATCAACACCCTGCTTGCCGCCGGAGTCCTCTACCTCGCCTATGCGAGCGCGAGCCTCCAGGCCTGAATACCCCTTCACGGAATATCCTCCGCTTCCTTGGAAAAAGGATTCGGAGGATTTTTCGTGTCCAGCCCTTGACGGATCGCCAGCCGCGCGACAGCTTCACCCCATGGCAACCAACCTTACAGATTCGAATTTCCAGTCAGAAGTCATCGATTCCGACCAACCAGTCCTCGTCGATTTCTGGGCGGAGTGGTGCGGCCCTGCAAAATGATCGCGCCTGTCCTCGACCAGCTCTCCGGAGAGGTCGAAGGCAAGGCGAAAATCGGCAAGGTCAACGTGGATGAAGCCCGTGAGTTGGCAGTCAAATACAACGTGAAATCCATTCCTCTCCTGCTCTTTTTCAAGAACGGAGAGGTCAAGGATCAGATCGTAGGTGCGAGTGTTACCAAGGATCAGCTCAAGGAAAAGCTGCTGGCGCTGGTATAAGGATCCAGAAAATTTCCGGTCTCATACAAAAAGCCCCGTCGAGATTCGGCGGGGCTTGTTTCTTGAGGTGGTTCTTGTCCGCATTTGCATCGGCTTCTGTCGGACGGCGCTAATCCGCCGCATTACGTGGACGCAAATATTATGCGAGTTTTAGGCATGCGTGAACCTGACAGAGGCATCTTCCGGTGCTTCGATGAATAACGTTTATCTGCGCGGAACCAGTAAATCCGGCAGATTGTAAAGAGCGGATGGGATTGCGGACGATGCTGCACTTGTTTCTGGCAACGAAACAAGCCGCTCATCAGAGGAGGGTTGATATCGATGAAAGGGTGTGTTCTCTTTGCCGCATGGATGCTTTTTTGAAGACTGCTTTGGTTGCGGACTCGCTCTCCCTGGGAGCGCACTGGGTGTATGATCAGGAGGAGATTATTGAGGCTTTTCCTGAAGGGGTGGGGGAATTCGCGGAGCCGATGTCCGACTACCATGACGGGAAAAGGGCAGGAGACCAGACACATTACGGGGATCAGGCGGTGATGCTGCGCGACTCGCTGGAGGGGCGGGATGGATTCGATGCGGACGGTTGGCGCGAGGACTGGCTGTCGGCGATGGAAGATTACTCCGGTTACGTGGATGGCGCCACGAAGGAGACCCGGAAATCTGATGGGAAGGTGCCTTCGGGATCAAGTGATCTGGGTGGCGCGGCACGGATGGCGGCTGTTCTTGATCTCGGGCTGGAACTGGACGCGGCGGTCAAAGCGGCTCGTGAACAGACGGCGCTGACCCATGGGGACGCGCGTGTGGCGGATGCCGCGGAATTTTTTACCAGAGCCGTTTACGCGGTGGACGCGGGAGCGATTTTTGAGGACGCCCTTGATCAGGCGGCGACAGAGGGAAAATACAAAAAGCTGGACGTGGGAGAGCATATGGAAAGGGCGAGGGAGCTTCGCGATGAGAGTTTCCCGCACGTGGCGGAGGAACTGGGTCAGGCCTGCGGGGTGGGTCAGGCTTTTCCACTGGCGCTGTATTTCCTGTTGCGGCCGGAAACGGATTTCGAAAAGACGATCAGCGACAACGCGATGGCGGGCGGTGACAGCTCGGCGCGCGCGATGCTGATCGCACTGCTCTTCGCGGCGGAGGATCCGGAAGTGGCGGCGGGTTGGGAGGACGGTCTGCGGGCGCACTGACCTGGGTATCGAGAGGTTGGTGAGATCGGGATACGGTGAGGGAAGATGATCACGCAGGCGTTTATTCTTGGGGCGGGGCTGGGAACCAGGTTGAGGCCGTTGACCGATGTGCTGCCAAAACCTCTGGTGCCGCTTTTTCACAAGCCTCTGGCGGAGTGGGCGGTAGAGGCCTGTGAGGCGGTAGGGTGCGGGCGATTCGCGGTGAACACACATCACTTGCCGGATAAATGGGAGGGCTTTTCCCCGGAGAGGGATGTTTCCTTCTTTCACGAGGAGATGCTCCTGGAGACGGGCGGCGGGTTGAAGAACATCGAGTCATGGGTGCAGGAGGAAAGTCTGCTTGTGCATAACGGGGATATCTTCTCATCGATGGATCTCAGGAAGCTGATGGAGGCGCATGAGGCGGGAGGGGACGAGGTGACACTGGCGCTGCGTAGCGAGGGGCCGGCGAAGCACATCGCTCTGGACGCGGGCGGAAGGGTCACGGACATACGTGGCATGCTAGGCCGCGCGGAGGGGACGAAACTCTTCAGCGGCATCTACTGTGTCCGGCGGGAGTTCCTGCGGCGCATTCCAGCAGGTGAAAAGGTTTCGGTAATTCCGTTTTTCCTGGATGTTATTCGTGAGGGCGGCATGGGTGGAGTGGTGCTTGATGAAGGGGAGTGGATGGATCTGGGCGATGTGGGAAGCTACCTGGCGGCGCATCGCGGGCTTTCCCTTCAGAAGCCCGTGCATGAGGAGGCCGTCATCGGGGAAGGTGCGGTGATCAGGAACAGCGTGATCGGCAAAGGCGCGACGATAGGGCGCGGTGCGAAGGTGGAGGGTTGTGTGGTGTGGCCGGGAGCCGCCGTGGCCGAGGGGGAGAAGCTGACGGGAGAGGTGGTGATGTGAGGACGCCCGGTCGGATTTCTCCAACCGGGCGCTCGGATTTCAGGCTCCATCCAGCTCCTGCCTCACCTTCCGCCGCTTGGCGCGGTGGTCGATCTGGCGGAGCTGTTTCGGGCTGAGCCTGTCCTTGCGGCTGAGCCATGGCTTCTCCATGTGACCCGCCATGATGCAGCCGAGCGGACGGATCTCGGCAATGACTTCAGCCAGCCCGAACTCGCTGATCTGTTGTTTCACCTCGTCCGCGTTCTTGTAGGCGACAGGGGTTTCGCTGAGATCCGGTTTCCCGGAAAACCAGCGCACGTCGATGCCCGCCGTGCTCTCCTTCATGGTAAGCGGAGGAAACGCTGCCCCTTATGAATTGTCGCGGATGCTCCCGGGTCAGCCGTAGCATCGTGGGATGTCCACTTCATCCGTCCCCAAGCCATGGAGCGTCGCCGACGCGACCTTCGTTGAAATCGAGATCCGCCACCCCTCCGAGCGCCAGATGCGCGTCGAGTTCGGGTGCGGCGTCCACCTCGTCATCACAGACACAAGCCAGATCGCCCTCGCCGCCAGCCTCATCGAAACGCTCCGCGCCGGGAAGGGGGTGGTGCGATGATCGGCTTCCCATCCGGCGTGCGCGTCCATCTCGCCGTCGAACCCCACGACATGCGCAAGTCCTTCAACGGCCTCGCCGCCATCGCCTCGGTGCTGGTGGAACGCGGCCTGGAGAACGGCGCGCTTTTCGTCTTCACCAACAAGCGCCGCAACCGTTTGAAAATCCTCTACTACGACCGCACCGGCGTCTGCGTGCTGGCCAAGCGCCTGGAACAAGGAACCTTCTCCTGGCCGCTTGCCTCCAAGGCCGGAGCCTCCGCCATGTCGCTTGCTCCCGAGGCCTTCCAGCTCCTGCTCGACGGCATCGACCTGCGCGGCGCGGAGATGAGGCCGTGGTATGAAAGGGGCTGAAAAATCCTTCGTTAAAGTATTAGGAACCTAGTAGTTGGCGCGTTCCCTGCTTTATCCATCGCATCGAAACTCCGGAACAGACCATCGCCCGCCAGGCTCTTGAGATCGAGGAAGCCAACGCGAAAATCGCCCTTCTCGAAGCCAAGCTCGACCACCTGATCCGCCGTCTCTTCGGCAGCAAAAGCGAGAAGATCGACCCCGCCCAGCTCGAACTGCTCTTCAGGGACATGCCGGGAAAGTTGGAAGCCTCCCGCGGCCCAAACGCACCGGAGGAGGCCGCACCAGACGCCGTTGAAACACTGGCTCCGAAGAAACGCGCCGCCCACCGTTCCCGCATCACCGGCCTGGAAAACCTTCCCGTCGAAACCACCGAAGTCATCCCCGACCTCGTAGCCGCCGATCCGGAAT
The DNA here is from genome assembly GCA_963758175.1 of uncultured Verrucomicrobiae bacterium. Classification (GTDB taxonomy): domain Bacteria; phylum Verrucomicrobiota; class Verrucomicrobiia; order Verrucomicrobiales; family Akkermansiaceae; genus Luteolibacter. The sequence goes on from CAVWUI010000003.1 coordinate 39,659, forward strand.
CCTTCGAGCGCATCGGCGAGGAAACCACCGAGCAGCTCGACATCACCCCGGCCAGGTTTTTCAAACGCCTCATCGTGCGCCCGAAGTTCCGGCGCAAGAACCAACGCCACCTCCCGCCGATAGTCGCGCCCGCGCCCGCCACCCCGCTTGTCGGAGGGCTGCCCGCCGCCGGACTGCTCGCCCACCTGCTCGTCGGCAAATACATCGACCACCTCCCGCTTTACAGGCAGGAGAAGATTTTCCTCCGCCACGGAGTGGGCATCCCGCGCGATCTCATCATCCACTGGCTACACAAATCCATAGCCCTGTTGGAACCCGTCGCCCTCGCGACCAAGGCCGAAACCCTCGCCTCAGACTACCTCCAGATCGACGAAACACCCGTGCGCTATCTCGTGCCCGGCAGTGGAAAAGCGTCGCGCGGATACCTGTGGGTGGCCAACGACCCGCAAGGCAGCCTCTTCTACCACTGGGGGGTAGGGCGCGGCTGCGACCGGCTTGTCGAAACCATAGGCGGAAAATTTTCCGGCCACATCCAGTGCGACGGCTACGGCGTTTACAAAACCTACGCCAAAGCCAATCCGCGCGTAAGCCTCATCGCCTGCCTCGCCCACATACGCAGGAACTTCGTCGAGGCAATCGAAGCCGCCCCCGATCCCGATGCCGCACGGATCCTCAACCTCATCGGCGAACTCTACGGAGTGGAAAAAGACCTGCGCACGAGCGGAGCAAGTCCGTCGCAACGCCACAGCACCCGTGACAAACGTGGCGCTCCACTCGTCGAAGCCATCCGGGCAGCCATGGAAGCGGCTCTGCCGAAGCACCGCCCGAAAAGCCTCATGGGAAAAGCGATTGCTTACGGCCTCGGCCATTGGGAAGCGATGGGCAGATACCTTGAAGACGGGAGATTCGAGATCGATAACAACCTCGTGGAGAACGCCGTTCGCCCCGTCAAACTCGGCGCGAAGAACTGGTTGTTCTTCGGCTCAAAGGAAGCGGGCCGTAACGCGGCAGCCATCTACACGCTGGTGGAAAACTGCCGCCGCCATGGTGTGCCGGTCGAAACCTACCTGCGCGAACTTCTCACCCGCCTCCCCGGCCTGACCGATGCGGAAACCATCGCCAGCCTGACCCCGGCAGGAATCGCCGCCATTCGTCGCGGAAAATCCGCCGCAGCCTGAGGCCGGTCAAGGTGGTCGCGTTTCCTCCGCTTACCCTTCATGGAACGCTCACAGTCTTCTTCGGTCGGGAATTTCCGCATCAGCGCGGTGCGCGACATGTTCCGCCCCGCCCCGTGGGGAGCGAAGGAAAGGAACTCTTCGTTGTCCGCGCCGAGCACGAGCAGGATGGGTTCCGCCATGTTCAACGGGACGAGACCGAGCTTCGGACGGCCGGTTTCGTCCTTCCACGCCGGCGTCGCACCTTTGCCATGATAGAAAAGGTCGCCGCGTTTCCAAACGAAATTGTGCTCGTTGCCGAACTGCGAAATGGCTTCTCCTCCGGTTTTCTCCAGGAAACGTCGGTGGATGGCCTTATGATTCGCGAGCGTCCAGCGAGCGATGTATTGCAGCGCATCCCAGTAGTCTCTTCCGGTATCCGAGTTCGCATCCAGCCAGGCCGAGGCTTTCGGAATTCCTTCCGCGACCTTCACCGTGTGCTTCTCCGCCGCGTTCTGACCACGCTTGTAGAGATGCGCACCAATACTGCGTGAACCATGGTGGGTCACGAGCACGCGGAGGGTTCTGGAAACGCTGGGAGCCAGGTTTTCCGCCAGTTCGGTGTGTCCGGTCAGGCGAAGCACGGCAAGGAACGCGGAGGTGATTTCCATCTCGCCGATATATGCGAAGTGGTTGCCATCGCCCTGATCCGCCATGTGCATGCGGGCACGGTTCTCCAGGCCTTTGAGGAAAGGATTTCCCCAGACATCCTCGGCGAGCACATCATCCGGCACCGCATCCTCGTAGGCACGGGGGATAGGGCCGAAGTTCGTGACCGATGTCAGTTCGTCCAGCTCGGAGGCCACGCTACTACGTTTCTCGTAAAAGGTCGCCCACATGGAGCAGCAGATATCCGCCGAGTGCGCGGAAGGAATGATCGCGTTTTCCGCGACCACCGCCGCCCCGACCGGAATCACCGCCTCCTGCGGGCTGACCGGACAGGCATCCGGAAGGATCACGCCAGCCGAAAGGATAGGTGTCCGCAGAAGAGCGTTCATTTGCCTACGCACCTTCTCCACGTTCTTCTCCTCCTCCGCATTCGCAGGGGAGATGGCTTCGGAAAACGGGATGGCTTCCGCTCGGCGTTGCAGTTTCGTGACGGGCTTTCCGCAGTCGCGCTTGAGCAACTTCATCGCGTATTTGGGATCGGTGATTCCTTTCGCCTCCAGCTCGGCGATTTTCGCATGGAGGGTATTGAAGACCGGCCAGGGTTCATACCCGGCTTCGATCAGATCTTTTGATGTGAGTAATTTCATTTTTCAGAAAGGGATGGGACGGAGCGCTGTCTTCAGGCGGCGTATGTTTATGGGTTCGCCAGCTGAGGGCAGCGCTACGTCCGTGTGTTTATGTTTTCAGAAAGCCCAACCAGTTGCCTGCGTTACCAAGCATGTAAGGTTGGGAGAGTCCGCCGTCGCTCTTTTCAAGCGCCTGGAGGAACTTGAGCTGGAGCAAGGCGGGATTGGTTTCGAAGACCTTGGCGGCATTCGCCATCGTCCGGATCGCAGCGGCTTCCGCCCGTGCTTTTTCAAGGGTCACGAGGGATTCCTGCCGCGCGGTCAACGTATCGGTGAAAACCCGTTTCAGGTCTCCCGCTATGCTGAGGTCTTTCACCGCGACCTTGGCGACTTCGATTCCGAGTTCAGCCGCTTCATCCACCACTTTCGCGGTGAGTTCGGCGGTCATGTCGTTGCCCCGGTCGAGTGCATCCTCGATTCCGAGCGCGCCGATCGCGTCCCGCAACGCAAGCTGTGCGGCGGTGTAGATGACGAGCATGGGGTTGTCGGAAACACCCTCGTAAAGTCGCGCGTCGGTGACCCGGTATCTCACGAGAGCCGAGGCACGGAGCTGCGCCTTGTCAGCGGTGAGGAATTCCTGACCCTGGAGCTGCATTTCCTTCCAGCGGATATCGTAGATTTTCACTTCGTATCCCGCACCGAAGAAACGCTGTTTCCCGGGTGCGAGCTGACGGATGAAGACCCCATCGCGGAAAAGCAGGGCTGCCTGGTTCTCGCGGACTGTTGCTGTTGTTATCATTTTGTATTCGTTGTTCTGTTTGTTGTTTCGGGGTTTCACGGAAAAATTCGAACCTCCTCCCGCCCCGGGATTCCGGGCGGGGTGCGTTGCTTCATGAGTCCGACCCGAAGGTGGGAAACAAGAGCGGCAGGCACCGCATGGCCTTTCGTCCCTTCGTCAATCGAATGACCGGGGCGGGAGGGGTTCTGTATTGGAGCGGGGATCGAACCCGCGACCGATTGCATCTCAAGCCACTGCTCTACCTATGAGCTATCCATTGGTTTGCGAATCCACCGGGAACTGCACGGAACCCGGTGAGGAATTTCCTGTTCGGGCCGTTTGCCGGTTTGTGGATTCGAAAGTTGTTGTGACGGAGCGCTGCCTTCAGGCGGCGTGTGAGAAGTAGACTCGCCGCCTGAAGGCAGCGCTCCATACGAGTGTTTCATATTTTGACTAGGAACGTGTCCCAGTCGCTAATGTTGTAAGTGTTTTCGATGGTGTGCGTGACCGGCATCGGCCGGGGCACGGTTGGTTTGCGGATCAGGCGGAGCCTGGCTTCCGTGGGAGTCTTTGCGCCTTTCCTCCGGTTGATCGTCCGGTCGGAAATCACGCAGTTTTCCCAGGAGTCCCCACCACCCCGCGAGCGCGGCATGATGTGGTCGATGTCCGCTTCGTGGATCGCGAGATGCCGACCGCTGTATTGGCAGCGTCCGCCATCCCGCGCCCAGAGAGCCCGGAATCCGAACGATGGCCTGCACATGGGCAGTCCGTCGTAGCGGTTGAGCACGATGACCGTCGGGATAAGAACTCGACCGCCCTTGGTTCCGATGCTCCGCGAACCTTCCGCCGGAAGCTCCCGCCAATCGTCCCATTTCAGGGTCGTCATGGTATCGGGAGAAATCCGCAGGGCATACGCGGTCTCCGCGACCATGTGGCAGAACGCATCTGCGGGAGTGATCGTTGAAACGGGTAGCCAGTGCCGGTTCAGGACAAGCACGGTTTTCTGATGGAGAGTGAGGATGGTCATTGGGAAATAGGTATAGTGGTGCCATGGTTCTGAATTATGCTTTTCAGAAACTTACTATGGGGTCTTGATTCGTGACACGCCGCCTAAAGGCAGCGCTCCGTGCGCGGGCTTTTGAGTTCTATGATCTTGATGAAGGTGTTGTTTAAAATTCGGGAAATAAAAAAGCCCTGTTCCGGTGAGGAAGCAGGGCTGCGGAAATCCTTGTAATTAGGGGATTCTAGACACTTTCGTGTCGCAACCTGCTTCCGGTTTGATTCGGCTCGTCAATGAACTGGGGGAGTTCGCTTGCACACATCAACCCTCTGCCTGTCCATGAGAGGAAGGAATGGTGGATGGTGGAGGTAACTATGCGTTTCATCGGAGTGCTTGGTTGCGGGGCGAGAGAAAATAGAAACAGAATAAATCTGTCAATACAAAATGTATAATTATTTAGAAGGCGTTAATGGAGCGCTGCCTTCAGGCGGCGAGTCCACTTCTCACACGCCGCCTGAAGGCAGCGCTCCACCAGCGGAAGAGAACTTCCAGTCTTCTGGTTTTTCGCAGAGCTTGGCTTTTATCGGATTTTCCCGGATGTATCTACGGCAAGCGTAGTAGTGGTCTTCATCGCGGACGAAACGGTCATAGGATTCCCGTTGCCAGAGTTTTCCGGAGCTTCCCAATAGCTGATTTATTTTCCGGGAAGATGCGCCTTTCCAGCCATTGAGGACTTGATGCACCGGGGTCTCGTTCAAGATACGGAACATGACGTGGACGTGGTTTGGCATGACACACCAGTCGAGGAGCTTGTAGGCTATTTCGTGATCTTTCAGAAACTCGTCTTGGACGATGGTAGCGCATTCATAGTCACGTAGAACGCAGGAGCCGTGGCCTGCATCTTCGTATTTCGCTATGAGGCGGCGGAGTTCCTTCTCGCGGATTTCGTCGTCTTCGATTTCCTCCAAATCCTGTTTCCACGCTTTTACGAAGTGCCGGGGCACGGCATCGTCGAGACGGAAGGTGACTGCTTGCGTGGCGTTTTTGAAATCCCAGTGAGGGAGGTAGCCACGGGTATAGAGGCCTTTGTTCATCGGGATGGGGCGCTGCCTTCAGGCGGCGTGTGTGGTGATTAGACTCGCCGCCTGAAGGCAGCGCTCCATTCACTGTGAACGCCCATTTACAAATGGCAAGCCAAAACTGTTCAAACGACCAGTTTTAACTTAATGAGCGCTGTTCCTTTTATTCAGAGGCTTCGGATGGCGGCTCGGGTTCCGTTGGAGACTCGCCGCCTGAAGGCAGCGCTCCGTCTGCGACGCTTTCGGGATCGGCTTCGCCTTCGGAGTCTTCTCCGTCGGGGATGACTAGGGAGATGTCTTGGAGTTTCTCACCCTTCTTGAGGGTGAGGAGTTTCACGCCCTGGGCGTTGCGGCCGGTGGTGCGGACTTCGTTGACGCGGATGCGGATGGACTGGCCGGTGGAGGTCATGAGCATGAGCTCGTGCTCTTCCTCTACGGCGAGGGCGCCGACGAGTGGGCCGGTTTTCTCCGTGACCTTCATGGTGATGATGCCTTTTCCGCCGCGCGATTGCTTGCGGTATTCCTCGAAGGCGGTGCGTTTGCCGAGGCCGTTTTCGGAGGCAACAAGAAGAGTGCAGGCTTCGGTGACTTTTGCGAGGCCGACGACGTAATCGCCTTCGACGGGGCGTATGCCCATGACGCCTTGCGACGAGCGACCGAGCGGACGGGTGTCCTGTTCTGAAAAGCGGAGGCTGATTCCTTCGTGGGTGACGAGAATGACGTCGTCGTCACCTGAAGTCAGGGTGCTGTCGATGAGTTCGTTCCCTTCCTCGAGGATGATGGCGATGGTGCCCGCCTTGCGGTAGTTGCGGAATTCGTTGAGGGCGGTTTTCTTGACCTTTCCGGTGCGGGTGGCGAAGAAGACGTAGCCCGCGTCCTCGCGGAAGGTGATGTCGTTTCCGTCCTCATCGACCGGTACGCTCAAGGCGGAGCATGGCGGCGATGCTTTCCTCCGGCTGGAGGTTGAGCACGTTCTTGATGCTGCGCCCGACGGAGGTGCGGGAGCCTTCCGGGAGTTCGTACACGCGCTCGACGTAGAGGCGGCCGGTGTTGGTGAAGAAGAGGACGTAGTCGTGCGCCTGGACGGAGAAGAGATGCTCGACGAAATCGTTTTCCACATCCTTCGCGGTCGTCTTGGTTTCCATTCCCTTGAGGCCTTTTCCGCCACGTCCCTGGAGGCGGTATTCGGTGGAAGGGGTGCGCTTGATGTAGCCGCGATGGGAGAGGGTGACGATCATCGCGTCGTTGGCGATGAGGTCTTCCATGGCGACCTCGCCGACTTCCGCGACGATAGGGCATTTACGGGGAGTGGCGTACTTGGCTTTGATCGCCTGGAGCTCGTCCTTGATGATGTTCAGGACGCGCTCCTCGCGGGCGAGGATGTCGAGGAAGTCGGTTGATTTCCACGAGGATGCCGTCGTATTCGCCTTTGACCTTGTCGCGCTCGAGGCCGGTGAGCTGGTAGAGGCGGAGTTCGAGGATGGCGTTCACCTGGCGCTCGGAGAAAACGTATTTCTCGCCCTGGACGGCGGCTTGCGAGCGGAGGAGGATGCCGAGGCCTTCGGCGGTGGCGGTGGAGAATTCGTAGGCGGCGAGGCGGGTGCGGGCTTCGTCGCGGTTCTTGGAGTCGCGGATGATCTTGATGAAATCATCGAGGTGGCCGAGGGCGAGGAGGTAGGCTTCGAGGAGTTCTGCGCGCTCTTCGGCTTTCCCGAGAAGGTAGCGGGTGCGGCGGATGACTACATCGCGGCGGTGCTCGATGTAGCAGTCGATGGCTTCCTTGAGGGAAAGCTGTTTCGGGCGCTTCTCGTGGATCGCCAGCATGTTGACGCTGAACGAGGTCTCGAGGGCGGTGAGTTTGAAGAGCTGTGCGACGACGACCTGCGGGCGGGCGTCGCGTTTCAGCTCGATCTCGATGCGGGTTTCCTCGTCGGAAAGGTCGCGCATGCCGGAAATGCCGGTGAGGGTTTTCTCGTTCACCAGCTCCGCGATGCGGGTCTGGAGGGTGGCGCGGTTCACTCCGTAGGGAACCTCGCGGATGATGATCATGGATTTGCCGTTTTCATTTTCCTCGACCTCAAGGGTGCCGCGAAGGCGCATGGAGCCGCGGCCGGTGGCGAAATAATCCTCAATGCCACGGATGCCGCGCACTTCGCAGGCGACCGGGAAATCGGGGCCCTTGATGTGTTCCATCAGGCCGGGGAGGTCGATGTTCGGGTCGTTGATCATTGCGCAGATGCCGTCGATGACTTCGCCGAGGTTGTGCGGGGCGAGGTTCGTCGCCATGCCGACGGCGATGCCGGTGCCGCCGTTCACGAGGAAATTCGGGAACGCGGAAGGCATGACGGAAGGCTCCTGGAGCGTGCCGTCGTAGTTGGGGATGAAATCGACCGTGTCCTTGTCGAGATCGTCCATCATCGCCATGCCGAGCGGATGGAGGCGCGCTTCGGTGTAACGCATGGATGCCGCGGCATCGCCTTCGACCGATCCGAAGTTACCCTGGCCATCGACGATCAGCTCGCGCATGCGACCATGGCTGGCCCATGTTGACGAGGGTGGAGTAGATGGAGGAGTCGCCGTGGGGGTGGTAGTTACCCATCGTTTCACCGACGATCTTGGCGCACTTCACGTGGGACTTGGAAGGTGTCACGCCGAGCTGGCGCATCGCGTAGAGGACGCGGCGCTGGGAGGGTTTCAGTCCGTCTCGCACGTCCGGAAGGGCACGCGAGATGATGACGGACATCGAATACTCGAGGAACGACTGCGAGAGTTCGTCGGCGACGTTGATAGGTTTGATGGAATCGGACATGGGGAAAAATTATTGGGGAAGAAGTGGATTCCAGACCTCGGTGAATCCGAAGTTTTGGAAGTGCTTGGTGTTCGCAGTCGCAAAACGGGTCACGCCGTGGTGCCGGAGGGTGAGTGCGAGGCGGGCGTCGATGATTCCGCGGATGCCCGATCTGGTGGTGGCTGCCCATTTCCAAAGCTTCGCGGAAACGGCGGAATGGTAGTCGATATGTCGCCATCCGGTTTCCTTTCTAAGCCTGCCGCAATAAGCGGATGCTTCCCGGGTTGAATAGGGCTTTTGTAATGTGGCGGGATTGCGAAGCTGCATATAGATTTCAACCATAACGAGTTCGCATAGGACAAACTCCTTTCCACTTCCGGTCGCGGCCTCAAAAAAACGAAGCGCTCCCTCCTGGTACGGGGAATCAGGATCGGCGGCGTAGATAAAAAGGTTTGTGTCGGCGCTTAACATTTTGATGGTTCGTCCCATTTAAAGCGCTCCATGATCGCATCCGCCTCAACATTGATGGTCGCTGGATCGATTTTATAACCTCCGCTGCCACGGGGCAGAACCGGAAATTTCCACGGTTTTTTTGGCTCCAGATCTTCAGGGAAGGTTTCCACGTATTTTTCCATCTCCCGCCGGATGATTTCCGCGAGGGAGAGATCCTTCGCTTTCGCTATGCTGCGAAGCCGCTTGAAGAGGGGATCGGGGAGTTGGATCTGAGTCCTAGTCATGTCGCCAATGTAATGTATGTTACGATCTGTCGTCAAGCGCGGGAGAGGAGTGACTGCGGACGAAAGCCCGCGTTCCATAGCGTTTAGACGTCGAGGTTGCGGACGTTGAGGGCGTTGTCTTCGATGAAGCGTTTGCGGGGTTCGACGACGTCGCCCATGAGGACGTCGAACATTTTGTCGGCTTCGACGGCGTTGTCCTCGTCGAGGCGGACGCGGAGGAACTGGCGGGTTTCCGGATCCATGGTGGTGGCGAAAAGTTGCTTGGCGTTCATTTCACCGAGACCCTTGAAGCGTTTGATCTGGACGCCCTTGGCGGAGATTTCGAGGACTTTGCCGAGGATTTCGGATACTACGAAGACCGGGGTGGAGGTCTTCTTTTCGCCGTCGCCTTCGATGATCTCGAAGATCGGGGTGTCCATGGAGTAGAACATCTTTGTATCGATACCGAGTTCGTTGAGACGGGAGAAGATCTTCGTGATCGCGTGGGATTCGTGGAGTTCGTGGAGGACGGCACGGCGGGATGGCCGGTGACTGCGGCGAGTTCCTCGTCGGTGAGTTGCTCGTCGAAGAGGCCGAGATCGCGGTTTTCAGCTGGCGTATTTGGAGAGGGCGGATTCGTCGGTGAAATAGAGGACGGATTCCTGGTTGCCCTCGCGGATGCGAACCATGTATTCCGGCAGGTGGCCGTCGTCGCGGCGGTTGGCGAGGTATTCCTGGAAGTTTCCGCCGTTGCCCTCGATGGCTTTTTGGAAACGGGAGAGGGATGAGAGGTTTTCGAGGATGCCCTTGAGTTCATCGGCAGAAAACTCGCGGGATTTGTCGAAGGTGCGGAGGGTGACTTCGCCGGCACCGAGATCGATGAGGATCTTGTTGAGTTCGTCGTTGTCCTGGACGTATTCGGAGCGTTTTTTCCGGGTGACCAAGTAGAGCGGCGGTTGCGCGATGTAGAGGTAGCCTTTTTTCACCAGCTCCGGCATGTGGCGGCAGAAGAAGGTGAGGAGGAGGGTGCGGATGTGGGAGCCGTCGACGTCGGCATCGGTCATGATGACGATCTTGTGGTAGCGGACTTTTTCGAGATTGAAGGAGCCGTCCTGGTCGCCATCGCCAATGCCCGCGCCGATGGCGGTGATCATGGATTGGATTTCCTTGTTCTGAAGCGCGCGGTGGAGGCGGGCTTTCTCGACGTTGATGACTTTTCCGCGCAGCGGGAGGATGGCCTGGGTGCGGCGGTCGCGGCCTTGTTTGGCGGAACCACCGGCGGAGTCTCCTTCGACAATGTAGAGTTCGGATTTCGCCGGATCGCGCTCGGAGCAGTCGGCGAGTTTTCCGGGGAGTCCACCACCGGAGAGGGCGGATTTGCGGACGGTCTCGCGGGCTTTGCGGGCGGCCTCGCGGGCGCGTGCCGCGTTGACGGATTTCTCGATGATCTTGCGGGCGAGCGCGGGGTTTTCCTCGAAGTAGGTGTTGAGACCTTCGTAAACGATGGAGGAGACGACGCCTTCGATCTCGGAGTTGACCAGCTTGCCTTTCGTCTGGGAGGAGAAGCGCGGGCTGGGCATTTTCACGGAAATGACGCAGACGAGACCTTCGCGGACATCGTCGCCGGAGAGTGCGGGGTCTTTGTCTTTCAGGATCTTGTTGGTCTTCGCGTAGGCATTAATCGCGCGGGTGAGGGCGGTGCGGAAGCCGGTGAGGTGGGTGCCGCCGTCTGCGTTGGGGATGGAGTTTGCGAAGCAGAGGATCTGATCCTGGTAGGAGTCGTTGTACTGGAACACGACATCTGCGAAGACGTCCTCCTTGGTTTGCTTGCCGTCGTATTCGTAATCGATCTCGCGTTTGCCATCAATGACGACGGGGGGCTCGTGGACGACGTTTTTGTTTTCGCAGAGCTGGGCGACGAATTCGACGATGCCGTCCTTGTAAAGGAAGGTGGTTTTCTTGGCGGATTCCGGGCGCTCGTCCTCGAGTTCGATGGTGAGGCCGGGGTTAAGGAAGGCGAGTTCGCGGAGGCGGGTGGCAAGGCGGTCGAACTGGAAGGTGATGGTATCGACGAAGATGGTGGCGTCCGGGAAAAAGGTGATGTGGGTGCCGGTTTTCTTGGGGTCGGCCTCGCCAATGACGTGGAGGGGCTCGGTGGTCTTGCCGCGCTCGAAGGCGATGCGGTGGACTTTTCCGCCACGGGTGATGTCCGCGCGGAACCAGTCGGAAAGGGCGTTGACGCATTTCGCGCCGACGCCGTGAAGGCCACCGGAATATTTGTAGGCACCCTGCCCGAATTTTCCGCCGGCGTGGAGGCTGGTCAGCACAAGCTCGACGGCGGGCATTTTGAATTTCTCGTGCATGTCCACGGGGATGCCGCGGCCGTTGTCGGTGATGGAAATGGAGCCATCGACGTGCATGGAGACCTTGATCTTGGAGCAGTATCCCGCGAGGTGCTCGTCGATGGAGTTGTCCAGAACCTCGAACACGCAGTGGTGGAGACCACGCTCATCGGGATCCCCGATGTACATTCCCGGGCGCTTGCGGACGGCGTCCAGACCCTCGAGTTTGTCGATTTGTCCGGCGTTATATTCCTGCTCTGCTCCGACCTTGGTCTGCGCTTTCTCCGGCTCTTTTTTTTCCTCTGACATAGGGCAGGGAAAGGGTCTGAAATCGGCTGATTGGAAACAAGGAATTTATCCTCGAATGCCGGGAAATGACGCTATCCGCCAGGCATTCCGAGGCGGTTTCTCTGAATCATGTCGTCATCCAATGCCGCATGTAGAGTGTGACGAAAAGAATCACCGCCATTACCGCAAGTGTGACGGCGAGTATCCGTATTGTAACGAACAGGTCCTTGCGCTCGTTATGGCCATGATCCAGGAAGCCGTCCGCCCGTATCCTGCCTCGCCCGGCCACGGGAGTAGGCTGGCGGGGCTGCTGGTTGGTCGCGTTCGCGGAGAGTGTGTCAGGGGGAGCGCCCTGGATCGGGAAGGCGGAGGCATCGATCCATGCGGAGCAGCGTGGGCATGGCCCGCTGACTCCCGCCCGGGACTCGGGAACGACCAGCGCCGTCCCGCATGTCCCACACACGAAGCGAAGCGAACGCTCGTTTTTTCCGGGGCTGACAATGGACGGGGGGGTAATTCCAAGACATTAGGAAATTCCTGGCGTTCTTTCAAGAGGAAACCTGACGGGCTGTCCAAAGGAGCCACGCTGACATCGAGGTTCATCGAAACGATGGGTTCGCTGGGGTGTTCCCGTCAAAAAAGAAGACGGCTGTTGAAGCGGGAGGTCGCGAGCTCCTCACCCCGAATCGCTACTGGAGCCGAGTTCCATAAGGCCGGTCTATTCTTCCGGGGTCTATGAGGAGGAACTCCCCTCCTTTCCCTGAAAGCCTTGCCACAGCCTTTGGTTCGGGACGCTTGTCCTGCGGCAGCATTAGCGTGGACTCCTCATCATAGAAGGCTATGGAAGGAGGGCCGATGTATTCCTCAGGCAGGGAAAGACCCCGGGAGTAGGCGGCAAGCTGACTGGGGCCGTCTTTTCCCATGAACCACAGATCATTGACATCATCCCCCCAGGCGAGGAGGACGAGTTTGTCACTATAAGATGTTTATCCCTCAATTGGAAAAACAAAATGACATTTCCTGAGGGATCCGCCGAGGATGGCGTTTCAGAGGAGTGGCTTTGTTCTCAAATTGCTTCCTCGCGGATTTGCTGCCTCTTCCTGACAGCTCGCCTCCCCGTTTTAGAACCATGGTCAAATAGTCAGGCGCGGGCGCACCAGTCGAATACTGGGATTCTTGCAGCCGCTATGGCTCAGGAGGCGGGGTGTAGGATTGGAAGAATTTCTTGATGAGAAGCTGGTCGTAGCCTCGGGGATCAGGACTGATGAAGACTGTCATACGGCGGTTTTCCCGGTGCCCCCATTGGGAGGTATAAACTTCCTCTCCGCCTACAGCGATGCGGACATTCATGTCGCGGACGGGATCTCCTGCGGATGGCCTGATGATTCCCATCCGCTGGGATGGGATAACGGGATGGGCTGTCCTATCCGTGGCGAGGCGCAGCGGTTCCTTTCCCAGGTTGAAGACCCGGTAAGTCCCGAAGGGGAAATCCGCGACGGAGTTGTTGATGGCCTTGATGCCGAATTTTTCCTGTGCGTCCGGTGTAAGGGTAAAGAGAAGAAGTACGGAGCCGCCAGTGGCTGGAAGCCTGGCGATTCCCGCTGGCGCGGGTCTTTCCCGGGGTGGAAGAGAGAAAGGCGACTCTTCCGTGTAGAAGGCAATCAAGGCGGAGCCGGTATATTCCACGGGTATAGTGAAGCCGCTTTCATATACATCCATTCTTTCCACTTTGCCATTGGAGAAGTAGAATAGGTTTTTTATGTTGCCACTCCAGCTTAGGGTGGTGATCTCGCATTTCACCGGATTCTCCTCCGCGGCATGAAGGACGGCAGTAAAGCACGTGGCGAATGTGTAGATGAAGGATAGAATTTTCACAGGGGAAATTGTTTTAGATCTCATCCTTGGCGAGCCAGCGGAAAGACTGAAGAACGAATTTTCGCCCGAAGGAGCCGCCAGGATGGGTCAAGGCACTTGGAGCATCGAAGATGATGGGGGAGGAGGCAAGTGGCTGGGTCGAATCGTAAGGATCGGGGACGCGTTGAATTACTGCCTCACACCACGCGCGGGCGACGACATCGCCGGTCTTGTTGCGAGCATCACCGTAGGCGCGAATGGTGAAAGTATCCGAGCGGACGGTGAGCTGGGGAGCGAGAGCCTGTAGGAGGTCGCCCTGGAGGAGGTAACCGGCGTTTCCAGCTGCCTGCGGGTAGCCGTCGATGATGGGTTGAAAATCACCAGTGAGGTTGGTGGCTTCTTCGGAGACACCTGCGGGCAGATCGGTGTTAATTTTTGCGGCTTCGGAATCAAGGGCGGCCTGCAGCGCTCCGCTTTCACGGATATCGCGATCCGTGGTGACGGTGTTGTTGGCGCTTTCCTCAAGAGAGCGGTTCACGAAGGCGCCCAGCGAACGGAAGGGGCCACGAGCACGAACCTGTTTGACGATCTGGATAGCCAGATTGTCAAGCTGGTCGTCGGAGAGGGTGAGGTAGCCCCTCCAGAAATCGTTCTTTTCTCCGGGAATGCGGCTGAAGCGGGGGAAGGAGACACCGCCGGTATTGCCCCAGCTGGTGGCCCCGTTGGAAACGGCGTCAAAGGTGGGCACCTCAAGATCTGCCATTCCGGCAAGCACGGCACGCCAGGCGGGGACGGAGGTGGAGTTCACGTTGAAGGCGCCTTCGATTGCGATTTTCCCTGGGAGCTCGTCGGTAATCTTCGGACTGGTGGGGTTCACGTAGTCGGCTTTCTCGCCGTTGTTCACGAGGAAGGTCACCCGTGAATTGGGAGCCGGTTTTTTCGCCGCCGCCATTTCTTTGAAAAGAGACGGGGGCAGACGTGTGTCGTTGGGGGAAAGGCCCGAGAGGAAGTAGGAATCAAACAAGGCTTCGTTAACGATGAAGGAAGTGTCGTGCACGACGAGGGGAACAGCTCCACTGCTGCCGAGAAAATTCGTGTTCATGTCCTTGTCCAAGGGGATGCGCATGTTGGCGTATGAATTACCGACGATAAAGCTGGGTTCGTAGTTGTAACTGGGCCAGGGTGGCGTGCTGGTAGGCTCCGAGTGAGAGCGGCGGGGCGGATGGGACATCGAAAGCCACGATATGGGTTTCGGCAAGATTCCCGTTTTTCATGCGGTAGCGGTTACCATCCGTATCGGCGACCGGTTCTCCGGTTCCTTCGATTTTCCCGCGACCGTTGGGGCCGTCGCCTATGAAGGCACTGATACAAGTCATCCCCTTTCCCTGAACGGAGCCATCCCAGCGGGAATTGGCGACGCATGCGCGGACGTTGGAATCGATCAGGTTGCGGATCGCTTGTTGGGGTTGGCCTGCCTTCTGATCGACAATGGTGGAGCGGAGACTGAACGACCATGTGGCGACGGGCTGGGGACTTTGGAGAAGGGCGGTCGAATTCATAGGCGGCAGATCGTCCACCACCTCCGGAGTGATTCCGGAAACCCCCGGCTGCCAGAAGTTCGTGGTGCGGAAGTTGCTCACGTTCGACTGGTCTTTCCCAAGGGAACCCGGCTTGAGGGTGAGGAAATTTCCCGCCGAGGCCTCCTCGCCGAACGCGCCATGCGTTCCTTCGGAAAGGGAAACCTTGTTGATCTTGATTGTGGATCCGGAGGGAAACTGCCACTCTTTGAAGGAATCCGGTTTTCCGACGACGAGGGGCAGTATCATCTCCGCCGCCCCTTTCTCTTCCCATTTCGGCCCCACGAGGATGGTGGCACCGCCGTCCTTCCGGTAGCCGTTGGACTTGAGTCTCACGGGGGCGTCCAGCGAGAACATCCGGTATTCGCCGGGCTGGAGATCGGCGGAAGGGTTCACGACAAGGCGGATATACTCGGATTGCGAGGTGTCGCCATACCAGTCGTTGAGCTTGATCTTCTGGGACGTGCCATCGATGGTGATGTCAAAGATCGGGGACATCTCCCAGTCGATCCTATAGGTGTTCGCCTTGAAGGTGACGTTATAGGGATTCCACAGTCCGAAGAGGGGCTTGAACTCGACCACCGCGCGATGTTTCGGAGGCTCGGAACCCGGCACCTTTTCCGTCCTGAGACGGTAGCCCATCTGGACACGGGCCATGACCGGAGCGAGGAAAGTGTTCGTATGCTGGGAGTCGTTGGCGAAGTTGTTGTTGTCCTTCTCCTCGTAATCGGTGTAGGGATTCCAGGTGTTCTTGCGCATCTGGGCGTTGACGGACGGATACGGGAAAACGATGTCAACGTTTCCGTTCGTATTGGTTTCGTGGAGCCTGTGAAAGAAGCGCAGTGTTCCCCAGTTGGGCCGGTATGCTTTGTCCTAAGGAAGAATTTGTCCGATAGGAAGAACTTCTCCGGAGCACCGTCCGGGTTGTAGCCGCTGACTTTGATCGAATTGTTCCCGTTTCCGAGGCGGTTGCTTCCTCCTGAGAGAGTCTCCTTTTTGGGCTTGGCTCCGAACCAGCGGTTGAAGACCTCGTCGTTCTCGAAGGCCTGGGTGAGGTCGCGTTTGAGACCGCCGTTTTTCACATCCACGAGGAGGCCGCGGGAGTAAGGGGTGAGGGAGTGGAAGTAAGTCTGGGAAAAATCCTCGGCTCCGGTGGCGATAAGCTGGCCTTGCCCGAGGGTGACGGCCTTGCGGGCGTCATCGCTGTCCTTGGGCCAATTGGTCTTCAGGTCATCCGAAGCATAGCGGGCGGAGTTGCTCTGGGAGATGGAAGAGGCGAGCTGCTGGTCAGCGAACTGTTCTCCAGGAGAGTAGGGATTGGAGGTATTGAAGCGTGCCTTGATTCCTTCGTCCGCGATCCAATAGGAATATGCGCCGCTGTCGGCACCGGCGATTTCAACGAGGGGGGCGCGAACCTGCTCGTCAGCCGGGAGGCCGGTTCCGAAAAGCGTGACGGAATCCTTTTCCGCGATTGCGGTCTTGGCCTCATGGTAGCCAACGGAGTAGGAGGAGGGCTTGCTTTCCAGATCCAGCGCCGCCCTCTCGTTTCCGCTGACGAGATACGCCGGTTCCCCACCCTGGGAGTTCCAGACGGCGGTCCACATGGGATTGGGCGATTTCTCATCGAGCATGTCCGCCCTTCCAGTCACACGTCGTGTCCGGGCCGGCGTGTTTCTGGATTTCCGCGATTGCCAGGGACAAAGCCACCCGGGCGTTTGCCCGGGCTATGGATGCGTCACTCCGAATTCCTGTGGTTCTCAGGGCAACGCTGGAAAGCGAGAGGAGTCCCAGGGCGAGGATGGATAGGAGCACCATTAGCGTTAGGGTCACCACAAGCGCGAAGCCTCGGGTGCGGTGGGTGACGGGAGGGTCAGGATATTTCATTGGGTTTTCGTGATTACAAAGTAAAGCTACCTTGCCGTTTTGGAAAAGTAAAAGTCAAAAGTAACTTTTACTCCTATCCATTGTCCTTATAAGGCGTCTTTGTCACTCAATTGGACAAATAAAATAACATTTCGTGCGAGATCCGCCAAGGATGACGTTTCAGAGGAGTGGTTCTGTTTTTTAAGTTGGTTCCCCGTGGATTTGCTGCCACTACCTGACAGCTCGCCTCCGCCTATCCCTAAGCGGACAATCATGGCTTGCTATCGATCACGGGAAAGATCCTATCCCCAGCTCATTTCTTGCCGCAAGATATTTGCCGGTTCCTGGAACACTTGCCGACAGGAGGTCTTTTCATCAAACCTCCGGAGAAAAAAGGGCGTTCTTTGTGAAATATTCGGCTTGCAAGTGACGGGCGAAGACGGGAATGGTGATTCATCGCGACGCACGAGTAGCTCAGCGGTAGAGCAACCCGTTTACACCGGGTCGGTCGGCGGTTCGATCCCGTCCTCGTGTACCAGCTCCGCCAGTTTAGTCGAATTCCGAGCGTTTCTCCTCCAGGAGCACCAGCCAGTTCATCATGAAAATCGGAGGCAGCTCCGCGGGATGGCTGATTGCGGAGAGATTCATCTTTATGCGGTTCGAGGACACGGCGGTTCCTGAGACACCGGTCGCGTCGAGAGGGCGGACGGGGTTGGCGGAGGTCTCGCTGGCGACGGAACCGATCTGGCCGGAGACATCAACGAAGTGTGCGTCGAATTCCACGCCGTAGCGTTTCTCCGGGGAAAACAGCGAGCATGGAGGATAGTAGAGTCCGGAGGGCGGGACGTATCCGGCAGGGGTGGTGGTGGGAACGACGTTGAAATCGTCTCCGATGTGGAGGCGGAGATTGGTCACGATGGAGAAACCCTTTGTGAAACCGCTCAGGTCCCCGCATTCCTGGAGGATGAGTCCGTAATCGTTCGAGGTGCAGGGAATCAGGGGTTTTGTCAGCCTGGTGCTGCCCTTGTGATCCACGTTTACCGAGATTGAGTTGTTCTTGTCCAGCCCGTCCGCCCCGAGGTTGGTCAGGAATTTCTTCAGGCGCTGCGGATAGACGGCCACGCAAGTCTGGCCGGAGGGCAGGGATTTGATGCCGAAAGGGTAAATCGGTTTGTACCAACCGTATTTATAGGTGCCGACGATAGGATCGCCGAAGGTGGCGTTGTCGAAGCGGATGTTGCCGGAGACGTTGTTTCGGAAGGCGAACTGGCCGTTGGCTCCGTAGGCAACGTCCACCGGGCTATCGAAGTAGGCGGTTTGATTTTCCCCCACGGATCTGATGTAGCCGATGGGGAGACCCGCCGCGGCTCCGCCGTCGAGCTTCATTGTGAGCGTTTCCTTCGCTCCGTTTTTCAGGTAGGAGAATTTCATCTCCGTGGGCGTGCGGTTGCTGGTGCTCACGCACTGTGTGATGTCCAGGTTCATCGCGCACTGGAGGGCGCCGACGGAGTACCGGTTCCAGCCGGTAGGGGAGACCGTGGTGGTTTCGACGGTGTGGGAGAACCTGTCGAAGTAGTCGGCTCCGCGGTTGATGGGAATGAAGGCGGCCTTTCCGCTTTCCGAGGCAAGGGAGATCGGGAAAAAATCGCCTTCGGTGAGGCGATAGGTTTCGCGCACCCCGGGTGTGAAAGGGTTTCCGGAAAACGAAGTCCCGGCGATGGTGGAGTCCGTGGAAAGGTCCGCTCCCCGACGGGTGGCGAGTGGCGGCAGGGCGACGTCCCCTTCCACCAGCGCTTTGCTGGCGAAGACATTTCCGCTGATGGTCACGTTTTCCCAGGCGGCGCCGTTGGCATGATGTCCCAGAGCGGTGAAGGAACTGGCGGAAATGGGGAGCTGGGAGGGTATCTCGTAGATGGAAAGGACGAACTTGCGTTTGTAACGGGAGGCCTTCGTGATGTCGGTGTCATGGCCGGCCAGATCGATGTCGAAGGCCCACCAGTTGCGTTTGGCCACGAAATCGGAACCCGGAGTCGCGTAGCCGAAGCTGATGTCGGGGTAGGGGATGAGATTGAAATCCTTATACGTTCCGGTGGGTAGACCCAGGCGGCCGGAGGCCAGACCGCCGTAGGTTTTCGCACGGGAGATGACGGGATACATGTCATCCAGGGGGATTGCCGCCACGGAATTCAGGGGAGGGGGGAAGCCCGCGCCGAGATCGCGGTTCAGGCCGCCGGTGGCGTATCCGGAGTTTGCCAGCCGCGGGGTGAACATGCGGTCGATGGTGGCAAGACCCGAGTCACCCGGGTTTCCGGGAAAGGAGACGGGGATGTTGAGCTTGGCGCGGAGTCCGTTTGAGATGGACTGGCGGGCGTTGGACTGGGTGAGGGCATCCGAGAAGATGTTCCGGAAGCTGAGGGGGTTGGTATTCTGGTTGGTATCCAGGTACGCACCGGTCTGCATGGACCGTATCGCGCGATTCGGAGTGATTGCGACGATGGATCTGAGGATGGTCTCCTCTTTCTCGCGGTAATCCGCGCGGGTCTGGATGTCCGTCTGGACACTCTGGGCGCCGAGAGCGCGTTTGTAAGCGAAAAGCATGAGGGTGAGCATGAAGATCGCCATGGTCAGCACCGCGATCAGGGATATGTAGCCACCCTGCCACCGGAAGTTCCGGCGGGGCGGGTATGGTCGGAGTGAAGTCCGCGCTCTCATTGCATCGCCCCCGAAAAAATGATCTCCTCTCCCGCCGGGCCCGTCATGCGTGTGCGTATGATCCCCGATTCGATGAAAAATGTGACGTTCGCCGGCTCGCTGGTGACCGCCCACTCCGGCGCGGTGAGGATTCCGGTTTTGGGAACCACGTAGTAATAGAGTGCCTGCCCCTGGCTACGGTTCTCGAAGGACAGGATTCCGGCGCGCAGCGATCCGTCGGGTTGACGGTAGTTGAGCAGCAGCACCGGGCTTTCCGTGAGCTTGGGGTTGTTTCCGGCGAGCGCGTCGGCGACGGAATCGTGGAGACGGAAACGCTCGGCATTGATGAGAAGCTTGGACACGTGGGCGCTTATGATAGGCGCCTCCTCGTTCAGGAAACTCCGGAAGATATTCAGGAAGGCCACCTGAAGATTGAACATCGTCAGCACGGTCGCTCCCACGGCCATGCCGACCATGATCGCGATGGTCAGTTCCAGGAGGGTGACTCCTTTCCTGGTCCTTTTGGTGCGATACCTCATTGGGCGCGGACGAGGGTTCGGGATTTCACGTATGTTCGCCCGGAGATCTCGTAGCGCAGGATGCTCTGCACCCGCCAGATCTTCATCGCGGCGGGGTTGCTGGCCACCGTTCCGACGCTGTTGGAGTCTCCCTCGGAGGGATAGTTGTTCGTGTCCGCGATACGGGTGCGGGTGACGCTACCACTAACCGCCCTGCCACCGGGCAGCTTGCCGATCTCGACGGTTTCCGTGGCGATAGCCGGATAGGCCGGCCACGGAGAGCCGGGCTGAAGAAGCGTGGCAAATGGAATCCGCTCCGCCTTGGATCGCTCGAAGGTCATGTAGGAATCCGAGAGAATCTGCTGCAGCGCGTACTGGCGTGGATGGATGACGTTCAGGGAAAGCTTGAGCAGAAGGAGTCCCGTCACGGAAAGCAGGGACATGGCCATGGTCGCTTCCACCAGCGCGAAGGCGCGCCGGAATCTTCGCGGCTTGCGGAAACGCCCGCCTTGCGTGAGAATTCCGCCGTGAGAAAGCCCACGCCCCGAACCGCGTTTCTCCTGCCCGCGCTTTTTCTCGTTCTTGCCGCCACCACGTTGGTCCGGGCGCAGGAGATCATCCAGCCGCCTTTCGGGCTGCGATGGGGTGATACTCCGGAGAAATTGATCGCCTGGTCGCCGGGCATTCCCTGAACCTGAATATATTCATCCCCGGAGCGCAACCCGGCTTGCGGGTGATTCGCATCGAGCCGGAGAAAGGACGTCTCCCCGGATCCCCGGCCTCCGCGGTGGAGGGGAAATTCCTCAACGGCGGGCTTTACGAAATGACCGTCCACTACACCGAACCCGGAATCTCCGTCGAAAAAATGGAGCTGCGGTTCGAAACCCTTCGGAAGGAGCTCTCCCTCGAGCACGGTGAGATGAAACCGAACCAGCAACGGAGAACCGTCAAAGATCAGTTCGTTACTCGGACACAATCGTTTCATCTGGAGCCAATACGCGGTGTGTTTCTTCTCATCGCCTGGACGGAGGTCGAGGACTTGCTTAGGAAAACGGGTGAGGCCAGGTTCTCCCTGATCTACAGGAACGATAATTTCAGGGACAAACTGGCGAGAAGGGACGGGGAGAAGTGAGTGTCGCGTTTCTGGCTGGTCGAGGCAGGTTCTGGTTCTCTCCGGCTGGGATGGATGTTTCCCCGGGGGCGGGCGGCCCGGATCGGGCATGGGCAGGGATTCCGCGCCAAAAAGACGCTTCGGCCATGCCAATTCGGGACAGAACCCCGATCCGGGTCGCTTGGAAAACCCCAGGGACGGGGTTTTCCAAATCGAATGCCATGAATTCACTTTGTTCGTATCTTCGTAGTTTTCGAGGGTTGGGTGTTGGTAGCAGCAGGGTGATTGTTTCTAGCGGGTGGGAAGGGGTGGCTCTCCGGGAATGGTGCCAGGTCGGAAGCCGGAGGATTTCCACGGGCCGCAGGCACCTCGTAATCCTCGACGAACTTCCACTCGACGCGCTGGCCGCTGCCCATTTTCAGGAAATCGCGGACAGCCGGGCTGACATCGAGTCCCGCGCCCTTGTTCAGATTCGCGCGGGCGTCCTCGTTTCCGAAAACATATTCAAGATGATCTGTCTCGAATGGCCGACGTCCTCCCACTGGGCGTAGCACATGCGGCCTTCATGGTGGATCGCGATCCAACGGCCTTTGCAGACGGAGATGCCCTCGCCCTGATACCGCTCCCAGAACCATGGGATTCTCGTGGCGGCCTCCGGACGGTGGCGGAAGTCCTTGCCTATGTCATTGTAAGGAAGGGCGATGTAGAATGGATTCAGTGAGGGAACGAAACCGGCGGGATGGAAACCACGCGGGCGTTCGGATCATCGTAGCCGCCGTAGTTCGACTGCCAGTTCGGATCCCAGGCGCTCTTGTCGTTGGGTGTCGGGTTGTTTTCCGTGGGTTGCTCGCCTACCCAGAAGACGGTGGCGATCACGTTGCGCTTCCAGGGCGACTCGCGCCGGAATTCGTCCGAAGGTTCCTCCAACACGACCCGCGCGGCTTCCGGAATTCCGAAAGGATCGGAGAGACTGGAGAGAATTTCGCGCCGGTCTTCCAGAAAATCGGTATGGGCGGCCGTCAGGCGCTCGGTCAGCCCCGCGCCCGTCGCGTTTCCTGTAAGCAGGAAGTTCAGGCAGCAGAGGCCGGCGACTGTGGCGGATCGATTCATATCGGATCAACTTTCTGGCCTCTTACTGACCTTGAAGTTGAAGGCATCTTAAATATTTAGATCATCGCTCAAGATTTTTTTAAATTTTTTTTGAACGAAATCCGATCTCACAGATTTCGCCGCTTTTCCAGTGTGACGGAATTAAATCGTTGACGGATGAGGGTTGGCTCGCCGGGCGAAGGAGGCAAAGGCGTCACATCCGGTAGAGTGTTTCGGCGCGGAGAGGTCGAGACAGCAGTCTTCAGACGTCTCTCCGAAAGACGAATGGACCCGGTGAATGGCCATACCCTGCCTTCAGCCCCTGCCAAGTCCGAATCGCCGGTCGATGTCCTTCCGGTTGTATTCCGTAAGGGTGGGTCTCCCGTCCGCCGCGCAATATGGAAGGTCGCATTGGAAAAGCTCTTCCAGCAGTGCGGAGGCTTCCGAGAGCCTCGCGGTCACCCGGCTCGCCGCCTTGTTTGAAATGATGCGGGCGAGCCGTTCGAAAGCGAATTTCCCTGCCGAGACAGGCCCGTGGAGCATTTCGCCGAGAATCTCCCGGAGAAATTCCTCGGGATCAGCCATCTCCAGAAACTCCGGGACGCTACTGAGCTGGACGGTGTTTCCTCCGAATTCCTCGATCTCCAGCCCAGCCTCCAGCAAGGACAGCTTTTCCCTGAGCAGAATGTCGAGATCCCTGGGATCAAGCTCGATGAGAATGGGCACGAGAAGGGTCTGGCTTTCCAGACCAGCCTTCCGCTCCCTCGCCATCCGCTCGAAGAGGATGCGCTCCCGCGCGGCTCTCGGATCGAAGAGGACGAGTCCGTCGGAGCTTTCCAGAATCACGTACCGCTCCTGCAGCATTCCGATCAGGCGGAAATCCGGACTTTTCCGAACGCCCGCGACCGTCTCCGGAGTGGAGATGACAAGTTCCGTCTGCCGCTGATGGAAAGCCGGGCCAGGTGAGGTGACGGAATCGGCGCCTTTCCAGACGGATAGCTCCTCCGGGACTGAATTTTTCACCGGCGGGGGTTTCAGGCTCTCAGCCACCGCCCGCGCGATCAGATCCCGTATTTCATACGGGCGGTGGAACCTCACCTCCCGCTTCGCCGGGTGGACATTCACATCCACCAGTTCCGGCTCCACCTCCAGCCAAAGCCACGCGGCGGGATGCAGACCATCCTGGATGTTTCCCCGGAAGCCTTCCGCCAGTCCTTTGGAGACGGCAGCGTCCTCGATAGGTCTCCCGTTCAGAAAGACGAACTGATGCCGTCTCCCCTTCCGCGCGTGTTTCGCAGGCAGGACAAAACCTGTCACGCCGATCCCCGGCCCCAGCCTCTCGCGGATCTCGACAAGCTCGCCGCCCGTCTCGTTTCCCACAAGCTGCCTCACCCTGTCGACCGTCCTCGCCACCCCCGGCAGATCGAACACCACCCTGTCATCTTTCCGGAAACGGAACCTCACCCCCGGAGCAGCCAGCGCGTGAAGCCGGAGCTGCTGCTCCACATGCGCCGCCTCCGTCGTCTCCGCCCGCATGAACTTCCGCCGGGCTGGCATGTTGAAAAACAGACTCCGCGCCTCGATCACCGTCCCCGGCGCTCCACCCGCTTCCCGCACATCCCGCAGCTTCCCCCCGTCCACTACGATTTCCGTCCCGGAGACATCCTCCGCCCGCCGCGTCACCATGCGGAACTTCGCCACGCTCGCGATGCTCGGCACCGCCTCCCCCCGGAACCCCATCGTCATGATCCTCGCCAGATCCGCCGAAGTCCGCAGCTTGCTCGTCGCATGCCGTTCCAGCGAAAGAAGCGCATCCTCCCTCACCATCCCCGACCCGTCATCGGATACCCGGATCAGCGCCACCCCGCCTTTCTCTATATCCACCAGCACCGCCCTCGCCCCCGCGTCGATGCTGTTCTCCACCAACTCCTTCACCACGCTCGCCGGCCGCTCCACGACCTCCCCCGCCGCCACCTGGCTCGCGAGAATATCGGGCAGGACTTTTACGAGGGGCATGGGAAACATCGTGTGAACGTTCGCGGGAGGCGGCAATACCGAATCGGTCTCTTGACCCGCCCGCATCGCCCGCTAGCCTCCCGCCACACATGGCCGGTTTTTTCAAAAAGCTCTTCAACGCGATCACGGATCAGGCGGAGGTCGACTGGGATGAGCTTGAGGCGAACCTGATCGCTTCGGATCTCGGGGCGAGGCAGTCCACTGCCATTGTCGACGAGCTGTATGATCTCGGCAGGGAAATCACCGCGAAGGATGTGGTGGATGTCACCAGGAAACGCCTTTCCAGCGTTCTCCCCGAGGACACGCCTCCGCCCGCGCCACGTGCCGATGGCAAGCCTGTCGTCATCCTGGTCGTGGGTGTCAACGGCACGGGAAAAACCACCTCCTCCGCCAAGCTCGGCCTGTGGCTGAAAAACCGCGGCCATTCCGTCATGCTCGCCGCCGCCGATACCTTCCGCGCCGCCGCCGTCGAGCAACTCCAGCGCTGGGGCGACCGCCTCAACATCCCCGTCATCACCGGAAAGCCGGATTCCGATCCATCCTCCGTCTGCTTCAACGCCCACAAGGAGGCGATCGAACGGAACGCCGACTTCCTCATCTGTGACACCGCCGGGCGCATCCACACCCGCCACAACCTCATGGAAGAGCTGGGGAAAATCCGCCGCACCATCGCCAAGCAGGATCCCTCCGCCCCCCACCTCACCCTCCTCGTCGTCGATGCCTCCACCGGCTCCAACGCGCTCAACCAGGCGAGGGAATTCCACAAGGCCAGCCCCCTCGACGGCCTCATCGTCACCAAGCTCGACGGCTCCGGCAAAGGCGGCATCGCCATCACCATCTACGATCAGCTCAAGATCGCCCCCCGCTTCATCGGCACCGGCGAGGAGCCGGAGGAGTTCTCCATCTTCGAGAAAGACCGCTTCGTGGGGGAAGTGCTTTAATCCGCGGATAAATCAATCCACATCCACTAGCCCATCGGGCTTGCGAACCTAAGCCCGGGGTTGCCGCAGTGAAACGAAGGCTACCCCGGGTAGGAATGCCCCACATCTTCCAAGCCTGCAGGGCTTGCGTCCAAGCCAGGGGAAACCGCGCGCATGGAGACAATCCATCCGGCGTTGGCAAAACCACTCGATTCTCCCCGGGTAGCCTTCGTTGCACTTCGCCAACCCGGGGCTGAAATCCGGAACACCTTTGGCGTTGGTAAACAGCGCTACTGCGCACTCGCCAAAAACTCCCTGCCCTTCAGATTCGTCGGCGAGTTGCTCTAAGCCACCTCCATCATCGGGCGGGTGCGCGCCTCTGGCATTGGCTTCGAGTCGGCTTTAAAAGTCGCTATCCACTCGTCATGGATCACCAGCAGCTCCGCGAACACCTCCAGCTGGGTATCCCCGTGACAGCAGTCCCCGCAAAGATCGGGGATCGAGCCGATGTAGCATTCATCCTCCTCGCTCCACCGAACCCACTTCAAATAATCAGGCTTGCTCATTCCTACTCCTTTCAATCGCTTTCTCAACTTGCGCCTCTTGGTAACGCTTTGCATCCGCACCGGTTTTTCCACTGATCGTGATGTTCACACGGCCTTTGGAGAAATTCCTGTGGGAGCCTTTTCCGCCCCTGTTCTGAAATCCTTCCTTTTCGAGCAAGGAAATCAGCTCACGGATTTTCCTAGGCACATCCGGAAAGTCGCACGGATTACGCCAAGTGGCAAGCTCTCACCAAGCTCGACGGCTCCGGCAAAGGCGGCATCGCCATCACCATCTACGATCAGCTCAAGATCGCCCCCCGTTTCATCGGCACCGGCGAGGAGCCGGAGGAGTTCTCCATCTTCGAGAAAGACCGCTTCGTGGGGGAAGTGCTTTAACCCGCGGATAAATCAATCCACATCCACTAGCCCATCGGGCTTGCGGACCTAAGCCCGGGGTTGCCGCAGTGAAACGAAGGCTACCCCGGGTAGGAACACCCCACATCTTTCAAGCCTGAAAGGCTTGCGTCCAAGCCGGGGAAACCGCGCGCATGGACACAACACCTTCGGCGTTGGCAAAACCACTCGATTCTCCCCGGGTAGCCTGCGTTGCACTCCGCCAACCCGGGGCTGAAATCCGGAACACCTTTGGCGTTCGAAGAAGGAATACTTGGTTGGAAACCTACTGCGCGCTCGCCAGAAACTCCCCGCCCAGCAGCTCCGCCCTTGCCTCCCCCACCAGGAAAAGCGAGCCCGCCACCAGCACCGGGCCGTCGCATTTCCCAGCAGCCTCCATCGCCCCGTGGAAATCCGCGTGACACTCAGCCACCGCCCCCTCCGGCAGGGCTTTCACCAGCTCCTCCGTGGCCAGCCCGCGCACCGTCCCCACCTTGCAGAAAAGCATCCGCGCATTCAGCCCGTGCAGCTCCGCCAGGATCCCGGAAACATCCTTCGACTCCACCGCGCCGAACACCAGCGTCCCCACCCCCTCCCCGTATTCCTCCAGCCAGGTCTCCCTCAGCACCTTCGCCGCATGCGGATTGTGCGCACCGTCCAGGATCACCTCGGTTCCGTTCGAGGAAATTTTCTCGAACCTTCCCGGCCAGGATACCTTCGAGAGCCCTTCCGCGACACTTTCGTAACCCATGCGGATTCCCAGCTCGTGAAGTGCTGCCAGCGCGAGAGCCGCGTTCCATTTCTGGTGCGCCCCGGCAAGCGCGATCCCGTAGCCCTCCAACGGCGCGTCCACGAACCGCAGTGGCGTCCGTCTCTCGTTCGCCTCCTTCTCCAGGACCATACGCGCCTCCTCTTCCTGCGGGGATGAGACGGCAGGCACCCCTTCCAGGAAGATCCCCGCCTTCTCCACCGCCACCTTTCCCAGCGTCTCCCCCAGCCACTGCGTGTGATCCATCCCGACCGGCGTGATCACGCACACGTCCGCCGGCACCGCCGTCGTCGCATCCAGCCGCCCGCCCATCCCGGTCTCCAGGATCACCAGCTCGCAGTTCCTCTCGCCGAACCACCGCATCGCCACCGCCAGCGTGATCTCGAAAAACGTCGGATGCGCCTCCATCCTCTCGCAGACAGCCCGCACCTCCGTCAGCAGCTCCGCGCACCTCTCCTCCGGAATCATCTCCCCGGAAACGCGGATGCGCTCACGGTAGTCGATCAGGTGGGGCGAGGTGAAAAGCCCCGTCCTCCGCCCGCAAGCCCGCGCCACCCTGTCCATCATCGCGCACACGCTGCCCTTCCCGTTCGTCCCCGCCACGTGCGCCACTTTCACCCCGTGCTTGGGAAACGCCAGGCACTCCTTCAAGCAACATCCGCGGCCCCTCCAGCCCCAGCTTGATCCCGAACTGCTGCGTCCCGAAAAGCCACCCTATCGCCTCCCTGTAATCCATCCCCGACACTCCACTTTCCCCCGGCACCCGGCAAGCCGGATCAGGCGCGTTTCTTGAAGGTCATAGGAGAGCCGCGCCGGGGTCAACCTCTAAACCCTCAACACAGGCAATCGGACCAATGTCAGCCGCTCGATAATCGGAAATCGCATATCTGTGGTGATAGCGAGTAATACGGTCAAAGGTTTATTCGTCATCCAGTAGGATTGCTATTGGAAGGCGGGCTAGCAAATCCCCATCAACTTTCACATCGATGTGAACGTTCGCGAGTTCCTTCGGGCAGCGTGAACAGGAAGATCCGGCCACGAGTGGAGGTATTGTGGGTAAAACTCCGGCAGCTCACAAGTACGCGCACCAAGATCCGATGTGGAAGGGATCAGCACACTGAAGCTAATGCGGCTGTTTTCCGAGAATTTTGCCGCGCTTCAGCTTTGCGCAGCTATTGGCGCCGGATGACGAAAGTGCGAATCTAGTGAGGGCTCGAAAGGATCAGCATCTCCACTTCTCGGACGGTGCCCGTCTTCTGGATCCTATCACTGCAGCCTCACAGAGTGCTCTGGCCAGAACCGGTCTTCGTCTCGTCACTCAGAATTTCATCCAGCTATTGCGACGCTTGTTCGAAGTGGCATGCAGCATGTTCAAGCAGCGAAAGCAACGCAGATTCAGCATCGGTGCCTAGATTGGAGAATTGTTCGAGTGCAGAATACATTTGAAGTTGATTCATCGAACGTAGGATTCAACGCGGAGCACAGGCTCACTGGAAGATTCGTTGCTGCATGCGCTGCAGGTCTTGCGCTTCAGCTAGGGTGAGTTTTCATTATCTGACCAAACATTCGGATTTTGGAGCGTTCCTCATGCAACTTCTCAGCTTCTAGTTGAAGCATGGCTGCAGAAGAATCGGCGATCTTAGTTGCGACTCTACTCGCGCTCGTCCGAGCAATGCGCCTATTCGAGATCTACTCGGAGCATCTTCCGTAGCTCCTGATTAGCTTCTCGATTCTTTCGGAACGCTCGAACGTATCAATGATCAACAGAGCTGCTCGCGACTGGCCGCAGCTACTGAGAGGAGATCGAGATGAACCCTCGAGGGATTTAGCTGAACTTAAGGTTTCTTTTCTTCAGAAAAGTCCATTCTGAGGGCAAGCTGATCTCCGCGATCACACTCTGTAGGAGTGTGGAGGGTTGATTCCGTTGTGTGGCAAGGGTTTATTCCGCGGCGGGGTTGTATATCGGGTGGCGGGGGGCGGGTGGTATCGCCGGTTGCCCCGGGCGGCGGATATGCGCACGCAGGGCCGGATGCATGGCCGGCGGGGTACGGCGCGATCAGGGTGAGCTGCCGCACGCTTCCATCGCGGCTGCCGGAGGTGTTGGTGACGCGGGTGCGGGCTTTGACGGTCTGGCCGACCTCGAAGGGGCCGATGGCGTTCCCGCTGGCATCGTAGGGGACGGACTGCCAGTCCGCATCGATGTCGAGGCGCTGGTATTGGAGGATGGCGGTTTCGCCGGGATCCAGGCCATAGGGGGCGTATGCGGCGAGGAGCTGGAGGCCGTCCACCCCGCCCTGGGAAAAGGTGAGGATGCGCAGGGTGTCGGGGAGGTTGGATTCCGTCGTCGTCGGGATGGTATCGAGGGAGGCCTCCGCGGGGGAGCCCGGTTCCGCAGTGCCTTTGGCCACTTTGAGGAAGCGGATGCAGAGTTTCTCCACTTTGCGGGCTGCGCCGTTGAGAGTGTCCCGCCCGGCGTCGTCGCGCTCCCCGGCGTTTGCGACGGCCTGCAGGAGGCCGAAGTTGTCCAGCTCGTCGCTGAAAAGATCCGCATCGAAGGCACCGTAGGTGACTTGCTCTTGCGGCGGCACCTGCGCGGCGAGCCAGGTGTTTGCGGAGTTCCACACCGGCAGGAGCCTCCTGCCGCGCGCCTCGATCTTGTCGAAAGACCGTGGCTGGATGGCGTAGACCTTGTCCAGATCGTCGATGACGCCGCTTTCCGGGTCCAGCCTGCCCTCGATGATCTTCGGCACCCGCATGGCCACGTTGCGCAGGGCCTGGGCGGCAAAGTCCCGTGCCTGCCGCGCCCCGTCGAGGTCCTGCTGCCTGTCGTCGCGCGTCTGGGCCTGGCCCGGGAGGGCCTCGGTCAGCGTTTCGAAGGCGGCGAGGTCCGTAGCCCCCAGAGTCAGCCCCGCGAAGTGCACCTGCCATACGGCGATGGTTGCCTGCGCCCGTTCCTGGATGTCCTGCCAATATTCAGCCATAATTTTTGTAGTTGGATTCACTGGAACATATGCAGAAACGCCTCCGCAATGTAAAGCCAGGAATTCGCGCCTCCCCGCCACGGCATTTCCAGCCCATGCAATGGCAATTCCACCCCCTGCGAGCAGTTGCCACCTGCAACCATTGCATCCCCTGAAACTGCCATTGCAGGCACCCAAACTGCCATTGCAGCTGCCCAAACTGTCATTGCAGCTACCCGGACTGCCATTACATCTACCTGAAAAGCCGTGTAGTCTGCACAACCTGTCGTGTAGTCCGGGCAAACTGCCGTGAAGTCCGCCCGGAAAGCAGTGTAGCCTGCGCAAACCGTGGCGTAGTCCGGCACCGCTACTTTCCCATGCCGGGAACCGGAGCTTGACACCCCGGGTGCAAGCTTCAGAAGAGAGGGGAAGCTAGAGATGCTTTCAATCCCGACGGAGAGAGAGAATATAACCGCTAGGTAATGAAATCCACCCACTAAGTCATGTTCTCACGAAAAACTGTCATGGAATTGGTAAATTCCTTAAATTTTAAAACGCATGATGCCGTAGATAGGTTCTCCTTCACCTTTGGACTGGATAATGTGATATCTGGCCAATATCTCAAAGAGAAAGAAACTTGCATTATTAAGCATTTGGACGCTCACCCTGATGCGATTGGCCAACGGCTCAAATCTTGTGGTAGAGATCATTGAGTATTTCTTAAGAAGCTATAATGGCTATAAGGCTCTGCATGATGCGTTCCCTGACCTTACAAATTCTCTTGATCGTGACGGATTTGAGATTTCTGAGCAAGGTCTTCGCCGCAAGCTCCCCTCCGCGATACCGCTCGTTGAGAAAGAAGATCAATTCGTCCGATTGCTGAGTCAATACGGGTTCACCGTAGCGAAGGGGCACGATGATCTCGCTGTTGCCGCGCACGCCCGCGGCGAGTGGGCTTCTGCAAATGCGCAACTACGCTCCCTTGTGGAAGAGTTTTTCGACAAGGCATATTCAATTGTTTGTCCTGGGTCGGCACCATCAAGTCACGCGAAGAAGATCGCGTTAGCGGATGCTGGATTCTTCATCTCGGACTACAATGAATTTCTATCCAATGGCACTGGATTTGTTGAAGGTTTTTGGAAGCGACTGCACCCCGAAGGATCCCATCCCGGGCTCTCAGAAAAAGATGACTCCACTTTCCGAATACATCTCGTTATTCTCGTGCTTCACTATTTTATCACGCGCCTCGATCAACAAAATTAGAATTCCAACCTTTCAACTGAGTCTAATCCTTACCCTCGCTGGTATCGTTGTATGCGCTATGGCGTTTTCCAAATTCAGTTCCCGCCGAGTGTGCGGACTTTCAATTTCACCGTAGTGGATCACTCGACGATGGATTCGATCTCGGCGTAATAGCCGGTGAAGAAGCCGATGATTTTCCAGGCGACGAAGGCCATGATGGCGAAGTAGAGGATTTTCGGGACCATGACGGAGGCGAGCTTCATGGCGCTCTCGGCGGATTCCTGGAAACGGCGAGGACCAGTTCCCCATATTGGTATCGAGGGTGCCGGCTTCCTCGCCGGTATCCGGAAAGATTCGGACTTTCCGGGTGGACTTTTTGCCACCACGGTTCAGCCATGACTGTTGATCGCATCGCTCCGGAAGCTTTGAAGCTGCCGCTCTTGGACAGGATCCAGTTGGCGGCGTCTTTGTGGGAGAGCATTGAGGATCCCTACACGCTTTCCGCGGAGATGAGCGACGAGGAGGCGGTTGCACTGGCGCTCGCGCGGGATGCGGAGATGGAGTCAGGTGGGTTTTCCCCAGTTTCGAATTCCGGTCTGATGGCACGACTCCGGGGTTGAAAATCGAGTAACATCCTGCGAATCCCCGCCGCTTCCGCGACCGTGGCTGCGCGGCCTGCTGATCAACTCACTTTTCCTTCCCGAGATCCTTGATGGCAAGGTTTCTCCATGCGACTTGGAATGGGCCGTTGTCTCCGACCCCATGCACTTGCAGCCCGATGAAACCGGTGGGGTGGGATTCGAATACTTTCTCGTCGGTGAGATCGGAGATCTGCTCACCGTTGATCCAGGTCCGGATGCGCGGGCCCTGGGCGAGGATGCGCATTTTGTTCCACTCTCCGTCCTTGAAGGTCTTGTGAGGCTTCAGATCCGCCTCGGGAGTCATCCATCCGCCGATGGCCTCGCCGTAGATGTAACCTGCCTCCGCGCCGTTTTTCCCGCTGGCCTCGATCTCGACCTGCGGGCCGTTGACGCGACCTTCGTTGGTGCCACCCTCGGTCCGGGAACGGATCATGATGCCGGAGTTGAGCGCGTCATCCACTTTCACCTCGAACTCCATGTCGAAGTCACCGTAGTCCTTGACGGTGGTCAGGAAGGAGTTCGGGCTGTTTTTCGCCGTGGTGCCGACGATGGTGCCGTCTTCCACCTTGTAGGTGGCGGTGCCGTTTTTCTGAACCCAGCCTTCAAGGGTTTTTCCGTCGAAAAGCGGAGTGGCCGCGCCCTCGGTGACGGGCATCTCCTTGGTGTCTCCGCCGTCCTTTCCGGTCTCGGCGAAAAGGGTGGGGGAGGCGATGAGGCTGGCGGCGAGCAGGATAGAGGTTTTTTTCATGTCGGTGAAAATTCGGATGGATCGCGGGAAACGGCAAGAAGGATTGTCCGGAGAGTTCCATGGGTCCCTGGGAAGCCAGGAAGCCGCCGGGATGAGGCCGGTCACTCCGTGAAGGCGACTTTCACCCGCGCGAATGCTTTCCGCGCGGAGGCACCGGTGACCTGGCGGCGGAACTCGACTTTCTCCCATTCCGCGTTCAGTGCGGCCTGGTCGCCGGAAAAGGAGGAGACGGTCCCGGTGCCGTTCTCCGTCCAGGAGGCGGGTGTGAGATCGTCGGAAAACTGGGGGGTGTATATGAGGGGGTTGGTGAGCTGGAGAGCCTTCCGGCGTGGAAAGGCGATCACCTGGAAAGTGCCAGCCGATGAGGTTTCCATTCTGACCTCGGGCGGGCCGAGACCGGGGGCCAGGGGTGTGGCGGCGCCGTTCGGATCGGTTCCGAAGGCGTATTCGACGAGATTTTTCACCCCGTCGCCATCCGGATCGGCCTCCATTCCTATGACCCCGGGCATTTCCAGAACCGGTGCGGAGAAATTCAGGCACTGCCAGTAGGCGACCGGCCCGACGGCGAAGGTGACCTTGGTTTCGCCGCCCGATGTGATCGGGTTTGTCATGCCCGGGCCAAGGAAGGCGGAGGCACTCATGCCTATGCGGTAGATGCCTGTCGCGCCGAAGGTCCAGTTGACATGGTTGTGCGATCCGAACCTGAAGAGGAAGAGGTTGTCCGTCTGCCCGTTCGTGGTGGAAGCCCAGATATTCGGATCGGAGGGGCTGTCGCTCCACATGGAGAATTTCGGAGCCGCCGGGCCATCGTGATAGACCGATGTGACCCGCGAGGTGATCCATGCCCGGGCGAAATTCTGCGGCTGGGGCAACCGGGGATCGGTTTCGAAATACGCACCGAAATCCGCGGATGCCTGGTTGTTGCGGAAACCGGGATAGGCCTCGCCGACGCCCGGGTTGCTGGAAAGCGCATACCAGATGTTCCCCCCGGGAGCGACTCCGGTGAATGACAGCGAGTTCCCGGCACCCTGGATGACCCTCGCACCGGACGAACCGGGATCGGTGGCGACATAGGGTTTGTCCGAGAGGGGAAGGAAGGCCTCCTCCGGACTGTAGGCGCGGTCGTCGCCGAGGAGTTGGAGGCGCATTTCCTGCTCGGCCTCAACCCAGGTTCACAGATTGTCCAGATGACCGCCTATGGGTATCATGCCGGCGTGCGCGAGGAGTGGGGACAGGAGGAGAATGGAAGGTGTTTTCATGGATCAAAGGCTGGTTCCGGGAGGTTTCGCGATGTTGGTGCCGGACTGGGTCTTGCGTTTCAGCTCGATCGCACGGAATCCGCGGACGGCGCCATCGACGTAGAGGATGTTGGTGGAGCCGTCCTCGTCATCCGAGGAGGTGCCGCCGAAGCGGCCGACAGCGATGTCCGCGGTGACCGATGGCCAGGAGTTCCAGCGCTCCGAATGGGTATGGTCGTTGCCGGGATCCGGGCCGTATCCGTCGGAGCAGATGAAAGCCATGGGTGTGTTCGGCGGATCGGGTATCAGGGAAAGGCGGTTGAGCGCGGGGCCGGTGGGATTGCCGAATGGATCGACCGCCGGGAGGAACAGGTAACTGTTCACGATGTAGCTGGTGCCGCGCTGGGCGAGACGCTCTTTCCCGCGCGGGTCGGCGGGGCAGATGCGGGTGGCGTCGAAGTCGCTGAGGTAGGGTTCCAACTGATAGATCCAGGCGTTTTCCAGATCCGTGGTGTGGGAAGTTTCCGGAAACACGCCATTGTGATCCGTGGCATACATGGTCAGACCCACACCGATGGAGCGGAGGTTCGAGGCATCCGCCGCCTGCTTGCTTTTCGCCATCGCTCCTCTGACACCGGCCACCGTCACCGTCACCAGGACTGCGACAATCGCGATCACCACCAGTAGCTCCACCAATGTGAAGCCGTCCCTGTTCCCAATCGTGTTCCCTCTCACGGCCGGATTTTACGCAACAGGCATCCAAATGCAACTTCTTTGCACATTCATCTTGCGTTTTTGTTGCGTTAAGGAAATCTCCTCCCGCCATGAAAATGAAATCACTCCAAATCACCGCAGCCGCCATCTTTTCCACGGGTGCCGCACATGCCGCGATCCTCTCCACCGGCCTTTTCGATGCTCCGGCGTTCGAATACAGCACCGCCGACGGCTTTGAGGCTGAGATCCACGACGAGACCACGGACCAGGGCCTTGAGCCATCGGAGCACTCCTTCCGGATCAACATGCAATCGACCACAGTCTTCCAAGGGAACAGCTATTTCTGGTTACCCAGCAACGAAGCCGTCGCCGACAACAACGGAGTCCCGTATGTCGGCGTGGGGCTGGAGGAGCTGACCCAGAGCGACTGGGGAACCAACGGGAACGGTGACATAGCCATCATTTTCTCCGGCGTGAACTACAGCGGCCGGCACCGGGAATTTCGTTTTCTGGACAAGTTCACCCTCGGAGATCCTGCACTTCGATTCCTCGGACGGGGCGGGGGATGTCCTGAACACGACCGCCGGAACCCATGTGCATTACAACTGGGGTTTCTCCGATCCGGGCACCTACGAGATCACCTTCGGAATCCAGGGCACGCACGTCACTGACGGATTCCAGACAGGCGGAGCGACCTACACCTTCGAGGTCGTCCCCGAGCCGTCCTCCGCGCTTCTCGTCGGGATCGGCTCCCTCGCCCTTCTGCGGCGCAAGCGGTAATTTCCTCTCTGACAGGAGGTTTGTTGTAGGCGCCGTCCGGTTTTTCCGGGCGGCGTCTTTGTGGGAGAGTATTGAAGATCCCTACACCCTATCCGCGGAGATGAGCGACGAGGATGCGGTGACTTTGGCGCTCGCCCGGGATGCGGAGATGGAGTCGGGAAAGGTTTCCCCGGTTTCGCATTCCGAACTGATGGAACGGCTCCGGGGATGAAAATCGAATACCATCCTGCGGTTGCCGACGAGCTTGAAGGGATCCGGGATTCAGGTTTTGTGGAGTTCCGCTCTTTCCATCCCGTAGGGATTTCAGCCAGTAGCCGGGGGTCGAGCGATAGCGGACACCCCCGGATCCGGCGTTTTGGAATACCGCATCCCGGCAGGGATGTCAGCGGGCGGCTTCGATCCCTGCCGGGATCGCTGGTGTTGTGTTCTAATCCTTATCCGGGGGTGGTCGCTCCGCTCGACCCCCGGCTACAGGCTATGATCCCTCCGGGATGAAGCATCCGGCAGACAGTGCCTGCGATTTTCATAAAACCTGATGCGCGCCGGTATATCCATGGACGGCGGATACAAGGGGTCGGCGCAATCGGCAGTGGCTCACTCGGTGATGCTTTCCAGGCCGCTGTAATAGCCGGTGAAGAAGCCGATGATTTTCCAGGCGACGAAGGCCATGATGGCGAAGTAGAGGATTTTCGGGACCATGACGGAGGCGAGCTTCATGGCGCTCTCGGCGGATTCCTGGAAACGGCGGGACCAGTTGCCCATATCGGTATCGAGGGTGCCGGCTTCCTCGCCGGTGGCGTAGGAGCGGGCGAACTCGGAGGGGAAGGCGGGCTGTTTCATGAACTCCGGGCCGAGGGGGTTTCCCTCTGCGGCTACGGTGGCGATGCGTTTCCCGGCGCGGCGGACCATGCCTGCCTGGGAGGACTCGGCGGAGACGCGGACGGTCTCGACCATGGAGATGCTGGCGAGGAGGCAGGCGTGGTAGACTTTGCAGAAGCGGGCCATGGCCATGTTCCGCCGGGCGGGGCCGATCCATGGGATGCGGTTGAGGGCGTGGTCGATGGCGGGGCTGTCGGAGGATTTTTTGACGAGGGCTTTTCCTAAAAAGAAGAGAGCGGCGAGGGCTGCGTAGAGGATGAGGAGGGAGGTGAAAAAGCCCCCGGCGATCTGCCCGGCGGTGGGTGCCTCCCCGGTGAGGCTGAGGGGGATGCTGCCGATGACGAGGCCGAGGTGGAGGACGATGGCGGGGTAGATGAGGCCTTTGACGATCTCCCGCCGGACGCTGGCGACCATGCCGAAGTAGTCGGCAAGGTGCTGGAAGGCGGGGGCGAGCTTGCCGCCGCGCTCCCCGGCGGCGATCATGCTGCGCTCGAGGCCGGTGATGCTGCGGGTGTCCCGCGAGAAGGCTTCGGAGATGCTTTCGCCGGATTCGAGGCCGGAGTTGAGGTCTTTGAGGAGGAGCTGCTGGGCGGGGGGGAGTTTCGTATCGGCGAGGACGCCGGCGGCGCGGCGGATGTCGAAGCCTGCCTGGAGGAGCTTGGCCATCTCCATGTAGAAGAGGTGTTTCTGCTGGGGGCCGGCTTTCATTTCGAGAAGGTAGCCGATGGGATGGGCATGGGGAGGGGAATTTTTCCTTAGAACCTGACGGCGATGGAGCTGGTGAGTGCGGTGTCACCGCGGACGCGGGCTGCCGCCGGCTTGGCCTCTTAGGAGTAGCTTGCTTCGATTTTCCAAAGGCGGCTGTTACTGATTTCCGTATCGATCATTCCACCCTAGGTTTTGAAATCCCGCGTCTGAAAAGCCAGCCAACCTATGGTGAAAAGCGAGACGTTCAGTCCCAGGAGCAGGGCGTAGCTCTCCACGATCTTCGGCCAGGAGACATACTGCTCCATCAGGAAGACCCATGCGCTCATCCTGTAGGTGACGAAGTAGCTGACGTAGGGTTTGAAAAACGGGAATTCCTGGAGGATGAAATCGATGAAGAGGATGGTGAGGGTGATGATCGTGGCCGCGGCGGGCTTGATCCTGAAACAGGAGAACATGAACGCGATGGACGAGAGCGTGATCATGCTGATGCCGATCCCGGCGGCGGAGAGAGCGAGCCGCCCGGCGCCCTCCGACCATTCCGGATAGGCCGCGAAGACTTTCATCTTCGGCTCCATCACGAAAAGCCCGCCGTCCAGGCCGACGGCGGCGACCGCCATCGCGTAGCCACTGAGACCCACGAAAAACACGAACGTGAAGGTGTAGAGGCAGATGGCGGAGTATTTCACCAGCAGCAGACGCAGGCGGCTCACCGGTCTGGCGAAGACCATGCGAAGGTTCCCGTCCTCGTTTTCCTTCGCCACGATGTCCCCCGCGACCAGGGCGAAATAGATCGACCCCAGTGTGAACATGCTCGCCAGCATGATGGTGAACGTGACCGTCAGGGAGCTGTAGTAGGTGGCGAATTCCAGCCCGTTCTGCTCGAAGCCCTTGCGGTAGACGTTCTGGGTCGCCTCCAGCTTGTAGACCACCAGCACCAGGATCTCCAGTGCCAGGAAAGCCCCGTAGCCCATCCACGTCCGGGGTCTCGCGAAAAGTTTCCTCAGTTCGCCGGTGAGTTGTTGGAGGAAGATCATTCGCTCCCATGGTTAAACCCGAATCAGCCCCGCGCCAGACAAATTCCCGGGCTTCCCGGTTCCTATTTCCGGCATTTTCCCAGGAGATTTTCCAGGAAATACGTGATCTGTAGTAGCGCGTCCTTGTATTCGGACGGTCGCAGGACGCCGAGATCGTCCCGGCACTCGGCGATCAGCCCGGTCGCGGTGGCGACCGCCCGCTCCAGGGCGTGATCATATTCCACGCTTCCGACGATGGCGGGGAGATCCGGATCCTCGTGGTCAAGGATGGCCTGGCTGATCCTGGCACGCTGCGCTTCCGTCGCGCTATCGAGAAGATTGAGGATGGGAAGGGTCAGCTTGCCCTTGGCGAGATCCGTCCCGAGCGTTTTCCCCACGATCTCCTCGGTGCCGGTGAGATCCAGGCAGTCGTCGTAGATCTGGTAGGCGGTGCCGAGTTTCATCCCGTAGGAGGAAAGCGAGGCCTGGTCATTTTCCGAAAGGCCGGAGACGGCAGCGGAAAGACCCGTGGCCGCCGCGAAAAGAGCTCCGGTTTTCATCTCGATCACCTGGAAATAATCCTCCTTGGAAAGCGTGAGATCAAAGCGTCTTTCGGTCTGGAGAATCTCTCCCTGGCATACCTCGCGAGCCGCCTTGCCGACCTTGCGGCAGATGTCTATGGAGTTGAAATCCGTGGCCAGCGTCAAAGCGTGGGAGAAAATCGCGTCACCGAGGAGGACGGCGAGAGAATTTCCCCATTTCGCGTTCGCCGTCGGCATGGAGCGCCGGGCGGTGGCTCCGTCGATGATGTCGTCATGGACGAGGGTGGCCATGTGGATCAGCTCCAGGATCACTCCTATTTTGCGATGTTCTTCAGTCACCTCACCGGCGGCTCCGCCCACGAGGATGGATAGCGCGGGGCGTATCCGCTTTCCCGATGTGTTGCAGATATACGCGATGTAGGGTTCGACCGCCGAATCGAACTCCCGCACCTGTCCGCGGATTGCGGTCTCCACCTTCTCGAGATCGGGTCGGACGAGTTCGAAGGGAAACTGGTCGTTGTGGGGTGATGTGGCGGTGAAAGTGGCCATGCTGGTCTCCGCAGTCAGACACACTTTGTGAACAGCGGCAACCCGCTTTCCCTGCGGAATTGAAAATTGGACTTGAAAGTTCCGCGTGGGGGTGTGGATTTCGAATCACATGAAAACTCGCAAATTAATTACTATCGGAGGCGCGCTCGCTTTCGCCGGAAACCTCTTCGCCCAGGAACTCGGTTATCAGGACACTCCCGTCATCCCTGGCACGCCTTATCACGTCCACGATGGCAAGCGCCCTCAGCCGCGCGTAATCGAGACCGCCGGTGCGGTGGAAATCAAGCCACCTTCCGATGCGACAGTGCTCTTCGACGGGACCGAATCTCGATGCCTGGACCAGTCAGGGCGGCGATCCCGCGTGGGAGATCAAGGATGGCGCGATGGTCGCGAAGGACAAGGGTATCGAGACGAAGGAAAAATTCGGTGCCGTCCAGGTTCATTTCGAGTGGCGGCTTCCTGCCGGGCGCACGGTCAAGGGTCAAAGCGGAGGGAACAGCGGATGTTTCCTCATGGGACTCTACGAGGTGCAGGTTCTCCAGAGTAACAACAACCAGACCTACCCCGACGGCCAGGCCGGATCCCTTTACGGCCAGCTCCCTCCGCTCGTGAACGCGACGTCCCCGCAGGGTGAGTGGAACAGTTACGACATTTTCTTCGAGCCTCCCGTTTATGACGGCGAAACAGTGAAAACCCCGGCCAAGATCACCATCATCCACAACGGTGTGGTAGTTCAGCATGGCGAATCCTACATAGGCCCCACCGGTCACAAGAACCTCGCGAAATATCCTGCCAAGCACCCCGAGACTGGGCCAATCACCCTCCAGTGGCACCAGGATCCCATGGAATTCAAAAATTTCTGGGTCAGGCCTCTGGGAGAGCGGGATCAGGAGAATTAGCTTGTGGAATATCCCTCTCCTCATCCGCGTTCATCCCGTCCATCAGGGGGGCGATTTTTTTTGGGGGTATGCGCTCCAGACACAGGCGGTCTCCAAAACGCACCGTTTGGTTGACGGTCTGTGCGGGTTGGCTATCATCGTGGGTCTGATGATCCGTTTTCTCACTACCTCCGCAGTGCTCGCTTTCGTCTGCGTAACTCTCCAAGCGCAGATCGCCACGTCCCTGAGCCTTACGAAAAAGAACTACGTGGCCGGGGAACAGGTGGTCGCGGAGATTATCATCACCAATCACGCCGGGAGGGAGCTTACGCTTGCCTCCACCCGCGAGCTTCCGTGGCTCGCCCTTGTGGTGACGAACTCAAGCGGGAACCCGGTCAGCACTCGCAAGCTCAATGCGTTCGGCGCGCTAAAGATCAAGGCAGGCGAATCTCTGGCGAAACAAGTGGATCTCACGGAATATTTCCTTTTGGAAAATCCCGGGAATTTCGCCGTCTCCGCGGTGATACGGGATCCGTCCAAAGGCATACAGGGAGCATCCACCAACCGCATGCTGTTCAATCTCAATCCCGGTAGAACCTACTGGAAGCAAAAACTGGGGGTTACCAGCGACAATGGCAGCGAGACCCGCGAGTTCCGGCTTCTCACCTTTTCCGACGGGCGGAAATCCCAGCTCTACGCGCAGGTGATCGACAGCACCACGGGCATGAAGATCCGAACCTTTCTCCTCGGAGACACCCTCATGCTGCGCAAGCCCATGGTCACCTTGGACAGAAGCCAGCGCATGCATGTGATGTTTCTCGCGACGCCGACAGTATGGGTGCATTGCCAGGTGAGCGCCGACGGCAGGCTCGTTGACAGGAAGATCCATGAGCGGGCGTCACAGGGCGATCCCGTCCTGATGGCATACGGTGACGGCTCCGTTCGCGTGGTGAATAGCATTCCCTACGATCCGGCGGCCGCAGCGGAAGAACGATCCAAGGTGCGCAAGGCTTCGGACAGGCCACCGATCTCCTTTGAATGACGTCTCGCACCCTCGCGTCGAATCGTTTTTCCAAAATTTCCTTTACAGTTCCTAAAATTTATTCAATATATCTTAATAATCTAACTCACCGAACCAATCATGAAGACACTTCTCAACATTCTTCTCCTGGGATTGGCGCTCACGGCCTCCGCGAGCGCCTACAATTTCCGGACCGTGATCATCGATCCTGGACACGGTGGCCATGATAACGGCGGCCAGTGGGGCAGGGTTTACGAGAAGCACCTCGCCCTGGATACCTCCATCCGTCTGGAGTCCCATCTTAAAAAAATGGGCTACAACACGGTTCTAACCCGTCGCAGTGACTATTTCGTCTCGCTACCCGGACGGATGGCGACTGCGAACAAATACAAGAACGCCATCTACGTGAGCATTCATTACAACTACACCTGGAAACAGGGTGTGAGCGGGATAGAGACGTTCTATCACAGTCAGCAAAGCCACAAGCTTGCCCGCGATGTGCATCGCGGAGTGATGAGCCGGGTGAAAGTCGTCGACCGCGGGGTGAAATACGCTCGCTATTATGTGATCCGTAATTGCGATCTCCCATCCGTTCTGGTGGAAGGCGGCTTCGTCAGCAACTCCAACGAACGAAGCCGCATGAAGACCGCATGGTTCCGCGATGCGATCGCGAGAGGCATTGCCGACGGCGTGCAGCGTTTCCGCAGAGGCAACTGACTTCCATTGGAAAACACCGAGAAGAGCGCAATACGCATTTGTTTTAGGTGGGCTAGGAAGACATCTGTCCGTGAAACTAGGAATACGAATAAAAAAATCGCCGCATCCCGAAGGAAGCGGCGATCATAAAGTGATTTTCCAGTAATCCGGACTCAGTTCACTGCGACAGCTGAAGAGCCGGTCTCGCCGGTGCGAATGCGGATCGCTTCCTCGATCGTGGAAAGGAATACCTTGCCGTCTCCGATCTTGCCGGTGTTGGCGCTCTTGACGATGGCTTGGGCAACACCTTCTGCCTGCGCGTCATCGACGACGATCTCGATTTTGACCTTGGGGAGGAAATCAACGGTGTATTCGGAACCACGGTAGATTTCGGTATGTCCCTTCTGGCGTCCGAACCCTTTTACTTCGGTGACGGTCATCCCTTGGACACCGACCTCTGCGAGGGCTTCTTTTACTTCTTCAAGCTTGAATGGTTTAATGATAGCTTCGATTTTTTTCATGATTGCAGCGGATTGGTAGGGGGCAGAAAGCAATGGGTGTGCCAACTTTCTCCGTTGGTCGCCTGTTCGGCCTGAATCATATGTAGCCACGACTGCCCGTTCTTGCCAGGCGAAATGCCGCTCCAGGCGAAGTTTTTTACCGGATGAAGTTGCGGAAACCTGAAAACCGCGCCAACATCGCGACGTATCAAACGTATGACAATTATGAGAAAATTCGCATTCAGTATCCTTTCCGCCGCCCTATGCCAGTTCGCCGTCGCGGAAGACGCCAAAGTCGAGATCACAGGCAATGACCAGATGCAGTTCAGCACCAAGGCTTTCGAGGTGACCGAAGGGCAGAAGGTAGTCCTTTCCTTCAAGCACATCGGACAGCTCCCGGCGATCGCCATGGGACACAACGTCGTGATCCTCAAGCCCGGAACATCCGTTCCATCGTTCTCAGCGAAATGCGCTCCGGCCAAGGATAACGACTACATCCCCGAGGACGACGAGTCCAAGGAGGAAATGGTAGCCCACACGAAACTCCTCGGCGGCGGCGAGTCCGATGAGATCACCTTCACTGCTCCGGCTCCAGGTGACTATCCTTTCATCTGCTCGTTTCCAGGTCACTTCGCGATCATGCAAGGCGTGATGACTGTGAAACCGAAATAACGAGCCCCAGTCTTACCGATGCCGTCCCGCCTCTCAAGGCCGGGCGGTTTTTTTGCGTTCATGGGAAAAGTCCTCGCGCCGTTTTCGCTGCGGCAACGGTCGATATTGCGATCGCTTGGGCGGCCATTCGGTGGGGGATCTGCTCACGCTTCGCGTAGGAGGTCACCTGCTCGAAGGCGGTCTGCAGCTTGGTCTCCAGCTTTGAGATCACCTCCCGCTCCGTCCACTGGAACCGCTGGAGATTCTGCACCCATTCGAAATATGAGACAGTGACACCCCCGGCGTTGCACAGGATGTCTGGTATCACGAAAATGTCATTCCGGTTCTCGATGATGCGGTCGGCATCGGGAGTCGTGGGACCGTTGGCTCCCTCCGCGAGAACCTTGCATTGCAGGGCAGGGGCGTTCGTGGCGTCGATCACATGGCCAAGGGCGCATGGGACGAGGATGTCGCACTTCCGCGTCAGCATTCCGACCGGGTCGATTCTCTCCGCACCGGAAAATCCTTCGATCACCCGGTTGGCGGCGGTGTGTTCCCGCAGTGCGGCGATATCGATGCCATCGGGATGCCATACCGCGCCGCTCACATCGGAGATACCCACGACTTTCACCCCATAGGAGGACAACGTTTCCGCCGCATGGATGCCCACGTTTCCGAATCCCTGGATGATGGCCGTGCTGCCCTCGGTCTCAATGCCGATTTTCGCAAGCGCGCCGGAGGCGAGGAACGCGACCCCGTGCCCCGTCGCCCGGGTGCGTCCCTCGGAGCCTTGCAGCGAAAGGGGTTTTCCTGTCACGATGGAAGGAACCAGATGCCCGTGGTGGGTGGAGTAGGTGTCCGTGATCCACGCCATCGTCTGCTCGTTTGTGCCCATGTCGGGAGCCATTACGTCGATTTCCGGACCGATGAACGGGATCATCTCCATGGTGAAACGCCTGGTCATCCTCTCCAGTTCACCTTGCGACATCTCCATGGGCTTGCAGCATATCCCGCCCTTGCCGCCT
The DNA here is from genome assembly GCA_963758175.1 of uncultured Verrucomicrobiae bacterium. Lineage (GTDB taxonomy): Bacteria > Verrucomicrobiota > Verrucomicrobiia > Verrucomicrobiales > Akkermansiaceae > Luteolibacter. Next base: position 83,230 of record CAVWUI010000003.1, read on the forward strand.
CCGAACGGAAGTCCCAGCAATGCGCACTTCCAGTTCATCCACATCGCCAGCGCGGCCACTTCGCCCACATCCACCTCATGATGATACCTGAGACCGCCTTTCACCGGGCCGCGCGTCAGGTGATGCTGCACGCGGTGGCCGAACAGGACCTCCGTCGTGCCATCGTCCCGCCTGACCGGGACGGTAACGGTAATGACCCGCTTCGGCCATTTGCAACGCTCACGAATCTCGGGATCGAGTTTCAGAAAATCAGCCACACGGTCGAATTGCTCGACCGCCATGGCGAAAACCGGATTTGAAAGAAGCTCTTCACGCATGCCTGTGATTAATCCTCAGAAACCGCGCCGAGTCCAGCGATGGAACCTTTACCTCGCCAGTATGACCACAGCGTGCTCGTCGTAGCGTGCCTTCGTGCCCGCCTGGCTGTGGATATACTCCAGCACCGCCTTCACCGGGATGTTCTTCAACTGCATGGAGATGCGCGTGTCCGAGAGTTTCCCCTTCGGATCCTCGATAATGAAATTCGGCGCGAGTTCGCCGTCCGTCGCCTTGTCCATCGCCAGGGAAAGAAGCTCGATGGCCTCGCTGACAGTGGAGTCCTCGATCTGATAGGCAGGGATGACGACAGCGCCAATACGCGCTTCCATCGCACCGGCCTTGATCGATGATGCCTCGATTTTCACCTGCCCCGCGCGGTAGCGTGCCTGGGCGTGTTTCGGGAAAAGCTTCAGAGCCTCTTTGTAGGAGGCGAGAGCCACCTCCGGCTTACCGGCTTTTTCAGCAGCCATGCCTTTCTGGTAATAGGCCTCCGCGCGCTGGCCCGCCGATTCAGCGGACAGAGGCAGAACTAGTGATGCGGACGCGAACAGGAGTACGAGGGTTTTCATAGTTTCCCAAACTACCCTATCGAGACCGGGAAGGCCATAGCAAAATCCGATCACATCAGCGCGGCCAGCTGGAGCGGCTCCAGGGTGAGCTTCTGCGTGGCCACGATGCTTTTTCCGGCGACGATGTCCGTGAAGGTCTTACGCATGCCGAGCTGGCGGAGCCGCGTCGCGGAAAGATCCTGCGGGTGCTCGGAGAAATTCGCCAGGCACAGGATGCTCTGTCCGCCATAGCTACGGAAATAGCCGAAGACATGGTGGTTCCCGGTATCGATGAACTCCGTGTTGCACTCCTGGAACGCGTGGTTGTTTTTCCTGATCTGGGAAAATTTCAGGATGCCGCTGAAGATCCGCGCCTCCACCGAATCCGGCTCCTTGCGCAGTTCCGCCTTTTTCCAGTCGAAGGCCGGGCGGTGCATCCAGCGGTCGTCCCCGTCCTTCCCGGCGTCGGAGTTGTAGTCGTAGTCGTTGGTCAGCCCGATCTCGTCGCCCAGATAGATCAGCGGGATCCCGCCCATGGTGAACATGATCCCGTGAAGCAGGAGAATGCGGCGTATCGCCATCTCGATCTGGTATTCGTCGTTCTCGAAAATGCCTTTCTCCAGCCCGCAGAGCGATGCCGTCGTCCCGCAGATCCGGGCGTCCCCCGTGCGCGGGTTGTGCTGGAACATTTTCCCGCGTGAGAAACTGTCCCCCTCGCCGGCGAAGAAACGGTTGAGGAACCAGCGGTGGTCATGCGGGTTCACCTGTATCTCCCAGAGATCCCTGTCCTCGAAACCCCAGCCGATGTCATCGTGACAGCGGATGTAGTTCACCCACGAGCACCCGTGCGGGAGCTGGAAACGCTTGGGGAGGCAGTGTGAGATCACCCGCGCGTCGCGGGTCGCGATGGAGTTCCACAGCATCGCCATCAGCGGCGGATTGTAGGAAAGGTGGCACTCCTCCTCTGAGACGTATTTCTTGATCTCATCCGGCGCCACGATGGCCTCGGATTTGAAAATAAGGGCGGGAGCCGCGATGCGGGCCAGACAGTTGAACGCCTGTATCAGCAGATGCGCTTTCTCCAGATTCTCGCAGGAGGTGCCTTTCTCCTTCCATAGGAAAGGAACCGCGTCCATCCGCACCATCTCCACCCCCGCGTTCGCAAGGAAAAGCATTTCCCCCGCCATGGCATTGAACACGTTCGGGTTCGCGTAGTTCAGGTCCCACTGGAAGTTGTTGAACGTCGTCCATATCCATTTCCCGAGACTCGTCCGGTAGGTGAAGGAGCCGGGATGCGCGTCCGGGAAAATCGGTCGCAATGCTCCCTCGTATTGATCCGGCTCCCCGCGATCCGGATACATCCTGTAGTAGTTCTGGTAATCCTCCTCGCCCGCCAGGGCTTTTTTCGCCCACTCGTGCTCGTCGGACGTGTGGTTGAAGACGAAGTCCAGCACCAGGCTCATGCCCTGCTGGCGCAGCTCAGAGGAAAGGTTTTTCAGATCCTCCATCGTCCCCAGCTCGGGATCGACCTCGCGGTAGCTGCTGATCGCGTAGCCGCCGTCATCGTCTCCCTCCGGGCTTTTGAAAAGCGGCATCAGGTGGAGATAGGTCACGCCGAGTTCGTTCAGATAGCCCACCTTGTCACGAAGACCCGCGAGATCCCCTGAGAAAAGATCCACATACGCCATCGCTCCGACAATACGGTTCGACTGATACCAGTGCGGATGCCCCTCGCGTATCGCGTCCAGGCTTTTCAAATCCGCGTCCCGGTCCAGCCACGATTGCGCAGCCGTCTGGACCACCGCCTCCACATGGAAAAAGAAATCGTATCCCGGCCCGTAGATGCGCCACAGCAGATCGAAGAGCATCGGGAAATGGTCGTCCAGCCGCGCCTCGAAGGCGTGCCATTCCGCGGTCTCCACCTCTTCGGGAAACGCCTTGTGCAAACGGGGCAGCAGTCGGGCGAGGGTAGTTCGGCTTTCGCGGGCGGTGGGCGTGGTGTGTGAATAGGTGATCATGGAAAAACTGGCAAGCTGGCGCGAAGTTGCCGTCGCGACCGTCGCAAGGAGTATGCCAACAAAACCCGGTCGCGCAATCGCTTACCAACCACACCCGCCAACGCCGAAGCCACTGACACCGTCTCCAGCGGGGATAGGTAGACTTCTGGCATCCCGTCTGCACGGAACGGAGTATGTCATGGTATTCACCCGTCGAAGAACTCACCCCGGAGGATAGGGAGCGCGGACTCAGAGTCCTCACCTGGGAAAGTATAAGCGGGCATTCGATGACACTGCTGGTCACCGGCGCCTTCCTGCCTGGCATGGCGCTCGCCCTGGGCGCGGGGAATTTCATGATAGGCGTCCTTGCGAGTTTCGCCCCGATCGCGCAGATGGCGCAGATTCCGGCCATCCTGCTGGTCGAGAGGATAGGACTCCGGAAGCTTATCACCGTTATTTTCGTGACGATCTCCCGCTTCTTCCTCGTAGCAGCCGCGCTGACCCCATTTCTCGCTCCGGAAAATCTCAAAGTCCCTCTTTTCATCTCCTTCATGGTCGTCTTCTTCCTTGGCGGCGCGTTCTCGGGATGCTCCTGGGGATCGATGTTGAAAGACCTCATCCCACCCCGCCAGCTCGGTTCCGTCCTCGCAGCGAAGCTTGCGGCGGCCACCGCGCTGGGAGCCTTGCTGAGCGTCGGCGCGGGATTCAGCATCGATCACCTGACCTCCGTCCTGGGGGACGGGGGAAAATCCTACGGAGTTGTATTCCTGATCGCCGCCCTCATCGGGCTTGGCGGAGCGTTCATGCGGGCACGCATGCCTGAGATCCGCATGGCCAGACAGCCCGACCAATCCGGCTGGATCGGCACCCTGCTCAGACCGGTGAAGGATGCCAATTTCAGACGCCTCCTCATGTTCTCTGGTGCATGGAGCTTCACCGTGATCATGGCCGGCGCGTTTTTCACCGTATACATGCTCAAGCGCATCGGCATCCCCATGAGCTGGGTCGTCATGCTCGCGGTCATCAGCCAGGTGACGAACATCTATTTTTTCAAAGTCTGGGGCCGCATCGCGGACCGCTTCAGCAACAAGAGCGTGCTCGCCGTCTCCGTACCCATGTTCATCGTCCTGCTTCTTCTCTATCCCTTCACCACCATGCCGGAGCGTTACTACCTGACCATGCCGCTGCTCGTTCTCATCCACTTCATCGGTGGCGTCTCCACGGCGGGGTTCAATCTCTGCGCCGCGAACATCGCCCTCCGTCTGGCTCCCCACGGTGCCGCCACCGCCTACCTCGGGACGAACGCCTTCTGCGCGGGTCTTTCCGCCGCCGTCGCCCCGGTGGTCGGGGGTCTCATCGGAAGCTATTTCGCCCTCAGGGAGATCAGCGTGGAAATCTTCTACCGGGCCGATGCCGCGGACGTGGAAAACGCGGTCACCATCCCCGCCCTCAGCTTCCGCGGGCTGGACTTCGTGTTTTTCGCCGCCGCCATCACCGGCCTCTACGCCTGGCACCGCCTCTCGATGATCGATGAGGAGGGCACTGTTAGCGAGACCGCCGTCCGCGAGGAGGTCTTCGCCTCCGTCCGCAACAGCTTCCTCAGCACCTCCGGCCTCTCCATGGGGATGCGCCGAATGACCGCCTTCCCTTATGAAATGCTGAGGAATACCGGGAAGCGACTTGCTCCGCAAAGAAAAGACGGAATTGTTCCGGATGAATAGATACCGGATCCGGCGGTGATCATTTGCCACTCAGTTCGTTCCCGCCGCCAATCCCGAAACACGAGGATCGCTCGCCCCCGAAAGCTCACCCGTCTCCGGATCGATCACGATGATCTGGGTCGAGCCGAACCGCGAAACATCGCTCAGCACATGTCCCATCGCCTCCAGCTTCTCACGCTCCTTTTTCGAGAACCGCCGCTCGATCTTTATCTCATCCGGCACCCACTGATGATGAAACCGGGGCTGGGCGAGTGCCGCCTCGGGATCCAGTTTGAAATCCAATGAACCCACGATCCCGAGGAGCACCTGCGTGATGATTGTAGGGCCACCCGCCGCCCCTATGGCCATCACCGGCCTCTCATCCTTCAGCACGATGGTCGGACTCATACTTGAGAGCGGACGCTTGCCCGGAGCGACCTTGTTCGCCTCGCCACCGATCAGGCCGAAGTGGTTCGGCTTCCCCGGCGCGACGGAAAAGTCATCCATTTCGTTGTTCATCAGGATTCCGGTTCCTGGGATCACCACTTTCGAGCCGAACGCCGTATTGATCGTTGCCGTGCAGGAAACGACGTTCCCCAGCTTGTCCGCCGTCGAGAAATGCGTCGTGTGTTTCGAGAAGAAATCCTCGTCAGATCCGGGAGGTGTCCCGTGTTTTTCAACCACCGCGGCCTTTTCCATATCGATCTTCCCGGCCAGTTCCTCCGCGTATCCCTGGTCGATCAGCCCGCGGGGGACTTTGGCGAAATCCGGGTCTCCCAACCAGTAGGCTCGGTCGGCGAAGGCAAGTTTCATCGTTTCAGTGAGCAGGTGAGCGAACTCCGCCGACCGCGGATTCATCCCGGTGAGATCACGCGTCTCCAGCATGTTCAGCATCTGTCCGACATGTACCCCGCCCGAGCTGGGAGGCGGGAATCCCACCACCTCGTAGCCGCGATACGTCGTGCGCAGCGGCTTCGCGGATCACGACTTTGTATTCTTTGAAATCTTTCGCTCGCATTATCCCTCCGTTCGCGCTCATCCACTCTTCCAGCGAGCGCCGGGAAACTATCCTTATAGAACCAATCCGGCCCATTTTCGGCTATCATTTCATAGCTCCGTGCCAGATCCGGCAGCTTCAGAGTCTCTCCTTCCTTATAAGGCGATCCGTCGGCCTTCAAAAACTGCGCTTTGGATGCCGGAAACTCCGCCAGTTCTTCCGCCGTTCTGGCCAGCTTGCGAGCGTAGGTTCCATCCAGTGGAAATCCTTCCTTGGCCAGCCGGATCCCAGGGGCGAAGTGATCAGCCCACGGGAGCTTCCCGTGAGTTGATGCCGCCCTGTGGTAGGCAGCCAGCGCTCCCGGAACCCCGGAGGCCAGCGCTCCGTCCTGACTAAGATCCGTATCCGCCTCACCGTTGCGGATGAACATTTCCGGCGTGGCGGCAGCAGGTGCCATTTCCCGTCCGTCAATGCACTCCACCGATCCGTCGGCCAGTCTGATCACCAGGAAACAGCCACCGCCAATTCCGGAATTGTGACCGTCCACCACCCCTAGCGCGAGCGCGACAGCCACCGCCGCGTCCACCGCGTTTCCGCCCGAGTCCAGCATCTCCAGTCCCGCGCGCGTGGCGAGTGGCGACACCGACGAGACGAACCCCTCAACCGGTTTCCGCTCGCGGCTCATCCTCCGCATAGGAACTCGCCGCGCCTACTATAAGCAGCCCGCAAGCCAGAAGGTTCCGGAGCCATGGCTCGCGTTTAGTTCGTTTCGTCCTGTCTGTCTTCAATCTGATCGTCGGGTTGTCCTTTTGCATAATTGTGTCTGCGCGAATCCGCCACGCCGTCCATTTTCCCATTCATGTCGCGCCAGGCGGCATTCACCCCGCCGAAAAGATGCTCGTCCGCCGGGTGAAAATCAACGACCCACCCCCGTTGCCGCAGTTCGTCCGCACCCGTGAAGCCATCTTCCACATCCACCAGATTGCGCGGATCGCTCCGCCGCTGCCACGGCCGCAGATGAAATCTTGGTGCTTCAGTCGCCTCGGCAAGAGTCGAGTCCGCCGCCACCGACCCCGGTGAAGACCTGTAGCACCGCTGTCGGTATCCGTGCGCCTCCCGGCGCACCCAGTGCCAGGCACCCGCCCATCGGGATCCATCCGCGATCACCGGAGACATCGTCGTGCGCGCCCGTAAGCCTTGCCGGAGGTAGTTCCGCGAATTCTCATTCCTCACAGCGAAATTCGCCATGCTGTTGTTCAGGATCACCCCGGTTCCCGGTATGATCACGCCAGCTCCAAACTTGAATCCCAGCGACTGGGTCGCGCTGACCACGTTCCCCTCGGAGTCCATCACCACGAAATGCGATGTGCTACCCTCGCCGATCTCGTCAGATTCCTCCTCTTCTGTCAGATCGGGAGACCCCGCCGCAACCGCTTGTGCTATTTCCCTACCTTCCTTTCCATCGAGTAAGCTTTTCAATGCTCCGTGCGAGCCTGCCCCATCACCCACAACCGCACGCACTCGTGGATATACCCTCTTCAGAACCTCACACACCCTGTGCATAGCGGCGCATCCCAAGCCTCGAGTTCTCCCTTTTCCAGTGCTTGCAGAGCCAGGAAAACCGTTGCCCCGCCAATCGCCGGTGCGGGGCTGGTATGAACTTTCCAGCCACGCCACGGTATGCTGCGGAGGCTCCGCCACCTCGGATTGTACCGCGGCCAGGTCACTCTCCGCGACCCAACCCCCGCCTTTCTTCGATGATGTCGCGAAGGCCTCCGCCACCTTGCCCGATCTCATCACGTCCGCACCATCCGATGCGATGGCAGCGAGGGTTCTGGCAAGATCCGGGCGTGGCAGTCTCCCGCCCATGACAGGCACCCTCCCGTCCGGGAAGAAAACCCTCAGGAACTCCGGATCCTGTTCCAATGTCTTCCTGTATTTCCGCAGAACCGCCGTCAGATCCGCCGTCACCACAGCTCCACTCTCCGCCAGTCCAGCGACCGGTCGGACGCAATCCGCCCACTCCATCCGACCCCATCTCTCATGAGCCGTCGCCAGCGCCGGCAGCATTCCCGGAACCGCCACCGATTGCCAGCCACGGATCCGCTTACCCGGTTCGATAGCCCTCAACTCCGCAGCGGTCGCGCCGGAAGGAGCCGCGTCCAGCCCGGAAACCGCCACTATTTCCCCGGTGCTCCCGCTTCGGTGCAGCAATACGATCTTTCCGCCAATCCCGGATCCGTAAGGTTCGCCAACGCCCAAGGCCAGGGACACCCCGACCGCTGCATCCATCGCGCTACCGCCAAGCGCGAGTATCGCGACCCCGATCTCGCATGCTTCCGCGCTCCCCGCCACGACCATGCCCTTTGAGGACCTGGCGACTTCTGCCGCACGCGCTCCGCCATGCCCGCACGCAACAAATAGCCACAATACTGCGCATAGCCCCGGACGCAAGGAAGAGGAGGCACGATTCATGGTCTGCTTAGGACGAAGTCTGAAAACATCTCTACTCTTCATCAGTTGTGCGAGGGATAGTCATCAGGTTTCCGGAACTCCACGTGGCCGTCGAAAAAAACGTAGTTCCGCCCGCCCCACGGAGTTCTGAGATTCCCGGAGATCGCGTAATCGCTTCCGCCCGTACCCGCCGAGCCATAGTTCTCACCATCGGCGTTCGTGGCCATCCATAGTTTCGAGAGAGACCCATCCTCGTCAGTGGATCCCGCGACATTGTTTATCAGTCCCACCAGCGGGAGGGGCTGCGAGACATTGGAGGCGGTGTTGCTACGTCTTCCGAAAAAGTTCGGCGGATCGGTGTTGATCGTATTGTTGAGAATGTAGGCGAAACCGGCCTGGTTCACCCCGTAGTCAGCGGGGCTTTCCCACATCGGTGAATCGTGCGCGACGAATCCCGGCATCCTCGAGAAACGTGCTCAGCCATTTTTCCCTGTCACCCTCCGCGACTGTCCTTGGAATCGCGATCCCACGGTTTACCCGGCCGGGCAAAACCCGCTTGTCGCTGACGTAGAGCTGAACGGCGGACGCGATGTCCCGCAGATTGGCGGCGTCATTCACTTGGCTGGCTTTCTTGCGCATCCCGATTCCAACCGGAACCGCGATCGCCACCAGCACCGCGATGATCGCGACCACTACCAGCAATTCGGTTAAGGTAAAAGCTTCGGCCGTTCGCAACTCCCGATCGCGACGTGGTCGTGAGAGGTATCCATTCATGTTCAAAGTCGAAAAGCATTCAGCGTGCCGAAGTTATTTTCGTCATTTTCTGGTGAGTATACTGGTTATTCCATGTTGAAAATTAAGGATCTGTATTTATTCAGTTGTTATTTTGACAACCAATGTTGTTCAGGATACAACTGCCCATGACAACCCGTCGCGCGAAAGTCCTAGTCACCGATGATGTCCCCGAGAACCTCCGTGCTATAGCCCGCATGCTACGAGCGGAATGTGATGTATCGACCTGTTCCAGCCCCAAACGCGCCGCCCGGATCGCCCGCTCCGGCGGAATCGATCTTCTTGTCACCACTCTTGTCATGCGGGAATTGGATGGGTTCGGTCTCATTCGGACGTCTGCGCGGCTCGGGGTGCCAGATCCCCATCATCATCGTCACCGGCTATGGTGACGATACCTCGGCCATCGAGGCCACTCGGATGGGTGTGGCGGACTACATCACCAAGCCGTTCTCTGAGAAAGAGCTTCTCCAGCGGACACGCCGCGTGCTTGACCGGCATCTTGCGACCCAGGCCGCCGGCTCGGAGAACTCCCCGTCCCCGGGCCCATCATCACCGGGGATTCCACCATGATCGAACTTCTCGAGCAGTGTCGCCGCATCGCCCGCTCCGATAGCCGCGTTCTGATCTTCGGCGAGACCGGTTCCGGCAAAGAGCTTCTCGCCCGTTTCATTCACGATCAGAGTCCCCGCCACGTTCCGCCCCCTACGTGGAAGTGAACTGCGCGGCGATCCCGGAAAATCTGCACGAGAGCGAATTCTTCGGCCATGAGCGCGGATCCTTCACCGGAGCGATACAGCGGCGTATCGGCCGCTTCGAGGAAGCCGGGGATGGAACGCTTTTCCTTGATGAGATCGGAGAGACCAGTTTCTCACTCCAGTCGAAGCTTCTCCGCGTTCTACAGACCGGCACCTTCAGCCGGGTCGGCCAGACAGGTCAGCAGACTTCACGCGCCCGCATACTGGCGGCAACCAATCGCGATCTCACCGAGGAAGCGCGAACAGGCCGTTTCCGCGCCGATCTTTTCTACCGGCTCAATGTCATCAGCCTCCGCCTCCCTCCGCTCCGGGACAGACCCGGCGACATCGCGCTCCTCGCCCGTCACTTCGCCGGCCGCAGCAGTAAGGATGGCGCGGATCCCATAACTTTCTCGCCGGAGGCCGTGAAAATCCTGACCCATTACTCGTGGCCGGGCAACATCCGCGAACTCGAGCACACCATCGAGCGACTTGTGGTTCTTTCTCCCGGCAGCCATGTCACCGCCGCTGATCTAGCCACCCTTTCCGAGATGCCGACTGCCGATTCCGTCTCCAACTCCCACCTTCCCTACCGCGAGGCCATCGATGATTTCGAGCGTTCCTACTTCTCCGGCCTTCTCAACCGGACTCGGGGCAACCTCGCCGCCGCCGCCCGCCTGGCTGGCATGGACAGAGCCAATTTTTTCCGAAAAGCCGTCCAACACGGACTGCACAGTCCACGGGTGGAAAAGTAAGAATGGAAGATCTGGCGAAATGTTGTTAAAACCACATCATTTACCGTGAAGATTTGGAGGGTGACACTTGCTTGAAGTAACTAAGAAGATAAGAAATAATCCTTGGAAACCCTTTTTGGAAAAGGAATAAAGAGGACATTACGGGGGCTTCCGGGCTGAAATATCTGACCTGGCATGATGTCTGCATTGTCACTCTGCGTGAAATTTGTTCCTCGTCTTTGTCTACGAATCATCGCGTTATTCATGTTCGCGAGCAGCGCGAGAGTCTCTGCCGAGACTTTCACCGGAATCGACCTCCTGGGCTTCGATCTGCCAAAGGAAAATGCCTTCGTCACCGCAAAGGCTAGCTCTGATTCATGCTACGGTATCTTCGTGATCCTCAAGGGAGGCGACAAATCAGGAAAATCCATCGAGGCCGTCGGTGAGATCCTGCCCCGCACCTTGATGACCAACGAGCTGCTGGCGGACTCCTGGACTGGAGCCAGCGCGATGCGTGATTTTCTTCTAAAGACCGAACTCGACGGCTTCACCCTGGAGGAGGATGTGGCCGGAGTGGAGAAAATCATGGAGTCGCTCCGCGAAATCGCCGCCGATACGAAGCTTACCTGGAAACGTCCGCCACCCGCCGAATACCAGCTCCGCGCCACCCTCGCGGGCTTTGATATGGCGTTGCTGGATTTCATCGGTCAGAAACATGGGGTTCCGATCTATGATGTCCTTGGCGGACAGCTCCGCGACAGCGTCACCCTCGCCGCCATCACCTTCAGCGCCAACGTCAAGGCTTACGACCTGGCCGACAAGGCGCGCGGTCTTCGCTCCTCGTATCCCGCGATCCGAATCAAGCTCGGCCTTGATCCCGATTCCGACCTCGACCGTCTTCAGGGCGTTACCAGCGTGATTGTCGAGCAGGACAACGGGCGCGCGATTTGGGTGGATATGAACAAAAGCTGGAAGGATGTTCCCCATGCCACCGGTGGAGCTCTCCCGCATCCGCCGGATGCTCCGTGAGGAGGAGTTTACCGGCACCTTTATTTGCGAGGCTCCCATGGCGGACACCAGCGCCAGGAGCCTCGCCGTAGTGACAAAAGAACTCCGCGGTTGGAAAAAGGACGATCCTTTTACAATGGTCATCATGGCCGATGAGAACCTGTGGGATCTGGAGTCAGTGAAAGAAATCGCCGAGCTGGAGGCCGCCGACATGGTCAACATCAAGATACAGAAATCCGGCGGAATGCTCGAAGCCATGCGCATGGGGCGCTACCTGCAAGGAAAACGCTCCCGATATCGGCGTCTACATAGGAGGGCTCGTCATGACCGATCTCTGTGCCCGTGCGAATCTACACCTCGCCATCGCGATGCCGAATCTCACTTACGTCACAGGCTGCCTGCCGCGGAATGATTTCCCCATCCAGCCCAGCACCAGACCCTCTGGAATTCCGCAAAGGCCGTAAGCTTGCCGCGCCCCGTGGCGACGGGCTCGGCGCCGGACTGGATCGCACCTCTCTAGAACCATACATCAAGAAAACCATACCGTATTCCCCATAATCCTATGATCAAAGTCGCCCAATTCGGCCTCGGCCCCATCGGCCAGCAGTGTGTCCGCCTTCTCTCCAGCCAGCCCTGGTGTGAAATTGTAGGGGGTGTGGATATCGATCCCGCCCGTACGAACCGCCCACTCGCGGAAGTTTGCGGTCTTCCCGAGGAGTCACTTGGCCGGGTTTATTCCTTCCTTTGAGGAACTCTGGAAGGAATGTCAGCCCGATGCCATCCTTCACACCGCCGGGTCGCGAGCCGCAACCTCCTTCGAACAATGCCGCCCCATGCTTGAGCGCGGCCTCGCCGTAGTCAGCTCTTGCGAGGAACTTCTTTTCCCGCTCCATCGCGCGCCGGAACTCACAGCTGAAATCGATGCCCTCTGCCAGGAATCCGGAGGACGCATACTCGGTACCGGTGTCAATCCCGGCTTCGTCCTCGACTACCTGCCTGTCGCGCTTTCCGGAGTCTGTGAATCCATCAGCGGAGTTTACGGCAAACGTGTTGTCGATGCCTCGCTCCGTCGCGAACCACTCCAGAAAAAGATCGGCAGCGGCCTCGCTCCCGATGCGTTTCAGGCTCTCTGGAAGGAAGGCAAGGCAGGCCACGCCGGCTTCCAGGAATCCCTCCTCCTCCTCGCCCACGCCTTTGGCTGGAACATGACCGAAGTCACGGAGACCCTGGAACCCGTCATCGCCGAGCGCGACATCACAACGGACTATTTCCAGGTATCCGCCGGGCAGACCCGCGGCCTCCATCAGATCGTCAAAGCCGAGTCTCTCGAAGGACACCGTATCGAGCTGGATCTGACCATGGCTCTCGATGAACCCGACCCCCACGATTTCGTCCGTCTCGACAGCGATCCTCCGGTCGCCTGCCGTCTCGAAGGCGGGATCTTCGGCGACAAGGCGACCGTCGCCGCTGTCGTCAACGCGCTCCCGCGCCTCCTGGCCACCGCGCCGGGCGTTCGCCTTGTCACAGATCTCCCCGCGGCGGCTCGTCATTCGATCGGCACGAAAACGGCTTACGACTCTCAGACTCGCCCAAAAATCCTGAACCACAGCACATAAATACATATGAAACTGACCAACACATTCCTGGCGGCCCTCGGGATCGCCACTATTGCCACCACCGCCCACGCGGCGGTCACATACGCGACATCGGGCTCGACCTATACTGAAAACTTTGACTCCGGACTTCCTTCGGGGGCAGCCACACTCACTTGGACTGACGACAGCACCTTTGCCGGAACCTACGCCTATCGGTTCGGTGGCACTGACCCGGCCGGAGCAGTGGTTGAGTACCGGCGCACCAGCGGAAACTCAACCGGCATCGAGCTATTCCAGTGGCGGGACAGTGCCAGTGCTTCGGACGGGGCACTGGGCACCAAACCGACGGATGCGACCGGATCCATTGCAACCGGTATCCAGTTTACGAACAATACCGGAATCACCCTCACTGAGTTCACCCTGGGCTACACCGGTGAGCAATGGGTCAACAGCAACAGTGGCCAGAACAACCAACTGATCTTCGCCTACCAGCTCGGCAGTCCCGCAAATCTCGCCGCCGGAACCTGGACTGACGTGGCAGCTCTCCAATTTGACAGCCCCATCGATGGGGATGGGGTAAGTGCCAGCGAAAACATCGACGGTAACGCTGCTGCCAACCGCACGGTCATCGCACCCGTCACGGTTTCCGGCTTATCATGGGCTGATGGCACGGATCTCTACGTCCGCTGGTTTGACTCAAACAGTGTCGGTGTGGATCAGGGTCTTGCCATTGATGACGTGTCCTTCTCCGCCGTCCCGGAGCCATCGACTTCCCTTCTCGTGTTTGGCGGTGGGATAGCGCTGGTCTCCCTCCGCCGCCGCACCGCCAGGGCGTAACCTGCCGCGCACCCCCCTCCCCCTATGACGAGCCTGTCGACGATTCGCATCGCCGGCGGGCTCGCACTTTTCCTGAGCCTCCTGCTCATCGCGTTTTTCGCCGGACGCTCGGTCACCCGGATCTGGACAGTCCAGACAACACCCACCGCGAGGGTTCCTGAGACGGGATTCATCAGCCCCGCGGAATCGGAGCTGTGGTTGCTTCGCGGCGGGCGCCTCAACACCGAACCCGCCGTCCTTCATGAAACGGTTCGACCCGATCCCGACTCCGCAGTTTTCGAATCAATCACTGTTTCCTCCCACATAGGATGCTGGAGTCTGCTGCCTGCGGCAGCCGCCATCCTGCTCTGCTTTGTTTTCCGCGATCCGGTCGTCGCATTGTCAGGCGGTGTCATCGCTGGTGGTCTTGTTCTGCAATTATACGACATCCCTGGCGACATCCTGATCCCGGCCATAGGTACCCCTACCGGAGCCACCATCCTTGTTCTTTATCTCTGGTTTCTCGGCGGACTCTCCGGGATTTGGGAAAAAACCGGAGCCACCCGAGCCTTCGCGGATTTCGTCTCCGCCCGGTTCGTCAGGGGGCCTCGCAGCGCACGATTCGCCACATGGGCACTGGGTGTCACCTTTTTCCAAGGCGGCACCCTCAGCACCGTCCTCGTCGGCACCGCTATCAAACCGGTTGCCGACCGGCAGCGGATCAGCCATGAGGAAACCGCCTACCTCGTGGACAGCACCGCATCTCCAATCGCCATCCTTCTTCCATTCAACGCCTGGCCCATCTATATCCAGGGATTGATCCTTGTCATCGGAGTCCCGGCACTCGCAACCGAAGCCGACCGTATCGCCTTTTTCTTCCGATCGGTTCCTCTGTTTCTCTATGCATGGCTTGCCGTCGGTTTCACCCTGTTGCTCTGTTTCGACAAGCTCCCGTTCCTCGGTTCCAAATTTCGCACCGCCATTCACCGCGCCCGAACCACAGGCGAACTCGACGCACCAGGTGCCGAACCTCTCAATTCAATCAACTCGGATGAGGCGACCGTCCCCGGCGACTACCGTCCGTCCGCGTGGGAATTTTTCGTCCCGCTTGCCATCCTAATCGCTATTTCAGTATGCACCTTTTTCGTCCTCGGGTCACCACAAGTCCTCTGGGCGTTCGGAGCCGCGCTAATTGTCGCGCTGGTCACCGCCATCGTCAAAGGCCTTCCGCTACGCAGAGCAATGGACGGTATCGCCGCCGGTATCCAGGGCGTTGTCTACGGATCGGTCGTTCTGCTACTCGCCATCGCTATCGGATTCGTAGCGCGCGAGACTGGTGGCGCTATCTACCTGGCCGATCTTCTCGGCTCCAGCATACCGATGTGGTTGCTTCCGCCCGCACTCTTTGTCCTAAGTGCGATCGTAGCCTTCTCCACCGGCACAAGCTGGGGCACGTTCGCCGTCACCCTGCCGCTCTGTCTGCCTCTCGCATGGACACTGGCTGGAGAGGCCGGTCTTGAACACCCCCTCTTCTATCTCCAACTCGCTTTCGCGGCAGCCGTGAACGGAAGTATCTTCGGTGACCAGTGTTCCCCTATTTCGGACACCACGGTCCTTTCCTGTGTCAGCACAGGTTGCGACCTCATGGATCATGTCCGCACTCAGCTTGTTCCCTGCCTGGTCGCGGGATCCATCGCCTGCGGTCTCTGGACGGTGCTCAGCTTTTTCGCCTGAAATGACCGACCCGTATTATCTTCTCCTCAATACCCCCCCGAGGCCTCGCTGAAGGTGTAGGGAGCCTGGTAGTTGCCGGTTTGCTCTTTTACTAGCTGGCGGAGAAGGTCGTTGAGGACGGAGGAGGCGCCGAAGCGGTAGCGGGTGTTGTTGAGCCAGTTGTCGCCAAGGGTTTCCTTGACGGCGATGAGGAAGGTGAGGGCCTGCTTGGCGGTGCGGATGCCGCCGGCGGGTTTCATGGCGATCTCGGTGCCGGTGGCGAGGTAGAAGTCGCGGATGGCTTCGAGCATGACCTGGTTGTTGCCGAGGGTGGCGTTGTCGGAGGTTTTACCGGTGGAGGTTTTGATGAAATCCCCGGGGCGGAGGACTTCCATGGCGAGGAAGGAGGCGGCGCGGATGTTGTCGTAGGTCTCCAGCTCGCTGGTCTCGAGGATGACTTTCAACGTGGCATCGCCGCAGGCATCTCGGATGGAGGAGATCTCGTCCTGCACCTGGCGTATCTCCCCGGCGAGGAAGGCGCCACGGGTGATGACCATGTCGATCTCGTCGGCGCCATCGTTGACGGCGGTGCGGACTTCCTCGAGACGGGTCTTGATGGGTGTCTGGCCGGATGGAAAACCGGTGGCGACGGACGCGATTTTCACGGGAGTGCCTTTGACGATTTTAGCCGCGTGCTTCACCATGGAGGGATAGACGCAGACGGCCGCGGTGGTCGGGACATCGAGATCGCCGTGGGGGCGGAGCGCCTTGAGGCAGAGCGAGCGGACTTTTCCGGGCGTGTCGTTCCCCTCGAGGGTGGTGAGATCGACCATGGAGACGGCCAGCTTCAGGCCGAAGACCTTGGATGATTTCTTGATACTACGGGTGCCATACTTCGCGACCCTTTCCTCTATCCCCACCGTGTCCACACGGCCGACCTTTTCGACGAGTTCTTTCAGGGAGCGGGGTGTCCTTTCGTTCATGCCGCGAGACTCGCCCCGATTCGGGATTCTGCCAAGTTTCAAGTTCACATGGGCGCGGCGGATGTCAGACTCCCCGGCACCGGTATGTCCCTTCGGAAAGTTTTAAAATGGCTTCTCGTGCTCGGCGTGGTGGCCGGGCTCGTGGGCTCCGCCGCCGCGCTTTTCCTGTGGGCGCTGGACGCGGCGACCCGCCAGAGGTTCGCCGCACCGTCGCTGGTTTTCCTGCTCCCGCTGGCCGGTGTGGCGATGGGCTTCTACTACCGTCACCATGGAATGCGAGTCAGCTCGGGGAACCATGTGATTCTGGGAAACGTCCACGCGGGAAGGCCGCAGGTGCCATTCGCACTAGCGCCTAGCATCATCATCGCGACGGTCGCCACGCACCTTTTCGGGGGATCGGCAGGGCGTGAGGGGACTGCGGTGCAGATGGGTGCGGCGATCGCGGCGGGTTGCGGGAGATGGGTCGCCACGACAGGGAAGGCGGGGCGGCTGCTGCTGTTCTGCGGGATCGCGGCGGGATTCGGCGCGGTGTTCGGCACTCCTTTCGCGGGGGCGGTGTTCGCGCTGGAGTTCACGGGTCACCGGCTCGTTTCACGCAAGATCTTCCCCTGCCTCCTGACGGCGCTTGTGGCGGATCAGGTCTGCCTGGCCTGGGGGATCACGCACACGCCGTATCCGGTGATCGATTTCACGCGCTCGGTCTCCACCTATCTGCCCATCGTCTGGAAGCTGCTTTTCGCGGCGGCGGTGCTGGCGCTGGCGAGCCGGTTTTTCATCGCCGCCTCCCACTATGCTGCGGGGAGGATGCGGGAGTGGTTCCCGCATGAGGCGGTGCGGGCGGGGGTGGGGGGAGTGGCTGTCGTGGTGCTTTTTCTGATAGTGGGGACGGGGGACTATCTCGGACTGGGTGTGCTGGCGGAGGACGGGGATTCGCTGACCTTGCCCCGGTTTTTCTCCGCGGAAGTCCATGCCCCGGCCACCGCCTGGCTGTGGAAGCTGGTCTTCACGGTCGTGACGCTGAGCGCGGGATTCAAGGGGGGAGAGGTGACGCCGCTCTTCTTCATCGGAGCGGCCTTGGGAAACTCGCTCGCATGGTTTCTGGACGCGCCGGTGGATCTCTTCGCGGGGGTGGGGATGATCGCGTTTTTCGCCGCATCCACGAAGACGCCCTACGCCTCCATCGTCATGGGGATAGAGCTGCTGGGGTGGCATGTCTATGCGCCCATCGCGGTATGCACCCTCATGGCATGGAAGCTTTCCGGGAGAAACTCCGTGTATCCGAACAGGGAGGATCTGTAGGCAATCCTCCGCTTTCGTTTTCCAAATACCGCGCGATACTCGTCCCCGATGCTGGAGACACCGAGACAACTGGTTCAGAGATTCGAGCGTGGCGAGATGGCTCGCGAGGAATTCCAGGCGATGATGGCGGTGCATCAGCGGGAGCTGATACGGGAGATCGACGAGGATCACATGAATCCTCTGGCGGCGTGGATCGAATCGCGACTGGCGAGATCCTCGGTGAAAAAACTGCTACGCAAACACACGGCGTTCCAGATCCGCGAGGTATTGCTGGCACTGTCCGAAGCTCCCGGCTTTCCACTGGCGAAATATCTCTGGAACGCGGCTCATCCGGACGTTCCACTGCATTGCTTCTTCCGCATACGCAAGGAGCCGGTTTTCCAGATCCTCTCGATGGAGGCCATAGTCGATACGGTGGAGGTTCATCTGGAAATCCACCGGCCCCGGAACCGGGAGCGGATCACTCTTGTTAGAGACGGGCGATGGCAGCTTTCGGCGCCGTCATTTTCCAAAGGCGGGGACATAGTGTGACACTGGCGATGAAGAGGCCGGTGGCGAGGCCGCACCATACGCCGACCGCGCCGAAGCCGAATTTCACGGAGAGGAGCACGGCGACGGGCAGTCCCACGCACCAGTAGGCGAAGAATCCGGTCAGCGCCGGCACGCGCGTGTCGTGTAGCGAGCGGAGCATGGAGACGGAGCAGATCTGGAGGCTGTCGAAGATCTGGAAGACGCCGACCACGATGAGGATTTTCGCGGCAAGCGCGATTACGGGCGCCTCGCCGATGAAAAGCGTCGAAACCCATTCGCCGAGGAGTAGGAAGAACAGCGCACCCACCGCCGCCCATGCGAGGCCGAGCCACCAGCCGGAGATCGACGATCTTCCGCAGCCGCTCCACGTTTCCCGCGCCGCTGGCATTGCCGATACGGACGCCCAGCGCCATGGAAAGTCCGAGCGGAACCATGAACGCGGTGGCGGCGCACATGAGTGCGACCTGGTGGGCGGCCATGGCGGTCTCGCCGATACGACCCATCATCAGACCAGCCAGTGAGAATGCGGAGACCTCGCAGACCATCTGCAGGCTCGCGGGGAAACCGATTCCGAGGAAGCGTCTGATATCGCGGAGGGCGGGAGGCTTGAGCCAATGGAAAGGTGTCCACTCACGCATTCCCTTTCCACGGTAGAGCCAGACGAACATGAATACGAGAATCGCGGTGCGGGAGATAAAGGTCGCCCATGCGGCACCCGCCAGACCCATGGCGGGACAGCCGAGTTTCCCGAAGATCATCACCCAGTTCAGGAAGACGTTTAGCGCGACGCCCCCGAGGAAGATCCAGAAGGGAGGCCAAGGCCGGTCGAGCGCGTCGGCGTGGTTTTTCAACGCCATGGACATGAGGCCGGGTATCATCGAGGCCATGATGATGCGGAAATACGAGCCGGTTTTTTCCACCACATCTCCCGGCTGGCCGAACGCGCCGAGGTTGAGCGTGAGGAGGGACATGGCGAGAAAGAGCAGGATGCCCAGGATGGTAGCGACATACATCCCATGGCGGCAGCTCGCGCGACCGGCGGCATGATCGCCTGAGCCGTGCGCTCCCGCGGTGAAAACGGAGACCGAGGTGAGTATCCCTATGCCGAAGACGAAAGGGACATAGAAGAGCGAGTTCGCGAAGGTGAGCACGGCCATCTCCGTGACGCCGAGACGGCCGATCATCATGGTGTCCGCCACGCCGAGCAGCATCTGGCTCACCTGCCCGATGACGAGAGGGATGGCCAGCTTCAGGGTCAGCCGGGATTCCGAGACCAGGGACATGCGTCAGAACTTGGCGTCCATCAGCTTCTCACGGCGCTCACGGACGAGGCGGACGACCAGCGCGGTCCACCCGGTCTGGTGGGATGCGCCCAGGCCTTCGCCGGATTCGCCGTGGAAATACTCGTGGAAGAGGACCAGATCCTTCCAATGCTCGTCATCGGAGTAGCGTTTCGCGATCTCATCCGAGCCGAAGCAGGGGCGATAGCCGGTCTCGTCTTTTTTGAAAAGAGAGATGAGCCTGTCGCAGATGTCGATGGCGATTTCGCGGAGAGTCCGCTGTTTCCCGGAGCCGGTGGGATACTCGACCTTGAAGTCGTCGCCGTAGAAATAATGGTAGCGCTCCAGCGCTTCGATAAGGATGAAATTGGTGGGGAACCAGATCGGGCCGCGCCAGTTCGAGTTCCCGCCGAACATGTCGGTCGTGGCCTCGCCCGGCGTGTATTCCACCT
This sequence comes from uncultured Verrucomicrobiae bacterium, assembly GCA_963758175.1. GTDB lineage: Bacteria > Verrucomicrobiota > Verrucomicrobiia > Verrucomicrobiales > Akkermansiaceae > Luteolibacter. The sequence goes on from CAVWUI010000003.1 coordinate 103,181, forward strand.
GGTGGGTGGATCCGCCATGGGAAAAGACGAAGGGTTTGTCCCCGTGGGCTTTGGAGAGCGACCGGATGCCGAAGCCGGAGAGGAACTCGTCGGGATCGAGCATGTATTTCAGGGTGTTGCGCAGACGTTCCTCTGAGGGAATGGCGAGCAGGACGCGCCCGGAATTTTTCTGGCCTTTCACGCGCCGGGCGGTGACGTATTTCAGAAGCTCGGGCTTGTTCACGAGGAACCAGTCCATGCGTTTGCGGAAACCCGGGAGGGCGTTGATGGTGTTCTGCTTGAGGACGGTCACGGCGGAGAGGGGGAGCAGTCCCACGAGCGAGCGGATGCGCAGCGGGATGGGTGCCTCGTCATCGATGATGAGCTGGTCGTAGTAGAAACGATCCTGCACGTCCCAAAGGCCGTTTCCGCCGAGAGAGTTGATCGCGTCGCAGATGTTCACGAAATGCTCGAAGAACTTGGACGCGATGTCCTCGTAGGCGGGCTTGGACATGGCGAGTTCCAATGACATGGACAGCATGGTCAGGCAGTAGAAACCCATCCAAGCGGTGCCGTCAGCCTGCTGGAGGTAGCCTCCGCCTGGCAAAGCGTGGGATCGGTCGAAGACCCCGATGTTGTCCAGCCCAAGGAATCCGCCGCCGAACACATGGCGTCCGTCCATGTCCTTGCGGTTCACCCACCAGGTGAAATTCAGGAGGAGTTTCTGGAAGGCTTTTTCAAGGAAGAGAAGGTCACGCTCGCCCTTCTTGTCGGCGATCTTGTAAACACGCCAGACGGCCCAGGCGTGGACGGGTGGGTTGACATCGGAGAAATTCCACTCGTATGCCGGGAGCTGGCCGTTCGGGTGCATGTACCACTCGCGTAGTAGCAGGAGGAGCTGGTGCTTGGAGAAAGTGGAATCGACCGCGCAGAAGGGCAGCATGTGGAAGGCGGTGTCCCAGGCGGCGAACCACGGGTATTCCCATTTGTCCGGCATGGAGAGGATGTTTTTCGCGTAGAAATGCTTCCAGTCGTGGTTGCGTCCGGTAAGACGTTCCACCGGCGGATTCGGCAATTCCTTGTCGCCGTTGAGCCAGGTTTCCACGGCGAAGTAGAAGAACTGTTTCGTCCATAGGAGGCCGGCGTAGCCCTGGCGGCAGATCAGTTCCTCCTCCTCGGATATGCCTCTCGGGATGACCTCTCCGTAGAACTCGTCGGCCTCGCGGATGCGCGCCTCCATGGTCTCGTCGAATTCCTGGAGGCCGTGGAGATTGTTGATCTCGTGAATCTGGTGGAGGCGGCAGCGCACGGTGACGGTCTCCCCGGCAGGGATGCTGAGAACGTAGTGTGCGGCGGCCTTGGTGCCCTGTTTCCTCGGGGATACCGCCTTTCTCTGCTTCTGGACGACGTGCCTGTGGAAGGCGTCCTTGGTATAAGGATTTGCGTTCTTGTCCCCGCCAAGAGCCTCGTGGTTTGTATCGTTGTCGGTGAAAAGCCAGGCCGGTTTCTTTTTCGAGACAGTGGAGTCGATATGGAAATGGAATTTTCCCAGGGTCTGGTGCTCGATGAGAAGCTTGTCGATATCCAGGGAGATGGAGGGTTTTTTCAAAGGAGCCTCGGGATCCGTGTCCCAGGACCAGGTGTTGCGGAACCAGACGGTGGGAAGCAGGTGGAGCGGTGCTTCCTCCGGGCCGCGGTTGGAGACGGTGATTCGCCAGAGAATGTCCTCGGGAGTGCGCTTGCAGACTTCCTGGACGACATCGAAGTAACGGCTCTCGTTGAACATGCCCATATCCGCCAGCTCGAGCTCGGGGCCAGTCGCCCGAGTTCTTCGTTTTTCAAGCGTATCCTCGTGTATGGATAGCGCGCCTGGGGATATTTGTAGAGTGCCTTCGTGTAGGAATGGGTGGGTGTTGAATCGAGATAGTAATAGCATTCCTTCACGTCCTCGCCGTGGTTGCCCTCGTTCCCGCCGAGCCCGAAGAGGCGTTCCTTGAGGATGGAGTCCTGCCCGTTCCAGAGAGCGGGAGAAAAGCACAGGCGGCAGCCCCGGTCTGACCATCCCTGGAGGCCGTCCTCGCCCCACCGGTAGGCGCGTCTGCGGGCGTGGTCATGGGGGAAGGCCGCCCAGGAATTGCCGTGATCCGAGTAGTCTTCGCGGACGGTTCCCCACTGACGTTCGGACAGATACGGGCCCCAGCGTTTCCAGTTCTTCTCGCGCGTCTCGTCCTCCGATAGTCTGATTTTTTCCTGGTTCATAGCGGGTGCGGGGGGACGGGTAGCATGTTCCGTGCGCAATGAAAGCAAGAACCGGATAGGGACTCGCGAACAGTCCGCCGACGGGAACACGCCAATTGGGTTGCATGCCCGCCTCCTCCGGCCAAGACTACCGGCCATGGAACATCACGTTTACTTCTGGCTGAAAGACGAATTCAGGAACGACTCCGGCCGCGCGCGGATGGAAGCGGCTCTCGACGGGCTTGCGAAATCCACGAATGTGTCCAAAGCGCGCTGGGGGACACCCGCCCCCACCGAGGAAAGGCCGGTGACCGACCACTCCTGGGACTATGGCATTTCCTTTGAATTCTCCACCATGGAGGCTCACGAGCAATATCAGAAGAACGATCCGGTTCACGACGCGTTCTCAGGGCCGAACAAAGAGATGTGGGCGAAGGTGATGGTGATGGATCTGGCGTGATTGATGGAGAACCGTGCCTGTGGCCGGCCTCCCGTTAGTCCAACTCTTCCCCGCGAAGTTCGAAGACTCTTCTTACCGTCTCCTCGATGAGATTGTTCGGACAGGAGGCTCCGGCGGTCAGGCCGATGGTCACAGGGCTTTTACCGGAGATGATCCCCGCGTAACCGCTGGTTTTCTCCTGATGGTGGTGGAGATCGAAGTGGACGATTTCCTCCAGCGATGTGATCTGGGAGGCGTCCCGAATGAAAAATGTCGGCAACTCCTTCTCACCGATCTCAACCAGGTGCGCGGTGTTCGAGGAATTGTATCCGCCCACGACTAAAAGCAGATCCATTTTCGTTTTCAGCATCTCGAAAAGCGCGTCCTGCCGCTCCTGGGTGGCTCCGCAGATCGTATCGAAAAACGAGAAATTCTCCGAAGACCCGTCCCGGTCGGAAACTGCCTTGGCGATCCGGTTCTGGATTTCCAGCGTCTCGCTTTTCAACATGGTCGTCTGGTTCGCGACTCCCACCCGCCGGAGATGGATGTCGGGATCGAAACCTTCGGAATGGGAGCCTTCGAACCGCGCTAGAAACGCCGCCCTATCGCCGCCGCTACGCAGGTAATCACAGACGTAGTCCGTATCGGCGAGGGTCAGGATGACGAGGAAATGACCCTGCCCGTCCACTCCCAACGCGCGAGAGGAGGTCGCACGGGTCTCCTCATGGTTTTCCTTTCCGTGGATGATGGAGGTGATGCCATCCTTCGCGTATCCCCGCACGCGACGCCAGACTTTCATCACATCGCCGCAGGTGGTATCGACCGTGTAACAGCCGCGCTCCTCGATTTTCTCCATGAAACGGGTCGGCGCACCGAAGGCGGGGACGATGACGACGTCCTCGGGCTGGAGGTCATCGTAGGTGGCGTCCATCTCCCGCCAGGGCAGGGAGACGATTTCCATATCGCGGAGCTGGCGATTGACCTCCGGGTTGTGGATGATCTCCCCTATGAGGAAGATGCGGTTGTCGGGAAAGACTTTCCGGGAGGCGTAGGCGAGATCGATGGCGCGCTCGACCCCGTAGCAGAAGCCGAAGTCCTGGGCGAGGAGGAGCGTGGTGTTACCGCGAGCGATCTTTCCACCGGCGTCCTTGATTTTCTCCACCAGGGAGGAGTGAAAATGGACGGCCACCTCCGCGGAGACGAGCTCCATCACATCCGGGCGACGGACATTGACTCGGGGGCGTTTTGTGGTGGAGACGGGCATGGGGCAAGAGGTATAACCGCGAACGGACGTGAATCAACGTGAATAGCCCGGGAATGTTAGTCGTTTCGCGGGGCTTTTCTAAACGGCAAAGCCAGCAGCAGGTAGAGAACCAGCGCGATTCCTTGCATGGCGAAAAGGTAGATGGGCCAGGTGCCCAGGTGATCGATCAGGGAAGGGTTGTCCGGCGGGCGGGAAGAGAAGGCGAAGTTGGTTTTCAGGATCATGTTCACCAGCAGGGAAAACGCATGGTAGAGGAGGGAGATTCCGAATACTTCCAGCGGGGATCGCCACCAGGGAGTTTTCGGCCGCCATCCCAGGACTAAGGGGATGTAAAGTGAGGCTGCCACGATGGCGAAGTGCTGGATGAAAAAATGAATGAAGGGAAGGCTTGGAGGGCCGTGCGCGATGGCCGGGGTGAGGAGCGCCTGGGTGGTCGCGGCGATGCCCCAGAAATAGGTGAGCGTGAGGAGGATGGGCTTCCGGGTGAAAAGCGCGAAGCCCGCGATGATGGCCGCGAAATCGCACAGGTGGAACGGTAGGACGTTGTCCAGCGCGACCGGATAATCCCGCCATGCCCAGAGGGCGAAGGGGTAGGCGGAAAGGTTCAGAAACCCGAGGATCGCGGTGACGGCACGCTGGTTTTTCCCCGAGCGTTTCGCGAAAAGAATCAGACCCGCCGTAATCGCGAAGCCGATCGCGAGTGTGATGTAGTGCGCGGGGGTAAAAGGGTGGAACGGCAAAATCTTAGGGGAGGGCTTGTTTCAGTCGGTCGATGAGAACTTGTTTTTCCGCATTTTCCGGAGAGACGAGAACCCGCCGACAGTTCGGTCGGGCGCTTTCATGATCGGATCTCTGCCAATGCCGGTTGTCGGGTGAAAATCTCCCGGGCGATGGAGTGGATCTGCTCTTCGGTGACGGCGAGAAGGTTCTCGCGGGCTTCCCGGGGGGACGGGATGTGGTTGTGGAAGAGCAGACCCTCGCCAGCCCAGGCGGCGTGGGCGGCGGTGGATTCAAAGGCGAGCTTGGATTGGGCGACGGCGAGGCGTTTGGCACGGTCAAGTTCGCCGGTGCGCGGGCCGTTGGCGGCGAGGTCTTCTGTTTCCCGGAAGATGGTTTCAAGGGATTCGTCACGGGAATCGGGATCGAGTCCGGCGAGAACCTGTAGCGCACCGGTTTCGTGGAAAAGGGAGGTGTCCGAACCGATCTGATAACAAAGGCCGCGCTCCTCGCGCAGCTCGGTGAAGAGACGGGAGGAGGAGGATTCTCCGAGGATGAGGGAGAGCAGGCGAAGGGCGTGACGTTCGCCGGCATGGCGACCGGGTGTGTGCCATGCGAGGCCGAGCTGGAGCTGGTCGGTAGGGCGCTGGTCGATGATTTCGCGGGAGGGCGAGCGGGTGTAGCCGAGGCGCAGAGGCGGTAAGTGGAATTTCTGCGGAAGTAGCGGGCTGAGATTTTCCAGGACTTGCTCCGCGGACATCGGTCCGGCGGTGGCGATGACGATGTCGTTTCGGAAATGGTGATGCTTCGCGAAATTTCTCAAGCCGGAGCGGGTGATCTCCTCTATGGATTCAAGCGAGCCGGAAATGGGCTGGCCCAGCGGATGTTCCGGCCAGAGGGCGAATGCGAGCAAGTCGCCGATGTGATCCGAAGGTGACTCCCGGATCATGGTGATCTCTTCGCCGATGACGTCGCGTTCGAGCTGTATTTCGTTCTCTGGAAAAACGGAATGCCAGACCATGTCGGCGAGCACCCCGATGAGAACGGGCATAAGCTCGGCCTCGCCCTGGGCTTCGTAAACAGTGTGGTCTTCCGAAGTGCAGGCGTTCGCCTGGCCTCCACCGGATTCGATGGCAAGGGTCAGCTCTTTCGCGGAGCGGATCCTGGTGCCTTTGAAGGCCATGTGCTCGGAAAAGTGCGCGAGACCTTTGGGAATGTTTCCCGTTTCATCGCGCGAACCGACGGGAAGGTAGATCGAGAGCGCGGCACACTCGGACTCCGGGAGCAGGGCGTGGGCAAGGCGTGGACCGCCGGGGAGGGCGTGAGTGGAGTAGGTCGCGGGCACCTCGCTACGCTAGATTTCAAATCACGGTTTTCAAAGACCAATGACGAGGGAGTTCCCATGGAATGTCCGGGGGTCGTCGTCCTTCAAGGATGTCATTCGAAGAAGTGGGTCGCTTGCCACTCCAACTCCGTTGGGAGGGTGGGGTTGTATGAAAACATGTCGGTAGGGACGCTCTTGTCCTTCTTTTGCGAGATCGGCGATTCCGTGGTGAAAGAATCATTTACCACAGTTGATGTATTGGAGGTCGGCGGGTGTGGTGATCTTCGGGTTCGGAGAGGTGGAAGGGACGAGTTTCACGATTTCTCCAATTGCTTCGACAGCCGAGCTTTCATCGGTGGGTTCGAGGTTTTTCTCGAGGATGTGGGCGTAGGCGGCGCGGATGAGGTTCGAGCGGAAAATCTGCGGGGTTTCCATGAACCATAGGTTCTCACGGGGGATGGAGTCGACAGTGAAACCGTCCTGGTTCGAGCGCTTCAGGGTGTCGGTGACGCGGCGGGCGAGAGAGGCCGCACCGTGTTCTTTCGCGGCGGATATGGTGGAAAGGATATCTGCCTGGGAGACGAGGGGGCGGGCGGCATCGTGGATGGCGACGAACTCGGCATCCGAGGAAACAGCGGCGAGGCCGTTTGCGACGGAGATATGGCGGGCCGCCCCGCCATTGGTGCGGCGGACGGGCTTGGTGAAGGTTTTCGGATCAAGGAGTTCCGAGAACCTCTCCTCCGGGCAAACTACTATGATTTCCGTAATCGCATCGCACCGCATGAAGGTGGAAAGGGTGCGCGCCAGGACAGGCTCGCCGTCCAGAGCTGCGGCGAGCTTGTCAAAGCCCATGCGCCGGCTGGAACCGGCGGCGACAAGAATGAGGGAGATTTCAGTTTTCAAGATTCGTGTCCCGTTGGAACGGGGCGCTGACTCTAGCCGGAATTTGGAACGATGTCACGCTGACTGAAGTCATCGCTTCAACGGGTGGAAAATTTCGGACAGGGCACCTTCCCGGATCGGAATTTCCGTCGTCTTCCCGCCGATCTCCGTATGTGAGGAATTGAAAGGGTTACCTTGATATTTGGAATTGACGCGAAAAAATTACGTATCTGTCTGGCGACAGGCTGGGTTCACTATTCTGCAGATGGGCTGATCCGAATGCGGATTATCGCTGGGGGGCGGAAAAGGCTCCCCGACCGGGATCCGCAGGTAGTCGCTGTCTTAGCGCTCCGGCGGCGATTTCCATGGCCGGGCCTCACAGAGGCTAGCCGTCTGGCTTTGCTCCTAGGCTGACTAATCGCCGAGCGGCGAATGCAGGGTAGCACGAAGAAGTCAGCCCTGGCTCTCGCGAAGGGCTGGCATGGAGGATCCCGTCCCTTCCATGATCACTTGATCCGACCCTCGTAATCGAGCACCTGCTTGTCCTCGATCAGCTTCGCTTTCAAGTCCTCGTATTTCAGATCCTGCACAGCGATCCCTTTCTCGGCAGCCATCACCGCGGCGGTCGCGGCGCTCTGGCCGAGGATCATGAAGACAGGCTCCATGCGGATGGAACCGTAAGCCACGTGGGAGGCGGAAACGGCGCAGGGCACAAGAAGGTTCGTGCACTCCTTTTTCTTCGGAATGATGGAACCGTAGGCGATCTTGTAGGGCTTCACGCTGACACCGATGTCTCCCTCGTTATGGACACGGCCATCCTCGGAAATGTATCGCTGGGTGTTGTGGGAGTCGATCGTGTAAGAACCCATGCCCACGGAATCGGGAGTAGGTTTTTTCTGCTTCAGCTCATGCTCCGTCATCACGAAATCACCGACCATGCGCCTTGCCTCGCGGATGTAGAGCTGCGGCGACCAATTTCCGGTTTCCTCATATTCGTCCTTCGGCAGCCCCCAGGTGTTCATCTTCTCGCGAATTTTCTCAGGCACCCGCTCGCTGGTCATGTTGTAATACAGCCAGCCGAGCATGTAGTTCTTATGCTCCTCGATGATCTCCTCGCGCTTCTCGTAGCTCGCTTCCGGATACTCGTAGTTTCCTCCGATGTAATCTGTGCTTACCGGGCCGTGGTTGTTCGTATCGGTCTTGTGGTTCGGGATGGGGTCGAATTTCCCGAAAGTCCCCCTCCAGCCCGCGTCATACACGCGCCCTAACAGCTCGTAGCGCTTCTCGTCGTAGCCGGGCGGCTTGGGGAAAGGGATACGGTTCTCCTCCACGTTGGTCATGCAGATGCGGAAATTGTAAGCCTGCACGTGCTTGTCGGCGGAGTTTTTCTCACCCGGTGGCTCCTCGGAAACGAGAGGAATCACGCCGCTGGAGGGATCGCCCGGCACGATGTACGGATCGATTTTGATATCCTTGAAATGGTGCTGGTGGTGGAAAACATCCGCGCGGACGCCGGCCCAATCTTCCCCGTAGGTTTCCTTGCCCTCGCGACCCACGGTGAATTTCACACCCGCCGCAGCCATCAGGTCACCCTCGTAGGTGGTATCGAGAAACACTTTTCCGGTGAATGTATCGCCATCGAGAGTGGTAATGGAAACGATCTTTCCGCCCTCCATCTTCACGCCTTTTTCCCGATCCAAATACGCCTCTCGGTGGAGCGGGATCTCGTATTCGGCGATGTAGCCTTCGAAGACTTTCAGTGCGGCGCTTGGCTCGAAAATCCACATCGTCCTCTCGCCGTGATCCGTCGCCGGATTTCCCTGCCCCTTGCCGCCATACTCGGATTGCTTCTGAAATTTCCAAGCCTCCGGCTCCTGGTAGTGGTTGTAGATACGGTGGTAGAAATCCCGCGACAGCCCCCCGATCACCGTCTTGTCCCCGGTATCCGTCCAGCCAAGCCCACCGGAGCTGAGCCCGCCAAGACGCTCGTCCGGACTCACCAGAATCACCGACTTGCCCATCCTCTTCACCTGAACGGCAGCGATAACGGAAGCGGATGTGCCACCATATACGATCACATCGGCTTCATGCTCAGCCGCCTGAACATTCGCGAAAATCAGTGAGCCGGAAAGAAGTGTCAGTGTGGTTTTTGAGATCATCCGGAACGAAATACGGCTCGTAGGCGGTGCTTCTATCCGGAAACAAACAGTGAGCGGTGTCGCAATGAAAAATCCGAAAAGCCCGCCTTGGGTCGAGCCGGAAGATTTCCCACGTTTTCCTGCCACGTTTCCGCATTCCGATGGGTTATTAAAAAGACCTCTCTCGAACAACGGCCGTTCCAAACCCATCCCTCGTGCAAAACCCCGACCATCTCCAGGCGTATGTGAAGCTGCTCACAAAGCATCAGGAGGATATCCGCGCCTTTATCGCGTCGCTGATCCCGGGATCCCCGGATGTGGGTGACATCCTCCAGGATACCAACGTCGTCCTCTGGATGAAACGCGACGAATTCGATCTGGACACAAATTTCATCGCCTGGTCCTTCACCATCGCTCGCTTCCAGGTATTGAAACAACGGAGCAAAACAAAACGCGAGGGCGAGCTGCGCTTTTCCGAAAAATTCATCGAGGCCGTCACCTCGATGAACCCTCCCGCGCCATTGTATGAGGGATATCTCCCGGCATTGGAGCGGTGCATGGAGAAACTCAACACGCATCAGCGCGATCTCATCACGAGCCGCTACACATCCGGGCGTTCTCTCCGCGAGTTCGCCGAAAACAACGGTGAGTCTCCGGCCAGTCTCAGGAGCACGTTACTCCGGCTGCGGAAAGCGCTTAGAAAGTGCATCGAACAACAGACACAGGGGGATTTCGCATGAGCCGCAACGAACTGGAGGACAGGATCTACGCGCTTCTCGACGGGGAGCTTGACCAGAAGCAGTTGGATCAACTCGAAGAGGATATCCTCGCCCATCCGGAAGGCCTCGCGATCTACCGGGGATGTTCCCGGCTGCATACCGTCCTCAAGGTTTCCACAAGATCCAGAAAGTCGGTCGAAGCATGGAACGTCGTGCCGATCGACCGCATCAATGCAATCGAACGGAAGCGTTGGTTCACGCATTCAGTCGCCGCCGCACTGGTCGCCCTGCTCTGTGTCGTCAGCATACTCTGGTGGAGAATTTCGGAAAACCGTCCCCTGCGCCATGCCTACGGGACTTCCGACGGCGCGATCTACTCCGTAACCCACCCTCCAGGTCATAAAAGCGACCAACCCGGCACCCTGATAGAAGGCTCCCGGCTTGTCCTGGAATCGGGAACGGTCGAGTGCTGGCTCCAGCAGGGCGTCCGCGCCGTGCTCCAGGCTCCCTGCGACCTCACCGTCACCGGAGACAACGGGATCACACTGGGGCAGGGAACTGGATATTTTCATATTGCCAAGGGCGCGGAGGGCTTCACCGTCACCACCCCTGAGCTGGTAGCCGTTGATCTAGGCACCCAATTCGGAGTTCTCTCGGCACCCGGCATGAATGACGAGGTACACGTGTTCAGCGGAAAGGTACGCGTCTCCAGCCGCGCGCCCCTCCGCCAGACGACTGAACTCACTGCCGGAAAATCCATCCACACCGATGCCGCCGGTCGCCTCAAGGCGCATGCGCAAAACAGCCCAAACCTCTTCGTCTCTCTCTCCAAAGAAAAACACAAACCACAACCGACAAACATGAAAAATAAGATAGTAAACACAGCCGTCATCGCCGCCCTTGGCACGGGCTTCTCACACGCTGCGGTCAATGCCTTCAGCCAGGACTTCTACTCGACAAATACCGGCCTGACCTCCCCGTCAAACAACGTCGTCTGGACGACTCCCACCTTCGCGAACGCGGAAATGCACACTTCGTTCACCACCAGCTCCATCGCGGTCGGTCAAACCCTGAGGGTGAGTTTCAATATCGCCTTCAACGAGCCGGAGGGAGACGGTGGAAACAATGATTTGGACGGGATCCGCTTCGGACTTCTCGATCTTACCACCCAGACCAACGCCGATGGGCCGCATGCAACAACCACGGCCTCAGGTTCATCCACAAGGTTTAACTGGACGACGGGCACCGAGGTCACCGGTGGTTCGATTCGTTCGCGTGGGGTAGACGGAGGAACGAGCCCCAATTACGTGACCACAACTAGCGTTTACGATGACCCACCAAACAACATAAACGGTTTTGGACTTTTGGCCAACGGCACAGCGTATGATGCCAGATATGAAGCAACACGTATCAACGCCACCGACGTCCGTTACGATTTCACCATCAACGGGAGGACTCGCAGCTTTACTGACACGGGAGCCGACGCGTTCTCCTACGATACTTTCGCGCTCGCGAAGATTGGAAACGATATCACCGGCAATGGGCCCGATTTCCAGCAGTCCTCCACGTTCACCTTCTCCAGCTTTGCCGTAGCTGTCGTTCCCGAGCCTTCCGGAATCATGCTGATCGGCTGCTCCGCAGTAGGCTTCCTCCTCCGCCGCCGCCGCTGAGGCTCCACACACACCCAGTCAGTCCCGGAGCTCACGCTCCGGGATTTGTTTATCCCCATTCCGCCTTGGCAACGGATAACCTCCTCCGTGCGGAAAACCCTCGCCTTCCTCTCCCTCGCAGCCCCCGCCAGTTCAGCAACCTCGCGGAGCCGGAGACGCCTCTGTCCGATCAGCGGGAGTCTGTAAGAATACTCGACTCGTATTGGAAACAGACCGGTCTTTCAGTCACCACTCCACCGGCAGTTCGACCACGTTTCCAGCGTCCTCGTATCTGATGAAACCGTTTTTCATGCCGTATTCATGAACCGAGCGGGTGACTTTGACATCGTAGGCGCAATATTCGGCGATCTTCCGCAACGGTTCGAAGACACCGGTTTTCTTGTGCTCCTGCCACCATCGTATCGCATCAAGTCCGTCTGCGGATTTCCCGGTGCCCAGTGAGGTGGACGCGACATTGTCCAGTTTCAGGAAGCGACCTATGCGAGCCTTCACATCGAGCATCATGTCGAGGTTCAGGGTCTGTTCCTCCAGATTCGGCAACACGTAGGGCTGGAGGACCGGATAATCGAAGCCCTCGTGGTTCCAGCCGACGACCAGATCCGCTTTCAGAAGCTGGTCGGTGAGGGCATCGAGGTCTTTCTCCCCGAATATCACATATTCATCCGTGGCGGTCGAATATGTGACGGCGATGGAGATACAGAGCTTCGCCTTGTCGTTGCTCACGTCGCTGAGACTGCGCTGGGTCTCCAGATCGAAATAGACGGTGTTTTTTCCTGACACGCGGGGAGGATGGGGGAGTGCCCGCGAGTGTGGAAGGGCGAACGCAGGGTTACTTGGATTTTTCGAGAGAAACAGCTTCCCTGGCCTGTGTTGTGGATAAAGGGAAGCGGCCCGGAGCCGGCACCCCCGTCTAGAAGGGGTGACTACAGCTCGCCCTCGATGAGGTCTTCCAGTGTCTGGCGTTTGCGGATCACCGTTGCCTCTTCGTTTTCGACGAGAATCTCGGCGGGGAAGGGGCGGGAGTTGTAGTTCGACGCCATTACGAAACCGTATGCCCCGGCGGACATGAGGGCGACATGATCTCCCGGATCGAAATCGGGAAGCTCCCTATCCTGGCAGAAGAAGTCGCCGCTCTCGCAGATTGGACCCACGACATCGACTTTCAGCAGAGCGTCTGAAATCGGCTGCTTCAGCGGGACGATCTCATGGTGCCCTTCGTAGAGAGCCGGGCGGATCAGATCGTTCATACCGGCATCGACAATCTTGAAAGTCTTTGCGGAACCCTTTTTCTCGAACAGGCATCGTGTGACCAGGACTCCGGCATTGCCGACGATGTAACGCCCCGGTTCCAGAAGGATTTTCAGGCCTAGATCATTGATACGCGGAACGAGTTCCTGGCCGTATTTCTCTATCGTCAAGGGACGCTCGCTCTCGCTTTTCGAAGACCACCATCCGGCGCTGCCGGATGCGAGAGCGTCCTGATAGACGATGCCTATCCCGCCGCCGATCGGACCAGAACTCGATGCCGTGTCTGGCCTTGAGTTCGGTAACCAGAGGAATGACTTTTTCGACGGCCTCGATGAAAGGATCGATCGAGGTGAGCTGCGAGCCGATGTGCATCTGCAGGCCGCGCAGCCTGATGTTCGGAAGCTCGGCCGCGGCGCGTTCGTAAAGGCTGGCGATGGATTCAAAATCGACCCCGAACTTGTTCTCGCTCTTTCCCGTGGAGATATACTTGTGGGTCTTCGCATCGACGTTCGGGTTCACCCGCACGGCCGCTGGTGCGATCCTGCCCATTTCCCCGGCGACTTCGTTCAGATAACGTAGCTCCTCCTCGCTTTCGACATTGAAGGAATAGATCCCTTTCTCGAGCGCATAGACGATCTCCTCACGGGTTTTGCCCACACCCGCGAACGTGCAATGAGCCGGATCCCCGCCAGCCTTGATCACACGGAAAAGCTCTCCACCGGAGACGATGTCGAAACCGGCCCCGCGTGTGGCGAGAAGCCTTAGGACGGACAGGTTGGAGTTCGCCTTGACCGCGTAGGCCACCTCGTGATCCACACCGGCCAGAGCCTGATCGAGGCGTGAGAAATGGTCGGTGATCGTCCCTTCGGAATAAACGTAGAGGGGGGTGCCGTGCTCCTCCGCAAGGGATCGCAGGGAGACGTTTTCGCAGAAAAGCTCTCCGTCTTTGTAGGAAAAGCCATGCATGGTCGTCTTACTTGACGATACCAGCCTTTTTCAGCGTCACGTAGGCACCATTCTTATTGATGGTCTTCAGCGCGCGGCACGAGATTTTCAAACGCACGAATTTGCCGAGTTCGGGTACCCAGATGCGCTTGTTCTGAAGGTTCGGGGAAACGGTGCGTTTCACGACCTTCGTGACGTGGCGACCGATACCACCCTTCTTCTTCGCAAGACCGGAACGGTGGATTCTGCCGCCGGAGCGAACGCGGGTGCCTCTGATACTACAAATACGTGCCATAATGAAAATTGGTTAGCGGGGCGCGAAGAATGCCTCCGAACGGCGACGCGTCAAGTCGAAACGCGGTTTAATTTTCAGCGCTGCCGATTCAGCCATTTCTCCACATCACGGAAGATTTTCTCCTTTTTCTCATCGTACATCAGGAGATGGTAGGCGTCGGGGTAGTCCCGGTAGGTGCTGGAAACGCCCGAGGGAATGCGTGCGACGAATCCGCGGACATCGGAATCGTTGTTGAAATAGTCCTTTCCGCCGTGGAGGACAAGGGTGGGGACCTCGAGTTTCGCCGCACAACCGTTCATGCCGTCGATGAGATTGGCGAGCGTACCCAACAGGCGCAGCGTGTGTTGCTCGATGTTGTAGTCGTTGGTCTTCGATTGGTCGCCGTGGTTGGATTCCTGGGTCATCTGGACATCCTGCTGCCCGGCGAGGGAGTCCAGGGAGACGCGGGCTAGCGGGAGGGTGGTCGCAGCGGCGCGGACGAGGGCGATTTTCCAAGGCTCGATGTCGTCCTTGAAACGCACGATGGGAGAGGAAAGAACCAGCCCGTCGCATGGAGGGTTGCCGGTTGGCGCTGAGCAGATCGCGTGGGTTGCGATGAGCGCGCCCATGCTCTCTCCGTACCAGATGATTTTCGCGTCCGGATGACGCTCCTCCACTAGCTGGGTGAATGCCTCGAGATCCGCATACCATTCCTCGGGATTGCCGATGTCGCCGCGGCGCCCATGGATAGGGTCACTGCCCTGGCCGCGCACTTCATACGCGTAGAGAGCCGTGCGTTTCTGCTTTTTCACCAGGTGCTCACCGAGATTCGTGTAATCCACCGATGCTCCGCAGAATCCGTGTATGCCGATGACCACGATGTCCGGTTCCACCCCTTTCCTCTTCCAAGTCCGGTAGCCGAAAGTGTCAGATTCCCCGGAGTTGGTCGCAGGATTGCTGATCAGATACACATCAGGCGAGCATCCTCCGATGACGATGACGGCCACGAGAAACACTGCGAGGCGGATGTATGTGCGGGCCACGGCCAGGAGAATGTCCCGGATGCCGGTCACTTGCAACTCCCCAGGCGATTGATTTCCGCGCCGGCGAGCATGGGCGGGGGGATGCTCCGATTTCAATTGCCAACACGACCGCTCCCCGCATAACCTCTCCCCACCCAACGCCTCGGTAGCTCAGTTGGTAGAGCAGAAGACTCTTAATCTTTTGGTCCTTGGTTCGAATCCAAGCCGGGGTACTTCCTGGGGATCGGGCAAGTCGAAATGAAGGCTTCCAGGCGGATTTTTTGTCGCTCTCTATGAAGTGAGAGTGCGCCCGACTGGATTCGAACCAGTGACCGTCCGCTTAGAAGGCGGATGCTCTATCCAGCTGAGCTACGGGCGCTTGTCGGCGGGAGGGCGATTGGTTAGCAGCGTTTCATGCCGTGGGCAAGATTTATAGTCGAAGGCGCGCACCAGGGACGGGCGGATTCGGCTGATGCTCGCAATTTTCGTTGATAAATTCCGCCACCCGGCTACGATGACCTCCGCTTGGCGAAAGGGGGCGTTCTGGTTTCGACGGAATGTCTGACGCGCTGGCTGCACGTAGAGGTTGGTCGGTTGGCCTCTTTAAAAAGCCGCCCAAAACAAATAAATGCAGACTCTAACGAGCTCGCACTTGCCGCTTAATTGACGGCATCGTCCAAACCCTGATGTCTGTTAGGGGTGAGGGCGCAACTTAGCAGACTGGATCGGGGATCGGGTGACCGGGTTCCCTTTCGAGACAAAACAGGTTCCTAGGAAGCGCAACGCGGTGGGTCGGCCCAGCGTTTCTGAAACACCAGATGATCCACTACACGTGTAGATGCCTTCGTTGATGGCGTTCCGGACAGGGGTTCGACTCCCCTCGCCTCCACCAGCCTTCGCCAAGGCTACGGCTGGCAAGCCAGCAGCTTGACTGACGTAGCCTTGGCGAAGGCTGCCCGCCATAGCTTCAGCGACGGCGGGCTTATGCGTCCAAACCACCCTCCAACCCCGACGCACCCTGATGCACTACGTATATCTCCTCCGCAGCATCTCACACCCGGAAGAAACCTACATCGGCCTCACCTCCGATCTCAAAGCCCGCCTCCAGAAGCACAACGAAGGCGGCTCCCCCCACACCGCGAAATTCCGCCCTTGGCAGCTCGTGCACTATTCCGCTTTCAGCTCCTGGGAAAAGGCAGCCGCCTTCGAAACCTACCTCAAATCCGGCTCCGGCCGCGCTTTCGCCGCCAAGAGGCTCTGGTAGACTCCGGCTGTCTTGCCAGCCAAAGCCTTCTCGACCGCCGACGAGTCCGTCCGAAGCTTTAGCGAAGGCGGAAGCCTCGGCGAAGGAAGTAACGAAGGGGGAAGCCTCAGCGTTGGAGCTGGCGACGTCGCTTAGCCATCACTCTTTCTTCATCGCAGAATTCGACCGCGCAACAGCTCCTACTTCTTCACCCGGCGGTAATGAGCGCCACGCCCCTTGCCGTGCAGTTCGGCGTAGCCCTTTTCGGTCAACTCCGCGAACTTGCCTTTCAGGGTGTTGCGGTTGACCTCGAGTGCATCGGCGGCGGCGCCGACGGATAGCGCTTGGCGCTCTTGCAGCAATCGGAGCAGCCGCCCCGCGACCGGAGAAAGATCACCGGGCAACTCGCTTTCGGCGGTTGGCGATGGTGCTTTTTCAAGACGCTCCCGCAAGCGTCCGATCTGCGATTTCAAGGAGCGAAGGAAGAACAGCAGCCAAGGTTCCCAGTCGGCGGATTTTCCGAAGAAGGTTTGCGTTCTGCGCAGGGCGAGGTAGTAGGCTTCCTTGTTGTGCTCGATCACGCTTTCCAGCGAACTGTAGGACGCGTAGGCATAGCCCGAGCGTAAAAGCATCAGATTGGTCAACACCCGTGAAAGCCTGCCGTTGCCGTCCTGAAACGGATGGATGGCAAGGAAAACGACGTTGAACACGGCGATCCGCAACAACGGGTGAAGGATGGGGTCTTTCTCCTCCTTGGCATGCCATTCCAGCAGCTTTTCCATCAGCATCGGCGTCTCGAACGGACTTGCCGTCTGGAACACGATACCGATCTGCTTTCCCTTCGCATCGAAGGCCGCGACGTGGTTGTCGAGGTTCTTCCATTGGCCGCGATGACGTTCGTCCTTGTTGCTGTATCGCAACAGGTCGCGATGGAGCTGGATCATGATGCTCTCGGAAATCCGCAGGTCAGCCCACGCGGTCTGGATCGACTCCATCACATAGGCGTAGCCCGCAACCTCCTGTTCGTCGCGCGAGTGGAAGGATTCCTTCCCGAGCCTACCGACGAGTTGCTCGACCTCTCCGTCGCTCAGCTTCGCACCCTCGATCCGCGTCGATGACCCGGCGCTTTCGATGGTCGCGATCCGGCGCAGCGTCCGCAGTGTCTCAGGCCCGAGGTTTCCGAGCGCACGCCACTCGCCCTTGAACTCGTCAATGGCCGCGATCAGCGTCAGCATCTCGTTGGTCGGCTGGAGCGCCGGTGGCAGAGGGATCGTCATGCCGCGATCCTAACTCCAATTCCACCCGAAGCCATCCAATTACCTCCAATTCCATCCATTTCCCATAAAGTGGAGAATCGCTAACAACAAACCCCACACGCTCTCCGCATCAGCCCCCCATCCCACAAGGAGGGGCTGCATCCTGCTGCCCGGCAACCCCGGCGATTTCCCCATCCTTTACTGGCAGCAGAAGGCAGCCACTCCTTGTGCCTCTGCGTTCATGCATGGCACGAATCATCCAATGTCCTATGCTTTTCCTTGCTCTTGCCTCGCCCAGTCTCCGGTCTCTCAACCACCTACGTGTACGCGTGTTAGCTAGGCCTTGCTTGAAATGCTAATAATCACTATGTCTTAAGGGATTTCCGCCCCCACACAGCGGCACTTACTACATCTGGGAAAACAACCATGGCCAAGCTCATCAACTCACTGACCCAAGGACGTCGCAACGTCACGCCGGGCGAGCGACGTTTTGCGGAGCGGCTTAAAACCCACCTGGAGGATGACTACCTCTGCTGGTTCGACGTCCCGATCGGTCCGGCCCGCCATCATCCGGACTTCCTCATCCTGCATCCGTCACGCGGTTTGCTTCTGCTGGAGGTGAAGGACTGGAAACTCGAAACCCTCCATCACATCGACAAGGTCTTCGCGGATCTCAATATCAACGGCGCGATCAAGCGGGTCGCAAATCCGCTGGAACAGGCCCGCAGCTACACGATGAACGTCGTGAACAAGCTCGGCGAGGATCCCCAGCTCTGCCAAAGCGAAGGCAACTATCAGGGTAAACTCTGCTTCCCCTACGGCTACGGCGTGGTGCTGACGAACATCACCCGCAAGCAGCTCGATGGCGCTCTTTCGGAAGAGGAGCAAAGCCTCGTCCTCCCCGGTCGATTGGTAATCTGCAAGGACGAGATGACCGAATCCATCGATGCCATGGATTTCCAGGAAAGGCTCTGGGGCATGTTCCAGTATGACTTCAAACGCCCGCTCACCCTTCCGCAGATCGAGCGCATCCGCTGGCATCTGTTTCCGGAGATCCGCATCGGCGACCGGCAGACGGCCTTGTTCTCGGACTTCGAGGAAAAAGGCGGCGGCAAGGCCGAGCCGGAAACGATTCCCGAACTCGTGCGCGTGCTTGATCTCGAACAGGAAACCCTCGCCCGCAACCTCGGCAGCGGCCACCGCGTGATCCACGGCGTGGCGGGCTCCGGGAAAACCCTGATCCTCGGCTACCGCTGCGTCCATCTCGCCGAGATGCTCCGCAAGCCCATCCTCGTCCTCTGCTTCAACATCTCCCTCGCCGCCCGGCTGCGCTCCTTCATCGCGGAACGCAGGCTTGAAGGCCGGGTGAATGTCCACCACTTCCACGAATGGTGCGGCGAACAACTCCGCACCTACCACATCGAGCTGCCCGACACCGCCGGCCAGCCATGGGAACGCCAGGTCGAGGCGGTGATCCAGGGAGTCGATGCCGGCCGCATCCCCCGCGCCCAGTATGGCGCGATCATGATCGACGAAGGCCACGACTTCGAGCCGGAGTGGCTCAAACTCGTCACCCAGATGATCGATCCCACCACAGATTCCCTGCTGCTGCTCTACGATGATGCCCAGTCGATCTACCGGAAATCCCGGGGACTCGATTTCAGCCTATCGAGCGTGGGTATCAAGGCCACCGGAAGAACCTCCATCCTCCGGCTCAACTACCGCAACACCCGCGAGATCCTCCGGTTCGCTTGCGACTTCGCCAGCAAGTTCGTTGGTGCAAAAGCGGCGGACGACGACCATATCCCGATGATCCAACCCGAAACCGGCGGCGCATCCGGCCCTGGCCCCGCCTTCCGGCAGTTCGCCAGTATCGGCGACGAGATTGACTACGCCACGAAATGCATCAAGGCCTGGCACGCGCGCGGCGACTTCCCCGGCGACATCGCCGTGATCTGCATGAAGCCGGACCACGGAAAACGCATCGCCCACCAGCTCCAAGCGCTCGGCATCCCCCATCTGCTCATGGCCGACCGAAGCGGCAAGCGCGCCTACGATCCCCGGAAACCCCAGGTCAACATTCTCTCCGTGCAAAGCAGCAAAGGCCTCGAGTTCCGCTCTGTCATCTTCATCGGCCTCGGCCAGATCGAAACCTTGGAAACCCAGGCCGCCCAGAACATGAAACTCCTCTACGTCGGCATGACCCGGGCCAAGGAACGGTTGATGATCACGGCTTCCGCGAAGAACGATTTCACGGAAAGACTGCATTCAATGACAGAGCAAGCCTGTGCCGTTGCCTGAGCGGGAAACAGCTTCTTTAATACAACTCATCCTTCATTATGGCTCACACCCGATAAATCGTCATCGACTAAGAAAAAGTCAGTGAGTCCGATCTCTCCCGCGTCAGCGGCAAGCCCTTGAGCTGCTTGTCCGAAGTGACATCGTCCCGGAAACGAAACCCGCCTCCTTAAGAGACGAAAATCAGCAGCTCGTGGCCATATTCACCACCAGCTCCAAAAAGGAATAGCGGGAACTGACCCCAATGAGAATGAGGAGTCGGTTTCCGCTAAGAGGC
The DNA here is from genome assembly GCA_963758175.1 of uncultured Verrucomicrobiae bacterium. GTDB lineage: Bacteria > Verrucomicrobiota > Verrucomicrobiia > Verrucomicrobiales > Akkermansiaceae > Luteolibacter. The sequence continues at coordinate 123,114 of CAVWUI010000003.1, forward strand.
CACCTCCCCGTACACACTCGCCCCCTGATCCGGATACTTCTCAAGCACGTGCTGGAAGAGCGCGCCGCATTTTGATTCGAACAGTTCGGACGTGTATTTCTCCGGAAGCCCGCTATCCAGCATCTTCTCGATCTCCACACGCACCGCCGCGCGGGTCGTGCGTTTGGTTCTCCATTCCAGCACCAGCTTTTCGGTCTTCAGCTTCGCCAGCAGGTCTTTACAGACCTTCTTGATCGCTTCCGTCTCCTGTGGTGAAAGCTCCGGTCCCGGCCTTGTGAGAATATCGAACACCGCCAGCTCTTCCTCGCTGACGTTCTCCCGCAGATGCCGCTGCTCCTCTTCGCTCAGATCCTGCGTGAAGGTCACCAGATCCGCGAACAACTGCTCGATGCTCAGCGCTCCGCTGTTGTAGGCCTCGATCATCTTCTGGAAGCGGTCTAGGAAATCATAGCGGCTCGCGTTCAGGCGGATCAGGTTGTCCAGCTTCCGCTCGATCAGCGCCCGCAGTTGCTGCGCCTCGATGTTCTTCGTCTTGCTCTTCTCGAACTTCCTCGCAAGCGCCCCGAAGTCGATCTTGCTCAGATCAATCGTCTTCGCAGGCGCTCCCGGCTCTTCCTTCGCGGTTCGTCACAATGGACTCGATCCAGCACACGCCGATATCTTCTCCATCACCTCCGTGATGTTCACCGGATCTTTCTGCGCCCGTATCGTCTTCGCCAGTTCCGCGATCACTTGGCCTTCGGAGCCAGCAACGGGATCATCGGATCGGGCATCACCGCTTTGTAGAGCCGCTGAATGACTCATTGGATTGCGCTAGGAATTCATCCCGCACCTCGTCCGTGCGCATCAGGCGGTCGATGGCGATGAAGAAATGCGGTATGACTCCGGCAGGGATCGCCTCCAGATCCACATTCTGTTTCCGGCAATACTCCGTCACCTGCTCCAGCGCGATTTTCAGCGCCTCCACCAGCTCGGTCTTATCCTTCACCGGCAGCTCCCCGCCGCTACCGCCCGCGCCGTAGATCGCGAGCGCCTTCTCCAGCTCCTGGAAAACATTCGCGTAGTCCACGATCAGGCCGTTCACCTTGTCGCCATAGACCCGGTTAGCCCGTGGCGATCGTCTGCATCAGCGTGTGGCCGCGCATCGGCTTGTCGAGGTAGAGGGTCGAGCAGCTCGGCGCATCGAAGCCCGTCAGCCACATCGCACAGACGAAGACCAGGCGGAACTTGTCCTCCGGATTCTTGAACTTCTCCTCCAGATCCTCTTTCACCATCCGCTCCCGGTGCGGCAGGATATCGAATCCCTTCGCCGCCATCTCCGTGATCTCGTTCTGCCCCGGTGAGACGACCACCGCCATATCCGTCTCCACCAGATTTTTAAGCCGCGCGTTCAGCTCCGCGTATTCCGGCATCAGCGGGCTCATCTCGCCAGCCGGCGCTCACCCGTTCCGTCTCCGCCTCCCACTCCGCCTTGACCTTTTCATACATCCTCAGGGTCGTCAGCTTGTCGATCGATACCACCATCGCCTTACCCTGATAGCCGCGGTTCAGGAAATGGTGCACGATGTCCTTCGCCACCTCGTCCAGCCTGCTCGTCGCGGGTGATCAGGTGGTAGTTTCGCCCCAGCACCTTCTTGAGCTTCTCCTCCTGATCGTCGTCCAGCCCGGCGTCCTCGATGGTCTGGTAGATCTCCTCGTTCAGCTCCGGGTTGGTGATCTCCAGCTCCGGCGTCCGGTTCTCGTAGAAGAGCGGCACCGTCGCCCCGTCCTCCACGGACTGCTTGAAATCGTAGATGCTCACGTAGTCGCCGAAGACCTCCCGCGTCCTCTCCTCCCCGGCGATCAACGGGGTTCCCGTGAATGCCACGAACTTCGCGTTCGGCAGCGCCGTGCGCATGTTCATCGCCAGCGTGTCGTATTGGCTGCGGTGCGCCTCGTCCGTCAGCACGATGATGTCGTCCCGCTCCGAGAGCACCGGATGCAGCGTCCCCGGCTCGGTGCGGAATTTGTGGATCAGCGTGAACACATACCGGTGATCCGCCGTCAGCAGCTCCCGCAGATGGCTCGCGCTCGTCGCCTTCGAGTTCTTGCCGTTCGCCGCCCCGCAGTTCGCAAAAGTATCGGAGATCTGCCGATCCAGCTCCATCCGATCCGTGATCACCACGAAGGTCCAGTTCCCCGCGATCTTGCGGAACACCTTCTCCGCGAAGAACACCATCGAGTAACTCTTCCCCGATCCCTGCGTGTGCCAGAAAACGCCTATTCGATTCTTCGAAGTCGAACCCTCACCCCCAGCCCCTCTCCCAGAGGTAGAGGGGAGTTCTTTTAAAATCTCAGTCAGCACCTCCTCGGTCTTGTGGAGAACGGAAGAGTTCTTGAAACGTAGCACTTTCAGCTTCTGCGAGCGCAGATAGGCATCCCGCTTCTTGTCGTGTGCTTTCGCTTCATCGGAATCGTGAACCTCACCATCGCATTCCACGACAAGCCCCGCCTCATGGCAGTAGAAGTCACAGATGTAATCTCCGAACTGATGCTGACGCCGAAACTTCGCTCCACCGCATTGCCGATCCCGCAACAACTGCCAAAGCACCTCCTCCGCCGGAGTCTGCTTCTCCCGCAACTCACGAGCCCGTTCCACCATCCCCGCAACCTGAAACCCACCCCGATAATGCGACCGCTCTTCCTCCCTCTCCCCCTGGGAGAGGGCCGGGGTGAGGGTAGGTGGCGCAAGCGCGCAACGACTCCACCGCACGATTCACCCCATGAAACTGGTGATTGCGCGCGACCACCTTCCCCGTGCTGCCTTTGCTGTCCACGAACCTAGTGAAATTCTCCACCAGATCCAGCAGCCGCCCCTTGTCACAAGTCCCGCGCAGCAGGGTGTTCAGGGAAATGTCCGGTGCCTCCTCCTCGCTCGCCGCCTTTTTCCAATCCCCGTAGTGCTCCCACTTCGCCGTCAGGCTGCCGATCTTGCTCTGCACCCCGTTGGATACGATGATCAGCGCGTTGTAGTGGAAAAGCTGCGGGATCGTCTCCTTGTAGTCCGCGATGTTCTTGTCGTAACCCTGCCGCACATTCTCGCCCGGCGCTTTCAGCTCCATCAGCACCAGCGGCAGGCCGTTCACGAAACCGATCAGATCCGGCCGTTTCAGATACAGCGCCCCCGCCACCCAGAACTGCGAGGCCAGCAGGAAATCATTGTTCTCCGGCACCTCCCAATCGATCACCGCCACCACCTCCACCCGCTGCCCGCCGTTCTCCTTGTCGGGGAATTTCACCGTCACCCCGCCTTTCAGCAGCTTGTCGATCTCCCGGTTCGCCTCCACCAGACTCAGCGCCGTCCTGTCCCGCGAAAGCTCCTCCACCGCCCCATCAATCGCCTCCTCCGGCAGATCCGGATTCAGCGAAAGCAGCGCCGCTTTCAGCCGTCCCGTCAAAACCACCTCCCGCTTCCCCTCACGCCCGAGATCACTCACCGCCACCTTGCCACTCCCCGAAGCAATTCATCACATCCCACCCCAGCTCATGCTGCATGAGCTGGATCGCAGGCTGCTCGACTAGGTGGTCTTCGGTGTATGCGCTCATGGAGGTAACCGATTCCTTTAGCTTCTCGAAAATGCTTCCAACCGGATCATCCAGCCATCGAAATGGGGGCACCGCGCACGAATAGCAGCCAGTCCGATTCTCTTCGCAGCAGTTGGCCCATGCAGGGTTTTTCGAAAAGATGGGAAAACCTTCATCAGGCGTTTCGATGGCGCAGTCTCCGAGTGTTCGTTAATCTCTTCAGGTTCCAAACCACCTGCAATCGCCAGCAACTCTCCTGCCTTCTCGGGCGCTGGTATCACCCCTGCGGTAATCTCATGATCGGAAAACAAAAGCGCTTCGAACTCATGGAGGGCGAGAAAGGGAATGAAGTGTCCGGGTGAACCGACTTCCACCCACAGCGCACTTTCCACGTGCATCACCCTATCCCTTGCCGGAGAAGCAGCCGGGCGGTCGGACATTCCGGGAGTATCATCCGGAAGTCCATAGTAGTCGATCAGGGTGGTAACCAGCGCAGTATCATCCCTTAGTAGTTTGACCAGATCTCCACGAAGTTTCGCATAATTGGTCACTCCTCCTTTGAAGTTTTTCCACTCTTGACGATCTTGGTTGTTAGGATCGTGGGGAAAACAAAGAGCCCAAGCGGCTCGAAGTGAGGACATAGCACGTCCTTTACGAAGCGTTCTTCCGTCTGTCCTTCCACAAGTATCAGGCACCGTTTTATCAGGGACGCGCTTCGATCAGGTTCTTCTCCCAAAGCTCACCCAAGGCATAGTCGTCAATCCATCCCGAATAATCCGACTCCTCGAGTTTCTCGAATACGCTTTGGTCACCCTCTCGATTGACTGTCCACACCTGTTCCGGAGTCAGGTGGTTGATCAGAGTGACTGATTGGGTTCCGACGATCACCTGTGTTTTCTCCGATGCAGCAGCGAGAAGATCCGCGAGCAGATTCACCGCAGCCGGATGTAGTCCGAGTTCGGGTTCATCCAGGAGCACAATCGCAGGGAGCTCCGGTTGTAATAGCAGGGTGGCGAGACAAATGAAACGCAAAGTGCCATCGGACAATGATGTTGCGTTAAAATATCCGTCGTGTCCCTTTTCTTTCCATTCGAGCCGGATTTTGTTCTCGTTGAGGCGAGAGGGCTTCAGCTGAAATCCTCCGAAGAAGGGTGCAATCTGCTGAATTGTATCTTCAATGAGGGAGAAATGATGCGGATGCTTCGCCTGCAAGAAGTAAAGGAATGCGGCGATATTCTCCGCCTGCGGACGGAGTATTTGGTTGTCATCCAGATCGCAGATCCCTTTTGCCGCAGCCGTCTCGCTTGTATCGTGGAAGTGATACACACGGTAGCTGTCCAAATCCTCGGTCACCTGAAGTGCCGACATTTGAGGATCGTCCCTGAGCTTGGACTCATTCGAATAGACTGCTACAACGTTTGAGTAAGGGCGGCTATACTTGGTCTTATCGTGAAAATATGATTTTTCTTCAGAAATCACCAATCCCCCTTCTTCGGTTCCATCCAGCTTGAGTCGATAGGAGTTGGATGTATCTCCCTCTCCAAACTCCAGGAAAAACTCCATTGCAGGCGTATTCTTTCTTCCGAAATGTAAGATGCTATCCGCGCCACCCCTGACGCCAACATACTTCGCTAGCCTCTGATTGATCACTTCATGCAGGAACCGGAAAACCCCGATCAGATTCGACTTCCCCACTCCATTGCCACCGATAAACACGTTGAGGCTGTCCAGCTCCAGGGTTTGCTCCCGGATGGATTTGAATCCTTTGATCGTCAGTTTCTCCAGAGTCCTCATATCGTCGCGGGAAAGTCTGTTTCAATGTCCGTAGGATTGCCAGTCCGTATCTCCGCATCCCTCACCCACCCCGCCATCTTCGGAACCCACGGGGAAAACGCTCTTTCGATCCTCACAATATGTTCCGCAAGCCAGGCGATCATTTCCGGCCAGTTCTCTTTGTCCCTGCCATCGAATCCCTTCGCGTAACTGATGCGGCTTGCCTTGATGTCATCCAGTCGCTTCCAGTCGAACTTCCCGCCGAAGACGGCTTCGATCTCATCCTTGTGCCTGGACAACTGATCGTAGATCGCCTTGTTCTCCGCTTGCTTTTCGCGCACGATATTCAGCTCCACGCGCACCTCCTTTACCCCGAAGATCAACGTATAGCGCACGTCCCTGTATCCTGATGAGGTATTGAGGAAACTATCCTTGCCGGGGTTCACATTGCGGAACACCGAAACCCCTCTTTTCTCGAATGCCGCCAAGGTATCCGCCCAGAAGTCTAGCCTACGTGATTGCCGATGAACCTGCGACTGTACGGTGCTCTGCTCTTCCTTCACCTTCTCCGCCACGCCGATCATGAAATCCTCGGCCTCAGGGGTCGGGATGATCTGTTCCATGTTCAGGAAAATCTGTCCGCCATTGTCGAATGCGGTCGCTCGGATGCACTGGAGCCGGATGCCGTGCTGCAGCAGCCACAGCACCGTGGAGGTCACCTCCTTGCGGAAGTTTGCAGCAACTAGGATCACCCGCTGGTGGATGCCGGGATTCAGGATCAGGCTCTCGAAATCCTCTTCTTTGTCCAGGAACTCCTCGATCTTCTCCCGTGCATCCCCGCCGCCGTTGCTCAGCAGGTGGTTCTGGTAGATCTCCACGATCTGGGACTTCGAGAGCGAGGAGCAGTAGGACGCGTATTTGAGCGATTGCCAGACAACGTTCCGTCCGGAGTCATCCAGCTTGTTCTCGATCAGCACCAGCCCGCCCTGCTTGTCCAGCGCCAGAAGATCCAGTCGCTCCTTCGTCTCATCGAAGCCATCGAACTCCTTGGCGATGATCAGAAGCTCCTCCCCCAGACACTCCGGGCACTTCGCGATCCACTCCTGCAAGTGCGCCCGCTCGCTGAATCCCAGCGCACCGAAACCTTTGGCGGAAAGCGCCGTGATGGAATTGCTCGTTTTGTCGATCTGATACATGGTTTTAAAAATAGCTGTTCTTCAATGCTCCTCCACCGCCCCATGAATCGCTCCCCGTCTCAGCATTTCAGTTTTACCCGGCATTTCCCACCCTGTCCGTCGAAGCTTCAGCGAAGTCGGATCCCCGTAGCAATTCATCACATCCCACCCCAGCCCATGCTGCATGAGTTGGATCGCGGGCTGCTCGACTAGGTGGTCTTCGGTGTAGGAACTCATCTTCTTGTGGGTAAAACGCCTTCAGCGCGGTTAATCCTCCGTCTCAAACTTGTTCATGTATGCTTCAGCTCCCTCCGGAAAAAACTTCAACCTATGCCTGCTAAAGAAGCTCTTGTATCGTTCGCACTCTGCCTCGTAGTTTGCTGATCCACCCCAAAGGACAACGTCAATCTTCGCGTCTTTGTGAACCATGCGGGACAATACTTGCCTGAACTCAAAATCTGCATGCGGCAAAGAGTATCCGATGAAAACTAGACGTCGTGCTTCCATCAGTTCGATTGCAGCGTTCTGCCAGACAAGTTTGACTTGAAAGTTACTCAAGTCCTTTAGAAACGTCGGCATTACCAAGGCGCCTCGCAATGCAGAGCTATTCCCCTGTTTTTCACAATGCCTACAAATTTTCGGATTACTGAAGTTTGGAATGATCAACTTCTCGTTAAAACCAACGAACAACTGCTGACAGTTTGAGCACTGAAGCCAATTCATCGAGCCGTGGATCTTTAAAAGCTTCACGTTATATCCCCGACAACCTAATGACCACAATCCAGTCCTAATTCTCTTGTCGGAAGACTCTAGTGAACTGATGTAGCAGCAATAATCCACGACACCAAACGGCTCGTAGTCCCCGGACATATTACCATCATGCTCTCGAAGAGCATCATTCAAGGCATTATCGAGCAAGATATCCCAATTGAGGGAAATAATGGCCAAAGGATCGTAAGCCTTTGCGGCAGCTGCATCATCGACATCCCGCGCATGTTCCGCCCTCACAGACGCCAATTTAACCAAGTGTTTGGCGAAAATATTGACGTATTTTGATTTGGAAAGATTCGAATTCCCAAACTTCTTGCGAATCACATACGAGACCAAAAAACCAAGACTCTCCCGAACTTCTTGAAGATCAGAAACCGAAGCACCTCGCAATCCGATCCCATCTGCAAGGCAACGGTCAATTGGAGTATAGACATCTTCTAAGGTCACCTTCTTTCCGTCGACATTCAAAACATCTAATAGGAATCTGCGAACCTTATCCCGATGCAAACCAACATCGCCTGTTGGACGAACCTTCCAGATTTCTTTGAGGATAGCTTCTTGGCTCGGTGCGCCAGCTGGGATCGAAAAACCAGCACCTAGGATATAAACTGTCTTTTGCATTTCAAATTTTCACGGTTTTTGATTTCCACTCTGATTAGATTGGGTAGCTCGTAAAACTGGAATCACACAAAGACGAAGCGCCAGCCACCACAGGTTCACGGCAGCATCCCCATAACAGTCACCCTCTGTGCTGAAACCGTGAGCGAGCTGATCTCTAAATCCATGACCAGTTTTTTCGATAAGCATTCCACGGAGTTCAAAGTGGAAAGATTCTCCAAAAACTTCCTTTGATTCGGGGATGTCAAAAAGTGGACCAAGTAATTTCAGTGGCTGAGTTCCATCAGATTTCAGATTTGAGACATCTACTCCGTTCTGGATCAGAACGAATCGAATTGAATTTTCAATCTGAGGAACAAGTAAGTGAGCAGCTACCAGAAAGTCGCCGTGAAAACCTGCGTGAATGCCTCGCAAGAAGATACCTTCATGTCCGGGAGGCACAAAAGGGTTGTTCCTCACTAGGAATCCCAAGTCTTGAATATTGAGCCGATGTTCATTCAGTATTCGAATTCTAGCCGGTTGGATAAAACCAACCCGACGGACACCCCAGTGATAACGCGCAGCGTGGGTAAACATCTCCGCCTCCAGCGCCTTTTCTGCCTCTTCACCTTCAAGATTTAGAAAACCAGGTTGCTCGACGGTAGATCGCCCGGCGTCATCGAGAATCGAACCACCAAACAAATGCTGCAATGGCGTTTCCTTCGCACTTTCTATGACCTGATTTTTTAGCTCGCCAACATCAGTTAATGAATATCCGAGTGCCAATCGCTGAATAGCGTCAAATAAGCTGTGCCCCCCGACATGCGCTTGGGCTGCTTCGGCCATATCCGTAAGATCGAGGCTTGTTTCGAACGACTGCATTTCGTCCAGCGACTTCTTTTGATACTCTGCAAGAGTTGCCCTGAGCTCTTTGATTCTCAAGGGATCAGCTTTACTTCTCCGTAGCGCTTCGATTCCCTTTTTGAGGAGTGAAGCTGCCGCTAGATGACTCGCCATCTTACCTGTCGCCCGCTCTGCGGCCTCTAGGACATAAGTCTCAGCTGCACGCTGTGCCGCAACCAATTCATTTGTTTCATCTTTGGAACGACGGAGGAACTGGACTTGCATTCTCCAGTAGTGGCGGGCGTTCCGATGCTCGCCTCTCTCCGAAGCACGATCACCAATCTGTTTTGCAAGATCAGCCAAAGCCGATTGATCACCAACGCCGAATTCAGACGCCAAGTAAAGTAGCTGGCAGGTTCGAAATCCTTCTTCCGGATCTGATTCTCTTTCGATTGCGGTGATTAGTGATTGGGAGATATCTAAGAAGGATGTTTGCTTTCGGCCAAGACGCTGGGAAAGCACGAGTCCACGATGAAATTGGGTGACGGCAAAAGTCCAGTTCTCGTCCGTATCCAATGATAGAGCTGAATCCAAATAGGACGCTGCGGCCTCACTGCAATCCTGATGATTATGCTCCTCCAACCATAAGACATCGAACAAACGAGCCCGCAAAGACGGATCGGTGATTCTTTCTGCCAGATTTCTCACTACCGTATAGTCTGCCGGAACTAGATCTTCTGGAAGGAGGCTACGAGTACCATCCCCAATCCTCATCGGACGGAACGGCTTAACAGGGTCTCCGAAGGACAGATAAAACGAAGATAGATTATTTAGAAATTGATAAATCTCCGCTAGTTGATACAAACCCTCTTCCTCCGCAGCTACTGCGGCCTTCCCGTAGGCGGTGCGATAATATTCGCAAACACCTGCCCTGACTTCTCGTAGCGGAGCCTCCAAATCAGCACTGCTTAGGTCTTCAGGGTTGCCTTTGAAAACCGCTTCTTTCTCACTCATCGCTCGTTAAAAGTTTTGGCAAAAGCAGGTCGCGGGTGCGGCGAAGAACTTGATTTCGACGGGAGAGACTACTGATTTCGTCCATGATAGGTGCCGCGACTAAATCAAAGCGAATCAATATCGAAACGGGCGCAAGTGAAATTGGGAACTTTGCAAGTTGATCCCATTTGATCACCGGCATCTTTAGTCCCGTGCTGTGCTGGACTGCCCACTGAATCGCGTCACTACTCGAACAGATGATCGAAACCAAGGCCGAACAACGACTATCGTGTGGGCGGAGAACAAAAACCGATACATTCGTAATTCCTTCGAAGGGAGCTCGGCAGACCTTGTGCAGATACGGACGGATTGTTCCGAATAGGGTATCACCAGGCTTGAATAGAATTCGTGAGGTTCCCAAATCGCTAGACGATCCAAATTCACTCGGAGCTAACGTCTGGCTTGGCATTCGCGACAAGTCGAGGAGCGGTAGATCTGAGTCTCTCGAATCATCGTATTTCTCACGGACTGTCTTACACAAAGATCCCAAGGATGCGTGCTTCCACCCTTCCGGAATCCTTCCGAGTTCAGTGTCCTTGAATGTTACCGCTTCGTGACCGGGGAAACGGAAGCGCACGAACCACTCGCGGTAGAGGGATTGCGCCATCTGCTCCAGGATCTTGATGCGGCGCAGGTTGTTCTCGATCAGGTCGTCGTAGGCCGAGAGGATCCCCGCGATCTTGCGTTGGGTGGTGAGATCTGGTGCAGGGAACGGGAAAGATAGCAGAATCGCAACGCTCAGATTGTCCTGTGTAGCGCCTTTTGTCACGGTGCGTAGCTGGGGGCGCAACAGATCCAAAGAATATTTCAGGAATCGGACATCGGCCTTACCCTCGATGGGCGTGACCCCGATGATGCTATCAGGGAAACATGCGTCGAAGCCGAGAATAGCGCAGTCCCCGGTATTCTCGCCTGCATTCGTAATACAAAGAGTCCCTGCCTTCCATTTTTTGCTCTGAGCCAAACCAAAATCACTATAACTCTGGGAGCATTTCAGTATTCGAAATTCACTGGCATGGATGTCAGCGGTTTGAATGAAGGGATGGGATCCACCATACAAAGCAGCCGCCGTACGAGGTCTGTGGCGTGATTTGCCCCGCTTCACTTCAGCAAGTTCATCAAGCGTCTTCATCGGCCACCGCGCTTTCATGCTTCTAAGAGTTCCACAACGTTTTCCGCAATCCTCTCCTCAAGTTCCCGCGCCTCGGCATTCAGCACCTCAAGCTCCTCGTTCAGCGCTTCGAGCTTTTCCTTGAAATCCTCGTCGCTGAGATCCTCGCCCTTGGCGACGCCGACGTAGCGGCCGGGATTGAGCGACCAGTCCTGGGCTTCGATTTCGGCGAGGGTCGCCGCTTTGCAAAGTCCCGGAACATCGGTGTAGCCCGCTGCATCACCGAAGACTTCTTCCCATTTCCCCTCGGAACCGTGGGCGAACTCCAGATCCTCGCCGCGATAGAAGCGGACGAGGTTCGCGAGGAACTCGAGCTGGGCGGGGGTGAAGTCCCGGTGGGCGCGGTCGAGCTGGCGGAAGATGTGGCGGGCATCGATGAAGAGGACTTTGTCCGCGCGGTCGGTGCCGGCTTTCCCTTTGTCGAAGAACCAGAGGGTGCAGGGCAGGGTGACGGTGAAGAAGAAGTTCGGCCCGATGGCGACCATGACATCCACATCCCCGGCGCGGATGATCTTTTCCCGGATCTCCTGCTCGGAGGCGCGGGCATCGGCGGCGGAGTTTGCCATGACAAATCCGGCACGTCCCGTGCGGTTCAGCGCGGAGTGGAAGTGCTGGATCCAAAGGTAGTTCCCGTTGTCCGTGCGCGGGATGCCGAAGGGGTAGCGCGGATCGCCGGAGAGCCTTTCCTTATCGATCTTGCTGACATTGAACGGTGGGTTCGCCAGCACGAAATCGAAGCGGCCGACGGAGTCCTGGAGATCCTCGTAGTAGGTGTTCCCCTGCTTGATGTCCCCGCTCAGCCCGTGGACGGCGAGATTCAGCCGCGCGAGCCGCGAGGTATCCGTGACCCTCTCCTGGCCGTGGACGGAAATGTCCGTGGTGGGGTTTTTCCTATGCTCCTCCACGAAGCGGGCGGACTGGATGAACATGCCGCCGGAGCCGCAGGCGGGATCCAGGATGCGCCCGTGGTAAGGCTCCAGGATCTCGACGATGAGCTTGACGATGGAGGTGGGCGTGTAGAACTCCCCGCCCTTCTGCCCCTCCGTCATGGCGAATTTCCCGAGGAAATATTCGTAGATGAGGCCGAAGGTATCGCCGCCCTTGTCCATGGGGATGGAGGCCATGACTTTCAGAAGCTCCGCGAGCGTGCGGCTGTCGAGGATGTGGTAGGTCTTGGGCAGCACATCGGCGAGATCCGGGTTCTCCTTCTCGATGGCGCGCATGGCGTCATTGATCGCCTGCCCGGTGTTCGCCCCCTCCGGCAGGCTCAGCAGCTCCGCGAAACGGGCGTTTTCCGGCAGGTAGATGACCCCGGCGGCATGGTAATCCGTCGCGCTTATCTTCCGCCGCGCTCCCGCCTGCGGTTTCAGATCCTTTTCAACGGTGCGCAAAGCGCACATCCGCATAGCGCAGGAAGATCAGCCCGAGCACGGTCGGCGAGTATTCGGAAGGTTTCAGATCCGCCCCTGCCCAGAGCATGTTCGCGGCATCCCAGAGCTTTTTCTCAAGGGCGGCGTGTGAGTCGTCGGCGGTGGCGGGTTCTGTCCAATGCATGTGTTATGGTGTTTCTAAACGCTCCCGGAAATCCGGGAAGGTTAAAAATGGGAGGTGCCGCTGGTCACAGCTCTGACGACCGCTCAGTCGCTGGCTTCGGCCATAGCGATGCCCGCTATGTGGCCGGCTGTCCAGGCCGCCTGGAAGTTGAAGCCGCCGGTGATGCCGTCGATGTCCAGGCATTCGCCGGCGAAGTGGAGGTTCGGGACGAGCTTGCTTTCCATGGTTCGGAAGTCGATTTCCCTGAGGCTGACTCCGCCGCAGGTGACGAATTCTTCCTTGTTCGTGGTCTTGCCTTTTACTTGGAAACGGCTGTCGGTGAGCTGGCTGATGAGGGCGGTTTCCTTTCCTCCCGGGAGCTGCGACCATTGGGTTTCCAAGGCGATGGAGGATGTTTCGATAAGTCGTTCCCAAAGGCGGCGGGGGATGCCATCCGGGCTTCTGCTTTTGACGAGAGACTTTCCCGAGGATGCGCGGTGGTGGGAGAAGGTTTCGCGAAGTTGTTCGGCTGTCGTCCGGCCTAGCCAGTTGACGGAGATCTCGACCTCGTAGTTTTTCCCGGAGAAACGCCGCGCCTCCCATGCGGAAAGGCGAAGGATGGCGGGGCCGCTGAGGCCGCGGTGGGTGATGAGGACGGGGCCGGTCTGCGCGGGGCTTTTCGGGACGGTTCTGACGCTGGCGTTCTGGACGGCGAGTCCGGCGAGGCCTTCGAGGCGCTGGTCGGGGATGTTGAATGAGAAAAGGGAGGGGACGAGGGGCTGGACGGTGTGGCCGAGGGATTCGATGGCGCGTGTGAGCGGGGAGGCTTTGAGAGAGCCCGAGGTGACGCAGACTTTGTCCGCGCGGAGGGTCTCCCCGTTTCCGAAAACGAGGGAGAAGCCGCCGTCGGGCAGCGGGTGGAGCGCCGTGACGCCGGTTCCGGTCTTCAGAACCACGCCCGCGTCCCGGGCGGTGTTGAAAAAGCAGTCGATGATGGTCTGCGAGGAGTCGGTGACGGGGAACATGCGTCCGTCGGGTTCGGTCTTCAGCTCGACTCCGCGCCGCGCGAACCAAGCGACGGTATCCCGGGGCTGCCATCTGTGGAACGCGCCGCGAAGCTCGCGCGAGCCGCGCGGGTAGCTCCGTGCGAGGGTGGCGGGATCGAAGCAGGCGTGGGTGACGTTGCAACGCCCGCCGCCGGAGATTTTCACCTTCGTGAGAAACGAGTTTCCTTTTTCAATAACGATGACCGAGGCATCCGGATCGGATTCCGCGGCGGTGATGGCCGCGAAAAATCCCGCCGCGCCGCCACCGATGACGGCGATGGTTTTCACGGGGCCATGTGTTTCGGACATCCCGGAGGCGGCCTAGGGCGCGGAGTCAAATTTCCCGCGGGAAGCGAGGCTCCGGCTCGGGAGCCGGTCGATGCGGGTGGCAAGGCCGGCCGTGCGGAGAACCGCTATCGCGAGCAAGGCTTTCATAGGCTGGTGGATACCGACAGTGAGGGGGGCGGGCAAGATGAATCGGGTGTTTCCCGCCGGATTTGCTCTGGATTGTCGTCTGGCGGGGGAATAGGTTCGGCCTGTTGAAGGCACGGTGGAAGATAGCGGATCTGGTGGATTTCGAGTTCCTGGCGGGGCGTGGAGGGGAGCCGCCGGATGCGGACGAGGGGCTGGTGCGGGATTCCGTGAAAGGGCTGGATGGCGCGGCGGCGAGGCGGACGGGAATGAAGGTCTGGCTGGATTCCGTGAGGCGCGGGGAACGGGAGCTGCCGGGGGAGGTATGGGGGAGCGGGCGGTTTCTGGTGGGAGCGGCGGTATGCGTGGTGATGTTCCTTGCGGGGACGGGGGTGATGACCGGTTTGCTGGACAGGGAGCGTGGGCAGCTGGGTTTCCACGTGCCCGTGGTGCTGGGAGTGACGGTGGGCATGCAACTCCTGCTCCTGATCGGAGCGGCGGTGCTGTGGCTGCTGCGAGGGAAGATGGGATTGCTCCAGAAGCTTTTCGCATGGCTGATAGGGAAATTTTCCTCGAAAGGGAACTTCGACTGGTGGCGGACGCTGAGGCTGGAAGGCGGCAGGGCGTGGGAGGCGCTGGGATGGAATCTGGTGCGGATGACACAGGCGGGGGCGGTGATGTTTTCCGTAGGGCTGATGGCCGGGTTGCTGGGCTGCGTGTGGTTTCTGGAAGTGGTCTTCTTCTGGGAATCCACGGCGCCGATGTGGATGGGCGAAAAGATCCACCAGGTATGTGCTTTCCTGGGCGCTCCCTGGAGCCGGATTTTCCCGGAATGGGTGCCTACGATGGAGGTGATCTGGGCGACGCGATGGATCAATGGTGCGGATGAGAACATCCGGAGCGGTTTCGCGAAGAGTTGGTATTCATTTCTCTTCGCGGCGATTTTCGTGTGGGGACTGCTGCCCAGGCTGGGGCTTTGGATCTTCGCTGCCTGGCGCGAGCGGAAGGCGCTGGCCGCGCTGGATTTCCAATCGAAGCGGCACCGCGAGGTCTGGCGGGAAATCATGGGGACACGCCGCGTGGATGTGAGCGAGGCTCCGACAGACGGGGTTCTGGTGCTGGATGTGGGCGGCACGGGTCTTGCGCGGGAAAATCTGAGGGGATTTCTTCTCAGGAATCTGCGTGTGAATCCGGGCGAGTGGCACGAGGTGGGAGTATGGGACGGGAAAGGCGAGGAGGCCGCGGTGAAATCCATAAGGAACGCGCCTGCCGGGGTGGTGCTCCTCGCGGAGGGCTGGGCGCTTTCGCCGCCGAGGATGACGGCGCTGCACTCGCAGATCCGCAAGCTCGCGGGTGCGGAGACAACCATCCATTTTCTGGTGGTGAACCCGACGGAGAGCGGCGAACCTGCCGCCGTGGCGGACGGGGAAAAGGAGATCTGGCGTGACTTTGTGGACGGGCTCGCGGATGCGGGGGCGGAGGTGTTTTTCTACGGGGAGGAGGAAGGATGAGCGGTGGTGGGGTTCCGGAATTCGCCGTGGTGGGGCGGGTGAACATGGGCAAGAGCGCGGTGATCGCGACCCTGCTGGAGATCGATGACAACGAGGTGCTGCGGGTGAGCCCGACGCCCGGTGAGACGACGATGTGCCAGACGCACAAGGTGGTATTCGGGCGGAAGGAATGCGTGAGGTTCATCGATACGCCCGGCTTCTCACGTCCCGTGGAGGCGATGCGGGAGATACGGAAAATCCACGGGGAAGGGGTGCCGGGGAGGGACGCTTTGCGGCGTTTCGTGGAGGAGAAAGGGGAGGAATTCGGAGATGAGAAACGGCTGCTGGAGCCGCTTCTCGATGGTGCCGGGGTGCTCTATGTGGTGGATCCCGCGAGGCCGATGCGTGATGATTTTCTCGCGGAAATGGAGATCCTGCGCTGGACGGGCAGGCCGAGGCTGGCGCTGATGAACGTGCGCGACGGGGAGGAGCCGGAGAGCGAGAGCGTGTGGCGGGAGAAGCTGGGGAGTTCCTTCAACCTCGTCCGGACGTTCGACGCGCACCGGGCGAAATACGAGCAGCGTCTGGTTCTGATGAGGGCGCTGCTGGAGATCGAGGAACAGAACCGGGAGCAGCTCGAGGAAACGATACGGCTGATCGAGATGGAGTGGGAGGACAGGCGCAACGAGGCGGCCGAGATCGTGCGGGAGTTCCTCGCGGAGGCGCTGGAGCTGCGCGTCCGGGTTCGCATCGAGGACAGGGACGGGCGGATGCCGACGCGGCGGAAGCAGAAGGAGGAGGACCTGAAGGTGGAGTATTTCGGGAGGCTGAAAAAGCTGGAGCGGAAGTGTTTTTCCAAACTGCTGGGCATATACCGCCACCATCTGCTGAAGGTGGAGAGCGGGGAGGAAAGCTTCCAGGACATCGATCTGGAGAGCGAGGAGGTGTGGAGGAAATGGGGGCTGAGCCGGGGGCAGCTGACACTGGTCGCCGCGGCGACGGGTGCGGCGGGAGGGGTGGCTATCGACGCGGCGACCGGATTTTTCTCCCACGGGATATTCACCGCGATAGGCGGGGTCGGCGGCGCGGGCGCGGCCTGGTTCAAGGGCGGGTTGCTGCCGGATCTCAAGGTTGATTTGCGTGAAGGCGTGAAATTTTCGACAGGGGAGACAAAGGAGCTGGTAATGGGGCCGCCGGGAAATCCGAATTTCCCGTGGATCCTTCTAGACGGGGTGCTGATCCGCTACGGACGTATTCTCGAGCGGGCGCACGGGAGAAGGGATGTCGAGGTGCTCGGCGCGACGGACGAGGAGGGCTACACGAGAAGTTTCCCGCCGGAACGCCGCAAGATTCTGGCGAGGTGGTTCGCCGACTGCGCGAAGGGAAACCGGCCGGTGGGCAAGGATATGGAGGTGAAAATCCTCTGGGAGCTGGAGGAATCGATGGCCGGGGTGGGCGGCGGAAAGTAGGCGTGTGACGCAGGAAGAGGGTTGCGTTCCTTCCCGCCAGCGATTTGACTGCCCGCCGATCCAATTTTCCCCACCTGTGAAAGCCCACGATATATTCTCCGCTGTCGATCCCGCCGTTGTTTCAGAAATGCTGGACTGGTTCCGCGACAACGACAGGAACGTGTATAAGACCGCCGTCGCCACTCTGGCCTCGGAGCGGAAGCTGCGACCCGTTTTCATCCAGAAAAAATCCCTTCCGGAGCAATACGCCTGGATTCACAAGACCCTCCAGCTCCGCGCGTGCGATCCTATCGGAGAGCAGATCCTCCAGTCCTACCTCATGGCCGCGCAGCAATCCATGCTCGGCATGTTTTGCGATGGCATGGGCATCCCTCACGATGGCAAGGGTTCCGTCGTCGGCGACCTTCCGAAGGGACTCGACAAGGAAAGGCTCGATGCCGCGGTGGAGAAGCTGGTGGATGTCTTCGATCCGAAGATTTTCACCCTGTATCTCCACTGCTTCAACATGCAGGTGGCCGGAGGTTATCCGACCCTCACCGAAAAAATCGAATCCGACGATCGCCTGACCCTGGCGTAAGTCTCCCGGGAAAATGCCCAGAGTTTATCTCAAGACCTACGGCTGCCAGATGAACGAACGCGACACCGAGCAGGTGGCGCGGATGTTCACGGAAGGGGGCTACACGCTCACGCCCACCGAGAAGGATGCGGACGCGATCCTCATCAACACGTGCTCGGTGCGCGATCAGGCGGAGCAGAAGGCGCTGGGGAAGATGGGCATTCTGGGAAAGGAGCGGAGGAAGCGCTCGCACGTGGTTTACGGCTTCATGGGATGCATGGCACAGTCCCGCGGGGAGGAGCTTTTCGAACGCATCCCGCACCTTGACGTGGTGGTCGGCACTCAGAAATACCACAAGGTTTTCGAGTATGTGGATGGGATTTTGAAAGACCGGATGGAGGCGCGCATGGACGATCCCGCGCTTTCCATGACAGGCACGTCCGTCTGCGACATCGCGGAGGAAACCGACTCGCAGAACACGATACGCGACCACATGCCCAAGTCACGGAACGCCTCGGCTTTCGTTTCCATCATGCAGGGCTGCAACATGAGATGCTCGTTCTGTATCGTGCCGGACACGCGTGGGAAAGAGCGCGGACGGCCGATCGCGGAGATCGTGAAGGAGGTCGGGTTTTCTGGCACGGCAGGGGGTGAAGGAGATCACCTTGCTAGGGCAGATCGTGAACCTGTACGGCAGGACGGAATTTCCGAAAGTAGATGGAAAATCGCCTTTCGTGCAGCTTCTGGAAGCGGTGCACGAGGTGGAGGGGATTGAGCGCATCCGCTTCACGTCCCCGCATCCCATCGGCTACAGGGATGATCTTGTCGCGGCGTTCACCTATCTGCCGAAGCTGATGTCCCACATCCACTTTCCGATGCAAAGCGGATCGGATCGGATTCTGAAACTGATGCGCCGCCCCTATAGGAACGAGAAGTTCGTGGAGATCTGCGAGAAAATGAAGGCGGCCAGGCCGGACATCGCGATCACCACGGATATCATCGTCGGCTTTCCCGGAGAGACCGAGGATGATTTCCAAGCTACCATAGATACAGTAGAAAGGCTACAGTTCGACAACGCCTTCGTATTCCGCTATTCGAAACGCAAGGACACGCCTGCGGCGGAGATGGAGGACCAGCTGCCGGAAACAGTGAAGGAGGAGCGTAACCAGCGGCTTCTGGAAACAGTGGACAGGCTCGCGAAAGAAAAGAACTCGGCGATCGTCGGAACGGTTCAACAGGTTCTCTGCGAGGGGCCCTCGAAGAACAATCCGGCTACACTCACAGGCAGGACACCGCAGAACAAGATCGTGATCTTCGAGGGAGATGCGGATCGCCTCACCGGTGAAATCTTGGATATACGAGTGGAGGAATCTACCGGATTCACAACGTATGGGACGCCGCTACTAGTGGGCGTTTGATCACGGTTTCCAGAGCTTCGTAAGCCGGGATTTCCTGATCTTCCGGTCTTTTGTGGCTAGCGGGAGACCCAGCACGCGGGCGGTTGCGACAATGAGGCGGTCTGCGGGATCGCGGTGGAAGGAATCGGGGAGATGTGTCATCTCGCTGACGATTGCCGGAGTGATGGGCTGGATGATCACGGTTGCAGGAGAGGCCGCGACCGCTAGCCAGTCTTCGACGCTTCCCTTGATCTTGATCCTGCCAAGATCCACAAGGTTTGCGAATTCCCAGAGGCTGATATCGCTGATCGTGGGACGATTGTCGCTCGGAAGCGCGTCCAAGGCGTCCCGTTCGAAGGTGGAGAGATCGGGAAATGCCCGGATCCACCAGATCCAGATGTGGGTGTCTAGAAGAGGTGCCGGATTCATTTCAGGCATTCAATTTCCGATTCGGGGACGGTGGGTTCGAATGGATCTATTATCGAACCGCCTCCGTCACGGAGGGCTAAGCCATGGTTTGATCACGTTTTCCGGGACGACACGGGCGACGGGTTTCCCGTGTTTGGAGATGATGAGCGCTTCGCCGGTGCGGTTCACCTCGTCGAGGAGGCGGAGGCATTTGGCTTTGAACTCGGTGGCGGTGACCGTTTGCATAATGACCAGTCTAGATGACCGGTTGTTTTTTTCAAGATGCTTTCGGGACTGTGTGAAGAAACCCCGGGACGGGGTTTGCACGGCCTGCTGCGGGACGCAGCAGCTACATCAGTGGAAGTCGTGGGAGGTGGTTTGGATTTCCGAGGCGGCGGGGAGGGGGGCGAGGTGGGTGACGTAGACGGTGGGTTTGCGGTCTTCGGTGATCTGGAGGCGACCTCGCACGAGGAGGAAGGATTCGGCAGACGATGGTGAGGCGGTACTGGTGGAAGGTTTTGCGGGGGATGAAGAGGTTGGCGATGCCGAACTCGTCCTCGAGGGAGATGAAGCAGTGGCCTTTGGCGGTGCCGGGGCGCTGGCGGCAGATGACCATGCCGGCGATCTCGATGGGGAGGCCGTGGGGGAGGTGGAGGATGTTTCCGGAGTGGACGAGGTTTTTGGGAGAAGTGCCGAGTGCCGAGTGAGAAGTGAGAAGTGCTGTTTCGCGCCAGAGTTTCATGGGGTGGGGGCCGGTGGAGGAGGACTGGATGGCGAAGTCGGTGGCGAGGCGTTCGGCGGCGGTCATCCGGGCGAGCTCGTTCCTGGCGGGTCGCTGGTTGGCGAAGAGATCGTCCGGCGGGAGGAGTTCGGCCTGCCAGAGGGCGTCGCGACGGTGGGAGATTTCCGGGAGGTCGTTGAGTGCTCCGGACGGCGGCGAGGAGGCGGCGTTCCTTTTTGTTGGGCGAGGCTCGTTGGAGGAAATCGGGCAGGGAGGTGAACTGGTTTTCCGAACGTTTTTCGATGATGCGTTCGATGGTGGCGGTGCGGAGACCCTTGATGCGGTGGAGGCCGAGGCGGATGGTGCGGTCGTCGATGACGGTGGTATCTACCATGGAGTGTAGAACGGAGACGGGGCGGATGCGGAGGCCGTGGTGTTTGGCGTCCTCGAGGAGGGTGTTGACGGAGTAGAATCCCATGGGCTGGTTGTTGATGAGGCCGCAGAAGAACTCGGCGGGATGGTGGACTTTCAGCCAGCAGGAGGCGTAGGCGATGAGGGCGAAGGAGATGGCGTGGCTTTCCGGGAAGCCGTAGAGAGCGAAGGAGGAGATGGACTCGATGACTTTCCGGCGCTGCCTCGATGGAGACGCCCTTCGCTTTCATGCGGCTGTCGAGTTTCCGGGAAACCAGGATCATGCGGTCGTCGGATTTCTTAAAGGACATGGCCTTGCGGAGTTCGTCGGCTTCCGTGCCGGTGAAGTCGGCGATGGCCATGGCCATGCGTTGCACCTGTTCCTGGAAAAGAGGGACGCCAAGGGTTCTTTCCAGGATGGGTTCGAAGGAGGGGTGGATGTAATCGATGCGCTCGCGACCGGTGCGGCGGTTGAGGTAGGGGTGGACGAGGTTTCCGACGATGGGGCCGGGGCGGATGATGGCGACTTCGATGGCGAGGTCGTAGAAGACTTTCGGGCTTCATGATGGGGAGGGTGGCCATCTGGGCGCGGGACTCGACCTGGAAGGTGCCGATGGTGTCCGCCTCGCAGAGCATGGCGTAGGTGGCCGGGTCGTCCTTGGGAAGGGTGGCGAGATCGATGGTTTTCCCGCGCTGGCGGCAGACGCGGATGGTGTCTTCCATGGCGGCGAGCATGCCGAGGCCAAGCAGATCGACTTTGACGATGCCGAGTTCCTCGCAATCGTCCTTGTCCCATTGGAGGACGGTGCGGCCGGGCATGGTGGCGGGCTGGAGGGGGACGATGTGATCGAGGCCGTCATCGCAGAAGACCATGCCGCCGGAGTGCTGGCCGAGGTGGCGGGGGGAGCCGAGGATGGCGTGGTAGAGTTTCAGCAGCGCGTCGAAGCGAGGGTGATTGGCGGGGATTCCGGATTTCTCGACGGTTTTCGCGAACTCCAGGACCTGGTCTTTCGGGTAGTAGTTGTCCATGGAAAGTTCTTCGGAGAAATGGTCCTTGGTGGCGTCGTGGACTTTCGGGGAGGTGCAGAGATCGGTGAAGCGGTTGGCGATCGATTCGGGGAAGCCGAGGATTTTCGACATTTCGCGGAAGGCGGAACGGGGGCGGTAGGTGATAACGTTCGCCGTCATGGCCGCGCCGCGTGGGGCGTATTTCTCGTAAACGTATTGGATGACGGATTCGCGGCGCTCACCGGAGGGGAAGTCGATATCAATGTCCGGCCATGAGGTGCGGTTCTCGGAGAGGAAACGCTCGAAAAGGAGGCCCCCGGCGATGGGATCAACATTGGTGATGCCGAGGACGTAGCATAGGAGGGAGTTCGCGGCGGAGCCACGTCCCTGGCAGAGGATGTCGCGGCTGCGGGCGAAGCGGACGAGATCCCAGACGATGAGGAAGTAGCCGGGAAAGCCGAGGCGGGCGACCATGGCAAGTTCGCTGTCGAGCTGGGCGAGGTAATGTCGGGAGGGTCTGGGAAAAATTTTCCGGAGGCCTGAAAGGGCGAGCTGGCGGAGGTGGGTGCCCTGCTCGGTGGCGGTCATCCGGATGCCGGTTTCCGGGTGGGAGAATGACGGAAACCGGTAGCCGAGGTTTTCCAAGGAGAACTCGCAACTACTACAAAGATCGTAGGCGTGGCGGAGGGCGGCGGGGTGGTCCGCGAAAAGCTCGTGGAACTGTGAGGGGGATTTGAGGTAGCGCTCGCCGTTCTGCTCGAGGAGGCGGCCGGCGTCGTCGAGCGTCTTGTGGTGGCGGAGGCATGTGAAGGCGTCGGTGAGGAGTCGCTCGCGGGGTGTGGCGTGGAGAGGGGAGTGGGAGGCGAGGATGGGGAGGCGGAGGTGGTCTGCGAGATCCCGGAGGAGTGTGTTGGTCTTTTCCTCGCCGCGGCGGTGGTGGCGGAAGATGGCGAGGGAGAGGTTCTGAGGGCCGAAGGTTTTTCTGAGCTGGGTGGCTGTTTTCAGGAGTGTTTGTTTGTCGGGGGATTTCAAGGACTCGGGGGTCAGGATGGCGTGGATGCCTGTTAGGTCGGAGGCAGGGGATTGTCTAAGGTGCAGGCTGGTGAGCAGGCGGGAGAGGTTCCGGTAGCCGGTTTGTGTTTTGACAATGAGGGGGAGTCCGGGGATTTTTTCAGGAAGTCCCGGGAGGGTGAAACTTTCCACGGTGGCGCCTACGATTGCGTGGAGGCCCAGTTTTTTCGCGGTGAGGTGTGCGCGGGCTGATCCGTAGAATCCCATGTGGTCGACGAGTCCGAGGTGGGTGTGTCCGAGTTCAGCGGCACGGGTGATGAGGGCTTCAGGGGAGCTGGAGCCGCGTAGGAAGGAGAAGGATGATTTTGTGAGAAGCTCCATGAAGGCTGTGGGTGCCGGTAATCAGGGAAGAGCCTGGTTGGGTGCGAGGTTGTAGGTGCCGGTGATTTGCCAGGTGTCCGGGGGGGTGTGGGTGAGCTGGAGGAGATGGTTCTGGGGGAGCTGGATGTCCCATTGGGTTTGTTGCCAGGTGCGGTCCCACCAGTTTCCGGAAAGGGGGTAGGGGCCGGCGGTTTTCCGGATGGTGCCGCGGTGGGGGCCGGTGAGGATGGCGAGGGGATGGTCGATTTTTCCGCGTTTTTCCGACATGACTGTGACGGTGACGGGGGGGCGGAGGCGGGAGAGGGGGAGGTTTCCGGAGGGTGGGATTTCCGGAGCCGGGGGGAGTGAAAAATCCGGTGTGACGGGATGCATGGTGAAGCTGTCGGGGTGGTGGCTGTCCTTGATGCGGGGGATGCCGAGGCGGTCGTGCCCGACCAGGGCGGAGAGGCGGTGCAGGGTATCGGCGAAGCGGTGGGGGTCGCGCAGGCCTTTGCGGAAGATTTCGTGTTGCTTGTGGGAGGGCAGCGCAGGGATGAGGATGAGGGAGAAGCCGGTGACCGGGGCGGGGGCGCGCAGGGTATCGAGGTGTGTGTGGAGGGAGCGGAGCAGGATTTCGGGGTCGAGGGTTGTTTCCGTGAGGGCGAGGTGCTTGCGGTGTGAGGACCGGTCTTCGTAGCGGAGGATGATGCGTATGGCTGTGGCGGCGCGCTGGGTGTTGCGGAGGCGGTTGCAGAGCGTTTGAAGGAGGCGGCGGGCGATGAAGAGGATGGGTTCGAAATGGGTGAGGGGGGATTCGAAGTCGTGGCGTGCGGCGTAACCGGTGGGGGGGCGGAGGAGCTTGAGGAGGCGGTGTTGCTTTCCATGAAGGATGTCGTGCAGGTGGGTGAGCTGGGAGCCGAGGCGTTCGGAAAGGCCTTGGCGGGGGAGGGCTGCGAGATCGCCGAGGGTGCGTATGCCCCAGAGGCTGAGGATTTCCGCACCGGAGCGGAGGACGGGGAAGGCTGCGCTGCGGGTGAGTGCGGCGATGGTGAGTGGGAGGGGTGAGGAGGGTTCCCTGGGGATATGGATGGTAGCGGGTGGTAAGAGGGTGGCGGAGGTGAGCGGGGAGAGTGAGCAGAGGTGGGCGAAATCCGGGGTTTCGGAAATGGCGAGGTGTGCGGGGAGCTGGAGGCGGGAGGCTTTTTCGAGGGTGCGGTGTGTCCAGTCCTGAGGGGAGGCTATGAGGAGGGTGGAAAGATCAAGTATTACTGTTTCCGTAGTAGTTGATTCGAAATCGGGGGTGAGGGATTCGGCGAAGGTGAGGAGTTCGTCGGCCGCGGCTTTTTCGGTTTCGGGATCGCGGTTGAGGAAATAAAGATCCGCGCAGCGCGCCATGGCGGGGAGGCTGCCCATGCCGTGGGTGATGCCCCGGGCTGCCGCGGCCGGGTTTAGAGCGAGAATGCGGGCTTTCTCCAACTCGCCATCGGAGAGGAGTGCGGTGGGTAGGCCGGGCGATATTTCCCCGGAGGCCAGGAGGCAGTGGAGGGGGAGATCGGGGAAATGTAAGGCGGCGAACATTTTCAGGAAATGCGTGTCATGCGGCTGGCAGTGTCCGGGAGGATGCGGAGGGTGGGGGTGGATTTCTCGAGGTGATCGAGGGTGAAGGCACCCTCGATGAAGTGGCGGGTGTGGGCGGAGATCACGATGGTGCGTGGCGAGAGGACGGCGAGGGCGCATGCCGGATTCGCGCGCTTCGGTGCGGAAGCGGTGCCAGAGGGAATTCGGGATACGGCTTAGCTCGCGGGCGGGGACGAGGTGGAGATCGAGCAGGACGAGCGGCAGGTTCCCATCGCGGAGCAGGAGATCGGTGGCCTGGATGATCTGGTCGGTGCCGCTGCAACGGATCCAGAGGAGCCGGCCGCAACGGTCGTTGCCATGGGAGGCCGGATCGAAGCTGTCGCGACC
This sequence comes from uncultured Verrucomicrobiae bacterium, assembly GCA_963758175.1. Classification (GTDB taxonomy): domain Bacteria; phylum Verrucomicrobiota; class Verrucomicrobiia; order Verrucomicrobiales; family Akkermansiaceae; genus Luteolibacter. The sequence goes on from CAVWUI010000003.1 coordinate 147,847, forward strand.
GTCAATGAGGGCGAGGGGAAGGTCGCGCTCTTCGGCAAGGAGCCGTGAAATGAGCAAGGACATGCCTTGGGAAGATGCCTTGGAAACGACTTCGTTGATCGTGCCCGGATCGAAGCTGAGGGTGGTTTTTTCTTCGGATCGGGTTTCGCCTTGCTCCGGGAGAGGGACATGGCGGTGCGCTGCGGGAAATTTTTTCCGCAGGGAATCGCGTAGTTCGGAGAGATTTACGACCGTTTGGATATGTTCATAGGAACACTGAAAAGGATGGAAATCAAGAACGAGGTTCTGGATTTTCACGGGAGCGGTTGATGGGTGTTTTCCCCCATTTTACTGGAGGCCAGGCGTTCAATGCTGTGCTATCCAGTCAAATGGGAATTTTCAGCAGGAAACGGAGGGCGATGCCGGGTACGTCCGGCTTGCTGTCCGTCGGCGAAAACACCGATCCGCAAGGTCTGGTTCCGGTGATGCGATCCCATCTTTGTGAAACACCTCCTGAAGAAGCGGCCAGCGCCATTACGCATGGCCTGGGGCTGGTGCTCAGCATTGTAGGGCTGATCATCATGATAAACGTCTCCGGTGGCGATCCCTCGAGCCTGGCGGCGGGTGTGGTCTTTGGCTCGACGCTGGTGCTTCTCTACCTTTCCTCCACGCTCTACCACTCGTTCAGCGGCCCCAAAACGAAGTCTGTCCTGCAAATTGTCGACCACTCGGCGATCTACCTTTTGATCGCCGGTTCCTACACTCCGGTTTCCCTGGTGACGCTGCGCGGTCCCTGGGGCTGGAGTCTGCTGGGAGTGGTCTGGTCAATGGCCATTGCGGGAGTGGTCATCAAGTCGGTGATGAAAAACAAGCGGGAGCACTGGATATCCACCGCGCTGTATCTCCTGATGGGCTGGCTGGTGGTGGTGGCCATGGTGCCGCTGATCCGATCGATATCCGCCGGGGGGCTTGCGCTGCTTGTCGCGGGGGGGCTTTGTTACACCGGCGGGGTGGCTTTTTTCGTCTGGCAAAAGCTGAAATACAACCACGCGATCTGGCACCTGTTCGTCATCGCAGGCAGTGCCTGCCATTTTCTGGCAGCCGTTTTCCACATCCTGCCCTGATCCAGCGGAGGGCTTTTCCCGCTATAGGAAACGCCCCGCGATTTCCGCGAGGAGGTCGTCTATGAACTGCTGGCGGGGCTTGATGATGGGCTTTTCCTCTCCACGGACGCGGACGGCCACCGTGCCCTCCTCCACTTCGCTGGCCCGAGGACGGCCATGTTTGGAATGCGCTCCAAGCGTGCGTTGCGGATTTTCGCGCCGACCTTGTCGGAGCTGCGATCAACGGTGCAACGGATACCGAGATCGGCCAGCTTCCGAAGCGAGGGCGTTCGGCCTCGTCGAGGGTTTTCTCTGAGATCGGGAGGATGCGGAGTTGCTCGGGGGCGAGCCAGGTCGGGAATTTTCCTTCGAAATGCTCAATGAGTAGGCCGGTGAAACGTTCCAACGATCCGAACGGGGCGCGGTGAATCATGACCGGGATGTGCGGCTTGTTGTCCTCGCCGACGTAGGAGAGCTTGAAGCGCACGGGCAGGTTGTAATCGACCTGTACGGTTCCGAGCTGCCAGTCGCGGCCGATGACGTCTTTGACGACGAAGTCGATCTTGGGCCGTAGAAAGCGGCTTCGCCGGGTTCCTCGGTGAAGGGGACACCGATGGATTTAGCGGCTTCGCGGCAGGCGTTTTCGGCTTTGTCCCAATTGGCGGCTTCGCCGGTGTATTTATCGGAGTCGGGATCACGGAGACCGACGCGGACGCGATAGTTGGACATGCCGAGTGTGCTGAGCACGGTTTTCACAAGTGAGAGGCAACCGATCAATTCGTCCGCGACTTGGTCGGGAGTGCAGAAAAGGTGGGCGTCGTCCTGGGTGAAACCGCGGACGCGGGTCATGCCGCCGAGTTCGCCGGATTGTTCCCAGCGATAGACGGTGCCGAACTCGGCGAGGCGGACGGGAAGATCGCGGTAGGAGTGATGATCGCTCGCGAAATATCTTGATGTGGTGCGGGCAGTTCATCGGCTTGAGCATGTAGCCCTCGTAGGTGCCTTCGTTCAGGCCGTTGACCAGGGTGGCGCAGGTGGCGTCTTCGTCGGCGAGTTTTTCCAAAGTATCACGCTCCGGAATCGGGGCATACTGGCTGTCCTGATAGTAGGGGAAATGGCCGGAGGTGCGGTAGAGGTCGAGCTTTCCGATGTGTGGCGTGAAGACCTGGGAGTAGCCCTGTTTGTCGAGTTCCTGGGTGATGAATTCCTGGAGAGCGCGGCGGACGAGGGCGCCTTTCGGCTTCCAGAGGATGAGGCCTTGGCCGACGGCTTCGTCGATGTGGAAAAGTCCGAGTTCGCGGCCGAGTTTGCGGTGGTCGCGTTTTTTAGCTTCTTCGAGGCGCTCAAGGTGGGTGGCGAGGTCTTCCTTGTTTTCGAAAGCGGTGCCGTAGAGACGCTGAAGCTGGCCTTTCGTCTCATCGCCCATGTAGAAAGAGGAAGACACCGACATGATTTTCACGTTCTTGCACTTGGACGTGTAGCCGACGTGGGAGCCGGCGCAGAGGTCGATGAAATCGCCGTTTTGGAAGCAGGAGATCTGCTCGCCTTCGGGGATTTTGTCGATCAGGTCGAGCTTGAAGCGGGAGGCGTTTCCGGGGCGTTCGGTGAGTCCGCCGAGACGACCGGATTCGGCCATGGCTTTCGCTTCGTCGCGGGAGATCGCCTTGTATTCGAACTTCTGGTTTTCCTTGGCGATCTTTTTCATTTCCGCCTCGATTTTCTCGAAATCGTCGGGAGTGATGCGGTGCTCCATTTCAAAGTCGTAGTAGAAGCCGTTCTCGACCGGGGGGCCGTAGGCAAACTGTGCGTCCGGCCAGATACGGAGGATGGCGGTGGCCATCACGTGCGCGGCGGAGTGGCGCACGCGCTCAAGGTCGGTCATCTGGGCACGTTCGTCTAGGGTCTTGCGGTCGGACATGGGGCGGCTTTTGAAGCAGGGTATTGTCGGAAAGTCAACAGTGGGGGCGATCTTCGGTCGCCCCTTTGAGCGCAGAGTTTCCGAGATTGCGAAAGGAAAGGGACGGGGATAGTATCCCGGCATGACCGCGCTAAGAAAACCTGATCTGCTATCGGTCGAGGATTACCTTGAGGGTGAGAAAATCGCTGAGATCAAGCATGAGTATCTAGGCGGTGTCGTGCATGCGATGGCGGGGGCAAAGAACAGGCATAACATGATTGCCGTGAACTCTCTGGGACATCTTTTCGGAAAGCTTAGTGGCAAGCCCTGCCAGCCGTTTAATAGCGATACGAAGTTGCGAGTCGAATATCCGGACCACACGCGTTTCTACTATCCGGATGCCATGGTGGTATGCCAAAGCAATCCGGAGGACGATCACTTCCAGAGCCAGCCGGTGGTCGTAATCGAAGTTTTGAGTGAATCGACCCGGCGCACTGATATGGGTGAAAAGAGGGACGCCTACCTTACAGTCCCAAGCCTGAAAGTCCTACTGCTCGTGGAGGTGGACAGGGCGGAGGTGGTCGCTTACCGAAGGAAGCCGGAGGGGGGCTTTTCGGGCGAACTCTACCAAGGGATGGACGAGGTGATCGCCCTGCCTGAGATCGATACGGAACTAGCACTCTCCGAAATTTACGAACGTTTGGAGTTTGGCACGGCGGAATGAGGACGTGCGCCCGGGTTTCCTCGTTGTGAGGCAAAAAGATTTCGCTGTGGGACGCAGCGAGCACGGCCTGCCCCGGGACGGGGCAGCTACGCGGGGGTTTCGAGGGATTTGAAGGCGGCGTAGAGGTTCAGGATCTCGTAGCGGATCTCTCCGTTGAGTGTCGCGTGGATGGGCCGAGTTTTGCGAGACCCTCCTCGGCTTGTGAAACTGCGACATCGATTTTCCGCTCCTCCTCTTCGGAAAAGAACTGGCGCGGATCCGGGGTGATTTCACCCTTGGCGATTGCGGCGGCGAGATGGTTGGCGATAGTGCCGGTGGCCATTTCGCGGATCCTCGCGATCTGGGAAATGGATTGTCCGGCTTTGAATTTTTCGAGGGTATCGAGCTGGGAGCCGTTGAGCGCGCCTTCTGTTTTCATTTTCGGCGGGGGAGGACTGGCGAGAGGATCGAAGCTCTGTTTTTCGTTGGAGGCGAGGTGGGATTTGATTTCCTCCATGAAAGCCTGGCCGTAGTCATCGAGCTTCTGGGAGCCGACTCCGGGGATGTTGAGAAAATCCGCTTTGGTCTGCGGGTAACGGCGGGCCATGTGGCGGAGAGGAGTGTCACCGAAAATGACGTAGGGCGGGACGGATTTTTCGTCGGCGATGGTTTTGCGAAGGACGCGGAGAGACTGGAATAGTGACTCGTCGCAGGGGACGTTTCCGGCGCGGGACAGTTTCGCGGAGGCGTTGGAGCTTTCCGAAAACGGGAGGCGGGTGAGGAGGATTTTTTCGCGCGACTTGAGAAGTTCGGAACCTTTTCTGGATACATTGAGGGTTTGGAAGTTGTCCTGCGAGGCATCGATCAGGCCGAGCTGGATGAGCTGGCGGCCGAGGGCTGCCCATTCCTCGCGAGGGGTGTCCGAACCGATTCCGTAGGTGGAAATTTTGTCGTGGCCGTAGTCACGGACTTTTGCGGTGTTGGCTCCGGCGAGGACTTGGGCGATGTGGTTGACTCCTGTGGAAAACCCGGCGGCTTGTTTCGCGCGGATGATGCAGGAGAGGAGTTTCTGGACTTGTAGGGTGGCGTCGTATTCTTCGCGGGGGTTCAGGCAGGCATCGCAGCCTCCGCAGTTTTCGTCCGGCCAGGTTTCCCCGAAGTAGGCGAGGAGGGCGGCGCGTCGGCAAGTGGTGGTCTCGGCGAAATCCGCCATCTGGCGCATCTGGGTCTCGGCGATTTTCGCGGCTTCCGGATCGGTGGGCCTTCGAGGAAGCGGAGGTTGCGGACAAGGTCGCCGCGCGAGTAGAGGAGCAGGCATTCGGAGGGGAGTCCGTCGCGGCCGGCGCGGCCTGTTTCCTGATAGTAGCCTTCGATGTTTTTCGGGAGATCCGCATGGATGACGTAGCGGACGTCGGGCTTGTTGATGCCCATTCCGAAAGCGACCGTGGCGCATACGATCCTGGCTTTGTCGCGTATGAAGTCCTCCTGGTTTTTCGCACGGGTGGCGGGGTCGAGGCCTGCGTGGTAGGCGATGGCGTTGATCCCCTCCGCGCGGAGGGTGGCGGCCATGGCTTCGGTGGCCTTCCTCGACTGAAGGTAAATGATTCCGGATTCCTCGCGGCGGCTGTGGACGAACTCGAAGACCTGGCGGGCAGGCTTCGATTTCGGCAAAATGGAGTAGGAGAGGTTGGGACGGTTGAAGGAGGCTAGGAAGTTCTCCGGCTTCTCCATCTCAAGCTGGCGGGCGATGTCCTCGCGGACTTTCGGGGTGGCGGTGGCGGTGAGGGCGAGGAAAGGGATGCCGGGCAGGTGTTTGCGGAGCTGGGCGAGTTGGCGGTATTCCGGGCGGAAGTCGTGCCCCCATTCGGAGATGCAGTGTGCTTCATCGACAGCGATGCGGCGGATGTTCCAGCGTTTCAGATCGGCGATGAAGCCGGGGGTCATGACGCGCTCGGGGGCGGCGTAGAGAAGTTTGTATTCGCCGCGCAGGAGGGCTTCGGAGCGGTCACGGGCTTCGGCAGGGTCGAGGGAGGAATTGAGGAAAGTGGCGTGGATGCCGGAAGCGGTGAGGGAATCGACCTGGTCCTTCATCAGCGCGATGAGCGGGGAGACGACGAGGGTGACGCCATCTTCCGCGAGTGCGGGGAGCTGGAAGGTGAGGGATTTCCCGGCACCAGTCGGGAGGATGGCTACGACATCCTTTCCCGCCATGGTGGCGGCCATGATTTCCTGCTGGAGGGGGCGGAAGGAATCGTAGCCGAAGTATTGTTTCAGGAGTCGGGCAAGCTGCTGGGGCATCTGGCTAGGGTAGAAAATCCCGTATACTAGGCAAGCGGAAAAGTGTTTTTATGAACAGTTCGGTTTTGAAGGGAGAATCCTTCCCGGCCAGGCTTCCGTAAAACGTCCGAGGCAAGACGCGTCAGCTACGGATGGAGCTGTTCCCGCCGGGCCGGGGTAAGATACTTCATCGCTTTCGCTGGATTGGAGCGAGCCGTGTGTGTGATTATTCCGGGGAAGGATTGGGGATTCGAATTTCCCGGACTTCGGTAAGCCGTGATGCTGGAGAAAATCCTCCCTTGACCTGAAATGCATCCTGCCCGACCGATTCCGCCTAACAAAAAGCGAATGACTTCCACCAGCGACCTCGACATTTCCTTCAGATCCCACGCCCCCGGCTACTGGCCGGACTCCGCCATGGACAAGTGGGACAGCCATACCTGGCAGCTCCGCAACCGCATCGACTCGTTGGCCGATCTCGAAGCCCGCATCAATCTTACCGATGAGGAGCGAGCGGGTGTCCTCCTGGCGGGGACGAAGCTCGCGATGGCCATCACTCCGCATTTTTTCAATCTGGTCGACAAGGACGATCCGGACTGCCCGATCCGCCGCCAGGTCATCCCGCGCATCGAGGAAGGCTGGACGGCTCCCGAGGAACTCGCCGATCCGTGTGGCGAGGACTCCCACATGCCTGTGCCAGGTCTCGTCCACCGTTACCCGGATCGAGTGCTGTTTCTTGTCACCGACCGCTGCGCATCCTATTGCCGTTATTGTACCCGCTCCCGCGTCGTATCAGGCGTTGGTGAGCAACAGTTGGAAACCCAGTGGGAGGCCGCCTTCAAGTATCTTGAGGAACACACGGAAGTCCGCGACGTCCTGCTCTCAGGCGGGGATCCTCTTCTTTTTTCCGATGCGAAACTGGACAGGATCCTCACACGGCTCCGTTCGATCAAACACATCCAGTTTCTCCGTATCGGATCGAGAATCCCGGTTTTCCTCCGCAGAGGATCACGCCCGAGCTTTGCGAGATGCTGAAAAAGCATCATCCGCTTTTCATCTCCATCCACACGAACCATCCCAAAGAGCTCACCACCGAAGGTCCGCGACGGCCTCGTGCGGCTCGCGGAGGCGGGCATCCCGCTGGGCAACCAGTCCGTTCTGCTGCGCGGAGTGAACGACTCCCCGGATGTCCAGAAAGCCCTCGTCCACAAGCTTCTGATGTGCCGCGTGCGTCCGTATTATCTCTACCAGTGCGATCTCATCACCGGATCCTCCCATCTCCGCACATCCGTCGCGGAAGGTGTGAATATCATCGAGAACCTGCGCGGGCACACCACCGGATACGCCGTCCCCCAGTATGTCATCGACAGGTCCCGGCGGCGGTGGGAAAATCCCTGTGAATCCGAACTATGTCGTCGATTCCGATCCGTCAAAAGTAACCCTCCGCAACTATGAGGGGGAAATGTTCGACTATCCGAATCCCACATCCATCCCGGAGTCTGAGATGAAAGCCCTTCAGGAAAAGGCGCTGTGCGTCCCGGCCGACGGTTGCTAGCCAAAGAACTCGCGAATGCGCATCGCAATGGATCGGCTGCCGACAGGTTCCGTCTTGACCGCGATATCCTCCTCCCCGGCTCGGTCGAGGATTTCCCTGCGGGACACCCGGCGCTTCTCCAGTAGTTGGCCCAGACGCTCGGCGAGTTCCGGATTCTCTGTCATCATCGGGGAAAGGTCGCATTTGCGGATCTCCAGAACCAGGACATCGCAGGCCGCGCGGATGGTGGCGTTCCGCGGCTCCCCCGTCACCAGCGACATTTCCCCGAAGCACGCTCCTTTCTCCAGGGTTGCCATCACGATGCTGGATCCCCTGTCGGTTTTTCCGACCACATCCACCCTTCCCTCCAGAACCACGAACATTGATTCGCCCGCATCGCCCCGTTTGAAAAGCGCCTCGTTTCTTCCGAAAAGCTGGAGTTTCCCGTCCGTCACCAGCGCCTGTGCCTCCGTTTCCGTCAGACAGGAAAGCGCCTCGCCTCCGCGCAGGATGTCGGCCGCGTTTCGCCGGGAGGCGACCAGAGAAGCCGGGATGTTGTGCTGCCGCCGCTCCAGAGTCCGTATCGGGAAAGGGATGCGCATGCCCCGGCGCCCCAGCTCATACCATAGCGCAGTGCGGATTTCGTCGCAGGTGATGTTATGGAGGCGGGCGTGGCGCATCCAGATGCGCAGCTCGTAATTGATCGAGGAGTCGCCGAATTCTTTCAGGAAAACGACCGGTTCCGGCGCACCGAGAACCCCCTGGGCGCTTTTCGCTGCTTTCAGGATGGCATCCTTCGCCAGAGCGGGTGGAGTATCGTAATCCAGCCCGAAGTTCAGCCGCACGCCGTGTTCCGCCCGCGGGTGGTTCAGGTTCACGATGCGGTTTTTCACCACCTCGCTGTTGGGCAGTTCGTAGGAGATGCGGTCGTTGTCCACCAGCCGGGTGGAGCGCCAGTTGATCTCCGTGACCTCCGCGCGCTTGTCGCCCTGGTCCATCAGGAGCCAGTCACCGACCTGGTAGGCGCCGGTCACATGGATGCTGAACCCGGCGATGACATTGGACAGCAGATCCTGCATGGCGAAGCCGATGATCACCGCAGCGATCCCCGATGTGGCCAGCAACCCGGTCAGCTCCAGCCTGTATCCCCATTTCAGGACGGATGCGGCCGTGATCACCACGACGAGCGCCCCGCATAGCTGCCGGAGGATTGTCGGCATCCCGGAGCCATCCTTCTTCGCCAGCCAGCCGTGGCTCACCACGCGGTCGAAAACCACCCAGCCGAAGACCGTTCCAAAGACGATCAGCAACGCGCCTATGTGATCCAGCCATTCGCGATCCGGATAGAAGACGGATCCGGCGATCCACAGACCCAGCACGATGGCGAAGAGCTGGAGGGAAATTCCCGGTGGCTTCTCCGCCTTCCTCCACGCGAAACGGAGGCCTATCCATACGACCGCCCACACCGCGGCCGCCAGTCCCACCGCCTCCGCCGCCCGCGCATCGAATCCCATGTCGTGTCTGATATAGGAAACCGGGGCGCTTGTCACGCTGGCATCAGCGCTTCCTCCGCATCAGCGCGCCGATGGCGGTGACAAGGAACAACAGCCAGGTCGATGGCTCCGGGACTCCGGGGATGGAGGGCGCGGCATCGGCATCCACCGGCTCAAGACCGTGCTCCTTGAACTGCGCCATGCCCGCCCTCTTCGGCTTGTTTTGTCCACGTTTTCATATTTCTGCTTGGTTGGTTTTTCCTTCTCCCATGAAATCGCCCCTGGTGAGCGATTCCATGCCTTTCATCATCGTTCCGAAATAGTCGGCCATTCTCTCCGCTTCCATCCGTCCCACATCCGTGAGAGAATAGTATTTCCGCGCCGGGCCCTCGGTGGATTCCTCCAGCCGCGTTTCCACCAGCCCCTGCTTTTTCAATCGTGAGAGCAGTGGATAAATGGATCCCTCCGCAACTCCCACACCCGGCACCGCTACCAGGGATTTCACAAGTGCGTACCCGTATTTCTCCCCGTTTCCCAGAGCGGATAGAATGCAGAGATCCAGCACGCCCTTTCGCATCTGCACCGTCCAGTTCCCGAACCAAACTGACCTATCGTCCTCCAATCTCCACAAGCTATCTTGCATTAAAAGGTATCCGGCAAGGAAAATAGACAAATTCCCTGTATCTATTCGGTTTCACCCCAGCCCGAGGATGGATCCATCACTTGCCAGCGGCCTGTCTCCCGGCATAGAACCCCTCCGAATCATGTCCGAAACCTCCTCCCAAGCCCACCTCTCACTCATCGCAGCGGAGACGGGCATCAAACTTTCCTCCGTCACCGCCACCGCGAAACTCCTCGCCGAGGGCGCGACCATCCCCTTCATCTCCCGCTACCGGAAGGAAGCCACCGGCGAGCTCGACGAAGTCCAGATCCAGACCATCCGCGACCGCATGCTCCAGCTCGCCGAGCTCGATTCCCGCCGCGCCACCATCCTGAAATCCCTCGAAGAGCGCAGCCTCCTCACCCCGGAGCTGAAAAAGAAAATCCTCGCCGCCCTCACCGTCACCGCCCTTGAGGACATCTTCGCCCCCTACCGCCCGAAGCGCCAGACCCGTGCCACCAAGGCCATCGACCGCGGCCTCACCCCTCTCGCCGATTTCCTTCTCGAAAACCAGAACGCCGACCCCGCCGAAGAAGCCGCGAAATACATCAACGTCACCGAGGACAAGGAAAAGGAAGTCCCCACCGCAGAGGACGCCCTCGCCGGAGCACGCGACATCATCGCCGAGCGCGTCGCCGACGACGCGAACCTCCGCGGCCAGGTCCGCAAAATCTACGAAGAGGAAGCCACCGTTTCCTCCAAGATCATGTATGGCAAGGAAGAGGAAACCGACGCCGCGAAATACCGCGACTACTTCGAGTGGTCCGAGCCTTTCAAATCCATCCCCTCCCACCGCATGCTCGCCATCCGCCGTGGCGAAAAGGAAGCCTTCCTCTTCATGCGCGTCGAAGTCCCGCTTGGAGCGCGTTACTAGGATCGCAGTCGCCGATTGGGTCACCGGAAAAGGCGCCGTGCGCCGAGCAAGTCCGCCTCGCCACCGAGGACGGCTGCAAGCGCCTGCTCATGCCCTCCATGGAAACGGAAATGCGCCTGCTCGGCAAAAAACGCGCCGATGAAACCGCCATCCAGGTCTTCGCGGACAACCTCCGCGAACTCATGCTCGCCTCCCCCCTTGGCCGCAAACGCACCCTCGCCATCGACCCCGGCTTCCGCACCGGCTGCAAGACCGTCGTGCTCGATGCCCAGGGAAAACTCCTCCACCACACCGTCCTCCACTGCACCGCCGGATCGAACAGCCAGCTCTACGAAGCCGCCACCGAAGTCGTAGCCCTCATCAAAAAGCACGACATCCAGGCCATCGCAATCGGCAACGGCACCGCCTCCCGCGAGACCGAGGCGTTTATCAAAAAACTCAAACTCCCCGCCTCCATCCAGGTCATCATGGTCAATGAAAGCGGCGCCTCCATCTACTCCGCCTCCGAAGCCGCCCGCGAGGAATTCCCCAACGAAGACGTCACCGTCCGCGGAGCCGTCTCCATCGGCCGCCGCCTCATGGATCCCCTCGCCGAGCTTGTGAAAATCGACCCCAAGGCCATCGGCGTCGGCCAATACCAGCACGATGTCGATCAGCGCGCCCTCAAAACCTCCCTCGATGACACCGTCGAATCCTGCGTCAACGGCGTCGGCGTCGAGCTGAACACCGCCTCCAAACACCTGCTCGCCTTCGTCTCCGGACTCAGCAATTCCATCGCGGAAAACATCATCGCCTTCCGCACGGAAAACGGCGGCTTCACCTCCCGCGCCCAGTTGAAAGAAGTTCCCCGCCTCGGCGAAAAAGCCTTCGAGCAAGCCGCCGGATTCCTCCGCATCCGCGATGCCGCCCACCCGCTCGATGCCTCCGCCGTCCACCCGGAGCGCTACGCACTCGTCGAGAAAATGGCCACAGATGCCGGTTGCTCCGTCCCCGACCTCATGCGCGAGGACTCCCTCCGCAAGAAAATCGATCTCAAGAAATACGTCTCCGAGGAAGTCGGCCTCCCCACCCTCCAGGACATCCTCGCCGAGCTTTCCAAACCCGGCCGCGACCCCCGCAAAGCCTTCGAAGCCTTCACCTTCGCCGAGGGAGTCGAGAAACCCGCCGACCTGACAGTCGGCATGAAACTCCCCGGCATCGTCACCAACGTCACCGCCTTCGGAGCCTTCGTCGATGTCGGAGTCCACCAGGACGGCCTCGTCCACGTCAGCGCCCTTTCCGACAACTTCGTCCGCGATCCCGCGGAGGTCGTGAAAGTCGGCCAGAAAGTCCAGGTCACCGTTATGGAAGTCGATCTCCAGCGGAACCGCATCGCCCTCTCCATGAAATCCAAACCCGACTTCGAACCCCGCCAGAACCGCGGCGCTCCCGGCGGAAACAACCGCCGCCCCCAACCACAGCGCCGCGACAACCGCCCGCAACCACAAGCCCCCGGCAACGACTGGTTCTCCCAAGCCATGACCCAGGCGAAGAAACGTTAGGGAAGCGCTATACTGCCGCGCATTGAGATGTTGTATTACCGGCCTGTGGAGCGCTGGCTTCAGCCGGCGTGTGAAACCTGTTGGTTCAAGGCTCGCCGCCTAAAGGCAGCGCTCCGTTCCTGTTTCCAATCCCATAAATCCCGATGCGCGGCAGTATGATTTAATCCAATTCGGCTCCAAGCGGAAATTCGGTACTTTCTGTCATGGAGCACCAACCGGGACTTTCAGAACTCGAATTCGCAGAAAACGCAAGATCAGACGGCGCGGGAAGTTTCTCGCCACCATGGAGAAAGCCGTGCCGTGGGATGGGCTTCCCGCTGAAACCGAACCCAGTCACCCCGTAGCAGGCAATCGACCATTCCGAAACCGCTCGCGTCAGGTCGAGCCTCCTGTTCACCATCCCGTTCCGGTGCTTTCGCGCTGGCTCCCGCCATGTGGGTAATCCTCTACACATGGATCAGCGGGGCGCGTGTCGGTACATCCCGGAGAATGATGGGAAAAATGGTTGGAATACCTCCTGATTGAACGCTATCCATCGTGAGCCTTCGGCAGATCAACCCTGTCGCGGTGCCTTTGCTTATGAAACCAAACCCGACACACCCGCACCGCATCTCCGCCGGAATTCTCGCATTCGCGTTCGCTTCCATTTCCGCACTTCACGCGGTCACTCCTGTTCCCGAAGAAGTCGTTCCCGAGAAAATCCCCGGAGCGAAACCCCGCAACGTCGTTTTCATCCTCTCCGACGACCACCGCTACGATGCGATGAGCTTCCTCGGCCACCAGTTCGCGAAAACCCCGTTCATGGATTCCATCGCAGCGAACGGCGCCTACATGAAGAACGCGCTCGTGACCACATCCCTCTGCTCGCCCAGCCGCGCCTCCATCCTCACCGGTCTCTACACCTTCCGTCACCGCGTGATCGACAACAACCGCGCCATCCCCGAGGGCACCCTGTATTTCCCCCAGTATCTCCAGAAGGCCGGCTACGAGACCTGCTTCATCGGGAAATGGCACATGGGCGGTGAAAGCGATGAGCCGCAGCCCGGCTGGGACCGCTGGGTCAGCTTCCTGGGCCAGGGGGAATATGTCCCGCCGGATCCTGATTACACCCTCAACGTCGATGGCGAGCGGGTGAAGCAGAAAGGCTACATCACCACCGAGCTGACCGACTACGCGCTCGATTGGCTCAAGCAACGCAAGCCGGATGAGAAGCCCTTCTTCCTCTACCTCTCCCACAAGGCGGTCCACGCAAATTTCACCCCGGAGCCGAAGTACGAAGGAACCCTGACAGACCTTCCCTTCAAGCGCCCTGAATCCGAATCCACCACCCCGGACAACATGCTCCAGCCACGCTGGCTGCGCGACCAGCGCAACTCGTGGCACGGGGTGGATTATCCCTACCACAGCGCCCTCGATATCGAGGAATACTACAAGCGCTACTGCGAGACCCTCTCCTCCGTGGACGACAGCATCGGCAGCGTGCTCCAGCAGCTCAAGGACATGGGCATCCACGACGACACCCTCGTCATCTACATGGGCGACAACGGCTTCATGTTCGGCGAGCACGGCCTTATCGACAAACGCGTTGCCTACGAGCCATCCATGCGCGTTCCCATGCTCGTGCAGTGCCCTTCCATCATCAAAGGCGGCACCGTCGTCGATGAAATGGTCGCCAACATCGACGTCGGCCCCACCGTCATGGAAGCCATGGGTCTGAAAAAACCACCGCACATGGACGGCGACAGCTTCCTGCCCCTCGCGGAAGGAAAAGAGATCCCATGGCGGGATGATTTCCTCTACGTGTACTACTGGGAGAAAAATTTCCCGCAGACCCCGACCACCTTCTCCCTCCGCACCGACCACTACAAATACATCACCTACTACGGTCTCTGGGATGCGGACGAACTCTATGATCTGGAAAAGGATCCGGAGGAAACGAACAACCTCCTTTACGACTCGGAGTTCAAACAGGTCGCCGAAAAAATGGAGAACGAACTCTACGCGAAAATGGCCGAACTTGGAGGAATGGAAATCCCGCTCAACCAACCGATGGGCCGCAGCAGAAACAGCCGGTTACAAAGCCGTGGGGGCGAGGATTCCGCAGGTTTCCCCGAGCCCATGGTCGATGAGGAGCCGGAGAATAAGAACGCGCATTGAACCGGACAATCACCCCCTTTCCCCCGCCTCCGGTCCGTCCACCGGCTCCTTCAAAGGCCTTCACCCGAAACGCAAATTCCTGGCAATAACCATAGGCTTGGGTTGTTGGGCGGGAAGGGTGACGGGGTGTTGGTGATGTCGGAGTAGCGCGTCACCGCGCCTTAGGTTCAAGCGGGTGCCGCCACCCGCAGTGGGGAATTCATCCGATGGCGACGGGGAGGGGCGATGGATTTCCACTTTTTCCGGAGAACGCCTTGCCGGGCAGCCCAAGTTCAGGAAAGGGGATCAGTATATCGACAGCGGCGTGTTCAGCCGGAACCTGGAGATCTTGAGCGATTCCGTGAAATAGCTTTGGGTCAGGTATCCGGGAGTTTCCTGCGGCCAGAAGGAATTCGCCGCCGAGCACTGAACGCGCCCTTACCTGTCCCAATCGGACAATAGCGCTTTCTGGCACCATGTGGTTCTATTGCCCCGAGCGCGGGATCTTTAGAGCATTCGATCACTGAAGTTGTACTCCAGCACTCATGTTGAGAACCATCCCATGGCATCCGGCGCGGTGACCATCGACGAGGGCGGTGGCGATCGCGGCGAGCAGCATGCGGTCTCGTTGTCGCGGGCTTCCTTTAGTTTCCGCAGTCCATCGATGTTCAGCCTTGCGTCCAGCATCATCTCGATGCGGATTGAGCATCCGGCAGCAGCGCCGGACGGAACACGCGGCTGGTGGGCGAGAACTCACGCCGAAGATTGGCTCGATGACCAGCCTGACGGCTCCAGCGCGTTCTCTGTGCGCACGGTGAGGTTGTCCATGACGGACGAGATCGCCTTGCTCCCGGCACGGGTGCGGCACGTCGGATCGGCTGGGTCGGAGTCTCCTTTGTAGGTGCTCTTTGACGGAAGCAGCCGCTTCCGGCTGTCTTGGCAAGCGCCAATCGTGGCGACGGTCAACGCTGCAGGCACCGCGTTGGCCGCGACTGTCCGGCGATCCAAGGGTTCTTACCGAGCGACTTTGATCGATCATGGTGAACCACTCGATTCCTCAGACCGCCTGAAGAGGGCGAAAGCATGCAGGCGCTGACCCCCTCGGCGGCCGGCTCCGGAAGCGGGTCATGTTGGTCTTCGTCGCCCGATTCGTCGATGAAGACGGGCCGGGTGTGGATCGAGCGGGGCATGGCCGCCTTTTCCATTTGCTTTCCGGCCGCCCTGCGCGCCTCGGCGATACCCGGATTCCGTGCTACTATGGCGGCTCTGACTTGCCCGGAGCAGTCTTGCGGATGTTCTGTCAAACGTGATCTCCTGCATCCCATGCGACCTCTTTCCGAGGGCGTAGTGCGACCAACCTGTACGGCATGCAGCCTGAGGCCTGCCGCACTCGTCGGACGAAGCTCGACGCACTGGAGCGCGCCGGACATGCCGGGCACTCGAGGCTCGATGAGCTGCGCGCAGCCGATTCATGCTCGTCTGCGGCAACGGATCTGTCTGGGCGTTGCCCTTGCAGTTGGAATAGAGCGGGGCGAGGTACTCCGGTCTCGCGCCGCTGCAGCGGACACCGAGCTTGTCTGACGGTGTCCCGCCGAGACGGAGGAAGAGTTCGCGCGCACTTCCTTCTGTTCGCGCCGCGCCGCAGGTTCAAAGGCGGCGACGATTCGTTTGGCGTAGATCCAGGGATAATGCTGCCATCCGGACAGGATGATTCATACCTGGGGCAGCTTCCACGCAACACATGTGATCCAATTTCAAACTGCGTCTAGCTCCAAAAACGGTGGCGCGCGGCAAATCAAAACCTCTAACCAACTAAAACCATGAAAAAACTACATTCCTCCTCGCTTTTCCTCCTCTCAACGCTCGTGGGCATCGGCACTGGCCATTCCGCAATGATGATCACCGGCAATACGGCTGATTTCAACCAGGAAGTGAACAACTCGTCAGCACTTTCTCTGGCTGGGGTGCAAATGATAATCTCTTGGGGGTTGGCTCGATCTCAACGCAGCGCCCAACGGTCGACCAACGCCATCTTCATGTTCGACCTGAGTTCGATCACGGCCGCAGTCGCAAGTGCTACCTTGACCCTGAACTACGAAGGATTGGGTGCGGGCAATACGCCATCTTTCAATGTCGACCTCTATGGAATCGGCTTCAGCAATACCGTAGGCGCGGGAACAAGCTTGACAAACTACACGGTAAGTGCATCCGCACCTGGCACGCTAATTACCAATAATTTTGTGATGCCGACTTCAACCGCTGGGCTGAAATCCGTCACTAGCACTAGCACGGTTAACACCAGCCTCGTTGACTATCTGAACTCCAATACAGGCGATCTTCGATACGCCTTTTTCCGAATGAACACGGACAAGGGTAGCGCCGTCACTGGAGGTGAAGCTGCCTACAACTTCACCTCGGCCGACGCCACGACCAACCAGCCGTTGCTCAACGTCACCGTCGTCCCCGAGCCCACCAGCTCCATGATGTTGCTTGGTGGTGCGGGCATGCTGATGCTGCGTCGCCGTCGCCGTTAGTCGCGGTTGCCGTACCACTTCCATAAACCGCCTCCAGGTCACCACCGGGAGGCGGTTTTCTTCTTAAAGGAGCCGTCGAGAGTCACTGGCAAAGCAAGTGATCATGCCCGCCAGCGTCTCCGTCGCCATCCGTCCCACTGAAAATTCTTAAAAAATGAGATTCCTGCACCTCCCTCGTCCGATGGTCATTCGGATCCTTTCGATTTTCGTATTTCCGGTTTGCCTCCTGTCCGGCACCGCTCTGGCGCAGCAAAAGGTGATCTTTGAAACCGACATGGGGCCGGACATCGATGATGCCGCCGCGCTGGGAATGCTGCACGTCCTGATGGACAAGGGCGAGATCGAGCTTTTGGCCGTCATGCAAAACACGTCCTACGACAAGGGGGCGGCGGCAATCGACGCGATCAACACCTACTACGGAAGGCCCGACATGCCGATCGGGAAATACGTCGGAACGGCTCTACCCTACACCCCGGGCTGGGGAACACAGTGGTGGAACGGTCTCGGCGACAACAGGGAAACCTATGGGCATAACGTCACCGATCTGGCGCAAGTCCCGGACGCGGTGAGCCTCTACAAATCGATCCTGGCGACCCAACCGGAGAATTCGGTGGTGATCGTCTCGGTCGGGCATCTTACGAACATTGATCGGTTGCTTCAGGACGAAGGCGGCATGGATCTGGTCAGTTCCAAGGTTTCCGAACTCGTGGTCATAGGCGGAGGGTTCAAAAAGCAGAAAGTGAATTGGGAGCACAACCTCACCCGCGGCGGAGACGGGCTCAACTGGCAGCGGGTCGTCGCCGCCTCCGACTACGTGGTGGAGAACTGGCCGAAGCCGATGACCTTCCTCGGCTTTGAAATCGGCATGGCCTTACGCGGCGGTGAGCAGCTCAAGGACACCCCGCAGACCAACCCCGTCCGGGAAGCCTATCGCCTGCACCATACGGAATTCACGAAAAACGAGAACTGGGATTGGGCCATGTTCGATCAGAGTGCCGTGCTCTACGCCGCCCGTCGGCTCGGGCCGGCCGATTCCTACTGGACTCGCCAAAGCGGTGGAACCCTCAGGTTCGATGCGGATCAGGGAAAGGCCTGGTTCGACAAAAGCCGCACTACCGCCGGACATTCCTTCATAAAGCCGAAAATGGCCAACGAACCCCTGGCGGACATCATTGAGAGCCTGATGGTTCAGGCACCGGCGTCCGTCGACGAGTGATAATTTTCGTTCCGACTTCCGCCATTTCGGCCACCAAAGCAAATTCCTAACAATCATGCCAAAACACACCTGCACTTCTCTTCACGGCAACACTTCTCCTACAGTTTCCCCTGAACGCACAAACCACCGGCTGGGATGCCAGCACCCTGCCCGACTGGAAAAGCCCTGTCGCGCCCGAGGCGAACATCATCGAAGGTGGTGCCGACATCCGCTGGATGCCCCGGGCTTACGAATTCGAAGCCGGACAGAATCCCCGCTACATCGACTATCAGAACGGCGACGACCAAGCCAGCGGCACCGAACCCGGCTCGCCTGGAAGCACCACCCCTGGGATCCGCAAGCAACCGGCACCGCCAAGGCAGATGGCGGCGAAGTGGACACCTACATTTTCAAAGGCGGCGTCACCTATCGAGGCGCATTGGTCGGGACTGCCACCGGAACGGCCGAAAATCCCGTCCGCCTCACCCGCGATCCGGGCTGGGGCGATGGAGCCGCCACCCTTGCAGGCTCCGAAGCGGTTTCCGACTGGCAGCGGCTTTCCGCAACAGAGAGCAGCCTCGTTCGGCTTTCCCGAAAATGCGGCAGACCACCTCTGGGTATCTAAATTGCCTGCCGGTGAAACCCCGAACGCAGCCTGGCTACTCCAACCCGACGGCCAACGCACCCGGCTGCCGCTCGCCCGCACACCCAACTGGGAATATGGGGAGGACTACAACTTCGTTGGTGACTGGTTCCGCATCGAAAAAGTCATCAAAGCCTTTCCGTTCACCAAGATCCATTCGAAGTCACTCAAGAACTTGCCGCCCGAAACGATTCAGGATGCGCGCATCTGGGCGGATCATGCCGACTCGAGTGGCGAGTTCAGCATCATCGGCCCCTTTCCCTCGGGCATTCGCAAATACAATGCAAGCGAAGGCAGCCTGGAGGTTCGCATCAATCACATCCGCCGCCTCCCGGTCGAAGGCAGCCCGTTCTTTCTCGAGAACCGGCCACAGTTTCTCGATCAGCCAGGCGAGTGGTATTACGATAGCGGGACGGAACGTCTCTACATCTGGCCGCTCGAAGATGCGCAACCCGGCAGCACCGTCGAGGTCGCCCGCCAGCGCATCATTCTTGATCTCGTCGACTCGGAGCATGTCCGCATCAGCGGACTAACCTTCACGGGGGGAAACTCCATCACACTGGACAAGGCCGCCGACAAAGGCGACCGCACCGAACCGGAAAATTTCGCCCTGATGGCGGCGATCCGCCTGAGCGGCACAACCCGCCACATCGAGCTCTCGAACCTACACTTCCACCACCTGGGCGGCTCCGGAGTGGTCAATCTGATCACCAAAGCCAACGACCCCGTTGAGTCCGTTCTCATAACCGACAGCAAATTCGAACACATCGACAACGACGGCATCAATCTGACCCGTGGTTTCCCGAGTCGCCCCGCAGACGCCCAGCCAAAAGGCACGCTCACCGAGATCAATATCCATCGGAACCGCTTCGACGACCTAGGCATGCGCACCTCCATCGCGCAGGGAGGCGTGGGCATCCTGCTCTTCGGCATCGAAGTGGCCGACATCGCCGGCAACGTCATCACCCGCACGGGCGCACAAGGCATCAACGTCTTTGGTAATCACACCCGCAACGGCTTCACCGCAGCCGCACCGGAATCACCGCTCGTCCGCGTGCAAATCCGCAACAACCGCGTCGATGAATCCCTGCGCAACCGCTCCGATTTCGGAGGAATCGAGTTTTGGAACATGGGCCCCGCTTACGTTTACAACAATATCTCATCCAACCCCATCGGCTTCGTGCCGACCAGCGGCAGGTTTAAAAAGAACGAAGCCTTCTACTTTGACCACGGCTGGAAAACCCACGCCTTCAACAACATCGGATGGTCAAAAAATCATCCCGATGCGGACGGAGGCGTGCTTGGCGCAACCTTTATGAAAGATGTGCAAGCGCGCTACAACGAAGCCTTTCACAACACCAGCCACAACTTTCACCAGCACTACGTCCACACCGGCGCGGCAGGCGATCAACAGTTCTACCTCGGCAATGTCATGATCGATGCCCATTCCTCGTTCTTCGGCTATTGGCGCCTGAGAGAGGCCGCCGGCATCGGTTTCTCCAACAACATCTTCGCGGGTGATTACGGTCTTTTCTACAACCGTTTCCGTGGCGATAGCTTCGGCTCCATCGAAGAACTGCAAGCCGTCACCTCCGAAGCGGGCAACATGACGGCTAAAAGCATCGGCTGGGTGACTGACGACGTTCCCGTGCGCGACGCCGACAGCCGCGACTACCGCCTCGCCGACAGCTCCGCCGCCATTGACCGTGGCGTCAAAGTCTTCGTCCCATGGTCGCTCACCGCACCGGTTGGCGAATGGCATTTCCGGCTCATGCCCGCGGCTCCGTCAACCGTTCTCGCTACGGATCTTTTCCTCCAGGACTTCGTCTTTTCGCAAAACGATCTTCACTACGGCGGAGCCATCCCTTCGAACGACCTGGAAGGCAGCACGTTCACCGCGAAGGACTACGAAACCGGTGCGCTCGAAGATTGGGCTCCGAGTGCTCTCCGCTTTGACGGCTCGAAAAAGCTCGTGCTTCCAAACAGCCGACTCGCCAAACCATTCGAGATCGATCAAAGCGGCAAGAAGGTCACGATTGACGGCACCCGTCGTAAAACGGTCGATATGCAAAACAACAACTTCCTGATCGAAACCGTCCTCCGTATCGATGCCACCGGCCAAACCGCCACTCTCGCCAGCAAGCTCGACGAAAGCGCAGGCTACGCGCTAGGCCTGACCGCAGCAGGGAAACCGGAATTTCAACTGCGCACCGGAGGCCGTAGCCAGACCTTTACCGCCACCACGCCGCTATCTGCCGATACATGGCATCACCTGATCGCCGAGGTGGATCGCACATCCGGCAAGGTCACCTTCTTCTCAACGGCAAGCAGGTCGAAACCGTCTCCACAGGCGAAGCCATTGCAGCCGACGCATCACTCACCAACACTGCCGACTTCGAGGTCGGCGTAGAGTTTCGTGGCGCGCTTGACTACCTCAGAGTCAGTCGCGGCACACTCGCCGAGTCCCGCACCGACATAGCCGAACTCATGAGCTGGCAGTTCAACGGCCCGCAGCTACACGATTTCCTCGGGCAGCCCGCCCACGGCGAGCGCCGCGATGCCGGGGCAGTCGAAAACACCGGCGTTTCCGGAATGCAGCCGATCCGCTACACGCCACCCGTAAACAAAGCCGTCACCCAGAAACCGGAGGAAAATACGGAGGCGGATGCCTTTCTCACCGGCCCCGGTCGTATCGTCCAGCAGGAAGACTGGGGCACGATCTCAGTGCCCGCGAGCTTCACACCCGGCGAAGAGATTCTCGTGCAAGTCGCCTTCGAGACCGAAAGTATCGAACGTGCTTCGAAACTGGTGATCGATGTGCACGGCTTCATTGATGGCAAGCGCAAGCCCGGCTACAGCCGCACAACCCCGATTGCAGTCACACCCGGCGTCACAAGCCCCTATTCCGCCAAGCTGAACATCCGCGCGACCCCAGGCCTCGAACGTCTCGCCGTCAACACCTACGTCTCCCCCGACGGCAGCTGGGAAAAAGGCTCAATGAAAACCGCCGTATCCGTGCCACTGAAGACTGATTGATCCGGGGTCGAAGTAGGTGAAGTCGCAAGGACCTGGCTGGGGACTGCCAACGCAGCTCCTGCCCCATTTCACTCCGCCTCCAATGCCGTCAGGGAGGAATCCCCCTACAAAGGCATCACTGTCCGCGGCGCCGTGTGTGAATGCCAAGCCTGACTTCAACGAACTCCGTCAAGACAGAGGCGCCTCCCGAGGAAGCGCAGTCGTCCTCCACAGCGCAGCGACACTTGCCCGCAGCAACAAGCCCTCCGGCAACGGCTGGTTCTCCCAGGCCATGTCGCAGGCGGAGAAACACCAGTGTCTTGGCTCACTTCCTGCACTATGGGCGCAGAGAAGACCTAGAAAAGTGCGGCAATCGGTTTGCCTTTCTCCGGAGCTGGTGAGGACGACGAGCGTGCGCTCCAGCATGCCTTTTGAGGAAAGGTCGGTGAGCAGGGCGGACAGTCATTCAGCAGCGTGGCGGTGGTAATCGACGCGACGCATGGGGGAAAAGAAGGTCTGGACGATGGCGTGGTAGTCGCTGCCGTGAGTGATGCTGTCGCCGAGGAAGGCGACGGTATCGCCTTTGTGGAAGAACTTGTCGAACTCGGCGGTGCGGGACTCGAGGGCGAGGAGCGGTGAGGCAAACAGGAGGGAGAGGAGAAGTTCCACGATTTGGAGAAGTGAAAAGTGCCGAGCGATCAGTGGAAGACTTGGGTTGCTATTTCGCCGGTGCGAGGGAGTAGGAATACCGGCGGGTGGGGGGGAGGCTTTCCATCTCCTTGCGGATGGCGGCTAGCTCGGAGTTGATCTCGGGGATTTGTGCGAGGTTCTTGCGGGTGCGGCCGGCGATGAATCCGAAGAAGCCTCCGGCACCTTTGTTGTCCGCCTTTTTCTCTGTGAGCTGACGTTCGAGGAGGGCGAGGATCCTTTCCGCGTCGGGCTTGTTCCAGTCCATGGCGGCAAGTTCTTTTGAGATGGCTTCGTCCTTGCGTTTCACATCCTGGCGGAAATGGCTTTCGAGGTTGAGGCGGTAGCTGTTGATGTCGCGCTTGAGGATTTCCAGCTCCTGCTTGCGGAAGAGTTTTTTGCGGATCCCAAGGGCGGTGGCGTATTGCGGGGTGGCGGTGAACTCCGCGAGATCGATTCCTTCGGCGAGCTTGTCGGCGGTGAATTCCCCGGTTTCCTTCCCGTCGATGGAGAGGGTGTATTCTCCGGGTTTGAGGTTGGAGATTTTCAGGTTTTGGCGGTTGAATTCATGCAGAAACGGGATGTCTGCGAACGCGGTGTCGTAGCGGAAGGTTTTCCTGTCGATGGGGAGAGGGAGGGAGTTTTCGGAAGATTTCCAGGTGAGGCTGGCACCGTCCCTTTTCAGATCGGTGACAGTGGCGTTGGTGGCGGACTTCACGGATGGGGTAGACGCGTCGAGGGCGACATCGAAGACTTCCGATTCGAGGCCGAGGGCTTTGAGGATGGAATACATCATCAGGGCGGCTCCGCCGGAGTGCGGGTGGACGCGGTCGATGGTGTAGCTGAACTTGGGGTTGTCCTTCTGCTTGGCGGCGTTGAGTTCCGTCATCAGCGTGTGGATGTCGATGAAGGCGGCTCCGGCTTTCCCGGCGACTTCCGAGGCGATTTTTGTATAGGTGGCGAGTTCCGTGTTGAAGCCGAAGGCGGGCTTGACCTTTTTATCCACAGACTCGTCATACATGGTCGGGGAAAGGACGATGGGAAGGATGCCGCGCTCTTTTACCTTTGCTATGGCGGCGGCGAGGCGGCTGCGGTAGTCGTTGCGGCGTTTGGCCTTTGAATCCTCGCCGGGTGGCTTGTCCTTGTTCAGATAGCCGAGCGAGCCGCCGTCGTTCATGCCATACATGATGAAGGCCACCGTGGCCTTGTCGGTGACACCTGCGAAGGTGATGAAGGCATCGCGGTCGTCCATCCGGTCTTTCAAAAGGCCGCCGAGGTTGTCTCCGGCGCGGCCGGCGTTGGCGGTCCAGATGTCCTTTTCCGGGAAACGGAGGGTGAAGTAGAGCTGGAGCAGGCCGTGAAAATGGTCGCCGGAGATCACCGAGGGATCGCCGAAGCCGTGGGTGATGCTGTCTCCGATGAAGAGGAGCTGGGCTTTGTCTGTGGTAACGGCGGTGGCGGCTTCCCCGATCTGGGCGGGGGAAGGGAGGATGGAAAGTGCGAGAGCGAGGAGAGGGGAGGTGAACGGGAGTTTCATGGGATGAAGAGGTGGCTAGTGCCGGGTGAGAAGTGGAAGACCCAGGTTGTGGTTGATGGAGCGCTTTCTTCAGGCGGCGTGTGAGGGCGGGACACGCCGCCTGAAGGCGGCTCTCCGTGCAGTGAATACGAAAAATCCGGCTCCGCGACAATGGCTGGAACCGGATTTTGTGAAGTTTTGACTCGGAAATCCTAGCGACGGCGGCGGAGGAGTCCGACGAAGCCAAGGGCACCGAGCAGGGCGGCGGATGGTTCTGGAATGGCGACGAACTGAATACCGGTGATTGGTATTCTATTACTAGCAGAAGAACTGGTGAAGTTCAGTGTTCCACTCGCTGCCGTGAGATTTTCGAAGAGGAAGTAGTTGCTGTTATTGGCAGTGGCAGCAGAATCTCCAATCGCCCTCGTGAAGACACCGTTGAAAGCTGCATTATTGTTCGGATCCTTACCAAATACCGGATCTCCCACCCCTGCAACCGAGGCACCGAGATTCCCCGATGTAAAGGTGTTGTTGCCGTTGAAATATACGTAGATATTATAACCATTGGTCGTGAAATCGGTCGGAAGAACCGACCAAGCAATCGTAGAAAGTGAATTGTATCCATTCATCATTGCATCGTTCCCTGTGTTGGTTTCAACTATATTGTTCACGAACGATCCGCCCCCGTTTGCGGTCAAAGTTAAATTCGTAGTCGTTGCATTGCCATCGTTGTCGTTTGTGTTACCGTTCGCCCCGGTCAGGACAATCGTCGTGCCGCTGCTTGCATTTTTGTTTAAGGCGGGCGCATTGTTCCAATTTATCGCGGATGCTGCCGCGATACCGGCTGCGTCGTCAGATTGCACTTCTTGGCGATCTGGAAAAGCTGCTGGGTTCCCATCAGTCGTAACAAGATTGATGCTGATGATTCCAGCAGCGGAAGCCACGTGCGCCGTTGCGGCGAGGGCGGGGAATGTGAGGAGGATATTTCTCATTTCTATTGTGGTTTTTGTTTTGGTTTGAGGGATTTGCAGGCTCTTCTGCGGAAATAGGATGCCCAAAGCGAAGATCCCGGTCTATTATCCGATCGGACAATAGGGAAAAGATGAAAGGCGGCATAAGAAAGGCGATGGTTAAAAAGGATGTGTTGCGGCTGCTGCTGGTGGATGACCACGCGGTGGTGAGGAAGGGGCTGGGGCTGCTGCTGGGGATGGACGAGCGTTTCCGGGTTGTGGCGGAGGTGGAGCGGGGGGATCAGGCGCTGGCCGCCTACGGGGAGCACCGGCCGGATGTGGTGCTGATGGATGTGAGGATGCCTGGGAAGGACGGTGTGGAGGCGCTTTCGGAGATCCGGGGGGATTTCCCGGAGGCGAAGGTGCTGATGCTGACGAGCTACGATCTGGACGAGGATGTTTTCCGGGCGCTGGATGCGGGAGCTTCCGGATATGTCTTGAAAACGGTCGGGCACGAGGAACTGTTCGAGGCGATCCTATGCGTGCACCGGGGCGGGCGCCATTTGCCGGTGGATCTGGCGGAGAGGGTAGAGGCAAGGGACCCGCGCGCGCAGCTTTCGCCGAGGGAGCTGGAGACGCTGGATCTTCTGGCGAAAGGGTTGACCAACAAGGAGATCGGCGTGGCTCTCGGGGTCACTGAGCGGACGGGGAAAGCCCATGTGGAGGCGATCCTTTCCAAGCTGGATGTGGCCGACCGGGCTGAGGCGGTGGACGAGGCTTACAAGCGGGGCTTGCTGAGGGTCTGATCAAGGCCTCCTGCCCGGTGCGTCGCGTGATGGCCGGGTTGCCGGGCAGGCTCTCCTTTGGATCATTTCGTCGGGGTGCTCAGGACGATACGGGTGCCGTCGCCACCACTCGTCCAGTGCAACTCCGCGTTCATGCGTGCTGCCCGTTCCTTCATGCCTTGGATTCCATAATGATCCTCACCGTCGTCCCGGGGTGTTTCGGGGAAGCCGCAGCCGTCGTCCCGGACGGCTAGTTCAAGGCGATCACCTAGATAGATGAGGTGGAGGCGGATGTTTTCCGCAGAAGCGTGTTTCCGGGCGTTGGTGATCGCCTCCTGGGCGATCATGAGGGTCTGGCTGGCGATGAAATCGCTGACTGGATGCCTGTCCCCGGAAACCTCGAGATGGATACGGGTGGAAGTGCCCGATGAAGCGCGTTCGATGACCTTTCTGAGGGCCTCGTTGAGATCGCCGTCGTCGAGGATGTTCGAGCGGATGTTCCAGATGGTGCGGCGGAGATCCGCGCGGACATCGGCGAGGGACTGGCGGAGGCGGGGCAGATGGGAAGCAGAGGGCTGGTTGCGTTTTTCCCCGAGGGTCATGGCCTCCACCTGGTAGGCGACTCCGGTGAGGGATTGCTCAAGGTTGTCATGGATGTCTGCGGCAAGGCGTTTTCGCTCCCGTAGGACGGCGTCGAATTCGAGGCGGGCGTTGTGCTTTGATTCGATTTCCAGCGCGAGCTGTGCGCTGCGCTCCGCGACCTTTCTCCGGAGTATCCCGGACCAGGCGAGGGCGAGGGCGAGAATGACGGAAACGATTCCCACGGCGATCCAGAGGCGGCGGGGCGTCCACCAGGGCGGGCTGGAGAGAACGACCAGTGCGTCCGAGGACTGGGCGAGGATTTCCAGACCGACCGGGTGGGGAAGGTGGAACTCGGGATAGCCGTATTTCAGATCAACCATGCAGATGCCGGAGACCCTGACCTCGCTGCCGGGAACCGGGATATCCGGGCTTCTCTGAGGCAAGTCCAGAACCACTGGCACAGTGAGCCCCCCCGACCTGAGATAGAGCCGCGAAATTTCCGGATCGTATCCCAATACGTTTCCTTCCAGGGAAACGAGGAGCCCGTCGGTGTCGGAGTATTGGCTTGAGTGGTTGTGGATCTCATCGCGGTGGAAGATCCGGGAAGCGTCGATTTCCAGCGGTTCCAGCGGGATCCCTCCCGGGATCACCCGGTAAACCGCCTCGGTCAGGTATGCGAAGTCCTCATCCATCACGGGAAAGCCGCTGGCCTCCACCTTGTCGCCGATGCGCAGGGGGGAATCGATGCGGGTGTTGACGCGGATACCGCGCCCCTCACCCTGAAGGTAGAAATATTCCCCGGGCTTTGTGGTTGTTACCGTGCCGATGACCCGGTAGCGCTGGATCCGGTTGCCTTCGGGCGAGAAGCTGTAGATTTTCCTGAGTGAAACCAAGGGGGCTGAAAACGGATCTCCGGTCCCGGGCTCCAGCACCACGATGTCTTCCGGATCCGATACCTGGAGACGCGGTTCCAATATCTCACCCCGCGGATTGTAGATGCCAAAGCACACACCGCGCAGCCGCACCTTCGAATCGATCAGCCTGCCGTAATCGAAGTCCTCGGACGGGTTTTTCAGGTGCGCGGTGAAACGCCCGGCCTGCTGGATCAGATCGATCTGTCCCGAGAGGCGTTGCCCTTCCACACCCCGCGCGTATCTGACGATCGCCGTCATCTGCACAAGCTGGCAGTCATACGCCCCGGTTTTCAGTTCCTCCAGGCTCACCTCTTCCGGGACGGGCAGCGGCCCGCGCCCGACGATGCGCACCGAACGCATGTCGACGACGGGAGCGATCTGCCCGGGCTTCGTCACGCCCTCGACGACGGCACGCATGCCGCGTTCCAGGAAATCCAGGCCATGCGGCCAGTCGACCTGAACTTCGTCGCCCTGTTGGTTCTCCAGCCGGTTCTTGATGAAAACGCCCGCCGTATCATCCTGGAGGATAAAAGAGGATATCCCTCCGCTGGTCACATAAGTGATGATTCCTTCCAGCCGCGCCGGCAGGTTTGTCGCCGCGACATCACGGTCCAAGGCTCGGATCTCGCTGGCGGATGTGAGTGGTGCCGCGCAAGCCATACGGCAGCAGGGCAGAAAAAGGGCGATGGTAAGAAATATACGGATCATGGGAAGATGAGCGAAGTTTCCACCCCGTGTGGCAATGTTGGGCACGGACAGAAATCCGGCAAGGTTCCTGTTGTTTGGAAATGATCGGAACCAGGACGGAGATTGTCCGATCGGACAGTAGGCTTCCAGCCCGACCCATGTATATATATTGTTTTCGCGCTTCGCGCCAACCCATGAAACCCGTAGTCACGCACGCTCGGCTCCAGCGTCGAAGAAATCGCGGCGGTTTTGCCCTGACTGTCACCCTCACGCTGATGGTGCTGCTGGCCATCCTCGCGCTTGGGCTTCTTTCGCTCTCTTCCGTCTCCCTGCGGACCATTAGCCGCTCCGATGCGGAAGCGACAGCTCGCGCAAACGCCCGCCTCGCCCTCCAGCTCGCCATCGGACAGCTGCAAGCGGAACTCGGGCCGGATCAGCGGATCAGTGCGCCGGCCACCTTGCTTGAGGCACCCGCCACCCCTCACCAATCCAGGAAATACTGGACCGCCGTCTATGATTCCTGGGCGGAGACGCAAACGGCACGGCCCGCCCCCGCTTTCAGGAATTGGCTGGTTTCGCAGGATTCCACAACCAGCCCCGACAGAACATTTGCCTCCGCCGCGCCGGACTCCGACAGCGTCACGGTCTTTTCCCACGGCACCGAGCAGGTTGTCGTCCCGAAAATCGCCGCTCCCGGCGGCACCGGCACCGGCGCAGTGGCGTGGTGGACATCCGATGACAACCAGAAGGCGACCCTGCTTCCCCCTCCCGAGAACACCGATCCGGGAGCAGGTCTCCGCGCACTCGCCATGAGCGGTGGAAACGGCGGTTTCCCGCTGATCGAGACGGATGGGGAGAAACCGTTCGCTGCCGTTGTTCCCGCGGATTTCGGTGAAGGCTCCGCCGCCACCTACGGCCAGACCGCGCTACTGGTTGGAGCGGACGCCGCCAACACACCAGGCGCCTTTCCCCACCTCACGACCAACGCCGGCGGGCTCCTCACCAATGTCCGCAAGGGCGGATTCCGCAAGGATCTGTCCGTCTATTTTGAAAGGGACATGACCGCCATGCCCGATACCGCGCTTTACAAGGGCGACGGGGTTGATGGCGGCGCCTTTGATGTCGCGGCCACGGATCCCGGCAGCAAAGGCATCACATGGCGCGAACTGTGGGCCTTCCACAACCTTCCGAAACGTCTCTCCCGGGGCTATTCCAAATCTTTCACCACCGGCGGCACCCCTTCCACGGATCAGGATTTCATCCTTTCGAAAACCGGCGACCAAATCCTTGAAGACCCTTGGTTCCGCTACCCCCATCCCTCGCACGTCCGCTACCAGGCGGTGGTCTCGCTTTGGGCGGAAAAAACCGGAGACCCGGCGGAAAACAAATACCAGCTTTACTACGTGATCGATCCCATCGTGACGGTCTGGAACCCCTTCGATGTAGCCGTCTCATTTTCCGGGGTGTACAACTCCGTGAAATACTGGACTCTTCCTTACGATTTCGAATTCAGCCCCCAGAGCGGTGGAGTCATGTCCGCCCCAATGGCGCAGAGCGTCGGCAACAGCGCGGCCAACGCGAACTACGTGCAACTCCGGGTAGGCTATCCCGATGAGGCCATCATGCGCCCCGGCGAGGTGCTGGTATATTCACAAGCTTCGGGTGGGACTCCCACTAAAATCACCAGTAACACCAATGGTAAGATCAACGGCAAGAAGAGCTGGAACCAGGGTGGCGGACTCGCTTACCCGATCAGCGTCCGCGCAAAAGGAGCCTCCGGCGCTTACACGGACTATGTCGTGGAGGGCAACGCCGGATTTAACTACGACATCCGCCCGAACAACCGCCGAGCGGTCTCGGGAGGTTCCTCCTATGCCCTGACGATGAACGATTTCTGGATCTACGAGGCCGGCCCCTCCTTCCCGGCGCCCCAGTCAACAAATCCATCGGAAGCGGCGGAATACGCATCGATGGCGGCCAGGCTTCCGCCAACGCCGGCCTCAAGGCCACCAGTTTCCCGGAAGTCTTCGACAAGATCCCCAGTGACGAAACCCTCTTCCTCACGCCTTCCGAGCTTGTGGTGAAACAGCCTGTAATGGTGTTCAACTACATCCTCAAAAACGAAACCAATGAGGCGGACGAAGCGGCAGGAAACCAGCAGACCGGCCACTATAAACCCTCGAAATTCCTCAGCCGCCTCAATCCAAAGGTATTTTCATACAACTTTCTGTCCCTCTCCAACTCCGAATTCGAGACCTACCCGTGGGAAATCCAAGTCCGCCCCATCTATGCGGCCTTCGAGAACATCGTCGATGCGGCACGGTCCGGAGCCGGTTACTTCGGCCCCGGGGTGACGGCTGCATCCGGCGTGAACCAAATCATCACCCACTCAGTGCCTCGCGAACATCCGGTCTCGCTGGCCGCATACCAGCACTCCATCGCAAACGGCCTCGCGAATGGCGGTGAGGGCGCCACGAACATAGATAACTCCATCCTGTTCCCCGCCATCGGCCACGCCATCGGGAACTCGCTCGCCTCCTCGGTCATTCCGAAAAACCGGACCGAATCCACCATCCGCGATAAGTCAGAAGCCCCGCAGGCGAACAAACCGCTGGCCGACCATTCCTACCTCGCAAATACCGCCCTCTGGGACGACTGGTTCCTCTCCGGCATTTCCCCGCAAACATATCCCGGTTTCACCAGCCAGCGAACCCAGGAGGAGGTCGCCAAAGCCTTTTTCGACCAAACGGCGGATCTCCCGACCCAGCGGTATGAGCCCGCGAAGGGGGGACGCGATACGGCAGGCGCCGTTTCCCAAATCCTCGCCGCAACTCCTAAAGACGATGACGCACTCGCCCTACCGGCCGCACACATCCGGGTCAATGGCATGTTCAACGTGGATTCCACTTCCGTCGAGGCATGGAAAGCTGTGCTGGCATCCCTGCGAAACCTCCCGGCACCCGCCCAGGACGCATCCGGGAAAGACATCTCGGTGTCCAAGGTGGACAATACACCGTTCATTTCGCTGATCACCCCCCTGGCCGAGGAAATAAAAGAAGCGAATCTCGGCGATTCCCGCGATGCGAACCAATGGATTGGCTACCGCATGCTGGAGGACGACGAGATCGCCCCGCTTGCCGAGGCCATCGTCAAACAGATCAAGCTCCGCGGCCCCTTCCTTTCCCTTGCCGATTTCGTGAACCGCAGGGTGGGAGATGATGAGGATCTCGCCGTCTCCGGTGCCATCCAGGCCGCCCTTGACGATCCCGAAGCGGAAGTGAACGCCACCCAGATCAACGGCCGCAGCATCAATCCCTCGGATCGCAGCGGCCTTCTTTTCCCCGATGCGGAAAGCGGCGCCGCTTCCTATGGCAGCCCGGGATACGTGAAGCAGGCGGACATCCTCACACCCATGGCCCCTTGGATCAGCGTGCGCTCGGATTCCTTCACCATCCGCGCCTATGGGGAGAGCAAAAGCTCCAGCGGGGAGGTCGCCCGGGCATGGTGCGAGGCCACCGTCGAGCGCAGCCCGGAATTCGTCGATTCCGCCAATGACCGCACCACCCTGTTCAACGACCTGAACCCCACCAACCGGAGTTTCGGCAGACGCTTCCACATAACGTCGTTCCGTTGGATGAACCCTTCCGAAATACGTTAATATATCTGACCATGAGAATTTTCCTCTCCCTGTTTTCCATGCTCCTTCTTCCGGCATCCCTTCATGCACAGGAAAAAAAGGGAGGCGTTACCCTTCGTTTCCTTAGCGGCATCGCCTCCGCCAGCCTCAACGACGCGCAGCTCCGCACCCCTGAGTGGCAGGGCGATGTGTTCCGCATCCCTTTCAACCAGCTCTCCCAGCCGCAGGCCGCAGAAACGCGCGCCCTCCGCCTTTTCCGCATGGGCGACGGGCCGGAACCGGTCGCAGTCTGTGATGTCATCCTTCCCGAGGAGGGCAACGACTTCATCGTCATCCTTGTCCCCGGTAAAGAATCTCCCCGCGCCGTAATCCTGAATGGCAAGGCACCGAACTTCCGCCCCGGTGACGTCTTTATCCACAATGCTTCCGACAACGCCATCGCACTCGCCCTCGGCACCACCCGCGCCGCCCTCAAGCCCGGCCAGGGGAAATCATTTACGCCCGGTGCCCCGGATGATGCCGATACCTATGAAGTCGCCTTCCTTTACGATGAAAACGGCACCGCCAAACGCCTAGCCCTCACCCAGTGGCCCCTCAACGACCGCCTCCGGGGATACGTTTTTTTCCTGCCAGGAGAAAACAACCGGCCCATCTACCGCGCCGTCCAGGAATTCGTTCCGCGTGGATGAAATTTTGTCCGATCGGACAATAGCGCCGATCCGTATCGATCGTACAATAAACAGTTCTTCATGAATTTTCTTCGTCAAATCGCCTGTGTTCTGCTGGTGTCCAGTGTGGCAGCTTACGCGCTTCCGAACGTCCCCGTGGATTTCGAGAAGCAGATCCTGCCGATCTTCGCGGAGAAATGTTTCAAGTGCCACTCGTCGCTCACGAAGAAGCCAGAGGGCGATCTCAAGATGGATGATGTGAAATCGCTCATGGAGGCCATCGGCGAAAAAGGCTCCATCATCCCCGGGAACCCCGAGGACAGCGATCTTTTCTGGGCGCTCACCCTCCCCGCCGGCGACGATGACCTCATGCCTCCCGAAAAGGAGAACACCCCCACCACCAAGCGCGAGCGGGATCTCATCGGGAAATGGATCGAGCAGGGGGCGAGCCTCGGCGATTTCAAGGAATACAAGCACAACGAGGAGACCATCGCCCTCGACGTTTCCGAGTCCGAAGCCCGGGACACACAGGCCGCCGCGCGGAAAATCGATACCCTCGTTGCCGCCGCTTTGGAAAAGGTCGGAAAGAAGATCAACGATCCGGTCGGAGACGAGATTTTTCTCCGCCGCACCTATCTGAATA
The DNA here is from genome assembly GCA_963758175.1 of uncultured Verrucomicrobiae bacterium. Lineage (GTDB taxonomy): Bacteria > Verrucomicrobiota > Verrucomicrobiia > Verrucomicrobiales > Akkermansiaceae > Luteolibacter. The sequence continues at coordinate 180,501 of CAVWUI010000003.1, forward strand.
TCATCGGGCGGAATCCCACCTTCGAGGAAGCCCGCCTGTTCCTCTCCAGCGAGGCGGAGGGAAAGCGGGAAAAGCTGATCGACATCCTCCTGGAAAGCGACGGCTACGTGGCCCATGCCTCGAACTACTGGGGGGACGCCCTCCGTGCCCAGGCGCGGGACGGCTCCTATGACGCGGAGCCCTACCTGGTCTGGCTGAAGCAGAGCCTCAAGGAAAACACCCCCTACGATGAGTTCGTTCGCGACCTCCTGGCCACCGAAGGGCGTTTTTGGGATAAGCCGCAGCTCGGCTTCTACTTCAGGGACAGGAAGAACCGCCTCGCCGGGGTGGAGGCTGTGAGCACTCTGTTCCTCGGCACCCAGATCGGCTGTGCCCAGTGCCACGATCACCCCTACGACAAATGGACACAGAAGGACTACTATTCCTTCGCCGCCTTCTACGATGCCCGCACCGGCTTCATCCCCAGGCACAAATATCTGGAAACCGTCAGCGGCAGCGAAATGAACAACCAGCGGATCGCGATAAACGATTACCTGCGCCGGAAGAAGCTCGCCGAGAAAATGGAGAAGCGCGGAGAGGATTCCGGCGACCTCCGCACGGGCATTCCCAAGCTCAAGGGGGTCTCCCCGGAGACATTGGAAACCCTGGTCAAAAAAGGTGAGAACCCCGAGTTCCTCTCCTACGCCTCCGGCCTGCTCGTGAACCGCGTGGCCCAGGGCATGTATTTCCCTCACGAAAAGCCATGGGGGGAGCTTCCGGAGAACTACCTCTACGATGACGGGAAACCCGGCCAGAAAATCCCCCCCCACGTCCTTTTCGGGGAAACCCCTCCCGTGGAATACGGCGACGACCTCGCGCCCGTTCTCGCCGATTGGATCACCTCTCCAGAGAATCCACGTTTCACCAAGGTCATCGCCAACCGTCTCTGGGAATGGATGATGGGCTACCCGCTCAGCGGCCCGGTCGATGAAGTGGTGGAGCTTCACCGCAGCGCGGATCCCGACCTCGTGCTCTACCTCGAAGGCCTCATGCGGGCCACCGGCTATGACATGAAGCAGTTCCTCCGGATTCTCGCGAACACGGAGACCTACCAGCGTGCCGCGACCTCCGAGACTTTCGAGCCGCTCCATCCTGAAATCCTTTCCGATCCCCGCCTGACGCGTCTTTCCGCTGAAGAGATCTGGGACTCCCTGGCCGTGATCGTGAATGCTGACATTGATGATCATATCAGTCTGGAGATGCCGGACCAGTCTCTGATCAGGGATCTCTACACGGCGAGCAGCCCCGAGGATTACTGGAAAAAGGTGATCGCCAGTTACGACAAAATGAAGGAGGAGGGCGGTGTTGCCACCCACGTCCCCCTGATGGTCCTGATGAACGAAAGGAAGGAGCGGAAGGAAGCCGGCCTGGAGGATAAATTCATTCGGGCTTCCGAGGTGGGGCAGCCTGCGCCCGGAGGGCATTTCCTCCGTCTTTTCGGCCAGAGCGACCGCGAGCTCATGGACAATTCCTGGGCCAACCCAACCGTCCCCCAGGCGCTCACCCTCCTCAACGGCCCCTTCCACGCTACCTTGGCTGACCCTGAATCTGCCTTCTCCAAGCTCATCGAAGACCAGGACACCACGGTCGAAAAAATATCCGCCACCTTCGTCGCCATCCTCGGCCGCCTCCCCGGAAAAGTGGAGCTCGACGCAACCGCAAACTTCGTCCGTGACCGCAGCGCGGAAAGCCCGTACGCCGATCTCGCCTGGGCTCTCATCAACACCCGCCAGTTCCTGTTTAAGAACTAAAACTGGAAAAATTCGCACAACCCAGGTCTTCAACTTCTCACTTGTCACTCGGCACCAGTCACTTCCAATGGACAATCTCATCAACCGCCTCGACGAGCCCTCCCGCCGCCGCTTCATGAAAAACGTCGCCAGGTTACTTCCTCGGCGTTTCCCTCATGAGCCAGGAGCGCCTGACCGCCGCCCTCGCACAGGCATCCGCCGCACAGAAGGCCACGGCGAAGCGTGTGATCTATCTTTTCATGGAAGGCGGCATGTCCCACATCGATACCTTCGATCCCAAGCCCGACAACAAGGCGGTGCAAGGCCCTGTCGGCGTCATCGGCACCAACGTCGATGGCATCCGCGTGACCAGCAACCTGCCGAAGGTCGCCAAGCAGATGGATAAGATCGCCCTGATCCGGAACATGAGCCACACCCAGGGAAACCACGAGCCCGGCCAGTACAAATTCCGCACCGGCTACGAGAACCAGGCAGGCATAATCCATCCCGCGCTCGGCGCATGGGCCACCGCCCTCGGTAAGCGGAACAACCCGAACCTCCCGCCCTATGTCCGCGTGGGAGGCCTTGGCGGGCACCCGGCCTCCGGTTTCATGGAGGTGAAATACGCCCCGCTTCCGATCTCCAATCCCGAATCCGGCCTTTCCAACAGCGCCCGCCCGGAGGGTCTTTCCGAGGAACGCTTTGAGCAAGGCCTCGCCCTCTCCCGCGCCTTGGACGAGGCTTACATTTCACGATACTCGTCCAAGGACGTCCGCGCCTACGGGGATTTCTACAACGATGCCGTCACCATGATGTCCAGCGCGGACCTCGATGCCTTCGATCTGAAAAAGGAACCTGAGGAAATGCGTGCCGCCTACGGGGGCGACCGCTTCGGCCAGGGTGTCCTGCTCGCCCGCCGCCTCGTCGAGCGCGGTGTGAATTTCGTGGAAGTCGATCTCGGAGGCTGGGACACCCATATCGACAACCACATCGGGGTCGCCGAGCGCAGCAACATCCTTGACCAGGTTCTCGGCACCCTGTTGCAGGATCTTTCCGCGAAAGGTATGCTGGAGGACACCCTCGTCGTCATGGGCACCGAGTTCGGCCGCCAGGCAAAGATCGACAAATTCAAAGGCCGCAACCACTACCCCATCGCCTATACCTGCCTTATGGCTGGCGGCGGAGTGCGCGGCGGCCAGGTCATCGGGGAAACCAACGAGGACGGCATGGAGGTCGTCGGAGACAAAGTCGGTGTCATGGATTTCAATGCCACCATCGCCACCGCCCTCGGCCTCGACACCATGAAACTCTTCGAACCCTTCAAAGGCGCCCAGAAATTCTCCATTATCGGAAAAGACACCGATCCCAACAAAGGAAAACCGATTGCCGGACTGCTGGGGTGACCAGATGCCGTGGTCCGGAGCTGTCCTTGATTTTTCAGGTGAAAATCGCAAAAGATATCCCAGCCAACTACCAGCACCGATACAATGCCGACGCGGCGCAATATCATTCCACGATCACATCGGATTTCAACGGGCCGCTGGATCTGCTTGCCGAACTGAACTATGACGACACGCGCTCCGACGCCCCCATTGCCGTGGTGATGCACGGTTACTCGCCCGCGACCGGGAATTTCGGAGCCGTCAGGGCGAACGCGCAGAAACTGCGGGACAATGGCTTTTTCGTGATTTCCGTGGCGATGCGCGGCAGGGACGGGTCGGATGGAATCCGGGATTCCGGAGGGGTGGAGATTCACGATATCTACGATGCGGTTGAAGCGGTGAAAGCGGATGCGAGGTTCGCGGGGCTGACCGATGGCACGAACGTCCACATCACCGGCTACTCCGGTGGCGGGGGGAACACCATGTCCGCGCTGACGAAGTTTCCCGACTACTTCCGCGTGGGGGCGGCGTTTTTCGGGATGTCCGATTACGGCTTCAACCCTACGGACGGTTGGTATAACCACGGCGCGGGCAGCAGGACTTCCCAGCTCGATACCGATGTGGGGAATCCGAACACCGGGGGCGCGACGGTGCTGGACAAATACCTGGCGCGTGCTTCGAACCTCGCCTCGAAGAACAATCCCTACAGCGAGATCCATCTGTTCGTGAATGCCACGGAAACAATCTGCCCTCCTGTGAACTCGACGAGCTACCGGGCAAACGCGGTGGCGGCGGAATCGGCTCCGGGCGAGTTCGGGAACATCACGGTGCATATTGGCGGGCCAGGGATCTACGAGGATTTCAATGGAAACTCGGTCAATGAAGCCAACGAGGAGCAGGACTGGCTCCACACCAATCCGGATGCGAACCGGCAGGACGCGGGGGAGTTATGGTACCGTGACCGGCTGCTGGCAGGGAACATTCCGCAGCCGGTACTCAAAGCCAGCGATGAAATGCGTGTGGCAGGATACGTGAAGACGACGCGTTTCGGACTGTGGTTGGGCGATGGGGGAAACGCGGCCGGTGACCTCTTCTACTCGATTGCCGGGAATCTGATGAGGTTCTCTCTTGATGTGATTTCAAATGACAGGAACGCCAACGGAAAACTCACTGTCGATACTTCCGCGATGGCAGGACGGGAGGTTTCCGTGGAACTGGACGACGTCGTGATCCGGTCTTTTTCAGGCGGGGGAGATTTTCTCTACGAAGGGTTTGGCCACGGCGAAACACTGGAATTGATCGAATCCGGACCGGATACGAATGCCCCGCCGACTCTTGGCGGATTCCCGGCTCCGATTGCCACGACATCGCAAGGCTCCCGAACTGAGGTCACATTCGCCGCCCTTTCCACGATTGGGGACGAGGCCGACTCCGATGGCTCGGTCTCAGGCTTTCAGGTACGCGAGGTGCAGAACGGAACGTTGGAACTCGGTAAGGACGCGGCATCCGCAACGCCGTTTTCGCCTGGCAGCAACGACACGATCAGCGCGTCGGTAAACGCCTACTGGCGTCCCGCCTCCACGGGTGCGACGGTGGAGGCTTTCACAGCGGTCGCGAAGGATGACGACCTCGCGGTTTCCGGAACGGCCACGCCTGCAACCGTCGAAGTCACGGGCGGCGGGCTGATATGCTACCTTGATTTCGAAAACGACACGCTCGATTCCTCCTCATCCGGTAACGACGGGACCAACAACGGGGTCTCCTATTCAGAGGATGTGCCTGCCGCTCTCGGGAACAGTTTGAGTTCAGGCGGTTTCGACGGGAATGACAGTCATGTGGATCTCGCCTACCTGGGGCTTTTCGAAAAAGCGCGTGCGGGTGGCGTGACAGTCTCCTTGTGGGTGAAGGGAGCCAGCCCGGCCTCGGGAGGAAGGTGGATCGTGGCGGAGGGCAATGACACCAGCGGGAGCACCGCATATGTTTGGGGCACGACAAGCCCGGCGGGCAAGCTCACCAATTTTCCCCGGAACGACTCGGGAACCGGTGGTAGCAAAACAGGCGACAAGATCGTGTTTGACGACACCTGGCACCATCTTGCCTTCACGGACGATGCGGGCAGTGTCGCTGTGTACGTCGATGGCGTTGCGGAGACGGGAGATTTCAACTACACGCCCACGGGGGCATACACTTTCCAGAACACCTCCATCGGCGCGTGGATCAGGGGTGGCGTTCCCTCGCCTACGATCAGCAACGATTTCGTGGGATTGATCGACGACGTCGCGATTTTTGGGCGGGTGCTGGAAGCCGGTGAAATCGCAGCTTTGGCCTCAGGAGAAAGCCCGCTGGCATCTTCGAACGATTTCAGCACATGGATCGCAGGTTTTCCCGTTGGAGACGACACCGCCCTTGACGATGATCCTGATCACGACGGGGTGAAAAACGGGATCGAGAACTATTTCGGCACCAGCCCGGACATCTTCTCCAGCGGACTGGTCGCGGAAGCCGCCGATCCTGCGAACGGAACATTCATTTTCATCCACCCACTGAACGACGAGCCCGCCGATGATCTGGAGGTCGCATACAAGTGGTCCAACGATCTCTCCACGTTCACGGATGACGGCTTCTCTTTCGAGGGAACCACGGTGAGTTTCGCGCAGGGAACTCCCGTCGGTGGGTCAGTCACCATCACCGCAACAGTCACGGGTAAACCGCTGGAAAAACTTTTTGTTAATCTCGAAGTAAGGTCAAAAGACTGAGCTGCCGACGTTCCTCACGCATTTCGCTCTAGTGACGTTTCATCCTGATCTTCATGGGTGGAGAAACGCCGCCCTGCCCGTAGGCGTTGAGGAAAGCCTGCTAGTTACCGAAAGCGGATCGCTACTCGTCGGATGCCCGGAAAAACATTCTACCCGCCTGAGCGGGCATAAAAACATAGGGCGAGGAGGGCTGGGGATCCATGCGTGTCCAGGAGTCGGGCTCAAGACTTCCGCTCTGATACAGGGTACCGGTGAAATCCACCCGAATGTCGCCTTCGGTTCCCCGGGAAACCGAAACGCGAGCTCCGGTAGGGAACAGGAGCCTCGACGCGAAGCGCCGTCCGACCGTCGCGACCGCGGCGACATCGAAATGAACGCCGTCTGTCGTGGCGAGATCCGTGGTATCAAACCAGTGCCAGCGCACGCTTGTTTCCATGACACTCCTCTGGGCTGTGCGGATGGTGGCGGCGAACGGATAGGTGGTCGCGGACAGCATGCCGATGCGCGCGGTCACGAACGGCGTGGCCGACACGTCGGTGAGCGCCGCCATGTGCGAGAACATGTCCTCCACGAGGTTTGTGAAATTGGTCTCATAGGCATTCGCGCGGGTCTGGGAATTCGAGTCGGACTCGCCCTGTAGCCAGCAAATGCCTTTTAGAACGGGAGTATGACCAAGAGCCAGCAGGTCGTTCCATGCGTCGGTGGTGTCGTTTTTCCAGTTCAGCCACCAGGTGTTTCCACCGGTCGCCCGGGAATTCCAGTCCGTAGCGAGGGATGTGCCCCCGTCACTCACTTTCACGACCGCGATCCTATCGGATGATTTTTCCTGTATGGATCGAACCAGGGAAATTTCCGGTCCGTAGAAACCGGTGGCAAGCGGCGCGAGGGTGCCGAAATTTCCTCCGGAAGTCTGGTTGTTCGAGGCGGGGCCGTCCGAGCGATAATAGTAGAGCACTTCGTCGTCACCCGCCTCTCCGGTGTAACCTGTGCTCACTCTCCCCGACATGTTCGACTGACCGGCGAGCAGATAGACATCGATCCGCTCCGCGCAGAGGGGTGACACGGCAAATCCTAAGAATGCCAACAATGGAGGGCTTCTGACCGTGAACAACATGGAGAGGGGCTTCGTGGCTCGAATCTTTGGATTTCGAAAAGGGAAACCTAGATTAGCCCCGACCTTCCCAGCGACGGCGTTGATCCGCGGTGTCCCCGATTGGGAGCAGCTAGATTTTCGCGGAAGAGTAATCCCAGCCCTCGCGATAGGCCGCGCGTTTCACGAGTCTGTTGGCGGCATCGTTGCCGACGGCCGCGAATTTCTCCTGGTTCCATTCGACCGGTTGGCCTGTGCGGATGGCGAGATCGCCCAAGAGGCAAAGTTCGGTGAGCGGCACGGCGTAATCGAACTGGGACATGAACGGGAAAGGCTTGCCCTGCTTGACCGCGAGCGACCATTCCTTCTGCGGATCTCCCGGGGTCGGGCTGCGCTCGAGGGTTTTCTCCGGAGGAGAGGCGAGGAATTCCGCGGATCGCGCCTCGGGAAGAATGGTCAGGTTTTTCGCCTGGTCGCCCTGGTTGTAGAGGATGCCGTCTTCGCCGACGACGTAAAAGCCCGTCTTGCTGATGGGTTTGTCCAGACCTTCCGGAGGTGGCGGAAGGCAGGGAGAGCCGTCCGTGTTTTTCCCCTCATACCAGTGCAGCTTTATGTCGCCATGCCCGGGCACGTTCTTCCAGAGATAATCGACCTTCGCGCCGCGCGGCCAGGCCACGTCCGTGAGGCCGTCGGCGACCGCCTCGATGCGGTTGGGAACCCCCAGTCCCAGCGCCCAGACGAGCGGGTCGAGATTATGGCAGCCCATGTCGCCAAGCGCGCCGCTGCCGAATTCATAGAATCCGCGCCAAGCGAAGGGATGGATGCCGGGGGCATAGGGGCGATCCGGGACAGCCGCGAGCCACAGATCCCAGTCCAGGGTATCGGGAGCCGGTTTGCCAGGGTTGATCACCGCCGCTTCACCCTGAGGCCAGATCGGACGGTTGGTCCAGACAAAGATTTCCTTCACCTTTCCGACAACACCCGCGTCGAACCATTCCTTGAGCAGACGGTTTTCCTCGTAGGTGTGGCCCTGGTTGCCCATCTGGGTGATGATTCCTTTGTTCTTCGCAGCCAGGTGGAGTTCGTTCGCCTCCCAGAGCGTGTTCACCAGCGGCTTCTGAACGCAGACGTGCTTTCCGAGGGAAATGGCATGCATCGCGGCAGGGTAGTGCGAATGATCCGGTGTGGCGATCGTGACTCCGTCGATGCCCTTTTCCTTCTCCAGCATCTCGCGGAAATCCTTGTATGTGCGAGCCTGCGGGAATTTCTCGGCAGCCTTGGCGAGGTGGTTCGCATCCACGTCGCAGATCGCGACGATCTCGTTTTCAAACGAGGCGTTCTTCATGTCGGAAAAACCTTTCCCTCCGACCCCGATGCAGCCGATTCCGAGTCTTTTCCCGGCGGGGACATCCTGCGCGCGTAGCAGGAGATTCGGCATCGCGATACCCGCGGCGGTGGTGGCGGTCAGGCCTTTGAGGAAGGTGCGGCGGCTTTTCATGGGGATTGAGTGTTTCATGGGAGTTTTTCAGTCAAAGGATACTCCGGTTTCCGGCGCGATGTTTCAACCTCCGATGTATCCGGCTTCCAGGAAGGCCGGCGGAAAAGATCGCGGTTTCCTTCCCAGCGGAAATCACATAACACCCCTCCCACATGCATAGCCGCCCTCCGAAAAAATTCGTGCCGACACCTTTCGAATACCATCAGGAGATCGAGCTGAGGATCGATTCGCTGACGAACCTCGGGGCGGGAGTGGGCAGGGTTGAGGGGTGGGTGGTCTTCGTCCCCTACGCTCTTCCCGGAGAACTCGTCCGGACAAGGATTTTCCGGAATGACAAAAACCACTCGCAGGGGGATCTGGTGGAGGTTCTGGAGAAATCGCCCGACAGGGTTGAACCGGGTTGTCCGTTGTTCGGCGAGTGCGGCGGGTGCCAGTACCAGCATCTTTCCTATGAAAAGCAGCTGGCGTGGAAGACCCGGCAGATCCGCGAGCTTCTGAAACACATGGCGAAAGAGGAGCGGGAGGTGAATTTCTGTGAGAGCTCCGGGCAGGTGTGGAACTACCGCTCGAAGATCACTCCGCACTTCGAGAAGCCGAAGGACGGGGTGGTGAAGGAGATAGGTTTCCTGAAAGTCGGGCGGCGCAACGAGATTCTCAACGTGGAGAACTGCCCCATCGCGATGTCGGAGATCAACGAGGCGCTCCCCGCCATTCACGGGGAGATCAGGGCAAACGGGCGTCAGTTCCGGCGCGGGGCTACCATACTTCTGCGCGCGACGGAGGGGCGCGTGGAAAGGGATCCGAAGGCGGTCGTCCGTGAGGAGGTGGGGGATGTGAGATTCGACTTCGTGGCTGGCGAGTTCTTCCAGAACAACCCGTTCATCCTGCCGAAGTTCACCGCGTATGTCGGGGAGAAAGCGCTTGCCGGAGGCGCGAGATATCTGGTGGACGCCTATTGCGGCGCCGGGCTTTTCGGGATCACGCTCGCGGGTCGGTTCGAGAAAGTCATGGGCGTGGAGGTGAACGAGGCCGGCGCGAAGTGGGCGAAGGCCAACGTGAAACTGAACGGACTGACGAATGTCAGCATACTTCAGGCGAGCGCGGAGGCGATTTTCGAAAAAATCGACACGCCACCGGAGGAAACCGCCGTGGTGATCGATCCGCCAAGGAAAGGCTGCACGCCGGAATTCCTCCAGCAACTCCTGAACTACGGGCCGCAGCGTGTCATCTATGTATCCTGCGATCCGGCGACACAGGTGAGAGACTATGGTTTCCTGAGGGACGGGGGCTACACGCTGGACGAGGTGCAGCCATTCGATCTTTTCCCCCACACCCGGCACGTGGAGAGCGTGATGGTTCTCGTGCGGAAGGCGTGCTGACAAGGATGGGATCCTGAGTGATAGGCGAGGCGGCGAACCATGGCTTTCCCCTCCGTTCTTCCGTGAGTCAGATGATCCAATGCTGACAACCATAGCTTGCCCATGCGCGTGAATGATCATAGTTTGACGTTTGAAGCCCAATGATATGGAAAAAACCCCCTACAAATTTGCATTCCTCCTGGCCGGGCTGGCCGCAGCCATTCTTGCAGCCGGATACCTTCTGTCTCTAAAATCTCCGGAAAGGGGCGTTAGTGAAGTCTCTACCGCTGCCTCTGTGAAAATGGAAGCATCCCGGACAGAGGACGGAGTCGTCACTGGCCCGAGAACAGAGCGATCCGCGAGCGTGTCCCTACGATACCGCGATGCCAGCGGGCCGGTGCTGAACGTGTCTCTGGAGGAGATCGCGCTCATGGACACGGACGGAAAAACCAGATTGGTGAAGCTCGATCCCCCGGCGACCGCCGGAACTCTCCGGGACAGGATGGGAGACTTTTCCGCCGGGCAGGGAGTCATGCCGGTCGCTTACGTGGAGGACGGGGAGAAAAACGAGGCCAACCGTCGCTACATCACCTCGCGGGTTCGCGCCAGGCTTCCGCAGGAACAGGCAGAGGGCATCGCGAAGAGACACGGGTTGCGCATCGTCGATCGGCCTTCATATGCTCCCGAATGGGTGGTTTTTTCCGCAGAAGCGCCACTTGACGCTCTGGAGAAAATAGCCGGGCTGCGTGGGGAAGGGGCGGTCGAGTCGGCGGACGTCCTCCTGGCCTCCTACAAGACGAAAAAAGCGCTGCCATCGGATCCGTTGATCAATACACAATGGCATATCAGCAAAATTCCGGCCTCATCGGCGGGCACGGACGTGAATGTGGAAGGCACCTGGCAATATGGAACCGCAGGAAACGAACGTCGTGGTCTAGGCATTATGGTCGGTATCATTGATGACGGTCTGGAGACCGCGCATCCGGATCTCCTGACAAATGTCAACACCACCATCGATATTGATTACAACGGTAATGATGACAACCCGAATCCGGGGGTAGGCGACAGGCATGGTACGGCCTGTGCCGGTCTCGTCGGAGCGAGGGGTGACAATGGCATCGGTGTCGCTGGGACGGCTCCCGCCGCGACCCTGGTCGGAATGCGGCTGATCGCCGGTCCGACGACCGATCTGACCGAATCACAGGCGATGGCGCACCAGGGCGGAGTGATCCAGGTGAAAAGCAACAGCTGGGGGCCTCCCGACAGCGGGGAGGGACTGGACGCACCGGGGCCGCTCACTCTCAGCGCCCTCCGCAACGGGGCGCTGACAGGCCGTGACACCAATGGAACAATCTACGTTTGGGCCGGTGGAAACGGAGGGAGGACTTCCACCCGGGACAATTCGAACTATGACGGCTACGCGAACTCGATATATACGATCGCCGTAGGCGCGATGGATTCGAGAGGCCGCCGGTCGGACTACTCCGAACCTGGCGCGAACCTTGTCGTCGTGGCTCCCTCATCGGGATCCGGCGGACTTGGGATAGTCACGACCGACAATACGGCCGCTGCCGCTGATCCAGGCTACAACGGCACTCTGAACTCGACTGGCAACTATACGGATACTTTCGGTGGTACCTCTGCGGCGACCCCACAGGTGTCCGGCATCGTCGCGCTGATGCTTAAGGAGAACCCGGCTCTCGGATGGAGGGATGTTCAGGAAATCCTCATCCGTTCCGCGAAAAAAATCCTGCCTTCCGATTCCGACTGGAGGGACAATTCTGCGGGTTTCCATTTCAACCACGACTTCGGAGCCGGTCTGGTGGACGCGACCGCCGCCGTCACGATGGCATCCACCTGGGTGAACCTGGGAGAGCACACGAACGTCGTCTCGACGCAGTCCTCCATTAACGCCAGCATTCCGAACAACAGCTCCGCGGGCGTGACGAGACAGTTCTCCATCCCGACCTCAAATATCCGGACCGAGCACGTCAACCTTCGCCTGAGCATCAGCCACCCCTCGCGCGGGGAGCTGGAAATCAGCCTCACCTCGCCCTCCGGAATGGAAAGCAGGCTGGCGGAAGTCCGCTCCGATCCGAACAGCAACTACTCGAACTGGACTTTCTGCACGACGCGTAGTTGGGGCGAGCTTTCCTCGGGGACATGGACTCTGAAAATCGCCGACCGGAGCAACGTGAACAGTACGGTCGGCACGCTCGGCTTCGCCGAACTCACAGTCTTCGGAGCGTCGGCGGCACCGGTCAACCCCGCTCCAGTCGTCGCCATCTCAAGCCCGGCCACGGGTTCGCTCAGCAGCCCCGGCGTCCCGATTCCCGTCGAGGTCTCCGCCGAGGATTTCGATGTCAACGGGGATCTATCGACAATCACCAAGGTCGAGCTTTTCGCGAATAACGTCCTGATCGGAACGGACACGGTCGCTCCCTATTCGTTTGTTCACAATCCATCGCTGGGAGAGGTCAGGTTTGTCGCAAGGGCGACGGACGTGGATTCCAAAAGCGCCGATTCCGCACCCGTCACCGTAACCGTGCTGAACCAGACTCCTTCGATCACCGCGCTCGCCCAGAACGCGAGAGGACAGGTTTTTTCCGACACCCAGCTCAGGATCACCTCCGTCTCCGCGAACGATCCGGAGAACGCGACGGTCATCCTCGCATACCAATGGCAATCCAGCACGGACGAGGTCTCCTACGCGGATTTTCCGGGAGCGGTGGCTCCGGAACTCCCGGTGTCCGCTTCGAACGCCGGGAAACTCTGGAGATGCCGCATCACTGCGTCCGACAGTAACACGACCAGCTTACCCTCCTTTTCCGAACCGGTGAACATCCTGACCCGTCCCGTCGCGTTCGCCGCGCCCGGTTCAACTTATTCCTACCAGAGCGGGCTGGTTCTGAAGGGCGTTGAAACTGTCGTCAACCGCCAGGCCATCATCAACGAGTTCAGTCACGGGAACGGCGGCAGATCGCAATGGGTGGAGATTCTTGTCATGAAAAACGGGAGCCTCCGAAAATGGCAGTTCCGCGACTCGACCGGCAATGTCGTGCTGTTTGGAGACTCCGCCGTATGGGACGCCATACCTGCCGGGACCCTGATCGTGATCTATGATGGAAGGGTTCCGAAAGACCTGCTCCTGCCCGCGGATACCACCGACGCCGCTTCCGGAAAAATGGTGCTCGCCAGCACCAATGCCACCTATTTCAACCAGGCCGCTGGAAGCTGGCCGTCCTTTGGAAATTCCGGCGGATCGCTTTTCGTGGCAAATGCCACTGGCGCGGTCGTCCATTCCCTCAGCTACGGTAGTTCCATCGATGCCAGTCCCAATATCGGACTGGTTCCCTCAGGTTCCGCCGCGTTCTACTTCGGCGATTCCGATACGGGCGCGGACACCGGGAGAAACTGGATAAGGACAGGCTCCGGCACGTCCAGGTCCATCCCTCGTGACAGCGGGGGAGGCAGGGGGCTCAACCCGTTCGCGGCATTCTCGGGAGGTCGATACGAACAGAATTTCAATGTCAGCCCGGGAGCTTTCGGCAGCAGCTATCCGGATGGATGGACGTCCTTGATCAACACGACGGTTGACGATAGCATGAGCATCGGGAACGGCTCGGAAACGACGGCCGGCAATTTCAACTACGGCTCCCGCATCGGCCTCCGCGGCGCCCCGGGCACTTTCGAGCCGGGCTTCATCGTGCTCGCCCTGAAAGACACGAACGGTCTTACGAATTTGAAGATCTCCTACGATGTCATAAAAATCGACGAACAGCCGCGCAACATGCAGTTCGATCTGCAATATGCCACCCGTGATCCGCGGTTTTCCAGTACCATCTGGACGGGGATAGGCGGTGGCATCTACTCATCGGGGGCGATCCCGACAGGCACGGTGAGTAGATACGAGAACCTCCCGCTTCCCGCCGTTTTCAACAACCGGAATACCGGAAACACACAATTCGGCATGCCCGAGATCTATCTGCGCTGGTATTACCGTAGCGCGGAATCCAATCCCGGCTCCGGCGCCCGCGACGCTCTGGCCATCGACAACATACTGATCTCTTCCGCCCAGTCTCCGAATATCCTCCTGAGCCTGGCACTCGCCCCATCCAGCGTTTCCGAGATCTCCGGCACCGCCGCCTCACTCGCGACCGTGACGATCTCCGACCCGCCGGCGACGGATCTCACACTGCAGATCACCTCGTCCGATAACGCCTCGGTCAGCGTCCCCTCCAGCCTTGTCATCCCGCAGGGCAAGACATCAGCCACGTTCCCTATCGGGACCATCGACAACGATCTGCCGGATGGAACGCGATCGGTGACCGTTTCGGTCTCCGGCCCGGTTTCGTGGCGGCCACGAGAATCCTGACAATAACGGATGACGAGGCTCCCGTAAACGGCGTTACCCCCGGCAAGGCGAACAGCGGCCCGAACGAACTGTTTATCAACCGGCTGCGCACCAATAATCTCAGCGATCCTCCGATTTACAGCCTTGCGAGTGGCTCGCAGCTCCCCGCAGGTCTTACGCTGAATGCCACGACCGGTCTTATTTCTGGCACGATCTCTTCGTCTGCCACGACCGGCTCCTACCCCGTCACCGTGAATCTGACGAATATCGTAGGAGGTATTACCTCGCAGAATTTCACGCTGAACCTGACAACCACGGGAGCACCCACCTTCGAGTCTTGGATAGCCGGATTTTCTGTCGCTGATCCCGGCATAAACGGGGACTCCGACCTGGATCTCATTCCCAACCTTGTCGAATACAAGCTCGACAGCCTTCCCGGCACTTTCGACCAGCCCTCGCCCATCATTCTGAGTCAGACCGCCACCGGAATCTCCATCACATACAGGGTGGCGGAAAACCGTGATGACGTGACACTCGTGGCGGAGTGGAATACCTCGCTCGGATCCACTGGCTGGCAAACCACCGGCATCGTGGAGTCTCTGATCGAAGTTCCGGGGGAGAGCCCGAAAGTCAGATCAACTTTGGCAATTGTCCCGGGTGATTCGAAGCGCTTCATCCGTCTCCGCGCCGTCAAGGTCGCAGCTCCCTAGCGACCGGGAAACGGTCGAACAGCTTCTTCGAGACGGCGATCCGGGCGATTTCGGGATCACCGACTGTGAACGACACGGTTTCATACCAGAGAAGCCGTTTGACGCGGGGCTTCCCGATCTCTTTCCAAGGAATCAGTAATGGCGGGTGCCCCAGCCGGAACAGTGACCAGACTTTCATATGCAGTCCCTCACTTGAAATCCGAAATGTCAGACAGCGGTTGTAATTGCACCAGCCACCGAATTGTGCGGATTGGGCAGACAGCGTCTCGCCATCGGGGACTTCCTCCGTAGCGAAACGTTTTCCAAGTTCCTGCCATCCGCCTGAACGTGAAAGGAGGAAGCATACCAGGCACCAGGTTCCTACAAAGAAAATCGGGAACGCCACCATGATGTAAGGGAAGGGCGAATCGACTGACCAGGTCAAATTTGCTGAAAGGGCGCTCATATCTATCCAAATAAATGCCACCCGTAGGGATATTCCAAGCAACTTAACCCGCTCCGGCTCCTAAAAATTTCTCGATTTTTTCTTTTTAGCTATTGCAAACCAATCTCAATTAACTACTTTTCTCGCGATGACAGCCCTCAAAGCACCCGCCCGCCCCGCGGAACGTGCCTTCACCCTGAACGAGGTGGGATTGAACCGCGACGTCCGCATCAGCGGTCTGAACGGCCCCGCGTGTGAGCGTCTCCGCGATCTCGGGTTCTGCGAGCAGATGCAGCTTCGCAAACTCTCCAATGGTCGCAATCTTGTGTGCTCCCTTTGTGGCGCTCGCATGGCGATCAGCCGCGAGCTTGCCGAGCAGATCATGGTGTCACCGGTTCGCTAATTTTCCAGTCACCGGTTCCTGATGTCCAACGCGCCCGCAGCCCCTTCGACGGTTGCCCTGATCGGAAACCCGAATTCCGGCAAATCCACCCTCTTCAACGCTCTCACGGGCAAGAACCAGCGCGTCGGGAATTTCGCGGGTGTCACCGTCGAGGTGAAAACCGGCGAAGCCTACACGACCGCCGGCACCAGGCTTGATGTCCTCGACCTCCCCGGCTGCTACTCACTCCGCGCGAACTCCCCTGACGAGAAGGTGGCTCTCGACGCTCTCACCGGAAAACTCGACGGCACCGTGAAGCCCGACCTCGTCGTATGTGTTGTCGATGCCTCGAACCTCGAGCGTCACCTCCAGCTCGTCCTCCAGGTCATCGAACTCGGGCACCCCTGCCTGCTTGCCCTCAATATGGTCGATGTCGCGGAGAAAACCGGACTCCGCCTCGATCCTGCGAAAATTTCCGAAGAGTTGGGCATCCCTGTAGTCCCCATGCAGGCGAATGCCTCCAAGGGTATCATCGAGCTGAAACAGGCTCTCCGTCACCCGTTCCCACCTCCGTCCGAGGCCTCGTGGCTGGCCGACGGGCATGACGCGGATGCCGAGAGTCGGCGCCGGGATTTCATCTCCAAACTCTGCGAACTGGCCGCCCGCAGGCAGGATTCCCACCAGCGCACCCTTTCCGACAAGCTGGATTCCGTTCTTCTCCACCCGGTTCTCGGCTGGGTCTGCTTCCTCGCGGTCATGTTCACCGTTTTCTGGGCCATCTTTTCCTTCGCCTCCATCCCCATGGATCTGATCGATGGCGCCACAGGAGCCCTGGCCGGTTGGGTGGAAAGCCTCATGCCGGAGGGCGATTTCCGCTCTCTGGTCGTCGATGGCGTCATAGCCGGTGTCGGCGGCGTTCTCATTTTCCTCCCGCAGATCATCCTGCTTTTCCTCTTCATCGGCCTTCTTGAAAGCAGCGGCTACATGTCCCGCGCCGCCTTCCTGATGGACGGGGTGATGGCAAAGGCCGGACTCAGCGGAAAGGCATTCCTCCCGCTTTTCAGTTCCTACGCATGCGCCATCCCCGGAGTCATGGCGACCCGTACGATGGATTCCGCGAAGGAGCGGCTGGTGACCATCTTCGTCGCCCCGTGGATGAGCTGCTCCGCCCGTCTCCCCGTGTATTTCCTCATCATCCCGTTGCTGCTCCATGAAAGCGAGGGCACCTGGAAACAGGCTCTCGTCCTCTTCGGAATCTATGCCCTTGGAACACTGACCGCTTTCGTCGTTGCGAGGCTTCTGCGCGGGCGACTGGGCGCGGACAAATCCGTCAACCACTTCATGCTGGAGCTCCCCTCCTACCGTGCCCCCCAGTGGAGTTACATCTTCCGCCATGTCATCGACCGCGGGTGGGCGTTCGTCAGGAAAGCCGGAACCATCATTCTAGGCCTCTCCATTCTTCTCTGGGCGCTCGCCACCTATCCGAAAACGGATTCGGAGGACGAAGGCGAAGCGCTGGCCCACAGCGCCATGGGTCGCATCGGCGAGTTCATCGAGCCTGTCGTGAAACCCATCGGCTTCGACGGGCGCACCGGCACCGCCATCCTCACTTCCTTCGCCGCCCGCGAAGTCCTTGTCTCCACCCTCGCCGTCATTTTCAGCGTGGAGGAGGCCGATGATGATATCGAGACACGCGACCTCCTCCGTGAAAGGATACAGGCCGCGGAATGGCCTGACGGGAAACCTCTCTTTACCCCTCTCTCCCTGGTCTCCCTACTCGTCTTCTTCATTTACGCCCTCCAGTGTCTGCCTACTACGGCCGTAGTAGCCCGGGAAACGAACTCCTGGAAATGGGGCATAGGCCAGTTCGTCTTCATGACAGGCTTCGCCTACGCCGCCTCGCTTCTTGTGTTCCAGGGTGGCAGGTTGCTGGGATTCTCATAAACAAGCATTATGGACTGGCAGACAACCACCGCCCTCGCCTGCGTCGCAGGCACTCTTGCTGTTTTCGCCTGGCAACTCACCCGCCCGAAAAGCACGACCGGCTGCGGGAAAGGATGCGGCTGCGCTGACGGGAGGAAGGAATCGGTTCGGAAGAGGCGGTGATTCTGGTCTGACTGCGGAGCGTTTGTGCCAGCGCCTCACCGATCCCGCTGTGATGGGGCCAGGAACCGGTAGGTGAAGGGGCGTTCACTCTCTTTTCCATATCGCTGGCGAGGCATCGGAAATTCACAGGGTTTGCTCGCGGTATCTGGGCCACTTTTCTAGAACCTGGTAGCCGCCGAGGCTGTAGTTCCAGGCTTCCGTGGGGATGTTTTTCCAGCGGGTGGCGGCGTTGAGGTAAATGTCTAGGAAGCCTTCGCCTCTTGTGCCGGGGGTGGTTTTGCCGGGGCCGGGCATGGAATTTCAAATTTCGGGCGAAGTGGGTTTGGATAATTCGACAGCTTTGAGCTTAGCCGAGTGGGGGGTGTTTGGGGCATTGAGAGGCCGGACGACCCATCGATTGAAAAGTTTTACGGCTTGAACCTGCATTGCTTCGGCTATCCCGATCACTTTCTCACAGGCTTCCGCGAAGGTTGTAACCACGATGTCGCAGGGGATGGCCAGTTCCGGTTGATCGCAATCCGGGGTAAGGGCATTTTCGTGGGCGATGAAGAGAACCTCCAGCTTCCATTCTCCGATTTCGGAAATCCCGCTCCATTCATCAAGCCGCTTTGGGAGGTTGAGGCGGAGGGTGCGGAGATGCTCGTGCAGATAGACATCGGTGAGGCGGCCGGCGTGGGATTCCACCGCATGGCAGGTCTGGGTGGCGGCGTTCTGGAAATCGCAGTCCCCGAGCTTGCGGGATGAGGTGTTGCTGGCGTTCACCGGATCGCCGAGTCCACGAGCACGCCAGACCGCTTCGCGGTGGTTCATGGTTGCGAGGAAATCGGTCACGCGTTGCTCAATGATGTCGCGGGAGTTGGTTGGAGATTGGGAAACGGCTTGAAGAAAGCGAGCCACGTCTGCGGGGGTAGCGGCTGAAGGCATGGTCACTTTCGCGGGAGTGTTAATCTCGATAAAGCGGAGGATCCCGCGACGGATGGAACCGGCGAGTTGTTTCCGCGCCGGATAGGATAGCGACGAAAGTACGAGAACGATCTTCACAAGCGCGATGGCCTGGTCCCGGTTATCATCCCGAGATTCCGCCCAGTCGTGTGAGAGGCGATTGACGGCCTTGAAATTGTTGAGCATGGGGTTGCCGCCGGGTGCCAGACCGGGAGGGAAGGTGCCGAAGATCAGGTTTGCCACCGCCCCCCTAGGCTTGAAGGTGTAGATGTATTCCGAGGGATGGTCGTAGAAATAATCCACAACACAGGCATAGAGCAGGATCTGAACGTATGGGATGAACGGGCGGGCGTCGATGGGCGCGAGGAGCCGACTCGAGCGAGTTTCCGAAATCGCCCCCCAGTCCGAAGGCTGTGGATTTTGAGGATATGAGTTCGGTCAGCGTTGCGGCATCGGCATCGCCGTACTCTTCCGTCGTTAGATCGCGATCCAAGGCAATCAGGCGGGATACGAGTGTTTCATCGAGTTCGTTCCGGATTCCGAAACCAACCAGGATCGTTTGGACGGCCTTCCAGCTTACCGGATCGCTCCCATCGCCTGAACCAAGAAGACGCGCGATCCGGGCGGGGGAGTTGTTCATTTTCTCCGCTAGCAGGAGGACGATGGGCAACCGGGAAACGAGAACTGCGGCTTCCCTGCGTGTGGAGGTATATTTTCCCTCCAGCTTGCGAATCAGTTTAACGTAGGCGGTGTGGGGAGCGGTTGACGTTTTGTCAGCCCAGGAGGCTCCGGCAAACAGCGGTTGTATCTCGTGGGGCAATGTCTCTGCGATCCCATCCTTATCCAGCCATTCTTCGAACAAGGATTCCAGTGTCAGCCGGGATTCCTCCGTAGAGAGACCCTTGTTTTCCAGTGCGGTGACTGCGGCGGAAATTGATTCGTCACGTTCCCTTTCTTCCAAAGGGAGCAGTGCAAGGCTACTCGACATGGTTTTCCAATTTCAAGAGGGTTTCCTGGACGGCGGGCTGTTCCGAGGTTCAATGCCTTGCACCAGCGGATGTATTCAAACAGCGTGATGGAGCGCTTCCCTGTTTCCACTTTGGATACGAAGGTTTGATTCCTTCGTAGGCTCGAAGACAGAAAGTCCTGTGAGATCCCGAGATCGCGCCTGTGGGTTGCAAGGGTGCGACCGAGTTCCAGATCGAAGGTTTCCTGTGACACGAATGTAGATATTTCAGAATCCGGTTGATTTGGGTTGCTAAAAATGGAGCTCATGCTAAATCAGCATAATGAAATGCGCTTCACTCTACACCGGCTGCGGGGGTCTTGACTTGGGATTCGGGGAGGCCGGCTTCGAAACCATCTGGGCGAACGACATCGATCCCTTTGCTCTCGAAACCTACCGGAACGAGCTAAAAAGACGCGGCCATCCTTTACCGGAAATTTTCTGCGGGGATGTATCAAAAGCGGTTCTCCTTGCGAGGGGAGCAGTTGACGTGGTAATCGGCGGGCCACCGTGCCAAGGCTTTTCCGTTGCCGGGAAAATGGATCCCAATGATCCGCGAAGCAAGCAGGTGTGGGAGTTTTTCCGGGTGGTGGAACAGTTGGATCCTGCTGCTTTCGTGATGGAGAACGTGAAATCGCTGGCGACAAACAGCCGTTGGGCGGGCACTATCGAGGCGCTGGAAGCAAAGGGGGAAGCGCTTGGTTACAAATGTAGGGTGATGGTTCTGAATGCTGCGGACTACGGGGTGCCCCAGATGCGGGAGCGGATGTTTTTGGTGGGTGCGAAGGACAGGCCGATGCCTGTGCCAATGAAGCTGATGGTGCGGAGGACGGTGCGGGAGGCTTTCTCGGCACTGCCCGCGTTCGGCGAGCCGGGAAATGACTCCATCTGCAAGGCCAAGGTGACGGCTGCGAAGACACCTGTGATGAGAAGGAGTCCTCACGCGGGGATGCTTTTCAACGGGCAGGGGAGGCCGGTGGATCTGGAGGCGGCAGCTCTCACATTGCCCGCTTCGATGGGAGGCAACCGGACTCCGATCATTGATCAGATGGCACTGGAGAAAGGTGCCCAGCCCTGGATCGTGAACTACCACTCCCACTTGGAAGGGGGTGGAGAACCGGCGGTTGATGTGCCGGAACATATGCGGAGGCTGACGGTAGAGGAGGCGGCGTGCCTCCAGGGATTTCCTGCGGGAATGGTTTTCTCGGGAAGCCAGTGTACCAAGTTCCGCCAGATCGGGAATTCCGTTCCTCCTGCGTTGGGAAAGGCGGTGGCGGTGGAACTAAAGAAGCTACTGCAAGGCCAGTCGGAAGATGAGGAATGGCGGGGCGATCAGAAATGCTGGGTCGCGGAAGAAGCCGTTGGATACCGCGTAGGATAAAAGGCTGATCTTCGGCTTGCGGGAATCGCCGACCGCGTTGAGGAGGTTCGCGAGGGCGGGGTAGCCGGAGGTTCCGGGATGTCGACGCCGAGGGAGGCGTGGAAGCTGGGTGAAGTAGGCTTCGGCGAGGTGTTGCACGGTTCTTTTCCAACGATGCCCACTAAGGTGTGGAAGGATTATTTTTCGAAGGGATTTTCCATGCCCGCCGCGAGAAGGTCATATGCCGCTTCGGCGTCGTAGTTCAAGAGGATCAGATCCACACCTGCTGCTTTTCCGCGTCGCGCCTTCGATTCCGCCGGAGCCATGGAAGATAGGAGTCATCGGGAAGCCATCGGTGATCAAGAGTCCCCTCACCCCCCATTCTTTCCGGAGCTGTTCGCGCATCACGGCCGCGGAACATGAGGCAGGTTGATCCGGATCGAGGAAGGTAAGATGGACGTGACCTATTATGATTCCCGCTTGGTTCTTTATTGAAATTTTGCGGAAGGGCACCAAATCGGACGCCTCGAACTCGCGAACCCCGGTTGCCAGGCCGGCTGCAAAGTTATGCGTATCCGAGGGCACGCGTCCAAGCCCCGGGAAATGCTTCAGGACTGCGGTGATGCCGTGTATCGCAACCACGCGGACGTAGGATCTCCCCGGCCAGTGTGATCACATCAGGTTCCCTAGCGAGCCGCCTATTCTTCCGTATCGGCCTTGACCTCTATCCTGGGGAAAACGGGAGAGGGTTTCTCGATCTCGTGGCCGTCTGGAATCAGCCCCCACTGGAGATCCGCGAGTTTCAGTGTGGTGAGCGAGGGGAGCTTGAGTTGTTCGGCGAGTTTCGCGGACGCATCCGGGAGGACGGGGGAGAGGAGGACGGCGCAGTGGGCGACGGATTCGGCGAGATGGTGGAGGACTGTTGCCAGACGGTCCTTGTTCTCGAGGTTTTTCCCCAACACCCATGGCTGCATTCTGTCGGTGTACTGGTTGCAGTGGACGATGTGTCGGTTGAGGGCTTCGAGGGCAATGGAGACCTCGTGGTTGTCCATGGCTTTGCGGTAGGCGGCGGTGGACTCGGTGAGGGATTGCTGGAGCGCCTCGTCGTCCTTTGTGAGGGAGCCGCCGGGGGAGATGATGCCGTTGGTGAAACGGACGCTCATGTTGAGGGCGCGGTTGCAGAGGTTGCCGAGTTCGTTGGCCAGCTCGGTGTTGAAGAGCATCACGAGACGCCCGACATCGAAGTTCGCGTCCTTACCTGTGTGAATGTCGCGAACGAGGTAGTAGCGGAGGGCATCGACGCCAAAAGTATCGGCGAGTTCCGATGGATCGACGATGTTGCCCAGTGACTTGGACATTTTCTCGCCGGAACTGTTCCAGAATCCGTGGACGAGGAGCTGCGGCATCTTCTCATCGGCGAAGCCGAGGGCGTGGAGCATGGCGAGCCAGTAGATGCCGTGGGCTGGGACGAGGATATCCTTGCCGATGATATGGACGGGCCTGTCCGTCCATATGCTTTCGAATTCCGGGAGGGTGTCGCCGGGTTTGTAGCCGACGAAGGAGATGTAGTTGATCAGGGCGTCGAACCAGACATAGGTCACGAAGCTGGAATCGAAGGGCAGCTCGATTCCCCAGGTGAGTCTATCCTTGGGTCTGGAGATGCAGAGATCGGCGCCCGTGTTTTTGTCGAGGGCGTTGATGAGTTCGGACTTGCGGTGGCCGGGGAGGATGGTGTCACCGGAGTTTTCGAGAAAATCGCGTAGCCACGGTGTGTGGTCGGAAAGCTTGAAATAGTAGTTTTCCTCCTCGATCTCGGTGACCTCGCCCCACTCCGCGCCGAACTCGCCGGATTCGTCGCGATCGCGATCCGTGAGAAACTGCTCCTGGCGGACGGAGTAGAATCCCTTGTAGTTCTTCTTGTAGATCTGATCCTTCGTGTGGAGATCCGTGAGGATGGACTGGACGCAGGCGATGTGGCGGGGATCCGTGGTCTCCGCCCAGCCATCGTATTCCACTCCGATTTTCTCCCAGAGATCCGAAAACCGTGTGGTAACGGTTTTCACGTATTCCGCCGGGGAGACTCCTTCCTTCTCCGCGGTCTGCTGGACTTTCTGGCCATACTGGTCGACTCCGGTCAGGAAATACACTTCCTCCCCGGCAAGGCGGCGGTAGCGGGCGAGGACGTCCGCGAGGACTTTCTCATAGGCGTGACCCAGGTGGGGGGAGCGGTTGGTGTAATCAATTGCGGTTGTGACAAAAAACATTCTAAAGTTTGCTGGTTGGAAATTTTCAGGTTTCAGGCTGAGGGTCCCGCACCACTCTCCCTCCCAGGGAAAGGATGCGGGAGTTTGCTTTGGCGGCCTCGGCATTGGGGATGTCGTGGAGGCGGACGTAGATCTGGGAGAGGGCGGTCCAGGCGAGAAGGTCGTTCGGCTGGAGGGAAGTGGCCTGCAGGGAGGCTCCGAGGGCTTCTTTCAGTTGGTCGGTTTTCAGAAGAACCATGGAAAGGGCGTGCCAGGAATCGAAGTGGGCGGGGTCTTGCTCCACGCACTTCCGGTAGAGGACCGTGGCCTTGTCGAGCTCGCCGATGGCGAGGTGACCGGAGGCTTCGTCGAAGGTTTCCTGCAGGGATAGGCTCACGGAGTTTCGGGATATATTGCTTCGAGCCTTCCGGACCGCGGGGGCACGGCTTGGAAACCCATGCTCCTACTGGCGGTAGAGCTGCTGGATGTCGGCGGCCTGGCTCTTGGTATCGAGCCATGAAGAGAAGGCGGCCAGCTTGTTGCTGTCGGCGGCTCTCTGGACGCCGGCCTCCGTGGCCATCTCGGTATCTTCCTGTTTTACGACTTCGCGGCTGACGATGTGGACGAGAAACGCGCGATCGGACTCGATGACAGGCTCGGCCAGGGAGCCGGGATCGACGTAGCGAGCGGTGTCAAAAAGGTTGGACGGGACTTTCGTGGTATCACCCTGGTAGGTGGAGGTGACTTCCGGGATACTCACGGTCTCGGCGGTGATGCCGGCGGTTTTCGCGGCCTCGTCGAAGGATTTTCCATCGGCCACGGCGGTTTTGATTTCTTCGGTGGCTTTTTCGGCAGCCTCCTCCAACCCGGCGGTCGCCTTGTCGGCGATGAGACGGGCACGCGCCTCGTCACGGGCTTCGGCGAAGGTCTGGACGCGGGCTTCCTCGGTCTCCTCGAGGCGGGCGATGAGCCACTCGTTCTCACCGATGGCGATGGCCGGGGAGATTTTCGAAAAAGGATCGGAAGTGACGTTCATTTTGAAAAGCTCGTCGGCGGCGGTGCCCTGGGAACTGGAGGAGCGGAGCGGGGTCTTCAGTTCTTCAGGAGCTTCGGCAAGGGCGAAGAGTTCCGTGGTCTTCAGCTCGAACCCGGCTTCTTCGGCGAGCTTCGAGAAATCGGGGGATTGCTCCGCCAGGAGGGCGTCGTAGAATTTCTCCACTCTCGCGTCGTTTGCGAATCCGACCTCGCGGCGGGAGTCGGTGATGGTGGCTTCACGGTCGGCTTTTTCCTTCTCGTATGCGGCCTTGGCTTCGTCGGTGGCGTCGGCGGCCGGTGCTGGGATCTCGGGGATTTCCTTCGCGTCCTCCGGCTTGGCGACGAGGTAGGTGAACTTGCGTTTCTCACTGGTCTTGAAAGCGTCCTGAACGGTTTCCCAGTAGGATTTGATCTCCTCCTCGGACGGGTCGATTTTTTCCTCGATGGGATCGATGTCGATGCGTGCGACGTTCACGCTGACACGCTGGTTGTCGAGAGCGGTGGTTTTTGCGACCATTTCCGGGCTTGCGGAAAGTCCTGACCCGAGGATGTCCGCGAGTTTGCGCTGTGTGAGAATGTCGGAGGAGAGTTCGCGGAGGTCTCCCTCGGTAAGGCCAAGGCGCCCCATGCCTTTCTCGACGAAATTCCGGTATTGCTCCGGGGAGAAGGCTCCGTCCGGTCCGGTGAATGCGCGGAGCTGGCGGATGAAGGAATCGATCTCCTCGGGGCCAGGGTAGATGCCGAATTCCTCTTTCGCGGAGCGGAGAAGGATGCGGTTGGTGAAAAAGTTTTCCTCGGCCTGCTGGGGTGACTGGGCTTTTCCGGTCATGGTGATGAGGAAAGGATATAGGCTGAAATCGCCGGACTGCATGAGGGACTGGGTGAGGCTGTAAGCGTTCTCGCCGAGTTTCTGGTATTCCTGGTCGGAGTATTTGCGGCCGTCGACTTTCAGGTAAGGCGCGCCTCCGCTGGAGGCGCGTATGGTGCTGGAGTCCAGGAATACGAACCCGATGATGACGAGGACGAAGAGGACGATGATGAGTCCGGTGTATTTGCGAAGTTGTTCGATCATGGCGCGGTGGCTGGGGGCGGGGATTTAAGGGGGGATGCGGGCGGGGCGCAAGAGGATTGAGGGATGGGGCTAATCGGGGGATCGGGTTTCCCTCATTCCCTGGTTCCCTTCATCACTCCTTCCCAAATGAGGTGCGGGCTGGGAGGAGTGTGACCCGGATCGTATTTCCCGCCGAGACGGGTAAGGGTGTCTGCGATGCGGTGCTTCCCGGGATTCGCGGTGAGGTTGAGGATGATGAGGGCTTCCCCTTCGCCAGCCAGGGTGATGGCGGATTTCCCGTCATCGGTGACATCGGATTCGTAGGGGATGATCCAGGCGTGGGCGTGGATTTTTCTGCCGGAGAGAATGAGCTGGCGGCGGTCGTGGATTTCGATGGGATCTTCGGAAACAAAACGGGCGGTGAAGTGGACGGGGCCGGGTTGATCCGCGTGGACGTGGATGAAAACGCAGTCCTCCTCGCCACTGGCGAGAATGGTGCGTGTGAGGGTGGTTTTTCCCAGCAGATGGGTGGAGGTGATGAAGCCTTCCTTCGCCGGATCACTCCTGAATTTCTCCGGTTTCACGTTTCCCGTGAACCAGTCGATACGAAATTTCACGTCGGAGTCGCTGCCCTTCGTCTTCGCGGTGAGAATCGTGGATGAGGGGGTGTTATCGACTTCGCAGGAGAGGCGGGGGGTGGCGACAGATTGTGCTTCCAGGACTCCGGACAGAAGGATGAGAAGGCGGACGGACATGGGAAAACATGAAACACAGAATATGAAACGTCCAACATTGAACGCCGAAGGGCTTGCGGCGGGCAGGATTCGCGGGAATGGTGCGGGCATGAATTTTCGTTGGCTCAATGCTTTGCTGTGGGGGAACTCGGTCGCGATGGCCTGGATGTGGGGGCTGGGGCTGTTTTTCAGCGTCCAGATCTCCTTCATGTTCGGGATGAACGGGTTGCTGATGTTCGCGATTCCGAACGCGCTCGGGCTGATGCTCTTCGGCTGGCTCACCCAGATCGTCGCGAAAAAACACCAGGGCGGCCACGAGTCGCTGGCGCTGTTTTTCGACAGATTCGCCAAGCCCTTCCGGCTCATCTTCTATATCTACCAGATCGTCGCGCTCTCTCTGACGGTCTTCGCGCTCACGAAATACCTTTTCGCCCCTCTGTTCCTACCGACCCAGATGGGTGCGGGTATCATGATGGGACTTTCCATGACGATGGTGGTATTCGTGCTCCTGGCGATGGGGTGCCTTTTCGGCGAGGAGTTCGGTATCAGGAAAATCAAGGCGGGGCACGCGCTGTTGGGCGGGCTGCTCGTCCTCTGCGTGCTTACCCTCCTTTTCACCCTCACCCCGGCCAGCGTGGGGACGGGTATCAGCGGGATCGGCGGCGAATACGGGTACACCTCGAACAGGTTCTGGGGCTACGCGATCCCGCTGGTGGTGGGGCTTCTGGTCGGCCCGTGGCTGGATCTCCAGCACTGGCAGCGCGCGATACAGATCCACCGTGAGGAGACCTCCATACGCCTCAGCTACATTTTCGGCGGCGGGATCTTCTTTCTCCTTCTTCTATTCCACGGCTCTCTCGCCATGTGGGTCATGGGAAACGCCCCGGAAAGTTTCTCCGCCGCCCACAAGGGAATCGACGATCTCTACTATGCCCACGACATCGTTGTGCAGTATTTCAGCCGCACCTTCGATGGGAATTCAGCGGCTCCCGTGGCCTACTTCGGATTTCTCTGCATCTGTGTGCTCACCACTCTGGACAGCGGCTACGTCGCCCTGAAATGGTTCCTCGGGAAAAACGTCGACAAGAGCGAGAACATGCTGCTCTCCATCATCCCGAAGCAGATCGTCTCCTCCCCCATACCGACCTTCCTGCTCATCGCCGTGGTTGCCCTGATCGGTTGGTTCGCGGAATTCGAGCTGGAGTATTTCATGGTGTTCTTCGCCTCGTTTTTCGTGGGATACGCCGCGCTGGCCATCGCGCGCTGCTTCGTCCCGAACAGCCAGCAGCCCCTCCCGCAGATACGTATGTTCTCGATGGCGTGCCTGTGCCTGGTCGTCTTCGCCTTCGGCTACATGGTGAGGCTGAACGTCCTGATGTATCTTGGCTCGCTCCTGCCACTGGTCTATGTCGTCTGGCTGGTGGTGACCACGGATCTCCTGCGCCTTGTCACGGAAAAAGCCGGCGAAGTCATGGACGCCGCCGCCGAGATCCCCGCGATCAAGGCCATCGCCAAAACCGGGCAGCCCGCTCCCAGCGAGGTTGCGGCGCCCGTTTCCGGAGGCACCCACGATCTGGCAGGGCATTTCGAGGGGAAATGGTTCGTCTATTCCATGATCGCCACCTACCAGGACACGAACTCCGTCGGCAATGTCTATTTCGGTATGTATCCACTCTATGTCGGGAAAACCCGCGAGCTGTTTTTCAATTCCGCCATGCCGGATTTCAACCTCAAGGACACGAAATTCTACATCCTCACCCGCTCCTTCGAGCACAAGTTCGTGAGGGAAACGCGCGAGTTCGACACCATCACGGTGAAGATCAAGGTCAAGGACGCGAACCGGAAATTCTGCACTCTCGAGCACCAGATCTTCGGATCCGAAGGTCAGCTCCTCGGAAAGGGGCAGCAAAGCCTCCTCTTCGTTTCCTCGAAGGACTACGGGCTGCTCGACATACCCCCCGAGGTCTACTCCGCCTTCATGAAATACATGTGAGTTGAAGCCGCGCCAGTGGCCGGCATCTTTCTCACCTGCTGATCGCGTAGGCTTGGAAAATCATCGCCGGAGCGAGCAGGCAGGCACCTGTCAGGACTTTCACCGTCTCAATGCGGAAGCGCCCCCGCATGCGGTTGAGGATTTGCAACAGCGCCGCGCCAGTGAGTATTCCGTAGAAAAACGGGCGGCTGCTCATGGAATCGTTCTGCACAGCGAAGACAAGCGCGGCCGCGCCTAGCACCGTGAGCGGCAGGGAAAGCGCCAGCTCGTGCGCTGCCTTCACCTCCAGGTCCTCCACCTTTCCCGATTGCGTCCACATGTCCGTCGCGGAAGAGGCCAGCAGGCAGAGGGTGGCGAAGCAGAGGAACTCCTTCGTGATGACCATGTCCTGTATGCCCAGGCTGGGAAGATACGCGTGAGCCATCAGGGCCGTGCCGTAGGCGAACGCTCCCCCGCCCATCAGGTGCTTCGCGTAAACGGGTTCGTTCTCATTTTCCGGTGAGAAAAGGGCGAGGGCGAAATATCCTATGACCAGCACCGCTCCTATCAGGAAGTAGTTGTAGCCGGACAGGGGGAAATTCAGAACCGTCAGAACGGCCGAGGCGCCTCCCGCGATGAGAGCCGTCCTTTTCAGCCCCCTGCGATGCCGCAAAGTGAATTCCTCCTCCGCCCCGGCCATCGCCGCCGAAAGGAGTTTTCCCATGATCCTGATCGCCCAGACGAACAGCCCGAGCGCCACATACGCCTCCCAGGGATGGTAATTCACCCTCCACGTCCGCGCGAAAAGGAACAACCAGACGACGGCGATCACGGGGGCGTCCAGCCCCATCAGATTGAAATAAAGCCACCACGGCCTGCGCTCCTTCTCCACGCCCGGATTCTTCGCGCGGGATTTCCTGAACGCAAGCGCTGACTAGGGGTGTGATTGAAAGCGGAGGTCGGAAAACCGGGATCAACCTTGGCAACGTGGCGCAGCCAACCTGGACAGCCACAGCGGGCTTCCGCAGTCTCGCCTCACCCGCCAGTCCTGAACAATGGCGGGATAGGCGCGCCTATCGCCTCCGCAGTCGCACGAAGAAGCTCCAGTTCCTTGTCCTCCACCACGCCGTCGTCCGTGGCCACCAGTCCGCACAGACGGAGGATGCGCTGTTTCACCAGAGGCGTCGCGGCATCCATCTCCACCAGCGCCCGCGCGACGTCCGCCAGCCCGGCTTCGATACGCGGCAGCTCCCTTCCCGTATGTTCCCGGTATTCGGCGGCGGCCTTTGCCAGAGCGGTCTCGCCCCCGCCCAGCACCGCGAACGCGCCGAGCACCCGCGCCAGCTCCTTTTCCAATGACCTCAGCTCGCGATGCCGCATGGCCGGCACCGGCTTCAGCCCCAGCCCTATCTCCACATGCCTCTCGATCACTTTCTGCAGCATGAACTCGAACAGGTTCACCTCCCCGTCCGCCTCGATCAGCGCCTTGCTCGCCGCGACGAACGCCCTCGCCTCCGGCTTGCCCATTTTCCGCAACCAGGAAAGGGAGAGATCCACCAGCGCCAGCTTTCTCGCGGAATCGTAACCCTCCAGATCCACGCTCCAGCCAGTCACCTGCGCCACCGTCTCCACGTCCGCGCCCTGGGCGGAAAGAATCTTCTCCGCCATTTCCCGTCCGTCCGCGTCCGCCGCGACCAACAGCCCCAGGAGGAGGCATTTCGCCTCCTGTTTGGAAAACGAAGTCACCTTCCCGGCACGCAGCTCCTCGCGTATCGCCGCGCCGACATTCGTGTCCAGCCGCGCGCTCTCGCCGATGGAGTCCAGCCTTCCGCCCGCCTCCGTCCCCCGCACCGAACCGGAAAAACCCGATGCTCCGGTGAATTCCGCCTCCGTCACCGGATCGGCACGACCCTTCAGCATTTCCCCCTTCCACTGCGGATCGATCGCGAGGATACGCTTCTCCAGTGGCGGGTGGGTGGCCATCAGCGCGCTGAAACCGCTGCCCGCGAAAAACATGTGCCGCGACTCCATCGCCTTCGGGGACGAGATGTTCCCGTGTTCGGGAAAGCCTCCGATTTTTTTCAACGCACCGGAGATCCCCCCCGGATCGCGGGTGAACTGCACCGCCGAGGCATCCGCAAGATACTCCCGCTGCCGCGAGATCGCCGATTGCAGCATGCGGGCGAAAAGCACTCCTATCGATCCCACCAGCCACACCGCCAGCCCCGCCACGATGATCGCGATCACGATCCCCCCGCCCTTGGAATCCCGCGACCCGCGCATGAAACGGAACGATTCCAGCATGACGCGCCCCAGCATGGAGAGCATCACCAGCCCGAAGATCCAGCCCATCAGCCGCATGTTCAGCTTCATGTCGCCGTTGAGGATGTGGCTGAACTCGTGCGCCACCACTCCCTGCAGCTCGGATCGGGAAAGCCTTTCCAGAGTCCCGCGCGTCACGCCGATCACCGCGTTGGTCGGATCGGTTCCCGCCGCGAAGGCGTTGATCCCCTCCTCGTCGTCCATGATCCATACCTCCGGCACCGGCACCCCGGAGGCGATCGCCATCTCCTCCACCACGTTCAGCAGCCGCCGCTCCGGAAGATCTGTCGTCGTCGGCTCCACCGGCCTCCCGCCCAGGCTCTGCGCCACCACCTTTCCCCCGGCGGAAAGCTGGGCCAGCTTGATCCAGCTCCCGATCAGGATCACCCCGCCCACCAGCAGACCCGTCCACATCAGCAGCTCCGGATTCCACCAGCCCATCGGCGGGGCGGCCGCCTCCACCTCTCTGCCGCTACCGGAGAAACGCAGATACGCCGTCGCCAGCACATACATCACCGCGATCACCCCCAGCACCGAGAGGATGAACCACCAGACCAGAAGCCGGCTGGACTTCCGCGCCCTCTCCTGTGCCTCGAAGAAATTCATCGGCGCCTATTCGTGGAAACGATCAGAAGCTCACCTTCGGAGCCTCGCGCTCCGCCGCCACATCGATCTCGAACATCGCCGCCTCGCCGAAGCCGAACATCCCCGCCACCACGTTGTTGGGGAAAACCTCGCGCTTGTTGTTGTAGGCCAGCACCGAGTCATTGTAGGCCTGCCGGGAGAAAGCCACCTTGTTCTCCGTCGTCGTCAGCTCCTCGCTGAGCTGCATCATGTTCTGGTTCGCCTTGAGATCCGGGTAGGCCTCCGCCACCGCGAACAACCGCCCGAGCACCCCGCCCAGCCCGGCCTCCGCCTTCCCGAGCTGCGCCAAGCGCCCCCGGATCGCCCGGATTCGCAGCCGCCGCCTCCCGCGCCCCGGAAGCCGCGTTGCGCGCCGAGATCACCGCCTCCAGGGTCTCCCGCTCATGGCTCATGTAGGCCTTCGCCGTCTCCACCAGGTTCGGGATCAGATCATGCCGCCGCTTCAGCTGCACATCGATCTGCGAGAACGCGTTCTTATACATGTTCCGCAGCTTCACCAGCCCGTTGTAAACCCCCATCAGGAAAAGCCCCACTACGGCGACAATCCCCACCAGCACGATCACTACCACGATTCCTGAACTCATATGCCCGCACAATATCCCACGCCCCCGGCATGGCAAGCAACTAACTCCTCACTGCCGGAGAGCCGCTGCCGCGGGAGGCCGCGTCTTCCGGTGGATCCTAAAGTCCCCGCCCCGGAGAAGTGTCACCTCACCCTCACTTCGCCGCAGCGGCGGATAAAAGTTTACTCACCTGCTGGATTTTATCGTCGGCGATCGAGGTTCCCCAACCCTCTTCTTTCTCTTTCAAATTACTGAGCGCACTCTGGAGGGGTGACGATTCGGGTCGTTTCTTCAGACAAGCGGATTTATTCACGGGCAAGGCGATGGGTTGCTCGGAAAGATATGTCCATGAGGTCTTCGTGAGGGATGTGGGACTGCCTCCGAAGGTATGGATCCGGGGTGAGCGGATGGTGAAAGCCAGGAAAATGCTCGCAGAGGGAGCGGCTAGTGCGGATGTGGCGGAAAAGCTTGGCTTCAGCGATTGCGGAGTGCTGCGGAGGGAGTTCTCAACGGTCTATGGAATGAATCCGGCGGAATATGTGAAGAAACGGCCGGATGATACTGTGATTTTGGAATTGCTGAATGGAATTGCCTCTTTGAGATTGGGTGGAGACCGGGAGGGTTGACAGTATGTCGGGTCGGCATTGGAGTGCGGGTGTGAAAGAAATTATTCTCACGATGGTTCTGGCATGTGGGGTCGGTCTCGCGCAAGGAGCCGCGCCGCTTCCGGAGGAGGGGCTGATGGCGTTCTGGGATTTCCCGGAGGGGAAGGGGATGCTTGTGGACAGGGTGAACGAATATGTGCTGGAGGAGAAAAACGGGGGAATAAGGGTTTCCGAAAAAGGAGTGTTTCCCGGGAGCGTGGCGCTGGATTTTTCCGACAAGCAGTGGCTGATGGTTCCACGGGAGAAGTGCCCGGCGCTGAACCTGACGGGGGATTCGGAGGTGACTGTGATGGCGTGGGTGAGGCGGATGGACGGGACGACGTGGCAGTTCATCGCGGGGATGTGGGATGAGAAGAACTCGCTGCGGCAGTACGGGCTTTTCACCTGCGGGACTTCGGCGACGGACTGGAGGACGATGAAGCGCTCGCCGGTGGAGAACCGGGTGCATGGCTACATTTCGGAAGTGGGCGGGGCGACTCCGGGAAAGCCGTTCTGCTTTTCCTACGCTACGGGAGCCACGGAGCTGCCGAGGAACGAGTGGGTGATGGCGGCCTATACCTTCGACGGGAAGGAGCTGCGGGTCTATTTCAACGGGGAGCTGGACGGAAACGGGAATTCGAATCCCCTGCCATGGCCGGAGAAAATATTCGATCCAGGGGAGGAGGGATCGGATTTCACGGTGGGAGCGCGGGCGATCCCGAAGTGGGAGGGCTATCCGGAACAGGAGGTGCCGGTGAAAGGGGACGGTTTCACGGGGATGCTAGGCGGCCTGGCTGTCTATGGGCGGGCTCTCGGGGCAGAGGAAATACGGGCTGTGTGGGCGGGGACGCTGGGTGGGAAGAGGTAGATGGGGGACGGCTTGTCTCATTCCAATCTCAGTATCAACGTTCCCGCAAATCCTTCGCTCAGGTCATTCGTCGCTGCCGGAGAACCTGGAAGTATCCGGCGGACTCACGCGGGAACGGATGCGTAGCGTCCTGGAATGGATCAATGAAGCTGTCAAAGCCGGTGATCTCCTGATGATCCAACCATGGCGCGCTCCATTCCATGAGATCCGAGAAATTCACATCCGCGGTGATATCCTGGAGTCCCGGGTTGGCATAGACCGCCTCGCCTTCCAGCCGGTGATGCATCAGGTAGGCCCGTAGCGTGCCCCGCGGTCTGCGGCGGTAGAGTTTCTCCACAGTAGTCCCGTAATCGATGGTGAGCATCTCGCCATTTGTCCAGGAAGGAAGCCAGGATTCCAGCCAGAGGCGATAGGACTCGTGGATCTCGACGCGCTGTCCGGAAGGAAATTCGAGTCCGAACACTGTGGAGGAGGGGAGTGGCGCGGGGGGGAGGAGTTTCTCGGTTTGTCCTGATTCATCCGATCCCAGTGCCAATTCCTGCCAGGAGTCCCCGGTTTTCTGAAAAAGCCGGACTGGAAAGGCGTCGACGAGTTCGTTGGAGTAGATCACGGCGTTTCCCCCGCAGGCTTCGAGTGCGTCGAGTATATCCGTATGATGGCTCGCCCGTTTTCCGAGAAGCTCCTTTTGTCGCGCGGCGAGTGTGGCAGAGGACTCCACGAGGTGGAGCCGCGTTCCCAGGCGCAGGATAAGTGGCAGACCGCTGAACACATCCTCCGCCAGTGTCCCCAGGCCGGGGCCGATCTCGATGAGATCGCGGCATCCCGTTTCCCGGAGCGCGCGTGCGACCCAGGCAGCGATGGCGGCGGCAGGGGCTTTTGATAGTTGGGGAGCCGTGGTGAAGTCGCCTCTTGATCCTCCGATGCCTCTGATGTTGCGGGCGTAGTAGCCTTTCACCGGATCGTGAAGGCAACGGTTCATGAATTGTTCGAATGTCTCCATGAAAATGAAAAAACCGCGCCTTGCGGAGGCGCGGTTGCTTCTGAAATACGGTTAGGAACCGGCGGCTTACTTGCCGGCGGCGGTGCGCGCCTTGCGGATGAAGCTGTTGACAGTTTCGGAAGGTTTCGCCCCGACGGAGAGCCATTTGTCGGCTTTCTCCAGATCGATCTCGTAATTCACGCCTTCGACGAGGGGATCGTAGGTTCCGAGTTGCTCGATGTAACGACCATCGCGGCGCTTGCGGCTGTCCACGGCGACGATTTTATAGTAAGGACGGTCTTTGGTGCCCTTGCGATTGAGACGGAGAGAAACTGACATGGTATGGCGTGTTAGTGGATCGCCCTATTCGGGCGGGCGCGGAAGTTGGTGGAAAACCGCTCTTCCGACAAGGTTTATTTTTCCAAATCTCAGCTTCTTTGGTTCCTTTTCCACGACGAGGTCATAAAAAACCCGGCAGGTGGAACCTACCGGGTCTGAAAAAACTATCCTATGACGAGACTTAGAAACGCTGCGCGCGGGTGTGGCTGTAGTAGGTCTCGAAACCAAGCTCCGGTGGGAACTCGGAGAGGCCGTCGTGCACGTTCATCTCGATGTGGTTGTCCTGGCCGCATTTTTCGTAAGGTGGTTTGAAAGTGCCGCGATAGGTCGGGCAGGTGAAGGTGAAAAGCTCGTAGAAGCCGTAGCCGAGGCGGCGGAAAGCGCGGTTCGTGCCGTCAACCGCGCCGTAGGACCATCCGGCCTTGCGTCCGTATGAATCGGTTTTGCGGACGATCTGCTCGGGGATCTCGATGAAGCCGTAGAGGATGTTGCTGATCGCGCGTCCGAGCTTGCGGGTGGAGGTGTAATGGGAGCCGGGAGGCGACTGGATATCGGCGGCTGCGAAGCCGCTGAGAACGATGAAGGCGGTGGCGGTAGCGAGGAGTTTTTTCATGCTTGGGAGGACGTTAGGGAAACCGGGCGGGGGTTGGCAAGTAGAAGATTCACGAAAAACGCGGATCAAAGCCGGAAGGAAAGGACTTTGAGAATGCCGGGTGTCTCCCGCAGGTTTTTCAGCAACGCGGCCGTCGGTTCCGTATCGACCTCGATGACGGTGACGGCGGTTTTTTTCTCCCTGTTGCGCGAAAGAGCCATGTTCGCGATGTTTACTTCGGCTGTTCCGAGGGTGGAGCCGATGACTCCGACTATGCCCGGGCGGTCGTCGTTTTCCACGAAGAGAAAGCGTCCGGTAGGATTCGTTTCAACGTAGTGGCCGGCGATGTGGACGATGCGCGGAGAATTTCCATAGAAAGTTCCCGCCACCGTGGTGGTCTCCTTGCCTTTCACCGCGGAAATCTCGATCAGTTCGGTGCAGTTTGTCGAGAGGGCGACTGTGGACTCCGTCACGCTTAGGCCGTGCGCTTTCGCGATGGCGGGGGCGTTGATGAGATTCACCTGCGCCTCGTGATGGGCCGCGGCGAGGTAGCCGGTGAGGATCTGGCGGGTGACGAGCTCGGTATCCAGCTCGGAAACCGGGCCGAGGTAGGAGACGCGGATCGCATCGCACTGGTCGGGGGCGATCTCGGAAAGCAGTTTCCCGAGGGACGAGGCGAGATCGAGGTAGGGGCCGACGGATTCGAGGGTCTTCGCGTCGAGATTCGGCATGTTGACCGCGTTGCGGATCTCACCGGTCTGGAGAAAGTCCTTGATCTGGATGGCGACCTCTATGCCGACGTTTTCCTGCGCCTCCGCGGTGGATGCGCCGAGGTGTGGGGTGAAGACGGTTTTCTTCGCAGAGAAGAGCGGGAAGTCTGCCGGGTGGTGGTTCGACTTCATACACGTCGAGCGCGATCCCGGCGAGGTGCCCGGCTTCGATCGATGCCATGGCGGCGGCTTCATCGACCAGGCCGCCGCGAGCGCAGTTGACGATAAGCGCGCCCTTGTTCATCAGGGCGATTCGGTCGGCGTTGAGGATGTGGTTGGTCTCCGGGGTCATCGGGATGTGAAGGGTTACCACATCGGCTCCGGTGAGGGCGGCATCGGCCGTCTCCGCGAGTTCCACTTTCAGCGACTGGGCGCGGGCGGCGGTGAGGAAGGGATCGTAGGCGACCACTGTCATCCCGAATGCCTGTGCGCGCTTCGCGAACTCCGTTCCGATGCGACCCATTCCAAGGATGGCGAGGCGTTTCCCGAACATCTCCACGCCGCCGAGGATCTTCCTGTCCCATTTCCCCGAGATCATCGAATGGTGCGCCGCGCCGATGTTCCGGGCGAGCGCGAGCATGAGGGCGAAGGCGTGCTCGGCAGTGGAGATGGTGTTGCCGGAAGGGGTGTTCATCACCACGACTCCGTGGTCGGTGGCGGCATCGCGGTCGATGTTGTCCACTCCGACTCCCGCGCGGCCGATCGCCTTGAGATTCTTCGCGGCATCGAAGACGGCGGGGGTGACCTTCGTCTCCGAGCGGATCACCAGGCCATGGTAGTCGCCGATGACCTCCAGCAGTTCGGCGGGGGACATGCCGGTTTTCACATCCACGGAAATGCCTTCGGCGGAGCGGAGTGCTTCAACACCTTTTTCAGAAATGGGATCGGAGACGAGGACGCGGTAGTTGCTCATGGGGCGGGATGGGTAATGGGGAAGGGGGCGGCTGGCAAGAGGAAGTGTTTTCCCCGATGTGGAAAACGGCACGGGACAATGGGGGTCAGGAAGGCTCCTGACCGGCGCATTCCTCCAGTCGTCGGGAAAGGTGGCTGCGCTCGGGTTTCGTTTCGGCAAGCGAGAGGGCGCGCCGGAAATGTTCGGCCGCTTTCCGGATGTCTCCGCGTTTCAATTCCATGTCGCCGAGCACCGCGTGGAGGAGATGATAGTTTTCCAGCGAGCCGCTGACAGTGGGTTTCTCGATTTCGGAAATACCTGCGGGGACGCCGCTTACCTTCGAGATCGCGACCGCCCGGTTCAGCGCGATGACCGGGGATGGACGGATCTCCAGCAGTCTGTCATATAGAGCGAGAATGCGCGGCCAGTCGGTTTCCCCGTCGCCGGGGGCGAGAGTGTGACATGCGGCGATACCCGCCTGGATGTGGTATTCGCCCGGATCAGTGCCGATTTTCGATAACTCCAGATGGCGCATGCCTGTCTGGATCAGCTTCTGATCCCACTTCGCCCTGTCCTGATCCTCCAGGCGGACGAGGCACCCTTCCACATCCATGCGCGCGGGGAGACGGGCGGCGGTGAGAGTCATCATGGCGGTCAGCGCGTGCACCTGCGGAAGGTTTCCCACGGGATGGCTTGCGAGCAGCGTCGTCATGCGTATCGCCTCCATACATAGCTCCGCGCGAACCACCTCATCGCCGTGGGATGCCTTGTGGCCCTCGTTGAAGAGCAGGTAGAGGATCTCCAGGACTCCGTCGAGACGTGCCGGCAGCTCGTTGGTCTCGGGGATTTCAAAGGGAACGCGCTCCTCGCGGATTCGCTGGCGGGCTCGGACCAGGCGTTTGGAGACGGCGGTCTCGGAGATGAGAAAGGCGGCGGCGATCTCCGCCGGGCTGAATCCGCAAAGCGTTTTCAATGCGAGCACCACCTGGTTCTCCGGAGCTAGCGCCGGATGACAGCAGACGAACATCAGCCGGAGCTGGTCGTCGTTGATTCCTTCCTCCGTCTCCGCCGCGGCCTGTGGCTCGGTTCCGGCGATGATCTCCGGCATTTTTCCCAGGAAAACCTTCTCCCTCCGCAGGTGGTCGATCGCCAGGTTCTTCGCGCTGCGCAACAGCCATGCGCCGGGGTTTTCAGGAATGCCGCCGAGCGGCCAGGATTTCAGAGCGCG
Organism: uncultured Verrucomicrobiae bacterium; assembly: GCA_963758175.1. GTDB lineage: Bacteria > Verrucomicrobiota > Verrucomicrobiia > Verrucomicrobiales > Akkermansiaceae > Luteolibacter. The sequence goes on from CAVWUI010000003.1 coordinate 218,515, forward strand.
AATCATCGCCTCTTGGACGCAGTCCTCCGCGAGCTGGAGGTTCCGCGCGCCGTAGATTCCGGTGAGGATGGATACGATCTTTCCCGACTCATGCCGGAAGAGATGATCCGCCAGCCTGTGAACGGCGGGTTGCGGATCTTCGGGACGTTTCTTGGACGGCATGGCGCGCGGAAGGCTATGGCGAACCCGGGTCGATTCCAAGCACATCGGCTCCGGGAAAGTGACAATTCGGGGGTTGGCGGACGGATGGAAAATGCTAAGCGTTCACCCATGAATTTCACCGAAATCGCATTCACCTGCTATCCCGCCACCGATCTGGCCGAATCCCGCTCATTCTACGAAGGCATCCTCGGCCTCACGCCCGGGATGGTCTCGGAGCATGGCGATGACGGCGGCTGGGTGGAGTATGAAATCGGCGCGCATGTTCTTTCCATCGGCAAAGCCCCCGGGATGAATCCGAGCGCCGATGGCCCGAGCTGCGGACTGGAGTGCGAGGATTTCGAAAAAACCATCTCCGCGCTCCGGGAAGCTGGCGTGACATTTTCCATGGAGCCATTCGAGACACCCGTCTGCCGCATGGCCATGGTGCTGGATCCCGCGGGAAACACGCTCCTCATCCACAAACGCAAGCCCGGCCATTCATGAACCGTCACGAAAAGATCAATTACGTCGAGTTCCCCGCCCGCGATATGGAGGCGACCAAACGCTTTTTCCGGGATGCTTTCGGCTGGATTTTCGAGGACTACGGCCCGGAATACGCCGCGTTCTCCGACCAGGGGCTGGACGGCGGGTTTTTCCTTTCGGAGAAATTCTCATCCACCGCCGGGGGTGCGGCCTGGTTGTTTTCTACAGCGAGAACCTTGAAGGCACGTTCTCAAAGATCGAAGCGGCGGGTGGGAATATCGTCAGACCGGTCTTCACATTTCCCGGTGGGCGGCGCTTCCACTTCACCGATCCGAGCGGAAACGAGTTCGCGGTCTGGTCGGAATGAGCGGAGTGCACGTCGAGAAACGCCGGGGAATTTGACTTAGGCTTCGGAGGTGCCATTTGTCTCTATTCGAAATCCGGCACCTGGCTGCCATCCACCGACATTTCCCCGCATGCGTTCCTTTCCAGGCAAGATCCCAATATATCCAACGAAACCGGCCGGAAAAGTTTGGCGTCTCCTCCTTGTTCCCGCCCTCGCAGGCCAGCTCCTGCTGATCGGATGCGGCGAGCCCGAGGAGGACGCTCCCGAGCAAAAGACCGGCCCTTCCGAGGTCGGCTTCATCGAGGTGCGACCCCAGGAAATAGGCCGGAACCGATCCTCTGCCCGGGCGTGTCGTCGCCTACCAGGTGGCGGAAATCCGACCCCAGGTCAGCGGGATCATCCAGTCCAGGCTTTTCGAAGAGGGTTCCTATGTGGAGGAAGGGCAGCAACTTTACCAGATCAACCCCGCCCGCTACGAGGCTGCCTACGATATGGCCAAGGCGACACTGGAAAACGCCGAGGCGCAAAGGCTGAACGCGAAGGCGCTCGCCGGTCGTTCCGAGACTCTGGTGGAGCGGAATGCCATCAGTGAGCAGGAATACGACGATGCGGTGGCCTCGTTGAGCCAGGCCGATGCCGCGATCAGTATGGCCAACGCCGAAGTCCGCATGGCGAAGATCAATCTCGATTACACCGAGGTGCGCTCGCCGATCAGCGGTTTCATCGGCCCACCACCGTTACCAAGGGGGCGCTTGTCACCGAAAGCCAGGCCATGCCGCTGGCGACCGTCCGCCAACTCGATCCGGTCTATGTCGATCTTTCGAAAACCGCTTCCGCGGCCGGAAATCTGCGCGAACGCCTGACCGCCGCCCGGCTGGAAAATGACGGGAAAGCGCAGTTCACCGTCAGCCTTTTTCAGAAAGATACCGACGATCCCTACCCTCACGAGGGCACCCTGGATGCCGCCGAGCTGGCCGTGGATCCGCAGACCGGCTCGATCCGTCTGAGGTCGGTTTTCCCGAATCCTGACAAAGTCCTCCTGCCCGGCATGTTCGTACGTGCCTCGGTGAAGGATGTCGGTCTCGAAAAGGAAATCGCCATTCCGCAAAAGAGCGTGACGATCGAGCCGGGTGGAAAAGAGAAAAGCGTATGGGTCGTCGATTCCGAAAACCGGGCCGGAAAAGGACAATACGCACCGGAGCCGTTTACGGGAACCGATGGGTCGTCCTGGATGGTCTTGAGGCCGGAGAGCGTCTCGTTGTCGAAGGCCGCATGTCACTCAGCGAAGGCGCCGAGGTCGATCCGAAGGAAATCAATCTCGAGGACTGATCCATGATCTCGAGCTTCTTCATCGCCCGCCCGATCTTCACAAGGGTCGTCTCACTTTTCATCATGGGCTTGGGCGGTTTCGCCTTTTTCCAACTGCCCATCGAGCAGTATCCCAGCATCGCGCCGCCGGAAATCTCCATCACCGCGACATACCCCGGCGCTTCAGCCGAAACGCTGGTGAACACTGTCACGCAGGTCATCGAGCAGAACCTGACGGGGATCGACGACCTCCGCTACATCCAGTCAGAAAGTTCGTCCTCCGGCCGGGCCAGCATCACCCTGACTTTCGAGCCCGGGGTCGATCCGGATATCGCGCAAGTCCAGACCCAGAACAAAGTCTCGCAGTCGCTCTCCGCCCTGCCCTCCATCGTCCAGGAACTTGGCGTGCCGGTGGAAAAAGCGGGCGGAAGCTATTCGCTGATCGTGGGATTCTATTCCAAGGACGGCTCGATGAGCCGTAACGACATTTCCGATTTCCTCACCTCGAATCTCCAGGAGCCGCTCTCCCGGGTCAGCGGCGTGGGACAGATCCAGACCTTCGGCCCGGCGCATGCCATGCGCGTCTGGCTGAATCCGGAGAGCATGAACAATTACAACCTCACCGCGATCGATGTGATCAGCGCGATCGAGGAGCAGAACGTCCAGCTCGCCACCGGCGAGATCGGCGGCGCGCCAAGTGTGGAGGGCCAGCAGCTCAACGCCACCATCACCGCACAGTCGCTCCTGAGAACCGCGGAGGAATTCGGCGAAATCCTGCTGACCGTCAGCGAAGATGGCGGGAACATCACTCTCGACGATATCGCGCGGATCGAGGTCGGCGCGGAAAGCTATAATGTGATAGGCCGCTGGAACCGGCAGCCGGCCTCCGGAATCGCGATCCAGCTGGCTCCCGGCGCGAATGCGCTGGAGACCATCCAGGCGGTCAAGGACCGTGTGGCGGACTTCGACAACATCATCCCCGAAAGCCTGGAAACGGTCTATCCCATCGATGTCTCGCCCTTCATCGAGGCATCGATCAGGAACGTTGTGATCACTCTCCTCCTGGCCGTCGTGCTTGTCGTGCTGGTGATCTACGTTTTCCTCCAGACCATCCGGGCCACCATCATTCCGGCGGTCACCATTCCCATCGTGTTGCTGGGGCCATTCGGCTTTCTCCTCGCCTTCGATTACTCCATCAACGTCCTGACACTCTTCGCACTGGTGCTCGCCATCGGCATGCTGGTGGACGATGCCATCGTCGTCACCGAGAACGTGGAACGGAAACTCGAGGACGATCCCGATCTGACACCCAGGGAGGCAGCCGACGCCGCGATGAAGGAGATTTCCGGCGCACTGGTCGGCACCACTGTGGTCATCTGGGCGGTGTTCCTGCCGATGAGCTTTTTCGAAGGCTCGGTGGGCGTGATCTACCGCCAGTTCGCGGTCACCATCTCTGTCGCGATGGGAATCTCCCTGTTCATCGCCCTCACGCTCTCGCCATCCCTTTGCGGCCTGATTTTGAAATCAGGAAAATCCGTGAAAGACCGCGGATTTTTCGGACTTTTCAACCGCGGCTTCGACAAGGTCCGCCGTGGCCACCTGGCATTGATGGACAAGCTGCTGGAGAACCGCGTGGTGTTGCCACTACTGTTCGCCCTTCTTGTCATCGCCTCCGTGCTGGTCTTCATACGCATCCCCACCGGATTCCTGCCGGATGAGGGCCAGGGCCGGATGTTCACATTGCTGACCGGGCCACCGGGTTCCACGCTTGAGCAGACCATCGGGAAAGTCGAGGAGATGGAGGATTTCTATCTCGACGAGGCGGACAGCGCCGTCGAAGGGCTCTTCGCCGCGGCAGGTTTCAGCTTTTCCGGGCAGGCGCAGAATGTCGGGATCGCCTTCATCAAGATGAAGGAGTGGGCGGAGCGCGGTGAGGAGGATTCCGTCTTTGCTATCAGTGAGAGGGCCGGGAAATCCCTTTCGGGCATGCGTGATGCCATGGCGGTCCCCATCGTGCCGCCACCGGTCAGCGCACTGGGAAATTCCGGTGGTTTCGAATTCCAACTCGTCGACAGGGGCGGTCTCGGCCAGCAGGCTCTCTCGGATGCGACAGACCGTTTCCTCAGTCTTTCCGGAAAAAACGAACGCCTCACCCAGGTCCGCTTCAACGGGCTTTCGGACGCGCCCCAGTATGATCTCGAGATCGATAGCGTCAAAGCCCGCGCCCTCGGCGTTCCCATCAACTCGATCAACCGTACTCTCAGCGCCGCTCTGGGCGGCACCTACGTGAACGACTTCCTCGAGGATGGCCGCATCAAGCGCGTCTACATCCAGGCGGACGCCCCCTACCGCATGTTGCCGGACGATATAGAGAACTGGTACGTGCGCAATCAGAGTGGGGGCATGGTGCAGATGGCCGAGCTGGGTTCCGGAAGCTGGAGCTTCGGTTCACCCAAGCTCACACGTTTCAACGGCTCCGCCGCTATGGAGATCCAGGGAGCCACCCCTGCGGATGTAAGCTCCGGCCAGGCTTTCGAGGAAATCGACCGAATCGCGAAGGAGCTCCCGGACGGCATCGATATCGCCTGGACCGGTCTGTCCTATGAGGAAAAGCAAGCCGGCACGAACACCTGGCTGCTCTATCTGGTTTCCACCCTCGCGGTCTTCTTCATACTCGCAGCCCTTTACGAAAGCTGGCCCATCCCCCTGGCCATCATGCTGGTTGTTCCTCTGGGCGTGTTCGGCGCGGTCATCGCGACCTGGGTCGCCGATCAGGCGAACGACGTCTACTTCCAGGTCGGACTGCTTATCACGATCGGCCTCGCCGCGAAAAACGCCATCCTTGTCGTGGAATTCGCGAAAAACAATTTCGAGGAAGGTATGAGCGCCCATGAAGCCGCCTATGAGGCCGCCCGGCAGCGTCTCCGGCCGATTCTCATGACATCCTTCACCTTCATCCTCGGTGTCCTGCCTCTGGCATTCGCTTCCGGCCCAGGATCGGGCGCGCAGAACGCCATCAGTATCGGCGTCCTCGGCGGCATCATCACCACCACGCTTTTCGTTGTCATCTTCGGACCGTTTTTCTTCATCCGCGTCTACCGCCTTTTCAAGAAGGAAGCTGTCGAGGCGAACCGCTGATGACCTTGCTTTTCCCTCAGGAAAACCTTCCCCCCGTTCGGGCGGTCATTTTTTGATCCGAAAAATGTGATTTTTTTCGCCGCGGCTGTCCTCAACGCGGATCGCCGTTCGTCATAACCATGAACCGGTCGAGATCCGGAACATGAAACGATCCGATGGAGAATGGTGAAAATCTCCGGCTGGTCGCATTTTTAGAAATCATTTATATACGATGCCATGAACAAACCGAAATCCGAATACCTCCTCCTGTTCCGCAACAACTCCTGGTACAAGGAGCTTTCTCCCGATGAAATCCAGCGCGTGATGACCGATTGGATGAGCTGGTTCGACGGCCTTGTCGCCGATGGCCGCTGCCTTGGCGGCCAATCCCTTGAACACGAAGGCCATGTCATCCGCGGCGCTGATCGCCACGTAACCGATGGCCCTTACGCCGAGTCCAAGGAATCCGTCGCCGGCTATTTCATCCTGCTCGTCGACAGCGAGGCTGAAGCCTTGGAACTCGCCAAGCTCTGCCCCGGCCTCCCCTACGGTGCCACCGTGGAAGTCCGGAAACTCATGGAGCGCTGCGGCGCGAGCCAGATGGCGGAGAAACCCGAAACCGCCGCATCGGTCTGAATCCGAATCCGGAACTTTACAACTGTTGGGAAAATCATGAACACACAGCACAACCCCGTCGGATGGTTCGAGATCTATGTCGTGGACATGGAGCGGGCCAAAGCATTTTACGAAAAGGTCTTCGTCCGATCCCTGCAACCGCTGCGGGATCCGAATGATAGCGGGGATATCGAAATGTGCGGCCTTTCCTATGGCGATGGACGCCCCTGGAGCCGCAGGAGCGATTTGCAAAATGGAGGGCGTCTCACCCGGCGGTGGCGGCACCCTCATCTATTTCTCCTGCGAGGATTGTGCGGAGGAGGAATCCCGTGTCGCGCCCGCCGGTGGAAATGTTTTCAAGTCCAAGTTCTCCATCGGCGAATACGGCTTCATCTCCTTGGTCTCCGATACCGAGGGCAACATGATCGGCCTCCACTCCACCAGATGACCCCATGCTGAAGAAAATTCTCATCATCGTCCCCGCCGTCATCGTCGTGATCATCGCGCTGGTGCTCATCGCCGCGGCCTTCCAGCCGGACAGCTTCAGCTTCGAGCGCAGCGCCGTGCTGGATGCCACACCGGAAGCACTTTTCGAACAGGTCAACGACCATCGGAACTTCGCGAAATGGAATCCGTTCAACGAACTCGATCCCGATGTGAAAAACACTTTCTCCGGCGCGGACTCCGGGGTCGGCGCCGTCTGTTCGTGGAAAGGCGACCGCAACATCGGCGAGGGTCCAGCACCATCACCGAGAGCAGACCTTACGAGCTGGTGCGCCAGCGCATGGACTGGATCAGTCCGATGGAAGGCACCAGCACCGTCGATTTCACCTTCGAGCCCGTCGGGGAAAAAACCAGGGTCACCTGGAAAATGTATGGCCCGCAGACATTCCCCGGCAAGATCATGTCCCTCTTCCTTAGCACCGAGGACATGTGCGGCCCCATGTTTGAGAAAGGCCTGGCGGATCTCGAAAAGGTAGCGAAAGAATCCCAACCCTGACAACCGCCACATGAAATCACCTGCCCACGACTATCCGCCGCTCATCGCCGCCATCGCCGTCCATGGCGCCGCCGATGCCATCGAGTTTTACAAAAACGCCTTCGGAGCCACCGAGCGCTACCGTCTGGTCGATCCCGAAACGGGAAAAATCGGCCACTGCGAGCTGACACTCAACGGCGGCATGATCATGGTTTCCGATGAAAACCCGCAGTGGAACAAATCCCCGCAGACCTTGAACGGAACCACCGTGAAATTCGTCCTCATGGTCGGGAACGCGGACGCCGCCATCGAAAAGGCCGTCGCCGCCGGAGCCACCGCTCTCATGCCTCCCAGCAATATGTTTTACGGATACCGCTGTGGCACGGTCTGCGACCCCTTTGGTCACCATTGGCTCCTCGAACATGTTGTTGAGGAGGTTTCCCGGAGGAGATGCAGCGCCGATGGGATGCGATGTCGGAGGACTGCAAATCTGATTGAAAGACCCGTCATGAAAAAACCGATCATCGAACCTAACCTCTTCTTCGCCAGCCGCTGCGAGGAGGCCGTCGCGCCTTCGCCGAAGCGATCTGGGGAATGAAACGCATCGGTCTGAAAAAACTGAACCATGCCTTTGCCGAAAGCCCTGACGAATGATTTTTCCAACAACCATACGAACACATGAGCGACTACACAGACGGGTTCGTCCTCCCGCTATCAAAGGACAAAGTTGACGAATACAAGAAAACGGCGGAGCTGGCCTGCAAGGTCTGGCTCGAATACGGCGCCCTCGATTACCGCGAGTGGATCATCGAGGACGAGAAGGCGGAGGACTTGGTTCCTTTCCCGCAGCTCGCCGGCGCGAAGGAGGGCGAGACCGTCGTGTTCGCCTGGATCACCTACAAATCCCGCAAGCACCGCGACGAGGTCAACGCCAAGGTCATGGCCGATCCCCGGATCAGGGAAATGTGCCCCGGCGCCTCGGACGCACCGCCCTTCGATTGCTCCCGCATGGCCTACGGCGGTTTCAAAACGCTTGTGAAGCCCGGATGACCGCACAGGATTGGGATAACCACATCCGCTCCGCTGTTCCCGGGGGAAGCCCCGAGCCGGATCTCAAGGAAACCAACCGCTCCCTGCCCCACCCACAATGCTCGAAACAGGGCTACATCCGCATCCTCACCCCGGAGGGGTAGCGTGGCGGAAACGCATAGGTTTGTCGCCCTCGCGTGGGTCAGGCTGCGGATGATCTGGGAAGAGCGGAATAAATCGAGTTTTCCGGCAAATTTTTGTCCACAACCGCATCCGGGGTGCCTTATATGCATGATGTCGATGCGTCCGCAGCGTCCGAAGCATTGTAAAAACAAAGAACCCAAGAACCCATGAACTACAAGACCACCTTCACGATCCTTGGCTGCACCCTCGCCGCCGCCAGTTTCTCCCACGCCGCCAGCATCCTCTACTCCTCCGATACGGATTTCGGAAAAGGCAGCAACGAAGGAGGAAATCTCGTGAGCGTCGCCGGATGGGCGGGCGTCTACGGCAGGACCGAAGACCCCGCCATCAACACCTATCGTAGCCCCCTTCGCCTCCTCCGGGAACCTCTACAACATCGGCCTACAGGATGCGGACAACGGCACCGTCGACGAATACATCTACTTCCGCACCAACTCCGGCGGTGCATCCAACATGGATTACTTCGCCCACACGACCACAGGCATGTCCGGCAGCAGCTTCCAGTCTTTCGATCCCTCCCTCTACAGCGAGGGTCTCACCGCCACCTGGCTCAAGCAGAGCGGCGATTCGTACGGCTCCTACGCCGTCACCGTCCTTGTCGCCGGCAACTGGTATGCCTCCCTTGCCAATGTTGGTGGTGTCGCAAATCCAGTCTTCGACTTCCTCACCGCAAGCTGGGTCACCGTCAGCGACAGCCCGTCCGCCCCGCTTGCAAGGGGGACGACCTCCGTCACCTCAGCCACCCTCTTTTCGGGGGAAACGATTGACGGCTTCGGCTACTTCGTGACCAACCTTGGCACCCGCATTCTCCGCATTGACAACATCGTAATCGAGGGCGTGCCCGAGCCTTCCACCGCATTGCTCGGCCTCTGCGGCACCGCCCTCCTGCTTCGCCGCCGCCAGATCTTGCGATAGGAGAAACCCCGCGCCGATGGGGGGAGGATACGGAAACCCCGCGCCGGATTTCCCGGGCGGGGCTTGGGGATGGGGAAAGGTTCTCCCCTTTCAGCCTCCCACGGTGATCTCCACCACGGGGCTCCACTGGCCGGTGCGCTGGAAGTCCTCGGTGTAGATTGCGCGGTATTTCCAGACGGCAGGCGGGCTGGGGAAAGGCGCGGTATCCGTGTAGTCCGGGCGGGTGTCCACCGCGAGGAACTGCCAGCCGGAGCCGGTGTCCTTCTGGATTTCCACGGCCTCCATCATGCCCTTGTTCCAGACGACCACGACCTGGCCACCGATGGAGCGCAGGGAAATGGCCGGAGTGACGGTTTCCGGATCCGGCCCGACGCTGTCCGGCCCGATGATGCCGAGGGCCTCGCCCATCGCCTCCGAGTAGCCGGGCTGTTTCTTAACCAGACCCGCCAGCTGGCGGAAACGGGTGGTGATGCCGGGACTGACAGGTGGGGCATCGGTCGGGGGCAGCGCCGGGGTCACCGGGATGGTGGTGGGGGCTGTCCCGTCGAGCAGAAGGTTCTTGTAATTCACCCACTGGGTGGCGGAGTCCCGCATCACCGTCGTGTGACCCAGGATGTAGGAGAACCATTCGGCATCCTCCGTCTGGCCGCCGACCATGGCCGCGGGCACCCCGGTGAGGGACGCGGCGTAGGTCGGGTAGGTGGTGGCGAAGTTGTTGAACAGGTCCGCCTTTCCGGCGTCCGTGGTTGGCATGTAATCAGTGTTTGGCATCGGTTTGCGTGGTTTGGTTTATGTGTTGTTGTTTTTGTCTCTACCTTCCCGGACAGGGTTGCCGTCCGGGAAAATGGGTCTTGCTGCGGGGCTGGAGCGGCTCACGGCGGGGCTGGACTCCCTCCTGCCCGGGCTGGAGTGCTCCGTGGAAGGGCTGGAATGGCTCCCGGCGGGGCTGGACTCCCTCCAGCCCGGGCTGGCGCGGCGCATGGAGGGGCTGGAGGGTTTCCCGGAGGGGCTGGCCAGCTCCTCCAGCCCGGGCTGGCGTGCGTCAGTGGAGGGGCTGGAAACACGCACGCCCGGGCTGAAGCGGCTCCCGGACAGGCGGGGAAGGGAAAGGGGCGGTATTGGAGGAGGCGTGTTCATGCGTTTTCCAAGCCTTCATTCCAATCCTTTCCATGCGGCTGTGGCAACGGGGCGAACCGTTCCATTTCGCAACCATGCTTAGGTTTTGCGTAGGTTGCCCCCCGCCCTCCGGCGGGATTGACGGCGGGCGGGGAAAAGGATAGAGGCGTGATCCAATGGTAATCGAGCGCGGTCAGTTGTGCTGGAAAGTGATGTTCGCGGACAGGAGGCCGGAGGCTTCCCTGGAGGCGGCGGCCCTCGCCTGCGGCTACCGGCTGGAGGGGCTTTCCCTGGGCTTCGGCTTCTCGGAAACCTACGTGCGCCGCATTTTCACAAGGGACGTCGGCCTTACCCCGAAGCTATGGCTGCGCTGGGAAAGGATGGTCATCGCCCGCCGCATGCTGCGCGGCGGCATGTGGCCGGATGAAGTCCGCGACGCCCTCGGCTTCTCCCCCGGCAGCGGCTTCCGCAAGGAATTCCGCGCCACCTACGGCGTGAGCCCGGGGGTGTTCAGGGGGAGGATGTGAGGGAGGGGGAAAAGTCGGATAGGACTTCCATCTTCCGGATCAGGCCGTTTGCGAAAGTGAAGCGATGTCCCACGTGGTCATCGGCGATTACCGCGCCATCCGGATCACGCACGACCTGATGCACTTCCACTGAAATGTGCCCCGCATCATCGGCATGGAAAGCCAACGGCTCGACCGTCGGACTGATCTCGCTCCATTGCTCCGTCCAGTAAGCCCGCACCTCGTCCGCCCCTTCGACGAAGCCGCCTTTGAAAGCACGCGGCCACGCAACATCCGGGGTCATCAGGGCGAGGGCCGCGTCAATGTCACGGGCGTTGAAAGCCGCATAGGCTGCACGGAGCAATTCGCATTCCGGGGTGGTTTGATCGGTCATCATTGGGAAAATAGGGGGGAAGTGACGGGGGAGTCAATCGGGCTGTCGGATGCAGGGGCTGTGGCTGGATGGGGTGCGGGAAGCCCTCGGCTTCCGCCCCGACAGCGGCTTCCCCAAGGAATTCCGCGCGATCTGCGGGGTGAGCACGGTGGGGATGGAGGGGGAGGTGAGGCTATGATGCACTTTACTGGTCTCCCATGACCGCATTGTCCATGATCGCAGAGGTGAAGTGGCTCTGTTTTTCGCGCGGAAAGGCTTTTGCTGGATAAGCGGTTCGCGATTTCGGCGCAGGTGCTTCAGGAATTCATCGCCAATGCGTTGAGAAAGCCTTCGCTGGGGCTTCCGGAGGCGAACATTGATGCGGTGCTTGAGCTGGCTTCGCAGGTGCCGGTGCAAGCGGTCGGATATGAGCTTGTGATATCGGCGGTGATTTTACGGCGGCGATACCAGCTCTCGCAATGGGACGCTACGATCATCGCGGCGGCTGCGGAGCTTGGGTGCGCGACGGTTTATTCCGAGGATATGAACGACGGGCAGGATTATGGCGGGGTGCGGGTGGTGAATCCTTTCAGGCGGGCAGCGGAGGATTGACGGGGGTGGTAGAGTTCCGGGCGTGCTTCACTGGATTTCAGAAGGGAAATTTCCATTGTATCTCGCGACGATGGCGAGCGAACCCTGGTCAAGAGGATTTTCACGCGGCTTCCTGCGGATCTTTTCTGCGAGGAAGCTGAGGACTTCCTCGACCTGGCTTCTGTCGGAGCCGGGAAACCATTCGAGGAACTCGTCAACGGTCGCCCCTGCCTTGATGTTCTCAAACAGGGTTGCGACGGGGATGCGGGTCCCGGTGAAGACGAACGCGCCGCTGAGCTTGTCGTTCGCGGAATTCCACGGCAGCACATCCATTCCAGTTCATGACTTGTAAACTAGCGGCTGGCGGGGCGGGGATCAAGGCTCGACTTCGCGGGTGTCTCGCGAGGATTGACGGGGGTAGACGGCGCAACATTTGAACGGATTGATGGATTTTATTCCGTCGAAGCAGTGCGCACGGCGCGGATGGAGTGGCCGGATTTGAGGGTGTCTTCGATGAATTTAAGGAAGCCTCCGGAAGGATGGCAGGGGATGACATCAAAGGGAATCAGGGTCTCTCCGGCACGGACGAGGTTCTTGTCGTGTGCATCAAAGATCCCGAGATTGTCCGATTCACGATAGTAGGCTGCGTCAGCAATCTTTCCGAAACCCATGCGGGAAAACCATGAATCGATCTCGTCGGTTCGAACCGGGATGATGTCGAAGCGGGGCTGGGAGGTTACGATTGAGATTTGTCCGCCGGACTGATGGTAGACGCCTTCGAGTCGGTTCAGGCCGGGAACGAGCTGGTTTTGCAAACGGAGACGTTCCAGATACTCGATGGGTGATGCTTCCCAAAGGTGGAACCGGCGTGCATCGCGTGAGCTGGAAACGAGGGCTAGTTCGATGCCGGGGCTAAGACCGAATACACCGTTGCGGGTGATTTTAAGAATCCTGTCGGAGTCTCTGGAGTAGACCAGATCATGCTCCTGGCCACCCCGGATGATTTTCGCGGGGAATCCGGAATGCCTCTAGAACGAGGTTTTGGAGCGCTGCCCATTCGATGAGCCTTTCGATTTGGAGGGCGAGCGTGGGCGCCCCAGATGACCCTCGATCTGGTGGTAAACTTCCTCCAAGGAAACGGATCGCCTCATGGATAAGATCCGCTCCATCTGCCCCGCCGTGATCAGGGGGCGGATTTTGGTTTGCGGAGGGCATGGTGCTTTCACTTCGGAAATCCTATTCCTTTGCGTGTGTCAATGCAATGGAGGATTTGAGACATCAGTCTCACAGGCATTGACCCGCGTGCTACATTCGCCCCGTGCTTCACTGGTTTTCAGAAGGGAAATTCCCATTGTATCTCGCGCCGATGGCGGGGGTGACGGATCTCATTTTCCGCAGGATCTGCAAGGAGATGGGGGCGGATGTGATGGTGACGGAGTTCGTGAGTGCGGAGGGGATCATGCAGGCGGATGAGCGGACGCGGAAGTATACGGAGTTCGACGAGGGGCAGAGGCCGGTGGGGGTGCAGCTTTTCGGGGCGGACGGGGAGCGGATGGGGGAGGCGGCGCGGAAGATCATCGACAAGGGTTTGGCGGGGCGGGTGCCGGATTTCATCGATATCAACTTCGGCTGTCCGGTGAACAAGGTGGTCTCGCGCAACGGGGGTTCCTCGCTGCTGAGGGATTGCCCGCTGCTGGCGAGCGTGGCGGAGGGTGTGCACAAGGCGGTGGGGATGGATGTGCCGGTGACGGCGAAGATCCGGATCGGCTGGGATGCGGATTCGGTGAATGCGGTGGAGGTGGCGAGGACTCTGGAGGACTGCGGGATGCAGGCGATCGCGGTGCACGGGCGGACGCGGGCGCAGGGATATTCCGGCGAGGCGGATTGGGAGACGATCGATGCGGTGGCGCGGGCGGTTTCCGTGCCGGTGATCGGGAACGGGGATATCGCGACGGGTGAGGATCTGGCGAAGCGGAAGCGGGAGACGGCGGTGAGCGGGGTGATGATAGGCCGGGCGGCGATGCAGAATCCGTGGGTTTTCCGCGAGGCGAAGCATTTCCTGGAGACGGGGGAGGTGATGGCGCCGGTGCCGCTGGAGGAGAGGTGGGAGCTGATTTTACGCCACTGCCGGATGGCGGTGGAGAGCAACCGCTACGGAAACGAGCGGCAGACGCTGACGGCGATGCGCGGGAGGCTGATGGCGTATTGCAAGGGTTTCCCGGGGGCGAAGGATCTGCGGCAGAGGCTTTGCCAGGTGGATTCCGTGGCGTCCGTGGAGGGGCTGGCGGAGTTTTCCCTCACTGGGGCGGGCGCGGGAGTGGACGCAATGGCGGCTGTCTGATACCGCTGTTGGGATGACAGGAAAGATTTTCACAGGCGCTCTGGCTGGCGCGGCGGGTATCGCGATACTCTGTGGCGGCTGCGTGAGCTTTCATGGCACACGGAGCACCTACGGGGGGCAGACCGGGGCGCGCGTGGGTGGTGCGACGGTATCCATGTCCGTGAAACCGGAGGGGACGAGCGGCGGGAGCTACGCGCTGACCGCGATGGTGGTCGGGGTCGCCTTCGCGAATCTGGACGGGCCGTTCCGCTGGCGTATCGAGGCGGAGGGCAGGGAAGGCGTCCACGAGGCGATGTATGTGCAGGGTCTGCGGACGGTCACGGCGCTGACGAAGCGCGATGAGAGATTTCCAGCAAGATGGCTGGGCGAGCGTGTGGATTTCGTCAGGAAACCCTCCTACGCTTCCGGCGTGGTGAAGGCGGTGTTCGATGTGCCCGGCCGGCTGGAGGTGACTCCGAAGGAGGATGGCGCGCTGCAAGTCTTCGCCGACGTGATCATCGTGGCAAACGGGAGGCGGGAGCGCGGGGTTGTCAGGTTCTCGCTGGATCCCGCTACGAAAAAAGACAGCGAGACGGTTTTCCTTCCCGCGGAGATCGTGGAAAGCATAGGGAAATCCCCGGATGAGTGGGAGGAGAAAGGCTGGGACTGATTGGTGGAATCACTCCGCAACGGCTCCGGGAGACACTTGGGCGGCGTTCACCTGCAGAGTCCGCTTCAGGGTGAAGGAAACTGAGTCCAGGCGCTCTGCTCCGAAGGGGGTCTTTGTGACCAGATCGATCCGATAGGAGCCATCGCGACCAAAGAGCGGCTGATGGCCTGTGATGGGAATGCTGAGGCTGGCGGGGGCTTCCTGATTGAGCAGGATGGCGGAGCCGGGTATCAGCTTTCCCACGGAATCCGGCTCCCCGCCAACGCGGTGGACGGTCAGATAGGTGGCGCTGCGGGGGTAGAGATCATCCACGGCCATGGTGAGTTCCGCCGGAATCCCGCGGATGACGGAACCCTCGACGATCCCGGAGATGGAGGCGGTCGCCATCGGCCAGACGGTGAGGGTCGCCTCCGCGAGCCGGGTTCGCCTGAACGATTTTTCCGAGAGTGCGTGGATGGCGAAACGCTCCTCGCCACGGGCTTTCCTAGGATCGGCCTCCTTGATGGAGGAAGCGTCGTATCTGACAGTGGTCACTCCGTTTTTCCCGATGTATCCGGATGAGAAGGGAGGCGTCGAAGCGGAGTCCGCAGACTTGGTGCAGGGATTGCCAGCGAGATGGTGCTCGGCGAGGACGCTTGCTCCCGGGGGAAGGTTTTTCACCTGGAAATCCACCGAGAAAGGCTGATCGACCCGGGTGCGCGGAACGCCTTTGTATGAATCCGTGGCTCTGATGGTGACAGCGGCTTTCGGCGCGTTCACCCCGACGAGCCTCTCGTCGGTCAGGATTTCCTCACCACCGTCGTCCCTGACCGTCCAGATCTGAAGGATCGCCCCGTCCGCTTCGTTGATGCGGGGGGCGGAGTCGTTTCGGTCCGTGGAGAAGGGCATGACACGGACGACCTTCGTGTCGTTCTGCTCAAGGCGTATGAGTTGCGAGTAGCCCTCCGCGTTGAGTGGGGTGAGGCTGGCGGCGAGAGCGAGCGGTGAGATTCGGAAAAGGGGGGACATGGGGGGCTGGATGTGGAGGTTTGGGGGATTCAACGGGTGACCGAGACGGGCCCGCCCATGTTGACCGCGATGATGACGCGATCCTGTTTCTCCCAGAATTCGGATTTTGCCGCCGGGATGGGGACTTTGCCGGCGGCCTGTTCCAAGGTCGTCTCGCTGGTGGAGATCCACTCGGGATTCCGTGTGAGAAACTCGAGCCAGGGAAGCAACGATCCGACCGGGCGGGAGCCGACATTCCCGCTTTTGCGATCCGGGACGAACAGCACCGCGCCTTTCGGAACGAGAGTCCAGTGGATGCCGTCGTGCAGGATCTCGGATTGCGCGATGATGGATCGCGACGGTGATTCCGGCATCGCTGTCGTCGCTTTTGCTGACTGGGACAGGGCGGAGAGGGAGGTGGTCTGTTGTTTCAGAAGTAGCGCCCGGGCGGTGATCGGCTCGGTGACGGGCGGTTCCGCGCAGACGGAGCCAGACAGGGCGATCCATAGGATTGCTTTGTTCATGATAGTGGGGGGTGGTTATTGGACAGACATGAGCGGATAATCCCGCGCGCCGGAGCCGGCACCCCGGCGGATACCGGCTTGTTGCGACAAGCCGGTTCCGAGCGATGTGCGGACAGTTTCGCAAGCCGGGGTCAGCCAGCCTACGGCACTGATGTGCGCGTATTCTCTCATCTGTTCTGGGGGGAGTGGGGGGAGCCGCAGCGGGAAGCAACGGGTGCTCGCAAGCACGATTCGGTGTAACCTCTTTTTTTCCTGAAACTCAACAAATATTGATTGTATTACGTGATCGCGTAGGTGGAACTTGATCAGAGCCTTTTGGAAAGAGTTTCGCTAGCTACTCATAATCAACGACTTATGGAGTAAATTCGGATTCTAAAAAAGTCAGAAAAACCAGTAGATCAACAAAACCATTTTATAAGAAAATCTTAAGCTTTCTGCAAATTTGTCGGATTATTGAAGATTTGGCAGGTCTGTTTCGTCCGAATCCCCGTGGGAATGCGAGGTTGCCAGAGCCAGATCCGGAACCTAGGCTTCCGGGTGCCCACGAAATACGGACATTCCCTGGCCGCCCTTGTTCTGGCGGGGCTCTCAAACGGCCAACAGCTTGATACGGTTGTCTCGGCTCCCACGACAGGCAGGACTCCCCCGAATGTGATCGTGGACGATTCCCCGAGATCCGCCAGCGAGGGCTCCATTCTCACGCGGAAGGACGCGCGGACGATCACTCTCAAAATTCCCGCACCCCGCGGCCAGATCGTGGACAGGTTTGGCGAGCCTCTGGCGCAAAACGAGGTCGCGTACCAGGTGTCTCTTCAGTTCGAGCAATTCCAGGACGTGGACCGGGCTTACATCGTCTCCTGGGCCAGGGAGCGTATGGCGCGCTTGCCGGGACTGGTGAAGCTGCCTTACGAAAAGACAGACGAGGAACTCTATTCCCACTACATGGACAGGCGCTGGCTGCCACTCTATGTGAGCGGGCAGATGGGCGAAAAGGAGGCGAAGTCGCTGGAGTCCAGGCTCGGATCCGGCCTCGTTCTTTCCCCCGTTTACCGGAGAGCCTATCCGGAGAACGGTCTCGCGGCGCATATCCTGGGCTATGCGGGGAGCGTCGGGAAACTTCCGACCGGCCCTATCAATTTCAACGAACCACTGTGGGAGGAGAGCGAAGGCCGCGCCGGGCTGGAGAAGCTGTTCGACCGCCAGCTCGCCGGGGAGGACGGGATGAAACGGCTCCTTTTCGATGAGAAGGGCAGAAAGCTCCTGGAAGAGCAGGTGAAACGCCCGCGTCCGGGCGGAACCGTGGCCACCACTCTGAACCTCAAATGGCAGAAGCTCGCGGAAAACGTTCTACGGAAAGGCTGCGAGAGAGGCGCGTTCGTGGTGATCGACGTGGTCACCGGGGAGGTACTGGTGATGGCTTCGCGCCCGACCTTCGATCTCAACGGCTTCATTCCCGGTATCAGCTCGGAGGCATACAAGGCTCTGGAGGACGATCCGGCCAATCCGCTGTTCGGAAGGGCGTTCCAGTCCGCTTATCCGCCAGCGTCATCCTACAAGCCCGTGGTCGCTCTGGCGGCGTTGAACAACGGGACGGTGACGGAATTTTCCGAAGTCTATTCCCCTGCCTCGATCCGGATAGGCAACCATACCTTCAAGAACTGGTCGCGGGTGCCGGAAGGGCCCATCAACGTGAAACGCGCCTTGGCCCGCTCCTGCAACACATGGTTTTATCAGGTCGGGATCGATGTCGGGCCATCCACCTTCCTGGGACTTTCGCGGAAGCTGGGAATGGGTGAGAAAACCGGGCTACCGTTGATCGGTGAGACTCCGGGTCTCGTTCCCACAAACGAATGGATGTTGAAGAACGAGGGGCGTCGCATCCTGGACGGCGATACGGCGAACATGTCCATCGGACAGGGCAGCCTTCTCGCCTCACCGCTGCAGGTCGCGCAAATGATGGCCGGCATCGGCAATGGCGGGGCGCTTCCCAAGCTTTCCCTGATCAGCCAGGTTCAGGATACGCGGGGGCGGGTGGTCAAGGCCGCGGCACCGGAGAGGAAGAACTGGCTGGGTCTGGACGAGCTGGCGGTGGAGATCGTCCGCGAGGGGATGAACGACGTGGTGGACAAGGGATACGGGACGGGAAGGAGCGGCGGTCTCAGCTACACCAGCCTGGCGGGGAAAACCGGTACCGCCCAGTGGGGCCGCCACGGCTCGAGCAGAGGCTGGCATGGTTCGCCGGGTTCCTTCCAGCTGATGTGCCGCGCTACTCCTTCGCCGTGCTTTACGAGGGGAAACCGGGTGAGACCGTCTCCGGCGGGCGCAAGGCGGCACCGATGGTGCGGAGCTTTTTCGAGCCACTGGAAGACGAGATCAAGGACATCATCGCGCCTCCCAAGAAGGCGTTGATCGTCGTCCCCGAGGAAGAGCTTGAAAGTGAAGACGCGGACTTCGGTGACCCCGAGGTATTGAAAGCCATTCCCATTGATGAGGACGATCTCGAGGAGGCGCAGCGCGCACTGCCCGTAGACGACTTGGAGTTCCAGGAAGACGTCAGCGAGGGCTTCGTGGAATAGGGTTCATTCGAAACGGATGAGCACCGGGCGGTGGTCGGATGCTGTTTCCCATTCCCGGTCATCGATGACGCGAGAGAAATCCCTGTCCACCCGTCGCTTCATCGATTTGGAAACGGTCACGAAATCGATGCGGCTGTAGATATCCTGGTAGGCCCACGAATGCGTCCAGGACTCGCCCCGGCTGTCCTTCACATGCAAGGGAGACATGTATCCGGGAGTCCGGTAGGTGCCGAAGACCGCTCGCGTGCTCAGGCTGCGGGTGGTATCGTTGAAATCCCCGTAGCAGACGATGAGCGCGCCGGGATCATTCTCCAGTATGGAGTCGAGCAGCTTGCGCGCGTGCCCCGCCTCGTCGATCCGCAGCAATGCCTGGTCGAACTCCGGGACGTTTCTTTTCGATTTCAGGTGCAGACCGATGAACCGGATCCTGTCGGAACCGATTTCAAGAGTGGCATCAAGTATGCCGCGCTGCATCGAATAACCCTTGTCCGGTATCTCCAACGGAGACGATTCGGTGGTGACGATGGGAAAACGGGACAGGATAGCGAGATGCCGGACTGAATCGACGCCGCCGGTATGGTAGCTGTGAGGGAGGTCGCATCCGGCGTCCGCCAGCATCAGCCTGATCTCCTCGACATCGTCTACGCCACCTACCTCGCAGAGACCGATCACATCAGGTGAGGACTCCTCCAATATGCGGATTACAGCCGCCTTTGCCTCATCCGTCTTCGGCTTGCTCTGCGAGGAAACCAGCCAGTTTTTCACATTGTAGGCAACGAAAGTGAAAGGGGTGAACTCATCCGGTTTCCCGGAATCGCTTGCCCCTTCGGTGGCTGCGGCACTACGCGCGACCGCTTCGGATCTCCAGGGCGGGGTGGAATCAGCGCGATAGAGAAGCGCCGCCCCAACGGCGATGCCGATGAGTAAGGTCGGAAAAACGATCGCCGCCCTAACGGAGGGCTTGGTCATTCTTCCGTGAAACATCGCATCGGTGGCGGGAGTCGTGACAGCGACCGATGCGGAGCCGGATCAGGCGTTGTGGACTTCCTTGTTGGTAGCCGGCTTGGGAACCGTTTCCTTCTCTGGAACGGGAACTTCCTTCCGTTCCTCACGCTTTGCCGTCTTGTCCCTGTCGTCGCGCCTCACCTCGTCCTCGGAACGGGTGATCTCGCGTTCGAATTCCTCACGAGCTTTCTTGAACTCTCCCATGCTTTTGCCGACGCCGCGGGCAAGTTCCGGGAGCTTTTTCGCTCCGAATAGAAGGAGGACCACGACGAATATCATGATCAGTTCTGGCATTCCGATAGGTCCCATAAGATTGGTAGGTTGTTTCTGGAGAAAGGCTAGTCGCCACGCGGATACCGCGCAACGACTATTATACGCGGAAGGTCGGACGGATGTTTCCGGAGTTTTGAGATACGGCGAATTCCTGGGGACACACCTTGGAGCATCCCACCGGAGGCACTCTGAGCGCCAAATGTCCTATTCGACAACATCCCGGCAACCTGTTAGTCTTTCCCCACAAATTCCTGTTCGTCCCGTGATCTCTCCAAGAAGCATTCTAACGTTCATCTCCTCGGTCATTCTCCTGACCTTGGCGGACACCTTCGCAGCCAATCCGATCGTGCGGTTTCACACCGACCTGGGCGACATCGATGTCGAACTCCTACAGGATGCCGCTCCGGCCACGGTCGCCAATTTCCTGGGCTACGTGAACCGGAAGGACTATGACAACACCTTCATCCACCGATCGCCCCCGAATTTCGTGATCCAGGGCGGAGGGTTCAAATTCGAGAATGGCAACGCCGTGGCCGTCCCCCAGCAGGCTCCTGTAGTGAATGAATTCGGTGTGTCGAACACCCGCGGCACCATTGCGATGGCCAAGACGGCGGCTGGCCCGGACAGCGCGACCAACCAGTGGTTTTTCAACCTCGGGGACAACTCCGCCAATCTCGACAATCAGAACGGCGGGTTCACCGTGTTCGGTCGTGTGGTTGACAGTGCGGGTCTCGCGACCATGGACGCGATCGCCGCGGTTCCGATCTATAACGCAGGCTCTGCTTTCAACCAGCTACCGTTGCGAAATTACACCGGCGGCCCGGCACAGGATGCCAATCTCGTCCATGTCATC
The DNA here is from genome assembly GCA_963758175.1 of uncultured Verrucomicrobiae bacterium. GTDB lineage: Bacteria > Verrucomicrobiota > Verrucomicrobiia > Verrucomicrobiales > Akkermansiaceae > Luteolibacter. The sequence continues at coordinate 239,446 of CAVWUI010000003.1, forward strand.
TCCATCAGCGTTTTCCCTTCTTTAGCTGTTTCGGCACCTACCGCCGGAACGGTTCGTCTCCGCATCACCGGAAAATCATCCACTATGCATGACATTGAGGTCTCCACCTCGCTACTGGAAGGCAGCTTTTCACCGCTGACCACGCTGACAACGGGCACGGACGGCGTCGCCGTCTTTGACGATGCCACCACCGCTGCGAAAAAGTTCTACCGCGTGGCAATTCCCTAGCCGTCAGGAGAGGCGGTCACGGAAATCGGCATAACCGAACTCCCGTATCGTTTCGATCTGCCCGTCAGAGTGAAGAAGGGCGATCGGCGGATGTTTCACGCCGTTGAAGGTGGTGGTCTTGACCATGGTGTAGTGCGCCATGTCGTCGAAAACGAGGATGTCGCCGATTTCCAGCGGGCGGGGAAAGGTGTAGTCGCCTACCACATCTCCGGCCAGACAGGTGGGGCCGCCGAGACGGTAGATGTGCTCGCCCGGGTCTCCGGTGGCCAGGTGGTAGTTTTCTCCTTTCAAGGTGACCGCCGGGATCGCTGGCTGTGGATTTGAATCGCCGCTCCTTTCCACCAGGAAAACATCCGGGCGGTAGGGCATCTCGATGACGTCCGGCATATGGGCGGTGGCTGAAATGCTCAGGATGGCGAGTTTGTGCCCGGCCGACTCAAAGACATCCATCACCTCCGCGCGAAGGACGCCGGTGTGAATGGCGACCGCCTCACCAGGCTCCAGCCAGACTTCGACTCCGTATTTCTCCCGTGCCTCTTTCACAAGGCGGACGAGTAAACCACGGTCGTAGAAGTGTTTCGTAATCCAATGCCCGCCTCCCATGTTCAGATAGGTGAACTGTCCGCTCCTCAGAAGACGGCCGAATTTTTCATCGACAGCCTTCAGCGTGCTTTCCAGATCCGGGGAGTCCTGTTCGCAGAGGGTGTGGAAATGCAGGCCGGAGAGACCTGTCAGATCCGCGCCTTCGAGTTGATCCGCCGTGATTCCGAGGCGCGATCCCGGCACGCAGGGATCGTAGATGGGGGTATCTCCGGTGGAGTGTTCGGGATTGATACGGAGTCCGCATTTCACATCCCCCGATACGAAACGGGGATGGGCGAAGACCAATTGCCGGAAGCGGAACCACTGGGAGAGTGAGTTGAAATCCAGGTGGTCGGTGAAGTCCATAAGCGCCACGATCTCCGCCTCGTCGTAGGCGGGTGAATAGGTCACGATGTGTTTCCTGAAATGCTCTTTCGCCAGCAAAGCTTCCCAGAGACCGGACGCGCAGCATCCGTCCAGCGCATCGGAAATGAATGGGAATGCCTTCCAGCAGGAGAAACCTTTCAGCGCAAGGACGATCTTGCACCCGGCGGCATCCGCCGTCTCCCGCAGGATGGCGGCGTTGCGCTGGAGGGCGGCGATTGAGATAAGGAACATCGGTCTGTCACACGGAGAAAAGCTCCCGTGCCGTGTAGGCCATTCCGATGGATGCGGCGGCGTCGCCACCCTCCGCCCATTCGAAACGGGTGGTGATTTTCTCAGGCTCGATAGGGCTGTGGCGGTAAACTGGACCATGCCCTTTCCATGAAGCCATCCTGCACCCAGTCGAGGAACTGCCCGCGGAACCTCGCCTCCGCGAGACCACCGCCCAGCACCACCAGGCCGGGATCCAGAGTTCGGACGAGATCGGCGATCCCGTAGCCTAGCTTGAAGCCCTGCTCCTTGAAAAGCCGTATTGCGAGAGCGTCGCCGTTCTCCGCGAGAGTGCGGAGCTGGAAAGCTTTCTCGGAGATGTCCGAGTCGGGGGTGTTCAGAAGATGGTTCTCCCACTCCGGCTTGCGTAGCTCCAGCGAGAGGCGGCGACGCAGCGCGACCAGCGAGACCCATGCCTCCAGGCAGCCTTTCAGTCCACAGGTGCAATCAGGCAGCGTTCCGTCGTCCTCAGTGAAAGGGACGGAAATGTGTCCTACCTCCAGCGCCAGCCCGTTCGTCCCCTCGTAGAGTTTCCCGCCAGGCAACACGAACCCGCCTCCCAGACCGGTGCCCGGAGCGATCAGGAGCAGGCTGCCTATGTGCTTGTTGCGAATCGCGTATTCGCCGACCGCGGCCGCGTTGCAGTCATTCGTCATGACCACGTTGATGCCGGTGCGCTCTCTGAGTTTCGCGCAGATGTCCGTGCCTACCCAGTCGTCACCCAGGTTCGCCTTTCCCCAGATCACCCCGTTGGAAGATGGCGCGGGAACATCCAGCCCGATTCCGCCCACGTCGTCCGTGGAAATGCCCGCGGTTCCGCAAAGTTCGCCTATCGCCAGGTCAAGCTGGCCGAAAGTCGCCTCATATCCGTTTTTCACGAAACTCCTCACCTCCACGATGGGGCCGATCTGATCCTCGGTGGCGCCTATGATTACCGCTTTGATCGTGGAGCCGCCGATATCCAGTCCGACGAAATGCTTGGGCTTTGACATGCCAGCAGGTTGTTTCGACGGAGCGTCGCTAGTCAAGATGGAACCTGGTAGCACACATTTCGCTTCTCTCATTGAAGCGATACGGTATGTTCCTCAAAACTTGGCAAACCCGATGGACACCGCCCTTCACCAGCTCATACGAGACGCTTTCCGGCACGAATCCACGGATATCTTCCTCGTGGAGGGCGAGCCTCCCCGCATCCGCCGGGAAGGAAATGTCGTCGTGTTGCACCCGGGGTCCCGTTCCGAGGGCCGGTCTGGAGGAATTGTGGAAAGGCTGCGGGGTCGATCACGCTGCGGTGAAGGAAACCGACATCTCCTTGCAGATCGAGGAGGGCATGCGTCTGCGCGTGAACCTCTACCACACGCTGGACCGCCTGGCAGCCGTTCTCCGTCCCATCGGCCTTGAGATCCCGGATCTCGACGCACTCTCGATGCCCGCGGAGATCCTCCAGTCCTGGATGCAGCGAAAAAACGGCCTCATCCTCGTGACCGGCCCCACCGGCTCCGGGAAATCCACCACAGTCGCCTCCTGCCTGAACTGGGTGAACCAGCGCATGTGCCGCCACATAGTCACCTTGGAGGATCCCATCGAATTTCTCTTCGAAAACGAGAACTCACTCTTCTCACAGCGTGAGATACGGCTCGATTCAGAGGATTTCGCTACCGGTCTCCGCTCCGCCCTTCGCCAGAGTCCGGACGTGCTTTTCATCGGCGAGATCCGGGATTCGGAGACGGCGGAAACCGCTCTCCACGCCGCCGAGACGGGGCATCTCGTCATTTCCACCCTGCACAGCGGGAGCGTGGTCGAAACGGTGGACAGGTTCACCCACCTCCTCGGGCGCAGCGGCGCGGGCGCGCTCCAATTGCTCGCCTCCCAACTCATCGGCGTCATGTCCCAGCAGCTTCTTCCCAAGGTGGGGGGCGGGCTTTTCCCCGCGCTCGAGTATTTCCAGAACGAAGCCGCCACCCGCCGGTGGATACTCGAGTTCCGCCTGGCAGATCTCCAGGATCACCTTTCCTCCTCCAATTCCACCGCCAACTGTTCCGCGCTCGACTACCTTGTGGCATCCGTGAAACAGGGCTATCTTAGTTTCGAGGTCGCGCGCGGAGCCTGCTCCCGGCCGCAGGATCTCGACCGCGCCATGCGTGGAATCAGCTGACCCGTAAGTCCAATGTCCCGCGAAATCACCGACTACCTCCGCGACACCGTTGAAAAAGGCGGATCCGATTTCCATCTGAGCGCACATGCCCCGGCATGCGCGCGCGTGAACGGCTCGCTCGTATCCATCGGCGACGAGGCGCTTGATCCCGCCAGCGTCCGCAGCCTGATCATGGACACCCTCACCGAGGCGCAGCGGGCGATCCTGGAGGATGAGAAGGAACTCGATTACGCCCTGCAGATCGAGGGAGTCGGCCGCTTCCGTGGCAACGTCCACATCGTCCGGGGAAACCCCGAAGCCGCATTCCGTTACATCACCGAAGAGATCCCGCTTCTGGAAAACCTCGGCCACCGCGGCGTGATCCACGAACTCTGCAGGCTGCGAAGCGGCCTCGTGCTGATCACAGGCGTCACCGGATCAGGGAAATCCACCACCCTCGCCTCGATGGTGCAGGAAATTTCCAACAGCCGAAACGGCATCATCATCACCCTCGAGGATCCGATCGAATACGTCTTCCAGCACAGCTCCTGTCTCATAAAACAGCGCGAGGTCGGGGGGGATACAAAGAGTTTTCCCAAAGCCCTGCGCCAGGCCCTGCGCCAGGATCCTGATGTGATCGTCATCTCCGAACTCCGTGATCTGGAAACCATCCGCATCGCTCTCACCGCGGCGGAAACCGGCCATCTTGTCCTGGCCACTTTGCACACGGCGGATGCGCCGCAGACTGTTGACCGCCTTGTTGATGTTTTTCCCGGCGACCAGCAGCCTCAGGTCGTCACCATGCTGGCCAGCGTGCTGGAGGGCATCGTCTGCCAGCGGCTGATCCCTCGCGCCGATGGCGATGGCCGCGTGCTGGCCACCGAAATCATGCGCCCCGGCCACGGCATCCGCGCCTGCATCCGGGATCAGAAACTTGAGCAGCTCGTCGGCCTGATGGAGATAGGTTCCAAGGACGGCAACCATACCATAGACGAAAGCGTGGCCAGCCTTTTCAACCAGGGTCTGATCAGCCGTGAGGAGGCCATATTCAACTGCCGCGAGCGCCGGCTCTTCGAGGAACAACCCAAACCCGCGCCCAAACCGAAGTCCATCTGGACTTCCTGATTTCCCTCACCCATGGACACCCGTTACATCCTTACCCGCACCCTCGCGGTCATTCTTCTCATCGTGCTCGCCTTATACGGCCTCTCGTTCATGAAGAAGCGGAACCGCCTCAGCTCCATCGTCTCCGAGCTGAAATCCCTTTCCAGCGAGAGTTCGTATTTCCGCCAGTTCTCCAGGGAGGATGCCGAGAAATCCCTCATCCGCGCGGTAGGTCTCATCGCGGAAGCTGGGAAGCTGGGTCTCGATCCTGAGAATTCGATCAGCCGCGCGCTGGGAGTGGAGGAGAAATATTTCAACTCGGACGACGAGGAGAAGCTATCGTTCCGCGAGCAACTCATCCGCGCCAATCTTCGCGCGAACTACGAGAACTTCCGCAAGCTCGGATACAACACGGATTTCCATACTCTCCAAACCCTCGCCGATGGCGAGCTTCCCCCGCTCCCCACCGGTTCTGTTGGCGGTGCGGCTGAAGTGGGAACTATCATCGACCCCGAATTCTCCCCCGGAATAGACACCGTGCTCGCCAATCTGGAAATCCGCCCCCGCCGTGAGAAGGGCACGCCGATGACTGATGTGGAGACAGCAATCGCCCTGAAGCTCGCCCGTGACCTGGAGGACGCCAACGTCATTGAGTCGAGCGCCCTGGAGCGCATCCGGGCTAAGCTGACTGGTGAAGACAAGACGAAGGAGTAGATCGTTCCGCGAGCCAGGATTTAAAAAATTCCACCTACCAGTCTCCAGGTAGGTTGGCCTGGATCATGCCGCCTGGGCCGTAGGAGATTCGCCCCTTTTCGCGCCCAGGGCTCCGAGAAGGAGGCAGAGGGGGATGGCCAGCCATGCAGAGGTGCGGGAGGTCTTGCGGATGCCGAGGGTGATCTGCATGGGCTGGTCGGCTTCGCTGTCCACCTGCACGCTGCGGGTGAATGTGACGACTTTTCCGCGTTCGGGCAGGGTGATGTCGAGTGCCTGCGGGGCGGGTTCGGCGGCTAGCTGCTGGGTGACGATGCGGTTGGCGATTTCCTTGAGGGCGGCGTTCTCATCTGCGGAGTTCCCTTCGAGGAAGCGGTCGAACTGGCGGGGATCGTAGTTGAAAGCGCCTTTAAGGATGGGGTTGGCGTTGGCTGCCTGTTCGAGCTGGGCGTTTTCCTTTTGCCCGGCGACGCGGTTGTCGATGGCGAGTTTCTGGCGTCGGGTGTTGAGGCCGAGTACGGCTTGCTGGGTTTTCAGCTCGCGGAGCTGGACGCGGGCGTCTTCGCCGGAGGCGGCGTCGAGCTGGTTCGAGCGGAAGGCGTTGCTGTATGCCTGGGCGGCTTTTTCCTGGTCACCGGCGGCGAGCCAGGAGTTCGCCTGGTCGAGAAGGGCGACGGCGCTTTGGGAGTCGCTCGCTTTTTTGCTCATGGCGAAGGATTTGTAATCCTCCAGCTTGAAGGAACCGTAGTCGGACTCCCCGCTGAGGTCGAAGTCGCCCTCGTGGGATGTCATCTCGAATCCCTCGGGGACGAGCACGCGCCAGGTGAGGTTTTCCATGGGGACGTTCAGCACCGGGCCGAGTAGCTGTCCGTCTTTTTTGCTCTGCGAGGAATAGACGAAGCGGACGCTGGCGGGGCTTTCGACCTCAGGGGAGGGGAATACGTAGAAGAGCCATTCGTTCTTCTCCCGCACGAGGGTGGCGCCCTCGTCGTTGACGAGAACGTTGAAGAGCTTCGCATCGGCGGGGAGTTTCAGGCGCAGGGTGCTCTTGCCGGTGACTTCCATTTTCAGCTCCACGGCGGTGAGGGAATCGCCCTGCGGGGACATGAGGGTGGTGAGAGTGCCCTCGGCAACGCGGAGTTTTTCGAGGTTCTCCAGCTCGTGGCGTTTGATGGAAACGGGGAGGGGCGCCTCTGGATCGGCGACGCGGAAGAGGAGGAGCGGGGCGGTGTTTCCGGCCGCCTGTCCGATGGCTGCCTGGGCGACCGCCCAATCGGCGCGCTGCCAACCGCGCGGGACTTCCGTGGCGGAAAGTTCCAGCCTGCCCCCGGCGCGGATGGCGGCGAAGTACGAGAGCTGGCGTACTTGCTCCAGGGTGATGGCCTGGATGGATTCACTGCCCGCGTCCTCGGTGGATTGCTGGAACTCGATCTCGACGTTGGTTTCCCCGGCGATGCCGCGTTGGAAACGGATTTCGTAGAGACCCTCTTCGCCTTCGACGGGGACGAGGTCGGCGACGGCATCGCCGGTGGCGCGGACGGTGGAGGCGGCGGTTCCATTGAGGCCGGGGATGCGGATGCGGAGGGTTTTAAGCGCGGCGTTTTCGATGCGGTAGGTGATGGCGGCGCGGGTGAGCGTTTGGCCTTCGCGAAGGGTGGTTTCGTGGAAAACTTTGGCAGTAACCCATGGATCGAGGCGGCTGATGGCGAGGCCGAGCGACCAGTCCGACTGGAGGATGCGGTAGGCGAGCGCACCGGGGCGGGCGGCCGCGCGGGCGGATTCCTTGGTGCTGTCGGTTAGTTCGCGCGGGTCGATCTGGGAGATGTTTTTCCGGTTCACGGCGCGGACTTGCAGACCACGGTCGGGAACGATGGTGACGACGCCGGTTTCCCGTGAAGCATCGAGGAGGGAGAGGCGGGGCACCTGCCAGCTGTCCTGAGCACCGGGAGGGCGGCCTGTGAGGGTGATGTTGAATTCCAGTTTCCCTATGGTCTTGCCCGAGAGGTGGAGGGTAAGGACGCGCTTGCCATCGGCGGTGAATTCCGCCCAGTGGCTGAGGCCTTCGCCGGTGGCGGTTTCGATCTCGAGTCCGGTGGGGATCTCGACGGCGAGTTTGAATACACCGGAGCGGGTGATGTCCACGGAGAGGTCGGTGGAGACGACGAGGCGGTCGTCGCCGAGGGAAACGAGCTGCCATGACTGGGAGCGCAACTCTGGGGCAACCTCGGTGACGCGGACTTTCAGGGAGGCCTCGTCTTTCCCGTAGCGGAAGGCGTGCTGGAGCAGGACGAGGGGATTGACGTCCTTGTCGCGGGGCAGGAGCTTGCCATCGAAGTCTTCGGGATTTACGCGGGAGAGGTTGGTCGGGACGAGGGCTTCCGGTTGGGCATCGGATCCGAAGGCGAGGGCGAGAAAACCGACTTCACCGGCGGCGGCTTCGACCCGGACGGGGGCGAGGGTGAGATCGACGGGAAGGGTGCCGGTGCCCTGTTGGGTGGAGATGGTGAAATCGAAGGCTCCGGACTGGGCGGGCTCGATGGGGATGCGGAGCTGTTGTTTCCCCGGATCGAAACGCCATGTGCCGACCGGGCCGTTGGCGACTTCGGAGACGGTGAAGCCGGCGGGGATGTTCAGGAGTAGCTCGGAGACGCGGCCTTGGGTGGGGCGGATTGTGATGCGGTGGCGGGCATTGACCACGCCGGGGCCGGGCAGGAAGAGGTTAGAGACTTCCGCAAAGAATTTCGTCTCCTCTGCGGAAATGTCGCGCTGTGCCGGGCGGGCGGAGATGGTGACGGGGTCGGCGGGGCCGAGGATCATGACGGCTCCGGATTCGGAGGCGTTGAGGCCTGGGAGCGGGGTGATGCTCGCGGCACCGGGGGAGAGGAATTCCCAGCCGCCCTGATCCCAACGGATGGAAACCTTCCTCATGGCAGCGGGGCCGCCGGGGACGTTTGACGGTTGTGCCGGGGAGACGAGGGGCATCTCGAATGTGGCGGTGGCGGTGAGGCGGCCGGTGGCCTCGGAGGTGATGACGTAGGCGTCGTTTCCATCGAGCGGGGCTTTGGATGCTTTCAGTCCGGCTCCGGTGAAACCTGTCAGGACGGCTGGGGCGCGGAGCAGGAGGAAGCGTTCGCCAAGCTCGGCGCGGAGGGTGATTTCCATGGTGCCCTGGAGGCGGTTGTCCTTGATCTGCCAATCGTGGATGACGGATTCGGCGGGTTTGAAATCGGAGGCTTCGGCGGCCTTAGAGGTGGGGATGAAAATGGCGGAAAGCAGGAGTGCGGCGGTGGCGACGGCCGCTTTCGGGCGGCGGAGGGATTTCATGAGGGTGATGAATTGCGGCAGCAACCAGACGGCGGCGACGAGTGCGAGCACGAGGAAGAACAGGGCGGCGCCGCCGCGGATGGAGAGGAAGGAGGCACCGACCAGGGCGAGGCCTGCGGCTTTCCAGACGAAACCTTTCCGGAACAGACCTACGAGGGTTATGGTAGTTCCGAGGATGAGCAGGAGCCAGACGTTCCAGCCGGTGCGTGCCTGCCAATGGGGGAGATTGCCGATTTCCACCGCGACCGTCTGGCCAGCGGCGACGACCGGGGCTGCGTATTCGAGGGCGCTGGAATTGCCGGTGGAGGTGGCTGCGGATTTCATGGCGAGGGCTAGTGAGAGCAGAATGAAGACGGAGGTGGCCGCAAGGGTGAGGAAGCGGAAAGTGGAATTGCTTCCCTGCCTGAGCACGGCGGAGGCGAGGCCGATGATGAGGAAGATGGCGACGGGCGTGTGGTGGCGGGCGAGCCACTGCCAACCGGTTTCCGCGAGGGTGGGGCGGACGAGATCCGCGCTGCCGCCGCGCGGGACGAGGGTGCGGTTTTCATCGCCGGTGACAGTCCATTCGCCGATGACGAGCGGGGCATCGAGGGCGGGTGCGGTGAGGGTGGGGTGGCTTGGGTTTTCCGAGCGGGCTCCGTAGCGCAGGATGATTTCGACGGCCTGGTTGTGGTCGTTGTTTTCCGAGGCGGGGAGGGGGATGAGGGTTTCCTTGCCATCGGCGCGGGCGTTGACCGGTGTGCCACCGACACGGGCTTCCCAGAGGGAGGTTCCTTCCGGGAGGATGGCGCGGAGGGCGGCACGGCCTTTGGATTTCACGAAGAAGCGGGCATCGGTGACCCATTGGCCGTCGCGGGAGACCTGGGTGGAGAGTTTCAGGAAATCGACGACCTGGTCGACCGTTTCGCCCTGCTCATACCACTCGACCTTCGCGCCTATGGTAAAGTCCCGGGCGGTGTATTGCCATGCGGCGAGAGTGGGCGCGGAGGAGAGCAGGCGAAACTCCGCAGGCAGCTCCGTGGGATCGATTTTCAAGAGCGGGCCATCGCTGACGGGGGCGGAGAATTTCACCTGGAGCGGGGAGACGATCTGGACGTAGCCGCGCTCCGTCTGGACATCGAGGGGGCGGACTTCGCCGGGGGAGAGATCGCCGCCGTTTGCGGACATGGGTTGCTCGAAGGTGAGAAGCAAGGTGCCTGCGCCGAGCAGGGGGCGGGAGAGCGGGACGATGACCGTGTCGCCCTCGCGGCGCCAATCGCGGCCGACGTTTTGGCCGGTGACGTCGATGTTGCCGATGGCGGCGGGGACGGAGATCTTCCATTCGGTGGCGGGTGCGCCGACGACAAAGTAGTTGATCAGCACGCTGCCGTAGGCGGCTCCGGCCTTGAGCGAGTAGAGGTGGAAAACATCGGCCTGGATGGACTGGCCGAGGGCTTCGACGTTTAGGGTGGCGGTCCACTCGGTTTCGCGGAGGCGGAAGGCCTGCTGGAGGCCGGGGGTCTTGCGCGGGAAAAAGGTGACGGGGACTTCGGCGAGGCCGGTGTTTTTCCCTGCGACGAGGCGGTAGCCTGCTGTGGCGACGGCGCCGATGTAGCCGCGGCGGGATTTCACGTTGGGAAATCCGAGGGGCTGGAGGATCCAAGGGGCGGCTTTGGCTGCTTCATTTTTCTCAAGGCGGATGGATACGAGCTGGCGGTTGATGGCGGGTTGTTTGAAGATGATTTTCAAGGTGCGGGAGCCGTCGGTGACCTCTGAGGCTACGGAGTAGTCGGCGACTTCCGCGCCGGTGACGGAGGCGACGGCGTGGTCGGCGGGGATGGACATTTCCCACTCGCGGAGGGGGGCTTCGCGGATGTCGAGTTCGACGTCCGAGATGATGCGGCGGTCGGTTTCGGCGAGTTCGTAAACGGTGGTTTCGGTGACGCCGACTTCGGGAAGGATCTGGTCTGCCTGGAGCTGGTAGGAGAAATCGGCGGAGGGGAAACGGTAGACGAAGACCTGGCGGAGGGTGTCATCGGCACCGCCGGGGAACTGGTTCGGGGCGAGCTGGATGAGGCCGTTCGCGTCGGCGACTTCGATGCGGACGGCGCCTTCGTTGGCGACGCGTAGGTAGCCGCTGTGGCGGAGTGTGCCGGTGGGGGAGATGCGGAGGGCTTGCATTTTGACGGGGAATCCGCCGAGCGCGGCCTGTGCCTCGATGGTGATGCGCTCGCTGCCTTCGATGGGGCGGGAGAGCTTGATCTCGATTTTGCGGGCGTCGTTTTCGCCGGAGACGGTTCCATGCGAGCACGGACTCGCCGGCGACGGAAAGGATCTCGCCGGGGCCGTCGAGGGAGAGGGTGAGTTCGGGGAGTTTTCCCTGGAGGACACGGAGGTCGAGGTTGGTGAGCTGGCGGAGCAGGCCTGAGCCGATGCGGACGTCGGTGGTGGCGGTGGATGAGTAGAAGAGGGAGCCGTCGGCGATGGTACCGGCCTTTTTCCATGCGAGGGAGGCGGTGCCGCTGGCGGGGAGGAAGCCGCGATATGATGACTCGCCGCCTAAAGGCAGCGCTCCTTTGCGGGGGACGACGGGGAGTTTGTTGTCGAAGGTTACTCCGTCCGGTAGGCCTGTTAGGGAAAGGGGGACGACGACCCCGGCGGGGAGATCGAAGGCGAGTTGGAACCAATCGCCTTTCCGCGTGAGCGGGACGATGAAGTCGATGGTGACGGGGAAGTCGCCGGCGGTGTCGGCGATGAGATCGTAGGCGGATTTGTCGTTGAGGGCGATGTGGTGGTTTTCGCCGGAGACGTTTCCGGAGATGGCGGCGGAGCCGGAAAGCAGCGGGGCGGATGCACCGGGGGCATCGGCGCGGGCGGTGGTGGTGAGTGTGAAGGCGATGCTTTGGGAGTCCTCGGAGAGTTCTCCGGTGAGGGAGGAGTCGAGGAGTTCGAGGCCCTGGGAGGCGGTGCCGGAGGGGGAGGTGGTGAACGCGAGGGTGGCGACGGTGGTGGTTATGTATTCGCGGTTCGCGGCAGCTTCGACGGGGGAGAATCCGGTGGCTTCGGTGACTCTGATCTCAGCGCCCGGCTCCGGTTTCAGGATCATTTTCAGGGAAAATCCGGTGGCCGCGCCTGGGGCGGGAAGCAGGACGGCGGACGATCCGGTGGCTTCGTAAATGGTTTTGAGACGAACAGAAAGTGTTTTTGGAGGATTCTTTTCATCCGGAATAAGGGGGCGGACATCGAGGAAACGGGCTCCGTTTTCACCGACGCGAACCGACCAGTCGCGGAGGTTTCCTCCGACAAGGGAATCGATGGTGCCGGCGCCTGATAGCGGAAGGCTGAGGGTTTCGGGAGTTCCCTGGTGGACGGTGTAGTTGATATCCTGGATGGTGGTTGTTTTCGAAAGCCCGCCGGTTGCGGTTACGAAAACGAATGCGGAGAAGAAGAGGGGGGCGGGTTTCTCGACCTTTTCGGGGATGAGGACAATGCGTTCCTCCTGGGCGAAGAGGGCGGAGGAGAGGGCGAGGAGGAGTGCGATGGTTTTCATAAAGTGATCAGTGGAAAGTTTTGTGGGAACGGAGCGCTGCCTTCAGGCGGTGTGTGAGGGAGTGACCCGCCGCCTGAAGGCGGCGCTCCTTTGTAGGGTTTTCGGGATCGGAGATGGGTAAAGGGCAGGTAAATTATTTGAGGGCGGTGATTAGGGTGAGCATGCGCTGGGCTTTGGAGTCGTTGGCGTAGGTTTGTTTGAGGCGGGCGACGGTGGTTGCGTAGGTGCGGAAATTGATGGCATCGGCGAGGGGCCGCCCTGCAGTTTTTGTGCGGCGAGCAGGGAGAGGGTGGCGAGCTGCGTTTGTGGTGCGGCTTTATCGAAGGCGGGGGTGGTGGAATCGTAGGGGATGGTTCAGGTGCGCTCGACCATTTCGCCGGAGGCGGTTTCGCGGAAACGGATGCTGACTTCGCCGATTTCGCCGGATCCCTCGGGGAGGGTCTCAACCTGATACATGGCGACCCCGGCTTCGTCGGCGGCGAGCTCGGCGGCGTCGATGGAGTCGTTGCGGAAGTCTTCGGTCATGAGCCGGTCTTTTTCGAAGCCGATGAGTTTGTAGGTGCCAACCCGGCCGGGGTTGAGCTTCACCTGAATTTTCACGTTTTCCGCGGCGGGTCGAAAGGCACCTGCGAGCTGGGTGGCGACGGAGGAGGCGGTGTCCTCTCCGGCGAGGTAATAGCGGCCGTTTCCGTGGCGGGCGAGTTCCGCGAGGAGGGTGTCGTTGAGATCGTCGGTTCCTATTCCGGCGATGTCGAAGGACAGGCCTTGCTGGCGGAGGGTTTCGATTTTCCCGGAGAGGCGCCGGGGGTCGGCGTTGCCGAGGTTGGCGGCTCCGTCTGTGAAGAGGACGATTCGGTTCTGCGCTCCGGCGAGCTTGTGGCGGAGGGCTAGCTCGGAGGCCAGATTGATGGCCTGTTCGAGGTTGGTGCCGCCTTCGCTTGAGGACTGGTTGATGATGTCAGGGAGCTTGTCCGCCTGGTTTCCGGAGAGTGAGTCGGCGAGGAGACGCGGGGTGCGGGAAAAACCGATTACGGTGACCTCGTCCTGCGCGGTAAGTAGCTTGGCGAGTTGTGTGAGGGCGGTTTCCATGGCGTCCCGGCGGTCTTTCCTGACCATGGAGCCGGATTGGTCGATCAGGAGGGTGAGGCGCAAAGGCTGGGCGGCGGAGCGGCCGGTGGATGCGGTGCGTGCGGCGATGCGAACCAGGTTCCGGCCGGGGATAACGGGGTGGCCGGTCTGGTCGATGGCTGCGGCGACGGGTTCGCGAGAGGAGGGTGCGGGGTCACCGTAGTCGATGGCATTGTAGAATTGCTCGGGCTTGATGGAGGCAGGGTCAGGGCGTTCGCCCCTTGCGATCGCGGCGGCGGCGAGCTGAAAAGAAGCGTCGGAGATGTTCAGGGAGAAAGTGGAGAAAGGGTCTTGGGCGGCGGGGATTTCTTGGGAGAGGTCTGCGAGATCTGCTGTTGGTAACGCGGCCTGTCCAACCTCAACACTTGACCCTTCAGACCATTTTTTGGCCGATTCTTCTTCCTCGAAGTCACCGGTTTGCTCCATTGCCAAATCAGACGGCTCGGCATCTGAGAATGCGTCGGCCAGCGGTTCTGCTTTTCGTTTCGTGCTCGGTAGCGCGCGATTCCCGATGGCTGGGGACTCATTGGCGGAGACTGCCTCGCCTGAGGGACTGGCGGCGAGTTGCATTGGGGTGGCGGCGGATTCATTTTCCGCCAGAGAATTGTCCCCGGTTTCTTTCTGGAGCAGCTCAAGCTTCATCTGCTCGAGCAGAGCCTGGTCGGCGTCGAAATCGCGTTTGGCATCGATGTAATCCGTTGTATCGATGCTGCGCTCGAGGTTCTCCATTTTGTTCCCGTCCCTCATCATTTCGACTTTTGCGAGTCGTTCTTTTGATGATTCGAGCTGACCCTGGAGACGTGTGCGAAGGTTGACGACTCCCTCGTCGAGCTGGTCTTTCATGGAGGCAAGGACGCGCTGATTTGTCTGCAAGGTGGGGTGTCTCTCCGCAAGACCGGACGCTTTCAGCCCATCGACCTGACGTTTCAATTCCAGATACTGAGGATAGACAGTTTTTATGATGTTGTCGGGCAGGTCGAGACCGGAAGCGTAGATGAGGAGCTGCTCGCTGTCGTATTTGAGGAGGCTTTCTATCTGGGTTTCCAGCTGGATTTTTTCACCTTCAAGACGGTCGGCTTCGACTAGGGATGCGCTAGTGCCGTTATTTACATCGCTTTGAGTCCTGCCATCAAGGAAGCGAGGCTCGCCGTAGTAGGCGATGTCCTTGGTGCGGGAGATGGTGGTAAGAACTTTGCGGGCTTCTTCCACCTTGTCCTCCTGTTCACGGATGGATTTTTTCAGCTCGTTGATCTGGCGTTCGCGAAATTCAGGAGATGCGGATGCTGATACGGAATCCGGAGGGCTGTTGAAATCGTTCCGGGCAAGAGCTTTTTCAAGAATCTCAGGCCGGGTGAGGGTCAAGAGGAAGGCGGAGAAAAGAGCGCAGGCGGCGATGGCGAAAGCGGCGATTTTTCTGAAACGATGGTTACTCCGACCCGTGCTGACGGTGCGTGGGATCTGCGGGGTGTCGCCCAGGGCGCGGGTGAGTTTGATCTTCTTTCCTGGGGGAAGCTTCCAGTTTTCGTCAGTGGGAGCGGGTAACGCCTCAGCTTCCTGAAGGAGGCAGTGAAGGGCGCGGGTGCGGTCGAGGAGGATTTTCAGCTCGGGGGATTTGGCGACCAGGGATTCGATTTCCGCGGCCTCGAAGGGGGAAGCCTCGCCTAGGGCATAGGCTGTGATCCGGGCGGCGAGGTGGTCGTCCGGATGAATCTGGAAAGGTGGTTGGCTCATTGTCTTATGTAGTTGGTGCCGAATGGCTTGCGGAAGAATTTCGGAAGAATGTCAGCCCTCCGGGGTATCGATGCCAAGATGGCGGAGGGAGGTGGCGAGGGATTTCAGTGTATGGTGGAGTTTGTAGCCAACGTTGGAGACTGTGAGGTTGGTGCGGTGGGCAATCTCCTCGTATCTGAGACCGGAGAGGTATTTCAGAGAGACGAGGGTGCGGTCGGGTTCGGGGAGTTCGGATATGAGGAGCTGGAGCGTGCCGATGGCTTCGAGTTTGCGGAAGGTGGTATCTGCGTCCGGGCTCAGGCTTTCCTGTTCAGGGGTGGTTTCGAGGGAGGTGTTGGGTTTGTTCTTCCGGAGGTGGTTGAGGGCGAGGTTGCGGACGCAGCGAAAGAGCCAGGGTCTTGGTTTTTCCACCTCGTCCCAGTGGGAGTGGAGGCGGAGGAATGCTTCCTGGACGATGTCCTCGGCATTTTCCCGGTGGGCGGTAAGGCCGTAGGCGTAGCGTAGGAGAGGGGATTCCTCGGTTTCGAAGACGTGTCGGAGACTCGGTTTTTCCTCCATGGGTATGGGTGTTCTGAATGCGGAAAGAACCGGGGTCGCCCCGGCGCGTTTACGGGCGACCGGGCTGGATACGGGTTCCATGGGGATAGGCGTGCATGTTTGCTTTCCTATATGACACGCGTCGTGTCGGTACCTTAGGAAAATTCCGAATTTAATTTCGAAGGGAGGGATCGTGATCGTCCGCATCGCGTCGGCGTGCCTGGTGGAAGCAGGGCGCGGATCCGCAATGTTCACCTACATCTAGTATTTTTTCCAGAGCTGCGGGACGAAGAGGACGAGCAGAGCGAAGAGTTCGAGTCGGCCGAGGATCATGATCCAGCCGAGAAATATCTTCGTGGGTTCCCGTAGTTCGGCGAAGTTCATCGTGGGGCCGACAGCATCGAATCCCTGGGCCGATGCTGGAGATGGTGGCGAGAATGGTACCGGCGCAGCTTTCGAGGCTGATCCCGGTTCCCGCCTCCAGGAAGCCTACGATCGCGGTGCCGGCGACGCAGATCATCAGGTAAAGGGTAAGGAAGAACATCGTGCGCGCTCGAGCTCCGTCATCGATGGGGTTGCCGTTCACGATGACGCGGAAGACCTGGCTGGGCCTGAAGGTCTTGATAATCTCGTTACGGGCGGACTTCGCGAAGACGATGAGCCTGCCGACCTTGAAGCCGCCTGCCGTTGAACCGGCGCACCCTCCCATGAGCATGAGGCAGGCGATGAGGACTTTCGCCCAGGTGGGCCACTGGTCGTAATCGGTGATGCCGAAGCCAGTGGTGGAGGCGATGCTGACCACGGTAAAAGCGGCGTCACGGATACTGGTGAGGGGGGAGATGCCGTCGTTGTAGCTGCGGCCCGCGGCGATGAGTATGATCACAAGGGCGCAGATGCTTAGGAACCAGCGGGCGTCCTCGTCCCTTGAGACCCGCTTCCAGTTTTTCCGGAGGGCGACGATGAAAAGGAGGAAGTTGAGGCTGCCGAGAGCCATGAACACGATCAGCCATAATTCGATGAGCCAGGAATTCCCCCACTCCGAATAGTAGGCGATACTCGTGCTGTGGGGGCTGAGGCCACCCGTGGAAATGGTGGTGAAGGCATGGCATGTGGCGTTGAACCAGGTCAGGCCCATCGCCTTCAGGCCGACGAGGCAGAGGACGACGAGACCGAGGTAGATGCGGAGTAGCATCGTGGCGGTATCCTGGATGCGGGCGAGGCCGAGATCACCGCTGCGAAAGGAGGATTCGTTATGAAAAAGGGACTTCGAGGAAATGCCTATGTAGGAAAGCAGGGCGACGAAAAGGACGAGAATACCTATGCCTCCGAGCAGTTGCGTGGTGGCGCGCCACAAAAGGATTCCACGAGGCCACTGCTCGATGACCGTCATGACGGATGAACCGGTTGTGGTGAAGCCGGAGGCCGACTCGAAAAAGGCACCCGCGGGACTGAGGTATGGCGGACAGAGGAGGTAGGGAAGACCTCCGAATATACTGCAAAGTATCCACCCGAGACCTACGATGACAATGGCCTCGCGCTTCGGAATGGCATCGTGACGCGTGCGGGTGATGCCCGGAATGACGGCGAGCAGTCCGAATCCTCCGGTGATGGCGGCGGAGAGAAACAGCATGGACGCCGCCTCCTGGTCTCCTTTCACGATATCCACCTTCGCGAAAATCCCGCATGCCACCATGGCAAGTGCTTCGAGCGCGAGCAGCAGGCCGAGGATTCTCGCGACGAGATAGAAATTCATGGCGGGGTAGTGGGGATCAGGCCGCGAGAAGCTTGAGGAAGGCTTTCTTCGCCTCCTTGGATACCATGGCGTAGAGGTGGTCGCCGCCCAGCAGAACCTCTTCCTGGGCCGGGGACTTCCGCATGCAGCCCGCGCAGTTTCCCGACGAGGACGACTCCCGGAGGCCACTGGACTTCCTTCACCATGTGACCGGCGGCGATGGATCCTTTCCCGACCCGTAGCTCGACCAGATCCACACAGTCGAATTTTTTAAGAACCGTATAGGCATCCGTCGTGATGAAACGCTGGATCTCCCGGCGGGTGGCTTCCCTGGGGCTGATCGCGGCACGGATGCCGAAATGGTGACCGCTGGCGGAGATGGCCGCCGCGTAGTCCGCGCGGTGAATGACCGTCAGGCAGTTCTTCACCCCCAGCGTGTGCGCCTGCAGGCATGACATGACATTGTCCTCGTCATCCGTGCTAGTGCTGATGAAAAAGTCCGCGTCGCCGATCTGCTCCTCCTCCAGCTCTGCGACGACCGTGGCATCGCCGTTGATGATGGTCGCGTTGGTAAGGCGATCCGCGAGGCCGGCGCAGATCTGCGGATCCCTTTCGAAAACGCGTACCGTGCAATCGATGCTCTCGAGCATCTGGGCGAGGGAGAATCCGTATTCGTTGCCGCCGAATATCACGACCTTGAGCTTGTCCCCGTCCTTGCGTTTCCCCTGGAGGCGGGATGCGAAGTTGCGCAGCTTGCGCGGCTCTCCGAAAATCGTCACCAGGTCATCCTCCTCGATGGTGGAATCGGCCACCGGCACCCAGGATTTTTCACCGCGCGTGACCATGGCCACCCTGACGCCTTCCGGGGCATCGACGTCCCGGAGGGTTTTGCCGGCGGCTTTCGAGCTGCCGCACACGCGAACCTGCTGTAGCTCGATGCGACCCCGGGCCAGCTCCTCGATGACGAGGGAATCCGGATTTCTGACGAATTTCGCCAGCTCTATGGCAGTCAGCCTCTCCGAACTGAAAATATGGTCGAGTCCGAAATGCCCTCGGAAATCGAAAAGCCATTCCTCGCGTTGGAGACTGGGATGAACGCGACTGACGACCTTGGAGACGCCCATTGCCTTCGCCATGGAGGCGGACATGGTGTTCGTCGTGTTGGAGGACGACATGGCCAGGAAAAGATCACACTCGCCGACATCCGCGTCCGCGAGGTCGGAGACGCTCGTGCCGTCGCCATGGATCACCTTGGCGTCGAGGATGGCCTCCAGTTCCTCCGCGCGGGATTTGTCCGACTCGATCAATGAGATACGATGGGCCTCCCTGGCCAGACAGGTGGCGAGATGCCGTCCGATCTCCCCGGCTCCGACGATGATGATGTTCATAAATGCGAGAAACTCCTGAAAGCGAACGCGTTCTATCCGTATCGCGGCACGCCCGCAATCCCTACGTTTTATCTAACGGATCTTGATTGCCCGGGAAATCGCGTGAATGCTTTGCCATCCGTCGTGAGTGTGCCCTTTGTTTGGCCTCCCCGATTCGAGATCGATTCTTCGGTACACCCGCTTGCCCATCTGTTGTCTCAGGGTACACCTCACTAAAAAACTGGCTAAAAACTGCCCAAAATCACTTCAAAATTTTGAAAACAGGAAGAAAACACATTCACTTTTCCCGACTATTTTACGGAATAAAGTAGCGGAAATCTTTGTAAAATAAGGGAAAATCAGGGTTATTTAGAAAAACTGAAGTTTGTGGTTGCACGAAAGTGTACCAAAAGGCATTCTCGGGGAGTTGACGCGATAGTCATCCCCGAAATGAACGACCAATTCCAGCAATACAAGGGAACCTTCCCTTACAAGGCGGACTCGAAAAACCGAGTCAACGTGCCTGCTGGCTGGAGGCCGCAACAGGGCGAGAATCTCTACATGATGGCGTCGTTCGATTTCAAAAGCGAACTGCCCATCGTCAAGGTCCTCACCGATGAGGGTCTCGCAAGTCGCCTGAAGACCATCGATGAAAACGTCGAGGCACCTGGCGACCGTGCGGATATGAAGAGCGAGCTGAAGAGCAACCTTCGCGACGCTAGCATCAATGATCAGGGCAAGCTTCTCATTCCCAAGGATTTCGCCCTCCACGCGGGCATCCCTTCCGACTCAGATGTGATGCTAAGGGCGGGCGACTCCCACTTCGAGGTCTGGAGCAAGTCCAACCATAACGCCGTCTACGGCGGACTTGGTGTCGCGCCTTCCAGGAACACGCTCCGCATTTTCTAGAATTTTCCACAATCACCTATCCCACACCCCAACTGACAGCATGCTGTTCAACCCTCCAACCCCAGCGAACGATTCGGTCCACCTCACGGCGGCTTCCGGCGTGTTCGTCCGTTCGCTCGGGTTGGGCCCATTTTCCCTAGAATCACAAGACCGCGTGCTCGGGACAGCACGGGGTTTTGCTTTAACGGACGCCGCCGCCGCTCCTGGCTGGTTGTCGGCGCGGCGTCCGTTCCCTTTTTCCAACAGTTTCATGGCTGGGCGTTTGAAGTCTCTCGGGACAGAGCTTCGATCGCTATTTGATCCGGCGCGCGCCGCTGCTCCTGGCTGGTTGTCAGCGCGCGCGCCGGTAAATTTTTCCAAAGGTTCACAAAACACCGCGCTCGGGACAGTTCGTGGTTTTGCTTTGACGGATGCCGCCGCCGCTCCTGGCTGGTTGTCGGCGCGGCGTCCGTTTGTCTTTTCCAACAGTTTCATGGCTGGGCGTTTGAAGTCTCTCGGGACAGAGCTTCGATCGCTATTTGATCCGGCGCGCGCCGCTGCTCCTGGCTGGTTGTCAGCGCGCGCGCCGGTGAATTTTTCCAAAGGATCACAAGACACCGCGCTCGGGACAGCACGGGGTTTTGCTTTATCGGGCGTCGAGGCCGCTCCTGGCTGGTTGTCGGCATCGGCGTCCGAAAGTTTTTCACCGGGGGGCTACCATCTTCCGGTTCTATCGGAGGAGGTCGTGAAATTCATGGGCGCCGCTTCGGGCAGGTTCATTGTCGATGGCACACTTGGCGGAGGAGGTCATTCGGAGTTGCTTCTGGAGACCGGAGCCGATGTCCTCGGAGTCGACCGCGATCCGGAAGCCCTCGCCCACGCGACCCGGCGCCTCGCGGGCTTCGGTTCGCGCTTCTCCACCTTCCACGCGAATTTTTCGGAAATTCCCGACTATCCCGGAATCACCGGCGGCCGACTAGCCGACGGCCTGCTACTGGATCTCGGCGTTTCCTCCCGCCAGCTCGATTCCGCTTCGCGCGGCTTCTCCTTCATGCGCGACGGCCCCTCGATATGCGCATGGGGCCGAACGCGACCATGACGGCCGCCGATCTCGTGAACGGCTGGGATGAGGACGAGATCGCGCGGGTAATCTACGAATTCGGCGAGGAACCACGCTCGCGCAAGATCGCCTCCGCCATAGTCAGACAGCGCGACTCCAGGAAATTCACCACCACACTTGAACTCGCCTCCTGTATCGAACAAGCGATAGGAAGGAGTGGCAGGACACACCCGGCAACCAGGAGTTTCCAGGCTATCCGCATGGCGATCAACGAAGAGTTGGAATCGCTGTCATCCATCCTCACGTCCGCTTCCCGGATCCTGAAGCCAGGAGGGCGGCTGCTTGTCATCACCTTCCACAGCCTGGAAGACAGGATGGTGAAACGGTTTCTCCGCCAGCACTCCCAGCCATATATCGATGATCCGACCTGGCCGGAAGCGCGCCCGAATCCGGAATGCCGGTTCCGCCTGCTTTCGAGAAAGGCCATCGCTCCAGGCGCCGGCGAAATTTCCGCCAACCCCAGATCCCGCAGCGCGAAACTGCGGGTCGCTCAGCTTCTGGACCTCCAGCCAACCACCTCCTCAGACCAATGAACCGCCGCCGCCAGGAGAACCAGATGCGGATTTCCCCATCCGTCATCTTCGCGCTCATTCTCGCGGGAGCGATCGGTGCCGTCGGCGGCGTGGCGAACGTGTATTACAAGAACTGCCAGATCAAGACAGCCCGTGAGATCGACGCCATTGAAAAGCGTATCGACCGGAACAGACTGGCCACCCGCACGATACAGATGCGGAGCGACCAGATCCTCAACCTGTTCTCCATCCGTACCCAGCTGGAGGAGGACGGAACCACTCTCGTGCCAATCCCCGCCGGTGTCTCCGAGGACATGTCTCCTGCGGAGACGGCCTCCGTCGCCTCCGTCCAACCAAGCCTGTGAACCGTGATTTCCAGAAACGCTGCATCATCCTGTGTCTGGTTCTCGTAAGCCTGCTCAGTGTTCTTTCAGCCCGACTGGTGCAGATCCAACTCGTCGAGCGGCACCGCTACGCCGCGTCCTCCGCGAAGGCCTACAACCGCGTCGAGACTCTCCCGGCGATACGGGGAATGATCGTGGACAGGAACTCCGAACCCATCGCGAAAAGCATTCCTGTCGCATCCATTTTCGTGGACAAGAAGCACCTGATGGATCCGAAGATGGCATCCTTCGGACTCGCTTATCAGGAGGCTCGCGTGGAGCCGGGCTGGGAGAAACTTTCCGAGGAAAAGCAGTCACGCCGCATCAACACCCTGCGCGGTGAGATCCTTGCTCGCGAGAAACCGGATGTCATCGTCCGCAGGCACCTCGCCAGCGCGATAGGAGTTCTCTCCAGTCCGCTCCGGATCCGTCGCGAGGAATTACGCGACAGGATAGAGAACAACAGGGGGAAGTGGTTCGCCATCGCCGAGGACATTCCGGACGACATTGCGGAACGTCTGCAGGAGACAGTCGAGGAGAACCGTCTCCAGGGATTCGTTTTCCAGAACTCCATCCAGCGTTGGTATGCGAACCCCGACCTGGCGACCCATCTTACCGGATTCACGGGCGAGGTCACCGAGGAACTCGAAAGCGGAGGCAAGGCGTTTCATGTGAAAGGCAAATTCGGCATCGAGGCCGCCGCCGAGCAATATCTCGCCGGTCGCGACGGACGCCGCGAGCACAAGCGCGACGTCCGCGGACTCGTCGTCCCCGGAAATGAGGCGAGCCTCCTGCCGCCCCGCGCCGGTCTGAACGCGAAACTCACCATCGACCTCGGAATCCAGACCATCGTCGCGGAAGAACTCGAGGCCGGGCTGAAGGAATACAAATCGAAACGCGGCGCGGTCATCGTCATGGATCCCACCAACGGTGAAATCCTCGCTCTTGCCTCCCGGCCACATTTCAATCTCAACCACAAGGAGAACCTGGCGACCAACTCCTTTAACTACGCGATCCAGGCCAAATACGAGCCAGGCTCCACCATCAAGATCATCGCCACCGCCGCCGCCCTCGAGGAGCGCCTGGTCTCGCCGACCACGGTTCTCCACTGCCCACACGTGCTTCAGGAGAGCAGGTTCACCGTGGAGGACGCGCATTCCAGCGGGATGCTTTCCGTGGAGCAGATCCTCCAGAAATCGAACAATGTCGGAGTCTGGAAACTCGCCAAACAGCTTGGTGTGAAGCGTTACTACGACTATGTCCACGGTTTCGGCTTCGGAGAGCGCTCGGGCATACAGCTCAGCGGGGAGAATCCCGGAACCGCCGCCGTGCCGAAGCTGCCAATCGATTTCTCCCGCGCGGCCTACGGATACTATATCGGTGTGACACCCATCCAGATGGCCACCGCGTATTCGGTAATCGCTGGTGACGGCCGTCTGCTCAGGCCGAAGATCATCAAGGCGCTCGTCGCCAATGACGGCACGGTCATCGACGGCTTTCCAACGGAAGTCCGCGGCCAGCCAATCTCCGCCGCGACAGCACGGAAAATGCGCACCGCCCTCCACAAGGTTACATTGCTCGGCGGCACAGCCACACAGGCGCAGGTCGCCGGTTACAAGGTCTGCGGAAAAACCGGAACCGCCATCAAGCACGATCCGAAGCGCGGAGGTTATATCAAAGGTGGATACGTCGTTTCCTTCGCCGGATTCATGCCCGCCGATGATCCCGCGTTCGTCTGCTACGTGGTCATCGACGAACCGATGACCACGGAAGTGCCCCGCTACGGAGGCTCAATCG
Organism: uncultured Verrucomicrobiae bacterium; assembly: GCA_963758175.1. Classification (GTDB taxonomy): domain Bacteria; phylum Verrucomicrobiota; class Verrucomicrobiia; order Verrucomicrobiales; family Akkermansiaceae; genus Luteolibacter. Next base: position 262,907 of record CAVWUI010000003.1, read on the forward strand.
CCGCGCCGATCTTTTCGAAAATCGCCACCCGTCTCGCGGCGCACATGAACATCCCACCAACCGAGCCGATGGAAGAACCTGTCGCGAACCGGTAGCCAAATTGCCCTGAAATGCTTCTCCGAACACTCATCTCCGCACTGAAGAAAGCCACGGTTTCCGGCCCGTTGGATATGGAGATCGAAGCGCTCACGGCGGATTCACGCGAGGCCGGGAAAGGAAAACTTTTCGCCGCGATCCGGGGCACGAGCATAGACGGGCACAAGTTTACCGGAAACGTGGTAGATGGAGGATGCACGGCCATTCTCGCGGAGACCGCGCCTCCTGGCGATCTTCCCGCTACCGTCTCGTGGATTCACGTCCCGGACAGCCGCGCCGCACTGGCCGTTCTCGCCACCGCTTTCCAAGGGAATCCGGCTGGCAGCATGCGCCTCGCCGGAGTCACCGGCACCAACGGGAAGACGACCACCGTTTTCCTCATCCATCATATCATCAGGACGGAATGGCACCGCGCCGGACTGCTCGGAACCATTTTCATCGACGACGGAGAGACACAGACCCCGGCGAAGCATACCACTCCCGGCTCCATCGAACTGAATGCCATTCTCGCGGGCTTCCGCGACAACGCCTGCCGGGGCGCCGCCATGGAAGTCTCCTCTCACGGCATAGACCAGAAACGCGTCCACAACATCGCCTTCGACGCCGCCGTTTTCACCAATCTCACCCAGGATCATCTCGACTACCATCGCACCATCGAGAAATACATGGATGCGAAGGCATCATGGTTCCGCGACCTAGCAGCCCATCCGAACGGCAAGAAACCCGTCGCTGTCATCAACACCGATGATGCTCGCGGAAACGAACTTGCCGCGGAGTTGGACGGCAAGATGCCAGTCATCCGCTACGGCTTCAACGTGCGCTGCGATTTCCGCGCGAACAATTTCCAGCAGAAGCGTGACGGCATGTCCTTCGAACTTACCGCCAAGGGGAAATCCTATCTTGTCCGCGCCCCGCTCATCGGACGTTTCAACGCCTACAACATCCTCGCCGCCATCACCGCCGCATCCGCCTGTGGCATCAAACCACGCCAGGCCATCTCCGCGATCTCCGACTCCCCGCAGGTTCCCGGTCGTATGGAAAACGTCGGCAACACCGGCGGCGTGACCGTTTTCGTCGATTACGCCCACACACCGGATGCGGTGGAGAATGCCTGCCGCACCATCAAGGAACTGGACCCCCGCCGCCTCATCACAGTCTTCGGCTGTGGAGGGGATCGTGACAAGGCAAAGCGCCCTCTCATGGCCGCCGCGGCCGCGCGCCATAGCGACATCGTGATCGTCACCTCCGACAATCCCCGCTCGGAAGATCCCGAGGCCATCATTTCCGAAATTCTAAAAGGTCTGCCAAAGCAGCGCACCCACCTCGCGATCACCGACCGTGCCGAGGCCATCAACGCCGCCATTTCGGAGGCTCTCTCCGGCGACATCATCCTCATAGCCGGAAAAGGCCATGAGACCTACCAGGAGTTCGCCACCGAGACCATAGCGTTCGACGACCGTAAGAAAGCCCGTTTCGCCCTCCGCAAACGTGGAGCCGATATCGCAGAAATGCGCGAGAACCCGCCCGAACGCTTCTGAAAAACTGAATCACCCGCCTACCGCCCCCGTCCAACCGTTTGCAACCCGCACCACGGAACACCATGCAACTGACCGCCCAGAAAATCAGCGAAATCCTTGACGCCAAGCTCGTCGCGGGAAGTCCGGACGCGCTTGGAACCTCGGTGTTCACCGATACCCGGAAGCCTGTGGAAGAAGGCATCTTCATCGCCTTGCGCGGAGAGAATTTCAACGGAGACACCTTTGCCGGGAAGTCTCTCGATGGCGGTGCCTCCATTGCAATCGTCCAGGAATGGAGCGGCGGGGAGATCGCGACGGGTAAAGCGGTCGTCAAGGTGCCGGACACCCTCTTCGCCCTGCAGAGGCTCGCGCACTGGTGGAGGAGCCAGCTCGATATTCCCGTCGTGTGCATCACCGGATCGAACGGCAAGACATCCACCAAGGATTTCGCCACCTCTGTCCTTTCCCAGGCCTTCGATGTGAACGCGACCAGAGGGAATCTGAACAACCACATCGGCCTCCCTCTGACGGTTCTTTCCACCACGGAGAAACACACCGCCGCCATCTGTGAGATCGGCATGAACCACTGCGGCGAACTTTCCCCGCTCTGCGAGATCTCCAGGCCGAAGTTCGGCATCATCACCAACATCGGCTCCGCTCATATCGAATTTCTCGGCTCCCGGGAAGCGATCGCCGAGGAAAAGGGAACGCTTGCCCGCTACCTCCCGGAGGACGGCATTCTGTTCACCCCCGCCGGCTGTGATTTCAACGAGTATTTCCGCGCCCGCACGCGAGCCCGTATGATCCCGGTCGGGAACGGCAGGGGACTGGTCCGTGCGGAGAACCTGCGCTTCGAGCCTGACGGCACGCGCTTCACCCTCGTCATCGATGGCGAGGGTTCCGTCGAAGCCCGTCTGCCCGTCCCGGGGAAACATATGGTCACCAATGCCCTGCTGGCCGCCGCCCTCGGATGGAAGCTTGGGATTTCCCCAGAAAAGATCGCGGAGGGTCTTTCGTCAACGAAGCTCACCTCAGGCCGCATGCGCCGCATCGAGTGGGAGGGCATCACACTGTTCGACGACACATACAACGCGAATCCCGAATCCATGGAGGCAGCCATCGAGACCCTCGCGGACACGACCGTATCTTCCGGGTGCAGACGTATCGCTGTTCTCGGGAAAATGGGTGAGCTTGGTGTCCATTCCGCTCCAGCCCATCTGAAGATCGGAAAACTTGCCGCCGCGAGAGGTCTCACGCTCATCGCCGTCGGCCAAGGCGCGGAGGATATCGCCAAGGGCGGCTCCTCCCCGTATTTCCCGGACATTCACGCGGCCGCCGACTGGTTGCTTGAAACCGCCCGCCCGGGTGATGTCGTCCTGTTCAAAGGCAGCCGCACCGCCGCCATTGAAAAAGTCCTCCAAACCGCCTTCCCGACCGCATGTTGACCGCCATCTACGATTTCTGGTTCGCCGCCTTCCAGGCCGAACTCGCCGCTGACAGGGAAGGCTGGGCGCACACCTTCTCTTTCCTGAACCTCTTCCAATACGTCACCTTCCGCGCCGCGACCGCGGGTCTGCTTGCCTTCGGTCTGTCCCTTGTCATCGGTCCCCGTATCATCAGGAAACTGATTTCGCTGAAAGTCGGCCAGCCCATCCGCACCGCCGAGGAAGTCCACAAGCTCGCCGAGCTTCATGGCGGAAAAATCGGCACACCCACCATGGGCGGTGTCCTCATCATCGCCACGGTTCTCATCTCCACTCTCGTATGCGCCCGCATTTTCAATCCTTTCGTGGTCGTCTGCGCCTGCACCATGGCGGCCTGCGGCCTGCTCGGATTCGTCGATGACTACGCGAAAGTGAAGAAGAAGAACTCGGACGGCGTCTCCAGCCGCACCAAGCTTTTCTGGCAGTTTGTCATCGCGCTCATCGCAGCGTGCTTCATCTATTTCAAAACGGAGATCTCCGGTTTCGGCGCGACCGCGCAACAGATCCAGGACGGCGCCGCCGGATTCCGCCTCGGCGACCAGCGTATCGACATAGGCGCGATCTGCTTCCCGCTTTTCAAAATCCCGGTCGTGAACCTCAGCTTCCTGGCGATCCCGTTTTTCGTCCTCATCATCATCGGCTGCTCGAATGCCGTGAACCTCACTGACGGCCTCGACGGCCTTGCCACCGGTTGCACGATCTCCGCCGCGCTCAGCTACTCGCTGCTCGCATACCTTGCCGGGCACTTTTTCATGGCCAGCGAATACCTCGTCATCCCGCACAACCGCTACCTCGGTGAGCTCGCCGTTTTCCTCATGGCTCTCGCCGGAGCCGCGTTCGGCTTCCTCTGGTTCAACTGCCACCCTGCGAAAGTGTTCATGGGAGACACCGGCTCGCTCGCCATCGGCGGAGCGCTCGGCACCGCGGCGATCTGCACGAAGCAGGAACTGCTTCTCGTCATCATCGGAGGTGTGTTCGTGATGGAGGCGGTCTCCGTCATCCTCCAGGTCGGCTCCTTCAAGCTTCGCAAGAAACGCATTTTCAAGATGGCTCCCATCCACCATCATTTCGAGCTTCTCGGCTGGCATGAGTCCCAGGTCATCATCCGCTTCTGGATACTCTCCATCATGCTCTCGCTCTTCGGCCTCGCGCTTCTGAAAATCGCATGAACGAATCCTTTTCCATCCTGGACAAGCACGTCGCCGTCTTCGGAGCCGGCAGGTCCGGTCGTGCCGCCGCCGCCCTGGCGATGCGGGAGGGCGCGGTGGTCTCGATGTGGGATCAGGGCGGTGGGAAATCCTTTGAAGGTATCATGCCGGGCATCGAGACCCATCCGGATTTCACCGAGGCGGATGCGGAAAATTTCTCCGCCCATCTCATTATCATCAGCCCGGGTATCGATACCTACTCACCCCTCGTCAAGGCCTTCTCCTCGAAGGCTCCGCTGATCGGCGAAACGGAATTCGCCTCCCGCTATTTCGAAGGCGGCATCATCGGCATCACCGGGACGAACGGGAAGACGACCACCACCGAACTGGTCTCCCTCATTCTGAAAAAGGCGGGACTGGGCGGCACACCCTGCGGAAATTACGGAGCGCCGCTCAGCGAGGTGATTCTCTCGCCGGACGTCCCTGCCGCTGTCGCGCTGGAGCTTTCCTCCTTCCAGCTTGAGACCATCGAGGATCTCCGTCCCCGTGTCTCGATCTGGCTGAATTTCGCCCCCGATCACATGGATCGCTATCCGTCCGTGGAATCCTACAAACAGGCGAAACTGAACATCTTCAAGAACCAGACGGATGAGGACACCATCGTCGTGAGGCATGGCGAGGAGATAGGAAGGCATGTATCAAAAGTCGTCACCTTCTCGACCGAGTCCCGTGAAGCGGATTTCTACTCCGATGGCGAAACCATTACCAAGGGTGGGCGTGTGATTCTCGATCTGGAATCGGAAACGTCGCTGCGTGGCCTCCACAATGCCGAGAACGCGATGGCCGCCATGGCCGCATGCCTTGCGTATGGGATCGATCCCTCCCTCATATCTCCCGCGCTGCACGGTTACGCTCCGCCCCCTCACCGCTGCGAACTGATCCGCACCCTCGATGGCGTGGAATACCTCAACGATTCCAAAGCGACGAACATACACGCTCTCCAGTGCGCTTTGCGTTCACAGAACCGACCCGTCATCCTCATCGCGGGAGGGAAGGATAAAGGGCTTGATTATTCACCTATCCTAACTATTCTTGCCAAGCAGGCGATCTCCGCGGTAACCTTCGGCCAGATCGCCCGCCCGCTGTCGGATCTTTTCAACAAATCCGTCGGCACAACCGCCGTGGGCACCTTGGAAGAGGCCGTCCACACCGCCCGCTCCCTCGCTCCCCGCGGATCCACCATCCTCCTGTCACCCGGAACATCCTCCTTCGACCAGTTCACTGGCTACGAGCAGAGGGGCGATACGTTCCGGGATCTCGTCCACCAGCTTCACTGAATATCCAATCCGGAACCCCACATGAAATTCGACCGTCTCCCCACCCGCCGCTCGCCTGTCCGCAAGACCCTCTCGGCACGCCTTTTCAGCACGACCAAACCGAAGCGCCAGCGTGCCTCCGCCGGAGCAGCCTCGCACGAAGACTTCGAGGAATCCGGGATCAATATCTCCCGCTCGCTGTCGATCATCTTCGCCATCCATATCGTCGCGATAGGCATGATTTTCATCCACAAGCAGTACCTGTCCGACCGCACTCCCGAGCCCGCTCCCGGACAGGCGAAAGAAACGGCGGCGGCACCGGCAAAGGCCGCGCCGCGCAACAACGATCTGCCGCAACTCAGCAGCGGCGACACGCCGTACATGGCCGTTCTCGGCGACAACTACAAGATCATCGCCGCCAAGCACAACGTGGATGAAAGCGAACTCCGCAACCTGAACGAGGGTGCCGACATCCGTGCGGGCGCGGTTCTACGCATCCCCCGGAGCAGACGCATCATCGCCGAAGATCCTCCGGAAGTAGCCGCGATCCGCGACCAGCCTGAAATCAGCGATTCCGAACGGGGTCTTGTGGAAATCAACGCCCCCCGCGCCCAGATCGTCAGACCACTGCGGCAGGAAGACGGCGTGGAAGCACCCCGTGCAAGCGTCGTGGGATCCGGTCGCACCCACATTCTGAAAGCCGGCGAGAACATCTGGAGGATCTCCACGAAATACAAGGTCAGCCAGAAAGAGCTGATGGCGATCAACAACATCACCGACCCGACGAAGCTGAAGATTGGGCAGGTGATCAAGCTTCCCTAGTCACCATGCTCCGCCACAGCTCCACCCTGCTGATTGTTGCCGTCGCCCTACTTTGCGGCCTCGGGCTGGTAATGCTGGCGAGCACCGGTGTATGGGTGCGGGGGCTGGAGGAGCCGTATCACTTCGTCATGCGCCAGTCCGTTATGGTGGCCATCGGCCTGGGAGCCGCGTTTTTCATGGCGAAAGTCCCCATCGAGTGGATTAGAAAAGGCCTGCCGTTCGCCTATGTCGCCATCTGCATCGCCCTCGCGCTGTGTTTCCTACCTTCGGTAAACGTCGAGGAATACGGCTCGAAGCGCTGGATAAAGGTTCCCCTCGTAGGTCAGTTCCAGCCGTCCGAGGCCGCGAAAATGGTCATCGTCATCGCGATGGCCGCTTGGTTCGCCCGCTGGCAGACGGAAGTCCATACTTTCTGGCGTGGATTCGTTGTCCCGGGTGTCATCGTCGCGATACCTCTCGGCCTCATCGCCGCGGAAACGGATATCGGCACCGCCCTCGCCCTGGCGGTCACCGCGGGCGCGCTGATGTTCTGCGTCGGCACCCGCATCCGCTACATGATCCCGACCGCACTGCTGGCGATGGCCGGCGCATGGGCTTTCATCCGCCACGATTCGAACCGCTGGGGCCGCATCGAGGCATGGATGGATCTGGAGAACCCGATCCACCAGCTCGACCGCGGCATGCAGCAGTGGCGCGCCCTGCTCGCCCTCGGAAACGGTGGCCCGTGGGGAGTCGGCCTTGGAAACGGGATCGAGAAATTCGGAACACTCACCTTCGCCCACATCGATTTCATTTTCCCGGTGATCGGCGAGGAGCTTGGTCTGCCCGCAACCCTGGGAGTCATCATCTGCTATGTCGCCATCGCCGTAGGGGGCGTCGGAATCGCGTTGCAGGCGAAACAGGTTTTCGAGCGCTGCATCGCCCTCGGCCTTACCTGCGTCATCGTCGTCCCCGCCATGGTGAACATCGGCGTCACCACCGCCGTCCTGCCGAACGACGGCCTCCCTCTCCCCTTTGTCAGCTACGGCGGCACCAGTCTCATCTTCAGTCTGGCCGCCGTCGGCCTGCTGGTCGGCATCCACCGCCGCTCGCAGACAGCTGAGGCCAGAGCTTTTCCGCTCGGAAAGGAAGTCCGCCTGGCCGTGCGGCTGTAAGTGATCCGGTATTCAAATCAACCGGATTGAGGATTCCACGGGCGATAATAGCCCCACTCCGGATCCGTCCGAGTCCACCCTCACACCTACACTGCGGGAACGACCAGTCTGGAACCCACTAGTCTCACTTTCGTTTTCAACATCAGTCCGGCAGGAGAAACCAACAACTCGTCATTTCAACTCCGGTATGACAACCTCCCTGATCCCTGCTGGATGTGTAACCGTCGGTGAGACTGTGACTGCCACATCCACCAGTATCTTGACCGCCAATTCCCCGCAACGCGTGCCCGACCAGACGAGAGTGAATCAAAGGGTTCATATACCGGGGATCCGGCACAAATTCCTTCGAATCGTCTTCTTCCATGCTTGCGGGAATCGCCTGGATGAATAGTTTCCCGGAATGATAGGAATTGTTCTTGGCTCGGGTCTCGGTGTGCTGGCGGATGAAGTGGAGGTGACGGAGGAAGTCGGGTTCGCGGAGGCGGGACTGGCGGTATCCACCGTGCCAGGTCACGCGGGGAAATTCGTGTTCGGGAAACTCGCGGGAGCCGAAGTCGTCCTCATGAAAGGCCGTGTCCACCTCTACGAAGGCCACGGAGCCGACGCCGTCACAGCCGGAGTGCGCTGGATGGCAGGGAAGGGCGTCGCATCCCTCATCCTCACCAATGCAGCCGGAACCGTGAACCGCGACTTCGCACCTGGCACGTGGATGGCTCTTTCGGATCACCTGAACCTCACCGGCACGACTCCCCTGAAAGGCGCCGATTTCATCGACATGAGCGAGGCCTACGACAAGGCATGGCGTTCGGAGTTCCTGAAAGCCGCCTCCGAACTCGGCATACCACTGAACGAAGGTATCTATGCGGGACTACGGGGTCCGCAGTACGAGACGCCCGCCGAAGTCCGTATGGTGCGCACCCTCGGCGCGGATGCCGTCGGGATGAGCACCGTCCTCGAGGCCATACAGGCGAAATCCTTAGGCATGAAAGTCGCCGGGTTCTCCTGCCTCACCAACTGGGCGGCGGGCATGCAGGAAACTCTCAATCACGAGGAGGTTCTCGAGACCGGAAAGGCCGCGGGAAGTGTCATGGTGAAACTGCTGGCGAAGGTGATCGGGAAACAGTGAGTCGGCGGCTCCCGGCCTGGGAAACTTTTTTGGGCAAACTGGTAGGGAAAACCAAAAGACCCAACCCATCCGCGAGTTTACGCGCTACGCTGACCCCTTGCTGTTCCGGGGAAACGGGGTCGTGAATGTTGGAAAACTAGCTACAACCGCTCGAAACGAGGGAATGGCGATATGCTAGTGGATCATTTTCAGCGCCTGGAACCGACCCCGGCGCACCTCATCCTAAACGGGCCGGAGGCTAGTCTAAACTCCGATTTCATCGCACCTATGGCGGAGCTGATTGCAAGAGCATCCCGTTACAGCCAGATCATCAGTGTCTCCCATTCCAATACTCTCGTGGACGTAATCTCGAATCAGTGCGAGGCGAAGGTCGTTGATCTCGTCAGACGAAGGCCGAACCGAGGACAGAGAAACCCGCCCAAGAGGTCTGGAGTTTCGGGGAGTGAGGTCAGGATTCACCCTATGGAAGTAGCCGCCCCTCCGCGCCTTTCACGGAATCCGTTCGGATCCGGCGATCAAAGGTTGCTAAGTTCCCGCCATTCGCTGTCGCAAGTGCGAGCAGGTAGCAATCGGTCAGCTCTAGGGAGGCTGGTAGAGCAGGGATTCGCACAGTCTCGGTAAGGCTCAGATCATCAGGCCAGAAGCGATGTCCCGGCGCTGCTAGGATACTGGCCAGAACCCGCCGCGCCTCCTGCGTGGATCCCGGCCCGCCCGGATATTTTGGATTCCCCAAAATGCGGAGGAAGGCGTTTTCGGTCAGCGGGCATGTCGCCCATCCTTCGCGGGTGGCTCGGGTCTCGAAAAAATCCAATGCCGCTCCGGCGTGGGCATGGGTCGCATCGCCCAATGCGATGAGGACGTTGGCATCGAGAAGGTGGATCATTTTCCGCTGCGCAGTTCCATGGCTCTTTCGAATTCCTCCTCATCGGCTTCTTCGGAAAGCTCCCTGACCGTGTTCTCATCCACCGTGACACCCCGTTTCCTAAGGCGCAAAATCCCAAACGGGCCGATCTCGTAGAGTTCACCATCTGAGGGGCTGAGAGCGGTTTCCGGCATGATTTCGCGCCGCAGGGCATGGGCGACCATATCCTTCAGCGTAATCCGGCGGCGCGCGGCAACCGCTTTCGCCTCGATCAGGAGATCGTCCGGAAGATCCAAGGTGGTTTTCATGACAAGCTAACCATACAGGAATATGGGTGGCTGGCAAGCTCCCGGATTTAAGCTGCCCCTCTGATGGATTCGCAGACCTTTGATATCTCTTCGATTCCGGTCGAAAATAGGCCGTCTCCAAGCTCGAAGTTTCCATCGCCCCGGCGGATTTGGTATAGCCTATTGAGTCCCAAGGATTTCGCGAGCTCACGATCTTCCGGCTTCGGGCGGCTATTTTCCGAGGATTTGATCTCGAAACCGTATCTTCCGTTTGGTCTGTCGAGTATGAGATCGATTTCCGAGCCACTCTGGAGAGAGAAGGTGAAGCAGTGTTCCGGCCTTGTCTGTGTGAGGCGGATGATCTGATCGACACAAAAACTTTCCCAGAGATGGCCGACGTGCGGATGGATTTCCAAGCGGTCGCGAGACTGGATGCCGAGCATAGTATTTGCAATTCCGGTGTCGCGAATATGAATGGTGGGAGCTTTCCTGAGCCTTTTTCGTATGTTTGCATCAAATGGCGGTAAAAGCCTTATCAGATAAGCCGCTTCCATTACCTCCAGATAGTGCTGAACCGTTTTCACATCCACACCGAGAATGGTAGCGGCTGCCGAATGGTTCCAAGCACGGGCTGTGCAATCCGCAATGATGGTGAGTAATTTTCTGGAACGCGAGGGACTCAGACTGAGATTCGACCATATTCTGAGGTCTCTTCCGAACAAGCGCTCGAGGTAATTGGCTCGCCATTCCATTGATCCTGCGTCGCTGTCATCCAGAAATGAAGGTGGGTGCCCGCCGCGTAGCCAAAGGCGTTCCCAGGAATCCGCTCCGATCTCGTCCAAATCCAATCCTCCAATTTCAATCGTCGCGACCCGGCCTGCTAAACTTTCGCTGATGCCTTGGATAATCCGTGGTGAAACGCTGCCTGATAAGACGAAGCGCGCGACAGTAGGCTCCCGATCCGCTAGCACCCGGAGTGCGGGGAATATGGAAGGTAGTTCCTGAACCTCATCAATCACGACGGTGCCCTCCAGGCTTCCGAGTAGAGAAAGCGCATTCTCTTCCAATGCCTGGAGATGAAAGCTGTTTTCCAAATCGAAATGATTCTGGGTTCCACTGGCGAACTTTTTCGCCAAGTGGGTTTTTCCAGTCTGTCGTGCTCCAAGTATGGCGACGATCGGATACTTCGAAAGCCGCTCGCCAACCAGCTTTTCGAGGCGAGTCCGAAGAACTATGGGTTTCATGTTTGCAATTTTGGAGCAATAGTCCATAATTGCAAGAAGTGAATGAGCCATTTCAACCTTTAAACCGTCTCCTCCCGTTTTCTTCGTCCCCTGGGGGCTGGAAGGAATGGGAGAACTTTTGGGAGGATTTTTTGAACTCGAGTCCATTTCTTCCCTATCCGGGTAAGCAAACGGTTTTCAAGCGGGTTACCTTCGCCAAAAAATACGGCGTGGCGGGTGGAAAACAGGATGGCATCGACATCAAGGCAGAGATGGACGATGGATCGATCCTTGCGGTTCAATGCAAAGACATCCAGCGCTACGAACCAAGCAAGGGCATCGCGGCAATGACAAAAGCCGAGAAGGAATTTCCGGAAGCTGATGCCTACTTCTTGGTTCTGACTCAGGAAGGGGTTCCAAAGAGGCTGGAGAGAGAGGCGGAAAGGAGAGGGAATTGGTTTGTCATCGGCCTCAGTGCACTTTCCTCTTGGTTTTTTTCGGGGAAATTCATTGATCCGGAAAGTCAGAAAGACCTTGTGTCGAAGCATTTCGGGAAAGCTCATCTTCGGGCACTTTTCCCGATACCAGAGGATGATTTTTTCGTCTCTCCATCCCAATTTTTTGCAAAACGAAACTTCATCTCCCATGAAGCCTCCTTGGCCGGAGAGGAGTTTCAAGCGCTCAGAGATAGGATCGCATCATCTGCATCTGGGAACGGGGCACGCGTTTCAATCGTTATAGCGCCTGGTGGCGGTGGGAAAAGCAGGTTGTTGAAAGCAGTTGCCGATAGCTTGGCTACGGTTTCGCCCGAACGAAAAGTTCGTTTTCAGAGCGATACGGCGAATGCGCAGGCTGAGGACTACGGCGTCAGAGGGGATATATTTCTCAACTCCACCACGTTCATCGACGACGCCCATCGATTAGAGAACGTCAAGCCTGCAGTGCTTAGGCGAATCGCAGAATCCTCAGGTGCGACCATTGTGATCGGAGCGCGCCCAAATTCTTTGGAGTCGTTGAAAGTGATCCTGCTTAAGGCCGGGTTTGTGGAGGATGACTGGGAATGCGATCGTCTTCCCAGTATTGATTTTAAGTCGCGTTGCGCTATCGCCCGGGAGCTCGCTCCTGAGGTCGATGATGAAGTGATCCATTGGCTGGCAGAACAATCCAAGGACTGTGTTCTTGTCTGCACGGCGGGAGCTGAATTGATCAAGGCTGGAAAATTTCCAGATGAGTTGATTGGAACCGATGACTTCAAACGCAAGGTATTTGACCATCTCTTGAATTCGTCGTTGGACGGATTGTATCACGGAAACTCGGAAAGCCTGAAACGTGGTGAGCTCGTGATCAGGATTCTTGCGATGCTGGGAACCATCGAAGATTCCGAATTGCTGAACGAAAAAATCTCGGAGGTAATGGGATGTGAACCCTGGGATATCGACCGGATACGGCACGATTTGACGACTGCCGGTTTGCTTCGCGTTTCGCGCGGGCGCCTTAGGGTTATCCCCGATCTTCTCTCCGACCACCTGGTTTATGAAACCGGGTATGGAGACGGCAACGGACGACTGCCGACGTTGATCAAAAAGGTCATCGATGTCTTTGGAACAGTTGCTGCCGGGACGCTCTTCGGAAACCTGGCTGAGGCGGAATGGAGGGCGAATCAGGATGGTAAGAGCGGCAGTTTTCTAGATCCGCTATGGCAGAAGATCCGGGAGATTTTCAGCGATCCGGAAAACATGAAAACATTCGGGTTGCTGGATGAATGGGGAAAGTTCGCGGCTTTCCAGCCTGAGCGGACTCTGAAACTGGCGGGAATCATTCTTGACCATGAGGATTTGAGGATTAGGAGCGATATTTCACCTCAAATATATCGAGGATTTCGCTATGACTCCATTTCTTTACAAGTGGGTAAACTGCCTGACCTGCTACTTCCGGTTGTACTCCATCATCCTGAACAGAGAATGGAAGCCCTGGATTTGCTCTGGCGGGTTGGTCAGGTGAAAGAGGGGATGGTGAATGACGAAAAGGAATTGCCGATCGCTTGGAAGAAAATGATTCAAGCTGGCTCTCTGAACCATTGGCGGGAGGGCGGCCCAAAAGATCTGTTCCATTGGTTGAAAAAATGGGTGGCGACTCAAGAGGGGCGTGAATCATTGTCAAACGGCCATCCTTTTCTATCCGCTGTGGCAGCTCAATGGTTTCGCAAAAAGTATGCAAAAAGCGTCAAAGAGGCGAACACGATCCGAAATTTCAGCTCCGAGATCGGAGAATTTCAGAAGGAGGTTCTTGAGTGGTTGCAGGATGCACTGGTGCCGGAAGGCGTTGGGCATGCTCTGGTCGTCGCCCGTGTGCTTTTTGCGAATACCGCCTGGCCGGTGATGCCCTTTGCTGATCCGGTTTCATCGCTCATGCCGAGTTTCAGAAAAGGTCTGGAAATACTCAGTGGAATTTTGTCCAAGTATGACGAGCCTTTGTTACGCCTTGTGGTGTGGAGATATCTTTCACACGAAGGAACCAGAGCGGAAGGCGAGGCAAGGATCAAGATTGAAGCGGTTAGAAATTCAATCACGCGAGATGTGTCTTTTGAACTTGCGCGCTTGGCCAGTGGGTATGCAGCTAACGAATGGAATTTGGAATGGATGGAAGCTGGAAAGCCTGAGATCCCAAGTTCTGAAATCGGAGATTGGTGGAAAGAGCGTGCAAACGAAGCCGTTTCCAAGCTTCGCACTGAGTATCCAGCCATAGGTGAGTCACTGAACCTGACCGATGAGCTTGGCGATTCGCTGGGGAAATTCCGTGAGCACTGTTCTTGGGATACTGTCGCCTATTGCTGGGCAAATTCTTTCTCCAGGGAGCGTGATATCGTAGTTGAGGATTTTTTCTCAAATCCCTGTCGCAGTCTGACGGACTGCCTAGGATATTTTGTGGCAGGCGGTGATGAACTGGAAAGCTCTCGCTCAGTTGGGCTTTTGGTAAAGGCACTGAGTCACCGAGATTCAAAGATTAGGCGCGCAATCCTTAGGCGTCTTGCATGGCGGGATGTTCCCGTGCTTAAAAAAGTCGCTCGCAAACTTGAATTGATGGCCGCCTCCGAAGATCCGGAGGTTCTATCAGATATCGTAACCTTCGTATCATGGATCAGATACGAAGGAGGGGTGTATTTTGAAACGATTCTTGGTTCTTTGCGCATTGATTTGCTGACAAATGAGGACTTGGCGAAGTTGACGGCAGCCATTTGCTCCTTTGTAGAACACGGAAAGAAGAATATCAGCCCGAACCTGCTTGCCTCTTTGTTCAAGCGATTCGAGGACGACAATTCATTTGAATTGCAGCGGGTGGTTCCCGACTACGTGGCGCAGGTTCTCCACCGTGCTTACCCAGTTGAGATGTTTCGAATTCATCTCCAACGGATCAGAAACGGCAGGGGTGCGCTCTGGTTAGGCGATCTCGAATTAGGTGGTTGGACTCTTGAGCAAATATCCTCATACCCTGATTTTGAAAAATTGGCAGAAGAACTAATGACAGAGGCATTGAAGGCCGAGTCAGGTGATTTCTACGCACTCCGAACCCTATTTGATTCGGCAGTTGGAAGGGTTGATCCGCAGCTTGCGAGCCGTCTTCTTGGGGGTCATCTGAACGATAAGAATCTAAAGAGAGTCGTTGATTTGACTGGTTGCGGTAACGGTTCTCTAGTATTTGAAGCTCCCGAATTTGCAAAAGCAGTGTTAGTGGAAATCGATCAACTCCCTCCGAAAAATTCTAGGGAGCTTAGAGAGAGGCTTACTAGAAATGCCGAGCCTTCGATGTGGGGTTGGTGCAACGGAGAGGTCGAGCAGGAATATCTATGGGCGCGAGATCTAGCTCTCGCAAAATCAGAGGAGTTTCGAAGCGATCCAGTCCTTCATAGTTTCTATAGTTCGATCCTACGGAATCAGGAACAGCGGATCGCAACGACTCGACTTGAGTATGAGGAGGACAATTGAGTCACTTTGCATCTCAAGTTTTCAAAGATTCAGTGCAGTTTTGAGAAACGGTGCGGTGCGGGAGGTTTTGGATTTCGCGACTTTCTCCGGCGGCCCTTGGGCGACGATCTTCCCGCCGTTTTCCCCGGCTTCGGGGCCGATGTCGAGGATCCAGTCGGCTTCGGCGGCGACGGCCATGTGGTGCTCGATGACGACGACGGTGTGGCCTTCGTCGGCGAGGCGGTGGAGGATGTCGATGAGGCGTTTCACGTCCTCGAGGTGGAGGCCGACGGTGGGTTCCTCGATGAGGTAGAGGTTGCGGGCTTTGAGTTGGGCGTTGTTGAGAGTGGCCTTCATGCCGCGGCCTTTTATGAGCTCGGAGACGAGCTTGATGCGTTGCGCTTCGCCTCCGGAGAGGGTGGGGGAGGCCTGACCGAGCTGGAGGTAGCCGAGGCCGGTGTCGGCCATGAGCTTCAGGGGATGGGAGATGCGCGGCTGGGATTCGAAGAAGGTGGAGGCTTCGGCTATGGTCATTGCGAGGACTTGGCCGATGTTTTTCTCGCGGAAATTGACCTCAAGGGTGGCGGGGTTGTAGCGCATGCCGTTGCACTCCTCGCAGTGAACCCAGGTGGAAGGGAGGAAATCCATTTCGAGCTTCACGCGGCCGTTGCCTTTGCATTCGGGGCAGCGTCCGCCTTCGGTGTTGAAGGAGAAACGGGAGGCGTCAAATCCGCGCATACGTGCTTCGGGAAGCTGGGCAAAGAGGGCGCGGATGTGGTCGAAGACTTTTACGTAGGTGGCGGGGCAGGAGCGGGAGGTTTTTCCGATGGGGGATTGGTCGACCTCGTAAACGGATTTGAGATCCTTGCCGCCGCTGGTGGATTTGTAGCGTTTTACACCGGTGACCTTTTGCTTTCCTCCCACCTTCGCTGCTGGTGCAAGAGCCTGATGGAGGATGGTGGATTTCCCGGAGCCGGAAATTCCGGTGAGGACGGTGAGGCGACCCAGGGGTATTTCGATGTCGATGTCCTTGAGGTTGTTCGCATCGCAGCCTTTGACTTTAAGGAGCGGATGGGATTTTCCGACGGGGCGCCTTTCCCCACGGCTGGGGTGCACCATCTGGTTGGAGAGGGCGCTGTAGGTGGGGGAGTGCTCGAACTTTTTCGCTTTGGCGGATGAGACTTTCGAATTCTTGGGCGGGAGGCCTTCGTAGACGATTTCCCCGCCGAGGCGGCCGGCACCGGGCCGAGGTCGATGAGGTGATCCGCAGCGAAAATAGTGTCCTCATCATGCTCGACGATGATGAGGGAGTTGCCTTGGTTCCGGAGGGCGGTGAGGGTTTTTAGTAGGGCGGCGTTATCTCGGGGGTGGAGGCCGATGGTAGGCTCGTCGAGGACGTAGAGGACGCCGCGGAGATTGGAGCCGAGCTGGGCGGCGAGACGGATGCGCTGGGATTCGCCACCGGAGAGGGTGTTTCCTGAGCGGTTCAGGTGGAGGTAGCCGAGGCCGACTTCCTGAAGGAAACTGAGGCGCTGAGTGATCTCCGGAATGATGTCGCGCGAGATAAGTTTTTCACGGGCGGCGGTGAACTTGAGTTTCGAGAAATGGTCGGCGGATTCGTTGATGGAAAGATGGGAGAGGGCGGCGACGGGGGTGTTTTTCAGGCGCACGGAGGAGCCGACGGGGTTGATGCGGGAGCCTTCGCATGCAGGGCATTCGACGAGTTCGGTGTCGTCCATGCGGTCAATGGATCGGTCAGCTTCCATCTCGGCGGCGAGGACGGAATCGTAGCGGGAGATGTCGAGATGCTGGCGGCGTTTCGGGACTTTTCCGTGGCCACGGCATCCGCCGCACCAGCCGTGGGGGGAGTTGAAACTGAAGAGGCGGGGGTCGAGTTCTTCGAAGGAGCCGGTTGCAGGACGGGCAGCTGGCATCGGTGGATAAGAGGATGAACCTTTTGTCGGGGGTGAAGAGTTTTACCAACCCCTTTCCGATGTCTAGGGCGCGGGAGAGTTGAGTGCCGAGTGCCGAGTGAGAAGTGAGAAGTGAGGAGTCGGCTACGACAACGTCGATGTCGTGTTCTACGAAGCGTTCGAGGCGGGTGAAGGTTTCGGCTTGCTTGAACTGGCGATCTACTAGGAGTTCAGTATATCCCTGTTTGACGGCCCAGGCGGCGATTTCGGTGTGGTATCCTTTTTTTCCGCGGATGAGGGGGGCGAGAATTTTTACGGGGCCTTTCCTGAGCTGGGCTCGGATGGTTTTTTCGATGGCGGCGAGGGACTGTTTTTCGACGGGAACCTGGCAATCGGGGCAGTAGATGGTGCCGAGCTTCGAGTAGAGGAGGCGGATGAAATTCCAAAGCTCGGTGACGGTGGCGACGGTGGATTTGCCGCCGCCTTGGGAGACGCGTTGTTCGATGGCGACGGTGGGTGGAAGGCCTTGGAGTTGGTCGATCTCGGGTTTCTCCAATTGCTCCGCGAACTGGCGGGCGTAAGCGGACATGGAGTCGAGGAAACGGCGCTGGCCTTCGGCGAACAGGATGTCGAAGGCCAAAGTTGATTTTCCGGAGCCGGAAAGGCCGGAGATGACGACGAGCTGGTCGCGGGGGATATCGACGGAGATGTTTTTGAGATTATGGTGCCGGGCGCCGCGGAGAGTGATCAGTGCCGAGTGATCAGTGATTAGTGGAAGACTTGCTGGTTTGGTGGGCTTGATTGGTTTGCCGACGGATTTCAGGGCTTCCGCTACATATTTGGCGGTGGGGGTGTTGGTTTTGGCTACCTGCTCGGGGGTGCCTTGGGCGACGAGTTGGCCGCCGTTCTTCCCGGCTTCGGGCCGAGATCTAGGATCCAGTCGGCGGATTTGATGACGTCGAGGTTGTGCTCGATGACCAGGAGGGAATGGCCGGAGTCTACGAGTTGTTGGAAAACGGAGAGAAGATTTTCGATGTCGGAGAAATGGAGGCCTGTGGTGGGCTCGTCGAGGATGAGAAGTTTGTTCCCGTCGCTGGATGATGAGGAGAGTAGTTGGCAGAGTTTGAGACGTTGGGATTCGCCGCCGGAGAGGGTGTTTAGGGCTTGGCCGAGTTTGAGGTAGCCGAGGCCGACCTGGACCAGGGGGGTGAGGATTTTTATGATCTGGTCGTGGCGTTTTGCGTGGGACGGGGGGATGCCGTTCTGATCTTCGTAGAAGGCGATGGCTTCGGTGACGGTGGAATCGAGGATGCCGTGGATGGATTTTCCCCGGTAAAGGAAATCGAGGGTGGAGGGTTTGTAGCGTTTTCCTTCGCAATCGGGGCAGGTGACGTATATATCGGAGAGGAACTGCATTTCGACCTTTTCGTAGCCGTTGCCGGCGCAGCGGTCGCAGCGGCCTTCGCCGGAGTTGAAGGAGAAGAAGCCGGTCTTGAGGTCGCGGGCTTTTGCGTCCGGGGTGTTGGCGAAGAGCTGGCGGATGGGATCGAAGGCACCGAGGAAGACGGCTGGGGTGGAGCGGGGGGTGCGGGCTACGGCGGTCTGGTCGATGAGCTCGATGCCATCGATATACTGGGTGCCTAGTATTTCCTTGATCGGTGCGGGATCTTCGTTTGTCTCCATACCGAGCTTGCGGGCGGCGTTTAGGTAGAGGACTTCGTGGGCGAATGTGGATTTCCCGGATCCGGAAACGCCGGTGAGGCAGACGAAGAGGCCGAGGGGGATTTCGGCGTCGAGTTTGCGGAGGTTGTGGCGGGTGGCGCCTTTGATCTGAATTTTCTGTTTGGCGGGTTTACGGCGTTTCTTCGGGACGGCGATGTATTTTTCTCCGGTGAGCCAGGGGATAGTGCCCTCGGGTTTTGACTCGCCGCCTGAAGGCAGCGCTCCGTTTGCGTTTCCGTGGAAGATTACGGTGCCGCCGTGTTGGCCGGCACCGGGGCCGATGTCGATGAGGTTGTCGGCGGCCTGCATGACGGTCTGCTCGTGCTCGACGACGACGAGGGTGTTTCCCTTATCGCGGAGGCCGTGCATGACGCCGACGAGCCGGTCGATGTCGCGGGGGTGGAGGCCGACTGTGGGTTCGTCGAGGACGAAGAGGGTGCCGTTGAGAGAGGCGCCAAGGCAGGTTGTGAGATTGACCCTCTCGACTTCGCCGCCGGAGAGGGTGCGGGTGGGTCGATCCAGGGTGAGGTAGCTGAGGCCGACCTGGTCGAGATAGTGCAGGCGGGAGTTTATTTCTGTCAGGACCAGGGCGAGAGTTGAGTCTTTAGTGCCGAGTGCCGAGTGATCAGAGAGAAGGGAAGAGGAGAATGGGAGGAGGTCGGAGATGGGGAGTTGCCAGATGTCTGGGAGGGTGAGGCCTCTGATTTTGAAGCAGAGGGATTCGGGTTGGAGGCGTTTTCCCCGGCAGGCGTCGCAGGTGGTGTAGGAGCGGTAGCGGGAGAGGAAGATGCGGACGTGCATCTTATAGGATTTGGTTTCGAGCCAATCGAAGAAGCCTTTGACGCCATACCATCCGCCGGATTGCCAGAGTTCCTCCAGATCCTCGGGGGAGGTGGCCTTACGGTCTCCGTAGTAGATCCATTCGCGGGTGTCCTCGTCGAAGTCTTCCCATGGCGTGTTAAGATCAATGTCGCGTTCTCGGCAGTTGCGGATGAGGTCACGCTGGCACTCCTCGCCTCGGTCGCCTTGGAAGGGTTTGATGACGCCTTGTTTGATGGAGAGGGTTTCGTCACGGACGGCTTTTCCTAGATCGATGCCGATGACGCGGCCGAAGCCACGGCATTTCGGGCAGGCTCCTAGGGGGGAGTTGAAGGAGAAAAGGGCGGGGGTCGGGGCGCGGAGGGTGAAACCGGTTCTTGGATTGGTCCAGGTGATCGTGAAGGATCTGGAGTTTTCCGGATGAATGATTGAGGCGTGGCCTTTTCCCAGGAGGAATGCGGCCTCGAGGGCTTCGAGGAGGCGGTTTGTGGCTTGTTTTGAGACTTTGAGGCGGTCTTGTATGACGGCTAGGGCTGGGGGAAGTTTTTTGGGAGGTGCTTCGTCGGTGCGGAAGGTATCGCCTTTGATGAGGACGCGGAGGTAGCCTTGGGAGTTGAGGAAAGGGAAGAGTTCGGCGGGGTCTGCATTGGGTGGAACCGGGATGGGGAAGGTGACGAGGACGTTTTCGCCGGGGAGATTTTCGGAAGCCCAGGTCGCGGCGGATTCGGGAGAGTCGGGTTTGATCTCCTCTCCGGTATCGGGGTCGTGGCCGGTGGCGACGCGCGCAAAGAGGAGTTTGAGGTAGTCGTTAATCTCGGTGAGTGTGCCGACGGTGGAGCGGGTGGTGCGGACGTGGTTTTTCTGCTCGATCGCGATGGCCGGCGGGATGCCCTCGATGGAATCGACGAGCGGCTTGTCCATGCGATCGAAGAACTGGCGGACGTAGGGGGAGAAGGTCTCTACGTAGCGGCGCTGGCCTTCTGCGTAGAGGGTGTGGAAGGCGAGGGAGGATTTCCCGGAGCCGGAGGGGCCGGTAACGACGGTGAGTTTCCCAAGTGGGATGTCGAGATCGATGCCTTTGAGGTTGTGCTGGTGACAGCCACGAAGGGCGATGACTGGGGATTGGCTCGGTTTATCGGACTTTTTCGGCACGGCGCAGGTTAGGCGGGAAACCGGGGTTCGCCAGTGGAAGAATGTGGCGGTGGAAATTTTCCATGAATCCGGGCATTGACACGGCGGGCGATCCCACGTAATCAATCGCTCCCCCGTTACGGACTAACGGCGGAGTAGCCAAGTGGTAAGGCAATGGTTTGCAAAACCGTCATTCGTGGGTTCGATTCCCACCTCCGCCTCCATCATCCGCCGTCCGTGAATTCCTGGTTCTCTTGAATTTTGGATCCCGTGGCAATTACCTACTTTCGAATCAAATGGCGTGACGTGGTTCCGCCCTGCGACAAGCTGAATTCGCGGAGATCTTGAATCAATCCGTCACTGAACTCCGACCGGGTCAGTTTGTCCGGCATCTCCACTCTTTCCGGCTTGAGGAGAGCGATACAAAGGTTGGGGAAACGTCCTGTTGCGAGATACGAAATTCGAGAGATAAGTTAGCGCGATGGAGCCCCGCATTCTGCTTTTCGTGATATTCGGCGCCGCGATCGCGGGAAGCATCTGGTTGGAGAGACGCCTGGAAGGAAGTTGGCTATCGCTGCCGATTGTCTACGTGGCGCTCGGCTGGCTCCTGTTCTCTCTTCCGCTGGATCTCGGCTGGCTGGCACCGGCTTTCGATGCGGAGCAGACCATCGCGGTGGAATATGTCACCGAGCTACTCGTAATTGTTTCGCTGATGAGTCTTGGACTTTCCATCGATAGGAAGTTCTCCTGGTCAGCTTGGAAACAGATCCTGCCCTTGTTACTTGTCACGATGCCAATATGCATCGCGGCCATCGCAGTGCTGGGCTGGTGGGCGATGGGTCTACCGGTGGCGAGCGCAATTCTTCTTGGCGCATGTCTCTCGCCCACTGATCCCGTGCTGGCCAGAGCGGTTCAGGTCGGACTCACCCGGCGAGGACGGGCGGGATGATGTGAGATTCAATCTCAGTGCCGAGGCAGGATTCAACGACAGCCTTGCCTTTCCCTTTGTCTATCTTGCCATCGTTCTGAGCAGCTCCGGTGATGGTGATTTGCTGAAATGGCTGGGGGTCGATGTAGTCTGGAAAATCTTGGCCGGTGTGGCGATGGGTTGGATTGTTGGAAGACTGGGTGCGAAGATCGCTTTCAAGGAGCAGTCCGGAGGCGGAAAGGAACCGGATGAGAGGGTGGATGACAGCTCGGAGGGACTGCTGGTGATTGCCGCGTTGCTGTTCTCCTACGGCGCGGGGGAGCTGGTCAACGGATACGGATTCCTGAGTGTCTTCGTGGCAGCCGTGACCGCCAAGCAGCGGGAGGTGGAAAGTGATCTCCACAAGGAGACCCACGGCTTCGTCGATCAGATCGAGAGGGTGGTGATGGTGGTCATCCTGATCGGCTTCGGGGGTCTGCTCGCCAGCGGGGTTCTCAATGCCCTCTCCTGGCCCGGGGTCATAGTTGGTACGGCTTTCTTGCTGATCATTCGTCCGTTGTCAGGTCTTATAGCGATGGGCCGCTCAGGTCTGCCGTTCCAGGGGAAACTGGCGGTGGCATTCCTAGGGGTTCGCGGAGTGGGATCATTCTACTATCTCGCCTACGGACAGCATCATGCCACGTTCGGGGGACTGGCGGAAATCTGGTCGACGATTTCTTTCACCGTCCTGCTTTCGATCGTGATCCATGGAGTGACCGCAGGAAAAATTCTCAATGGCATAGGGGAAAGAAACCGGATCAAAAAAGGTTACAGGAGTGGGTCTACAACTGCCGGAGAATGAGCGTAACGCTGGACGCTCAGCCCGTGTCCACCTCGATGTGTACACTATCTTGTTGGTGACACGGATTACGACACGAATGCTTGGCAAGAGGAAACTTTGCGTGAAAATTAGACTCGGGGGCTAATCCTGCATGTCCTCGTAAAGCTTCGAAGTTTTATCCAAGTCTCCACGGATCCCGGCCTGGCCGGCGATTGCCTCGATCCAACTGGTTATGACGATCTTCGCGGTGGCATCGCAGGCTTGGAGGCCGTAGGAATAGGGTCGGACTCCCGAGGTATGCGGGAAAGCGAGATCGAAGATACTGCTATCCGGTTCACCGTTCGCCGCGATGACCCGGTAAGTGGAGTCGATGTCGACTCCTCCGGTATGGAGGAAATGGACTCCGCCGCTGTCAAACAGGTGCTCCCCGTCTCCGTCCTCTCGCATTTTTGCGAAGACCCCGGGGGACACGAACCGGGCGCGGGCTTTGCGAACCCTCCCTGCTTTCACAAGACTTTGGAAGGGATATTCATCCAGATCCATAGGTTTCTGGCCGCTGCAATCTATGAACATTTCATATGCGATCTCCGTACTCTCCTTTCCATCTACTACGCTCACCGTGGTTTTTCCCAGTGAACGATCCTTGATGGAAACCCTTCCAGTGACAACCTCCAGTTTCCCGGCGTCGTGCAGGGCGAACAGCATCCTGGCGGAAGGCAGGGGCATCGCGGCAATTACGCTCATGAGGAAGGGCATGACGGTTTTCCGGAAGACGAGGTGATCCTCGGCTGGCATGAGTTCGGCGTGGAAGTTCAGGGTGAACATGAGGTCGTCCATGACTTCCATCCAATGGACAGGTCTGTGGTTCTCGACGGAATCGCGGGCTACCTTCATCTCCTTCCGCATCACGGTGAAGGCGTCTGAGAACTCGTGTTTGTCCTCCATGAACTCCACGAAATCCTCCAAGGTGAACTCAGGATCACCCAGCTTCGAAGACACGTCGCCAAGGCCATCTTCGGAGAACGCTCTGACGAGAACCGGACGGCAGACCTTGTCAAAATACGCTTCAATCCTGATCCGTCCGTCCTCGTCCCTGAGGGCGAGCATTTCCTCGCGACTGACGTGGCGGTAGATGGCACGGAAAGGCTCGTCCTGATCGAACTGCAGATGTGGAAGCCAGCCATTGGCCGCGTGCATGGCGATCCTGAATCCATCGGTATCCGGGAAGGGATGATAGCTCATCCCATCTCCGTTTTGCCTGAACTCGCCGTGACGATGACTCAGGGAGGAAACCACGTCAAAGGCGCTGAGAGACGCTCCCAGCGTGCCGATGCAAATGTTGTGGAAGTTCCCACGGGATGGAAGGATTTTTGATATGGGCCACGGGGAACCGTAATATCCATTCTCCTGATCATCCTCTTCCTTCCATGCGTGGCCTGTGGCAATGACTATAGAATCGAAACGCATTCGCGCTCCGTCCCCGATTTCGAGATCAAAGGATTTTCCATGGGTGCCTGGGACGATGTCTTCAACGTTGCAACGGGTTTTCTCGCTGATGGGAATACCGGCGGCCCTGATGCTGGAAATGAGAGCAGTGTATTGCGCGTGGAAGTATGCGCCAAGCGGCAGGCGGGGGTAGACCTCGGATTCACTGAGGTGATCGGGATCGATCTGCCATTCCCGGAGTTTCTCCGCGTCCTGTTCGAGAAGCCATTCGAAGAAGGTCTTGGGTAGTGCCGGGATTTCCTCCGAGGAAATGTTGGACATGTTGTAGATATCCGTGGTTTCCGGATGGTAGGGCATTCCGAATCCAGCAAGCGATGTCCGCTCCAGTATGGTGATGGATGCTAGAAAGGGTGCGAGAGTGGATGCGTGATTCGCTATGTGCCGGAGGAGGTAGATCGCGGTCGGGCCGCAACCTACGATGGCAAGGTTTCCAAGAGGTTTCATTGGATTTGAGAGGGTTGGGGAGGGAACTTTTCGAAGCAGGTGAATAGCGAAAAGTTCCGCGGAATGCGTTTCGGAATTTGCGGTTTACCGTCGTCGATGCTGAAATGCCGTATGGAATCAGAGGGGATCGGGGTTGACACGGAACTTTTGCGGATGGATGCGGAATTGGAGCACATCTACATTTCCGATGGGCACGATTACTGGGGGAGGCGGGGCGAGGGGCGACTGCAGAACGGGATACGTGAATGCGAAACTGTCGAGTGCGTAGAAGGGAAGGGGTTGGTCGGGGACCGCTATTTCGGCTACCGGGAGAACTTCAGGGGGCAGGTCACTTTTTTCGAACTTGAGACGGTGGAGGCGATCAGGGAGCGGTTCAGACTACCGAGACTTCCGGCCTCGGTTTTCCGGAGGAATCTGGTGGTGAGCGGGGTGCGACTGAAGGATTTCCATGGTAAGCGATTCATTTTCCGGGGAATCGCCTTCGAGGGATGCCAGGAGTGCAAGCCGTGCCATTGGATGGACAGGGTGGTGGACGCGGGGACGGAAGAATTCATGAAACCTGATTTCAGGGGCGGGCTACGTGCGAAGATACTCAGGTCGGGGATATTGAAAAAAGGTTAAGCTGGATATATCAGATCAGGTGGCAATCCATACACTCACGCTGCCACCGGAGCAGGGGAAATCCGCCCAGCCGTCCTGGCCGATTGTGACCTCCGCCTGGCAGTTGGCCAGCATGTCGGTGAACGTTTTTCCCGAGTGGACGCGACCGATTTCCATTCTTTTCGAGGCCTCGCCGGCGTTGCTCATGACGACCGCGCATCCGCTGTGTTCGTCATCGCCCTGCCTGGTGAAGCCGACGCAGTGAGGATCGTCGAAATAGAGATACTGCTCTCCATAGGCATGATCCCGGCGGGCGCGGATGAGGTTTTCGATACCCGCTACCTTTGGCATGTTGATCTCATATTCATTGCCGTCGGCTCCGTAGTCCTTGTATGACGTTCCATAAAGGTCAGGATAGAAAACGCAAGGATAGCCCTCGCAACGGAGGAGGATGAGAGCGTATGCTAGGGGCTTGAACCACGGATTGACAGGAGCTTCCAGCGCTTGGAGAGGCTGGGTGTCGTGGTTGGCGACGAGAGTTACGGCGAAGAGCGGGTTCGCCAACATCAGCGAGTTGTCCAGAACCGTCCTCATGTCGAACGTCTCGCCTTCAACGGCCGCGTTGTGAAGATTGTGGTGGAGGGAGGAATCAAACAGCATCATCGATCCGTCGACAGCACCGAGATACTTTTCCAGGAGGGGCAGGTCACCCGGTGCCCAGTATTCGCCGACCGCGAAAATATCCTTCCCCGTGTCCTCACGCAAAACCCGCAACCACTCGTGGTAAAACTCGGGCGCGATATGCTTCACCGCGTCCAGCCTGACCCCGGCGAAACCGCACTGCTCGTGGAACCATTTTCCCCAGTAGTGCAACTCGTCGCGGACAGCCGGGTTGCGGGTTTCGACATCATTGAACATTAGGTAGTCATAGTTGCCCTTCTCCTCGCTGATCATGTCGTCCCAGTTGTCGCCGTGGTCGTTGATGATGCGATATATGCTGCCGTCGTCATCGCCCTCCGCGTAATCCGTTCCGGTGAAGCAGGTGAAATCCCAATTGAAAGCGGAGTATTTATCGCCCCGGCCGGGAAATGTGAACTTCGTGTAGGAATCGATCTCATACGGCGCGGAAATCGTCTTGTCCCTGTGCTCGGGATCGACCTTTACCACGTGGAACCGTTCCAACTCATCTCCGCCGCCCTTGTGATTGAGGACGATGTCCACGATGACGCCGATCCCATGTTCTTTCAAGGAGGCGCAGGCATTGAGAAACTCGTCGCGATTTCCGAACTTTGTGGGAACCGACCCCTTCTGGTCGAACTCACCGAGGTCGAAGAGGTCATACGGATCGTATCCGGTGCTCATCCCTCCTGCCGCGCCCTTGTATGCGGGCGGCAGCCACGCCGCGGTGATGCCGAGTCCGGCCAGGTATTCCGCCTGTTCCGCGGTGTGGTTCCAGAGAAACGAATCACCGGGGGTGTACCAGTGGAAAAACTGAATCATTGTCGCGTTCACGATAGTGGGTAGGTGGATGTGTTCGAATGCAGGCATCCTCCGCATCGCGAATGGATCTCGACGAATGGACGTTATTTCCGGAAACACGCAAGACGGATTTTCGGCGGACTGTTAGATTTTTCAGAGGGCTGAAACTCATTCATATGCGGGCACACCAATCATCGTGATTCTGCGAGTCGCACCAAGGCACCGTTGGGCGGCCTTCGCGAGATTTCCGATTCTGCAATCCGCCCTGCAAGGCGCACTTTCTCGCGGGTGTAGCAACCTGTGATGTGACCGGTGACTCTCACTAATTTCCACTTTCCACGGATAGGCACACTTCCTGCGATTGCACTTCCTGTTTTCATGCCCGGAGTTCTTACACCAAAAACGTTATTCACGCTCGCAGCGCTGATCATCCTCGGCTGGCTGGTATATCAGGCGCTAGAGGCGGTTCTTCTTCTGATCACAGCGGCGATCCTTGCCACGGGACTTCATCAGGGGGCGATCCGGCTCGCGGGACGATTCGGAAGGCCGCGAAGGCTCTGGCTCGGAATCATCGTCGTCACCCTGGTCGGGGCGTTTGTGGGAGTCGGGTTTCTCGCGGGGCCGCGCCTGGCATCCGGCTTTTCGGATCTGGAGAAATCACTCTCCCAGTCATGGGAAGCCGTTTCCTCCACAGAGATGATGAAGCGGGCCATAGGCAGCAAGGGAGAGGGGGTGGACTTTCTGAAAACCATGGCAAGCCCGGTGATAAGCCTGGGGAACCGGCTTGGCAGTATCGTGGCGGGTATGGTCAGCATCGTGTCGGGCATCGCCCTGATATTCGCGCTGGCTCTGTTCCTGGTATGGAGCCCGGATATTTACAAACGAGGATTTCTTTCACTTTTCCCGAAAAGGCTCCGGCCACGATTCTCCGATGTGCTGAACAAGGCTGCCGAGTCACTATGGTTCTGGCTGACCGGGCAGGGCGTCGCCATGCTCATCATAGGATCCCTCACCGGCCTCGGGCTGTGGATGATAGGGATGAAATTCGCGCTGATGCTGGGTCTGATCGCCGGACTTTTCGCCATCATTCCTTATGTGGGTCCGTTTCTTTCGGCAATTCCTGGAATCATTCTCGCGCTTGCCCAATCCCCGAAAGAGGCGCTACTGGCTGGTGCGGTCTATCTCGGAGTCCAGTTCATCGAAGGAAACTTCATCACGCCAACGGTGCTGCGTTCCCAGGCATCACTGCCCCCCGTGCTGACTTTAATCTCGACGGTCGCCATGGGTCTCGTCTTCGGCCCGCTAGGGTTCATCATCGCCACACCCTTGACGCTGGTCGGGCTCGTCATTTACCGCGAGCTTTACAGTGAGATGGTTCTCGGGGAAACGGCTGACACGCGGTCTTCTCAGGCATCCTCGGAGTCCTGACTATGGCCGATTGCGTGGTCGGCATGGTATGCCCCCCTTTCGCCCATCGGCTGATCCGGGGCGACAGTGGAGTCCCGAACGGTCTGGTGTTCGCTTTCGCCGTTGATTTCCGCACCCAGCAGAATCGCATATGCGGTGATGAAAAACCACAGCATCAGAACCACGATGGCGGCAAGGCTTCCGTAGGTTCTGGACATTGCTCCGAAGCTTTCCAGATACCACTCGAAACCAGCCGATCCGAGCAACCAGAGCAGAACCGCCACGATTGAACCCGGTGTGACCCAAATCCAACGTGGATTTGTGCGATGCGGCGCGGTCTTATAGAGAAACGCCAGTATCGCGAAACTTAGAAACAGAACCAGAGGCCAGCGCAACAGCCCGAAGATCATTCCGGTCATCTCCGGAACAGGCAGCGCTCCCCGGATCGCTGGAATCACCGTGACAAGCGAAAGCCACAGGCCTCCCGCGATAATGGTGCACAGGGTGACGCTGAGTGTTAGCAAAGTCCGTCGAATGAATGGTCGTGAATCCGTCTGGTTGTACGCGATGTTCAGCCCGGTAAAGAGCGCGCTGGTGCCTTTGTTCGCACTGAAAACACTCAGAAGAATGCCGGCTACGACGCCCCACCCGAGGGAATGGCTCGCGCCGCTTGCAAGGGAACCGGCGAAATCAGCGATCAGTTCGTATGCATCTTCGGGGAGAAAGGCCTGAACCTGTCGAACCTGGTCGGCAGCATCCTCAGGACTCATCACCAATCCGTAGAGCATGAGGAACGCGGCGATAGCTGGAAAGAGGCTCAGGAAGAAATAGAATGCGACACCCGCCGAGACGATCTGGACATTGTCCTTGTCGAGTTGATGCCAGACCCGTTTCGCGATCTGCAGCCAGCCGCCGGGAGGGATTCTCAACGGGTTTCGAACTTCATCGCCAGGGTGCTCCCCTGCAGTTTTATTCCGCTCCATGGATACAGGTATATCAGAAGCCATGGTAATCAAAGAGAACTCACCGGCCTCATGGTCGACTCACGGCGCGACGTGCGACCTTCCTGACCGTGAGATCAGATCCCTGGCGGTTGCGAAGCGCTCCGCAAAGTGCGGGTCTTTCCGTAGATCCGGGAAAGTCATCGGAAGACGGTCGCACCAGGTTTCAATTCCGTAGCTTCCGGGGAGGTTGAAGCGAAGAGGGAGGCCGAAAAGATCGCTGCACATCAGGACGGCGAGCCGGCTGCGGGAGTCGAAGAGTGCCTTCTGGAGAGCGGTGAGGAGATCGTCGGTAAGAGTCTCCGGCACCTCATCCGTCCATTTTGCAAAGCCAAGCAACCATTTGAGCCGCATCGCGTCCTTGCCCTGCGGATTTTTTCCAGCTTCATGGGTGAGGTGCGCATAGCCGGTTGCGAGGGGTGCGTTGTCGTGATTGGCGTAGGTTGCAAGCGCCAGCTCACGGAGATCGTATTGCGCCGGATCGACTTCAGACGACTGGCCGAGTTGCGGGAAGGCGAGGTTCGCCAGGCTGAGATCCTCAAGCGCATTGCTCATATAGGCTGGCATGTCCCCCATGATTTCCGCCACGAACTCCATGGATCCGGCCTCTTCACGGAGAATGGAGATCAACTCACGCCCCTGCCTCTCGTTGATGGCGGCCCACTCGGGATCATCGTCGGGCCCGGGAGTGAAGCGGGGGAGTCTGCCACCGGTTTTCATCGCGGCTTCCTCCGGACTGAGGTTGGCGAACTCCGAGTGTCTCTGGCCACCCGGCCAGGGAAACGAGTAGATGCGGAAATATCCGCGCAGGTGGTCAAGGCGGCATAGGTGGAAGAATTTTCGCTGGCGGGCGACGCGTCCGCGCAACCAGGAGAATCCCTCCGCACGATGCGCCTCCCAGCGGTAGGAGGGGAGTCCCCAGTTCTGACCCCACGCCGCGGCGTCCTTGTTTGTATCGAAGTGCGCGAGCGGCCGGGTTCCCATGTTCCATTCCGTGTCGAAAAGGGAAGGATTGGCCCAGACATCGGAGCTACCCTTTCCGACTCCGAAGGAAATCTCACCCATGAGAAAAACCCCGCTGTTCTCGGCATGTTTCCTGACCTCCAGCCATTGGCGGTCGGCGATCCACTGGATGAAGGCGAAGCCCTCCCTGAGGTGCTCCAGACCCTTCAGGTCCGGATGATCCGAGAGCCAGCGAAGCGCGCCCTCATAGCTGCGATGCGTGGGTCGCCAGTCCGTCCAGTCGGTGTTTCCCTCGTATTCGCGGATCAGGAGACGGAAGAGGGTATAGTGGTCGAGCCAGGATTTCTCCTCCTCCTGAAATTTTCTGAAATCCTCCGAGTCCAATCCGCCGCGGTCGCTGAGATTTCTCCAGGCGTTGAGAAGCATCTGGATTTTCAGAGGATGCACCGCCCCGTGCCGGACTATACCGGAACGCAACTCCTCCCGCCACGCGGCGGGCGCGGTTTCCTCCATGTCAGTGGCAGTGAGGCCGGGGATGATCGCCGGATCAATGTGGATAAAGGCCGGGGATAGCGCTCGTGAACTGATGGGATTGTACGGACTATGGTCGCCGAAGGTTTCGTGAACAGGCAGCATTTGCAGAACTGTGAAGCCACCTGCCACGCAGAAGTCGATAGCCTCTTTGACCGCCTGGGTATCGCCAGTCCCCAGGTCTGTCTTGTGGCGCATTGCGAAAACCGGGATCAGTAGGCCGGCACGGCGTTTTTCAAATGGGTTCTGAGTCATATGGCGAGGCTGCCGACTTCTCGCAAAACTCATACCACTCCCGATCGGCTCGATTCGTGACAGTAATTTGGACAGAAGCATCCAAAGACATGCTTCCTTAGCATTCTGCCAGAACGGTAGATGCAGATTGCATTCACCAGGACACCATCCGGCGGTCAGATCCGGTATTCGCGCCCATTCCGGGAGTGGAATGGATTACGCTAGAACTCCGCTCATAGCAACAATCCGCAGACATGCCCAACAGTTCCAAAAAAGAAGCCAGCAAAAAACAGCGCCCCGCCCAGAGCCAGGACAGCCAGCCTGGACGCGAGTCGAAAATGAACCCCGAGCCGGAATATGAGAACCCGGATATCCAAGGAAGTGGAAGATTGGAAGGAAGGGTGGCTCTGATCACGGGAGGTGACTCCGGGATAGGTAGGGCGGTCGCCGTGGCATACGCTCGCGAAGGGGCGAATGTGGCCATCGTCTATCTGGAGGAGGATAAGGACGCGAACCGAACCGCGGATCTTGTCGCCGGATATGACAGGGAATGCCTGCTGATCAGATGCGATGTCTCGTCCAAGAAAAATTGTGAGAAGGCGGTCGCGAAAACCGCGAAGCATTTCGGGAAGCTCGACGTGCTTGTGAGCAATGCCGCCATGCAGTTTCCGCAGGACTCCATCGAGGATATCTCGGAGGAACAGCTCACGAAAACCTTTGCGACAAACGTCTTCCCGATGTTTTTCCTCACCGCGGCGGCATTGCCGCATCTGAAGAAATCCCCGTCGCCCGCGATTGTCATGACCACTTCCGTGACAGCGTACCGCGGCAGTCCGCACCTGCTGGATTACTCCTCGACCAAGGGAGCAATCGTCGCCTTCACCCGGTCTCTCTCAGGAAACCTCGCGAAGGAGGGAATACGAGTCAACGGGGTCGCACCTGGACCGATCTGGACTCCGTTGATCCCCGCGACATTTCCTGCGGAAAAGGTGGCGGAATTCGGCTCAGACACCCCGCTGGGAAGAGCCGGGCAGCCGTGGGAGTGCGCGGAATGCTATGTTTTCCTGGGAAGCGATGACTCCAGCTTCATGACCGGACAGGTTTTGCACCCGAATGGTGGGGAGATTATCAACGGCTAGAAAGGCGTTCTCCTCGAGAGTGTGTCGAATTGCCGCCTTTGGAGAAAAGGAGGGGTGATTATTCCGTCTGCAAGGTCTCTTCGATCGACCAGTGCCAGCCTTCCTCTTCCTCTTTAGCGAATGCGAGAGAAGCTTCGTGCAGCCGGTGAACTTCAATGGACTGTAGCTGGACAGAAGCTCGTTTCTCAAGTTCGCGGAAATTCAAACCCTTCCACCCGGGGCGGGAGCCTAGCACTTCCTGCAAGGTTTTCCACAACAGCCGCTTCGCCTGTATTCCGTCGGCGAGGAGTTCGATCATCTCAAACCGCCCGAGCTTTCCGTAGTCCAGTCCGTGAGCCGCCATCCGCCAGATGACGGGCTTTGCGAGAGTTGCACCGGCAGCCTGACGCTTCCGGCTCACTTCGCATCCGGTCTCCTCAATCACTCCCAGCAGCTCGGTGCGATCGGATTTCACTTCATCGAGCAGCTGTGCGAAACAAAGTTTCTCGGCGAGATCCGTAGAGGTCGCCGTCAGACGCTCCGCGAGCCTCACCCCGACCGCCGCTCCGGCGAGGTGATCGTTGAGATAAATTCCGAGTTTTTTTTTCATATCATCCCTGCAGCAAAGACTGTGCGCCATCGACATAGATCTCCGATCCCGACACATGGCTGGCGGCATCCGAGAGGAGGAATTCGATCGCGTTGGCCACCTGTATGGCGGAGCCGGAGTCGCCATCGTTCAGGGGCACCTGACCCTCGGGATACTCGACGGGGAGGTGGAGGTCATCGGTTCCGCGTGTTTCGGTGGAGTCGTCGATCTGTGTATCTATCGCGCCTGGACACACGGCATTGACCCTGATCCCGTGCTCCGCGAATTCCAGGGCGGTCATGCGTGTGAACGCGACTTGCGCCGACTTGGAGCAGGCGTAGGCGGTTGCGCCGGAATTGCTGAACATGCGGTTCCCGTTAACCGAAGAGACAACCACGATGGCTCCCATCGACTGCTTCAGAAATGGGAGGGCGAGCTTCACTGTCAGGAAGGTGCCGGTCAGGTTGATGGCGAGAGTGTTCTCCCACTCGGAGGTCTTGATCTGATCCAGCGGCGCCCAGACACCGTTGATCCCGGCGTTTGCAACGACATGGTCAAGGCCGTCCCAGTATTCCTCGATCTGCTGGAAAGCCGCCTTCATGTCCTCTTCATTGGAAACGTCCGCGGTCAGAATCAGATGACCGGCCTCCTCGCTACCTATTTCCTCCGCGACTTCCCGCAGTTCTTTGAGTGTCCGGCCCAGCAGCGCGACCTTAGCCCCTGAATCCGCCAGCTTCCTGGCAGTGCTACGACCGATTCCCGATCCCGCGCCCGTCACAAGAACTCTTGCTCCTTTCATCTTCTTCATTTTCCAAATGGATTTTTCAATCCGGTTTTGTCCGGATTGAAGCCCTATCGCATGAGGGGTGCCAGGAGCGAGGCATGGAAATTACCAGAGATCTCGTCTACCGAGGTCGCCCGAGACTTGCAAAAAGCACAGGCTGGAATTGCAATTTTAAATGACTTCGCACCCTACTGTCACGCAGATAGGGTGAATGGGCTTTGGAACGGAACCTGCCATATGGCTTTCCTAACCATCAAAAAATCATGAACGACAAACACACGGATCAGCACCAGGACGGCAGAGAGACAGAGGACAAGAAAGAGATCGAAAAGGAGGAGATCGGAGAAATTCGCCATGACGAACCCGTTACGGTGAAAGACATCGCGCGATCGCTTCTCATGGCCAACGAGCCCGAGCAGCGGATGGATGTGAAAGATTCGGATTCAGAAAGTTAATGTGCGCTGAACGTTAACCGTTGGTGGCCTCCTTGATCACCTTGGAGCTGATCGACTGGGCGGCCGGATCCCTCCATTCCTCCGGGATATTGATTGGCTTGCTGATGGTGAATCCTTGGGGTGGGATTTCCGCGAGGTCATCCCATCCCACCGGCATTGAGACTTTCGCTCCTTCCCGGGCACGGACACACCACGGGGCGATGCAGGTCGAACCCTCCCCGTTTCTCATCCAGTCGATGAAAATTCTGCCCTTCCGTTTCGCCTTCGTGGAAACGATCAGGAATTTCGACGGATTCATCGCGGCCACCGCGCGTGCGACATCCTTGGAGAATTTTCTCATCGTCTCCCACTTATGCACCCGGCGGATTCGAACCATGATATGGAGACCCTTTCCCCCGGATGTTTTCACCATGGGATCGAGTCCCAGTCCGTGCAGGTGGTCCCGAATCAGAAAGGCGGCACCCAAGGTTTCCCTCCAGGATACTGCGCTGTCGGGATCGAGATCCCAGGTGAGAAATTCCGCGATGTCAGGCTTTGCCAAGGTGCTGCCCCACGGGTGGAACTCCATCACGCCGAACTGCGCGAGGGAGACCAAGCCTTTGGTATCCGAAATGGAGAACACGGTTGTTCCGTCGGGAAGTCTCGTCTGATCCACGCCGGGTGGGATGTGGCTGGGGAAACTTTTCTGGAAAAATTGTTCGCCGCTGATTCCCCCGGGAGTTCGAAGGACTGCGAGGGGTCGCCCGGCGACATATGGCAGCATCAGATCGCCCACACGTTCGTAGTGCCGGGCGACCTCGATTTTCGTGGTTCCCGTGTCGGGAATTACGACCCTGTCCGGATTGCTTATCGTGATGCCCGCCACTTCGGAGCTTACGGACGTCGGCTCGAGTCTGATTGATCCCGGTGGTTTGTCTTCCCGGAGACCGAGGAAACTCCCCTGGCGGATGGAACCATCGCGGGTAATCTCCGCGAACCCGATCTCGGCAGCCAGCTCGGGACGCAGCCAGGTGACGTGTTTTTCCGAGGTCGTGAAAAGTGGAACCTTCGAGACCAGCGGCGTGAACAGCTCCATCATCTTAGCTATCCTTGCGTCGGTGAATCCGGTCCCGACTTTCCCCCGAGCCACCCATTTCCCGTTCTCAAAGGATCCCAACACCAGCGCCCCGAAACCGCTGCGACCGCCCTTGGGAGGCGTGTAACCGCATATCACGAACTCCTGCCTGATCCGGCATTTTGATTTCGCCCAATCCTTCCGGCTTCCCGGCAAATAGCGTGCCGTCAGTCGTTTGCTGACAATCCCTTCCAATCCATTCTCGCAGGCTTGCTTGAAAAGTTTTTTCCCCGCTCCACCCGGCCACCGGTGTGAGACGCGGAGACGATCCGTCGGCTCGGGGATCAGCCTTTCCAGGCGTGACAGCCTCTCCGAGAGGGGAAGGTCGCGAAGTCCCTGCCCATCGAGATGAAGCAGGTCGAAGACGACAAAGCTGATTTTGTCCGCTCCATCTTTAAGAGCTTCCTGCAATCCGCCAAAATCCGTTTTCCCTTTTTCATCAAAAACGACGGCCTCGCCATCCAGCACGAAATCGCTCTCGGATACCCCCGCCAGTTCCTTCGAAAGCCCGGCGAAGCGATCCGTCCAGTCGTGTGAGTTGCGTGTGTAGAGCCTGACGGTGCCTCCGGATTTCACCACCACGAGGCGGTATCCGTCGAACTTGATCTCGTGACACCATTCCTTCCCCGTCGGTACCGAAGAGACGACCTTTGCGAGCTGTGGCTCGATGAAACAAGCTGTCTCGCGGACTGGAGCGGGGGCGGACGGGTTGTCTTTGTCAGTCAGTTTCCTGAGAAGCCAGTTTGGCTCATCGCCCATACGGGCCAGGAGAAACGTCCCGTCAAGCCGCTTGCCACGGAGGTGGAATTTCAACTTCCCCTTCGTGAACGCCCGCTCCCATTTCTCTCCGACCGGCGTCCAATCGCCTGAATCCCAGATTACCACTTTTCCGGCGCCGTAGTTTCCCTTGGGAATCTCACCTTCGAAGCTGCCGTAATCCAGCGGATGATCCTCCACACGCACTGCCAGTCGTTTCTCCGAAGCCTCTTCCGGGATCGCCTTGGGAACCGCCCAACTCACCAGGACGCCATCCATCTCCAGGCGGAGATCGAAGTGATGGGAGCGGGCGTGATGCTCCTGTATCACGTAGGAAAAACCCGGGCCGGATTGCATGTCGCCGTCCGGCTCGGGTGTCTTCCCGAAGTCGCGCTTTCCGTGATACTTCTCAAGCCGAGCGTTTCGACTTGGATTTGGCTGTTTTTTTCGCGGCATTTTTCTTCGCGGATTTCTTGGCCGCCTTGTTTGCAGGCTTCTTCTTCTTTCCTGCCTCCACGCTTTTCTCCAGATAGGCGGCCAGGTCGACCACATTGCCATCGTCGTCATCTTCCGACTCGTCATCCTTATCCTTCACGTCATCCACCGTGTCACCTTTCGATATCTTCCTCTCGATGAATTTCATGAGTGACTCGCGGTATTCGTCGTGCATTTCGTCCGGCTGCCAGTCTTCGGTCATATCACCGATGAGCCTGAGCGCGAGATCCATTTCCTTCTTCACCGGCTGCCATTGCTTCTCGCCGGACGAGGGAAGATCCAACGCGGAGATTTTTTTCACCTCCTGCGGAAAACGGAGGAGCATGAGAACGAGGACGTCGTCCCGCACGAACATCGCGCTGAGGTATTCCCGGGTGCGGATCACCACCCGCGAAATGCCCGCCTTGTCAGATTTCCGAAGCGCCTCACGGAGGAGCGCGTAGGCCTTTTTTCCACGTTTCTCGGGTTCCAGGAAATACGGCTTGTCGAAAAGGATGGGATCGATTTCCGAAAGTTCCACGAATTCGCTGATCTCGATGGTCTTCGTCAACTCGGGTTGCACGGACTCCAGATCATCCTTGGAGAGCAGTATGAACTTCCCGTCGTCATGCTCATAACCTTTCACCATGCGATCCCACGGAACCTCCTCGCCGGTATCCGCGTTCACCCTTTCGTAGCGGATGCGTGCGTGGTTGGAGCTGTCAACCATGTGAAGCTGGATATCGGGGCGTCCTTCCGCGCTGGTCAGGGCGACAGGGATGTTCACCAGACCGAAAGCGATGGAGCCTTTCCAGATTGCGCGAGCCATGATCGTAAACGGGTAAAATGGAAGGGCGGACATCATCGTGATGCCCGCCCTTTGATTGATCAGTTAAATTCCATCACCATCGGCATCGCCCGGGAGCCTGGATTCAACACGATGCCAACCGGCTCGCGTGGCCTGTTTCGCCTGATGCCATTTCAAGCGGGATTCTCCTTTGAACTCTTCCCACTCATTTTCCAGTTTTGAGTCGTCGTCATCCCATTTCGTACCTTTCTCGGCCGCACTGGTGTAGCCGTATCTGTAGGCTGGTTCGTAATCGTCGTAGGTATGGTCGGATCCCTTCGCCCAGTCCTGTTCGGAATGATTGTCCCGCCAGTAGGCAGCCTCTTCGGTGGGGTCGATTTTCTCAGCGACACCCTTGCCCGCATAGGCTCCGGCAACGCCGCCGACTACCGCTCCAACCACTGCTCCCACTGGGCCGCCTGCGGCACCGACAGCGGCTCCGGTCGCAGCTCCTCCGGCTGTGCCGACGCCGACGCCTACTGGATGCGAACCGGGTTCGCCGGTGATTGGGTCTTCGTTTCTATCTGGTTTATGATCTTCGTTCATGGTTTTCGTTTGGTTGTGTGAATGGCGGTCAAGTGACTCGTCGGTTTCAGATTAGCAATGCGGGTGCCGCGACACGAAGCCAGTGATTCCGGGAGATTTTCCTGCCGCGAGACTCCAGAGAATGCGAAATAGTCACACGGACACCGCGAAATGCATTCCAGCCGGGCAGCTCAGGCCGAGACCAGAAACCAGATCGAGGCGATCAAAGCCGCTCCCCCCAGGCTGACTGAAACCGCCATGACGCGGAACGTCCGTTGTGAGGTGAGCCTCACATGATTTCCGCTATGCTCGCTGAGAAGCCGGACGGCGCGACGCTCCGCGAGCCAGATGAGAAGCATCCCGAGAAGGATGAAGAGGGTTGCCACGCTTTTCGGTATCCACGCGGGTTCGGCGGATTTGAAAAGCGCCTGGAAACCCAGCCCGAGACCGATTGCCGCGAACGATGTCCTGCCCCATCCCGCGAAAGTCCGCTCGTTGGCTAGCAATGTCCGGTCTTCCGCGAAGTCAGTCCGTTCCTGAGCCTGGTCGGTACGCTCCGCGGCGAGTTCCTCCGATTTAGTTCTCCCGTTCTCGCTCATCCGCTTCGCCTGACCGATTCCAGAAGGCTCTCGTCCAATTCCTCGCCATGGAGGACGGAAATGTCTCCGGTTGTTTCAAGGGCCACGGCCCGCACTTCCGAGAGCTTGAGCACGTTCGCCTCGCGGAGTTTCGCCAACAGGTCGTCTTCGGTGACTCGAGCTTTCTTCATCGCGGGTTTGTCCATTAGACCCTCGCGCATGAGGAGGAGGGGCTCGTTCTCGATGATTTTCAGCCATCTGATGGAGTGGATGCGCATTTCCGCGATGATGGCCTGAGTACCGAGCAATGCGAGCATCGCGCCGCTAGGGACGATGAATCCAAGCCAGTCCCTCGCGGTGGCGGCGGCACCGAGGAGCGAGCCTGTCGCGACGGTTGTCACGAAGTCGAAGGCAGTCATTTTGGAAAACGATCTCAAGCCGATAAGCCTCACCACCGCCGCGATCCATAGAAGAGAGACGGGGCCGAGGATGAGGATTCTGAGAAAGGCGTCGGGAACCGGGTGTGAAATGAACATGATCGGGTAGTCTATCGCCGCAGCGTTGATTGGGAAAGAGTTTCGTGTTTCCGCCTGATCGCCTACCTCTCGTTCCAGACTCTGCCCCCGCGCTCCGGCCTTGAGTGAGTTCTGGTCGTCGCTGATGGGGACACCCTGCTGGGTGGTCATCACATCATCGTCACCCATCGCCTTCTGATGCAGCTCACCGCCGGCGCCGATGTTGGTGAAGGGGCACTTCGCCTCTTTGTCCGTAGCTGCGTTTGCATTCCCGGAAGGCTTCTTTGTGGCGGATTTTTTCATTCCCGGAGAATCCGTTTCTGCGGGTGCGATCACAATGGGGTGAATACCCCACGAGGGTGAATTCTACGGGAAATAGATCCGATCCCGTTGACGGATAGAAAAACGTGCGGGATTGATTCACGATCCATGAAAACCCTTCCTCCCAACCCATGAAGCTCCCGCGAGGTCTCATCCACACCACTGACGGAGAACCCGGGATCAGCCGGAGAAAGCGCGGGAAAGGCTGGTCTTTCGTTTCCATCGAGGGAAAGGCGATAACGGATGCGGCGGAGATGAAACGTCTCCAGTCTCTCGCAGTCCCTCCCGCCTACAGGAACGTCTGGTATTGCGTGAAGGCCAACGGCCACCTCCAGGCGACCGGCCTGGACGAGCGGGGGCGCAAACAATACCGGTACCACCCCGAATGGAACGACTGGACGAACCGGCAGAAGTTCGGCGGGCTCCACGAGTTCGGACTCGCGCTTCCGAAGATTCGCGGCGCGGCGGACTACGCGCTCAGGAAGGACGGTCTCACCCGCGAGCGCATCCTCGGCGCGGTCGTGAAGCTACTCGACCGTACCGCGGCTCGCATCGGGAACGAGACCTACTATCAGGAAAACGGAACCGCCGGACTGACCACGCTCCGCAAAAAGCACGCGGAAGCGGAGGGCAGCCACATCCACCTTCACTACAAGGCGAAGAGCGGGAAGCAACGGGTGTTCGATCTCAACCACCCGACCCTGGGAAAGATCATTCGC
This sequence comes from uncultured Verrucomicrobiae bacterium, assembly GCA_963758175.1. Classification (GTDB taxonomy): domain Bacteria; phylum Verrucomicrobiota; class Verrucomicrobiia; order Verrucomicrobiales; family Akkermansiaceae; genus Luteolibacter. Next base: position 302,197 of record CAVWUI010000003.1, read on the forward strand.
CAGATGGAGGCGCTTCCGGGCCAGCGGCTTTTCCAATACCTTGATGGCGATGAAACCCATCCCATCGATTCCACCCACGTGAACGAATGGCTGAAAGAAAAATCAGGAATCGAAGGCATTAGCGCGAAATACTTCAGGACGTGGCATGCCAGCCGTCTCACCCTCGCGGATCTCCTTTCCAGTGAGCCGGAGGAATCTCCGACAGCCCGCGTCCACCTGGAAACCGAGATTCTGAAGAAAACGTCGGAAGTCCTGGGTCACCGACCTCCCGTCTGCAGGAAACATTACGTGCACCCGGAGATTCTGGCTCTCCATCGCGAGGGAACCCTCCACAAGGTTTTTCCGAAAAGGGTTCGAAAGATACGGGGACTGGCAGAGGACGAGGCCAGGCTCATGCATTTTCTGACGAAGCATGGATCCTGAGAGGGGAAATCAATCCGATAGTTTTTCGAGCAGGCTGGCGTGGAAGCCGTCGTGACCGGTCTCGGATGGGAGTAGGTTTTGCTGGGAAATCAGGCGGAACTTTCCGGGATGGTTTTCCAAGAGGCGGGTGATCTGGCTCTGGTTCTCAGAAGGGAGTATGGAACAGGTGGCGTAGAGGAGCCTGCCGCCGGGTTTCAGCATTCCGGGATACTCCACGAGGAGCTGCGCCTGGATGGAGCGGACCCTGTCCAGTGCGGCGGGTTTCAGGCGCCATTTCAGATCGGGCTGGCGTTTGAGGTGCCCCAGACCGGAGCAGGGGGAGTCGATGATCAGCGAGTCGGCGATACCGGCGAAGTCGGTCGGAGTGGTTGCGGAGATCGGCTTCGGGACGATGTCCGTGGCGCGGGCGGCTCTGGCTCGTTTCTTGAGCTGGACGAGTTTTTTCTCATCCGTGTCCATGGCGTAGATACGGGCTCCGTTTTCAGAGAGCGCGGCAAGATGAAGGGCTTTTCCGCCCGCTCCGGAACAGGCGTCAATGATGCGTTGGCCGGGGCGGGGATCGAGGAGAGGGGCGATGGTCTGGGAAGAGGGATCCTGGATCTCGATCCGGCCGTCGAGGCGGAGGGATTTCGGGAGGATTTTCCCCGGGGGGAGGGCGAGGGCGTGGGGGTGGTCGGGCAGGGTCGTGGTCGTCACGTTGTGTTCGTCCAGCCATTCCCGGGCTTCTTCCACGGTGGTGAGAAGGGTGTTCACACGGAGGAAGACCGATGGCTTCTCGTTGAGGGCGGCGAGTTGTGGCTCCCATTGGTCACCGAGTTCGGAGTGTCCCAGTTCGTCGAGCCAATCGGGGATGGACTGGCGGATGGCGCGGGGCTGGTCCGGGATGAGGGACTGGCGAGCCAGGATTTCCGCGGGGGGGAGTCCGTTGTAAGAGTGCCAGTCGGGGAGGGTGTAGCCCATGAGCAGCCATTGGGCGGTGATGAGGGAATTCGTTTCCTCGGAATCCGCGAGAAACGCGAGGACGCGGCGCCAGCGGGTGGTCTCGAAGAGGGTCTCGGCGACGAAGGAGCGGTCGCGTTTCCCCCATTTCGGGTTCTCCTCGAAGGCGGATGCGAGTTCGTGGTCGGCGACGTTGTGATTGACGAGGACGGACTTGGCGATTTCCAGGGTGGAGGCGCAGAGGTGGCGGTGGAGTTTCATGCGGAAAGTTTGCCGGTGTTCAGTTTTCAGTTTTCAGAAATGGAAGACTGGTGAGAATGGGCGTGTGGCTACGGTTCATTTGAAGTATCAGACGTTTCATCCTTCGATCTGGCCGAAGATGGTGGGGGAGGTTTCCCGGAATGCAAAGGCCGGAGATCTCGTGGAGGTGTATGGGAAGCAGGGGACGCGCTTTGGCTGGGGACTCTGGAATCCCAAGGCGCGGATGCCGCTGCGCATGGTGAGCCATTCGCTGGAGGAGGTGGATGAGTCGTTTTTCGAGAGGGCGATCGTGAGGGCGGGGGGGTTGCGGAGGGATCTGCTGAAGCTGGACGGGGAAACGGAGTGCTACAGGTGTGTGCACGGGGATGCGGACTTTCTTCCGGGGATGGTGGCGGACAGGTTCGGGGACGTGCTGTCAGTGGAGATCACGGCCTTGGCGGCCTGGATGAGGTTGGAGGGATGGCTGCCGCTGATGCACGAGGTGTTCGGGACGAAGCGGGTGGTGGTGCGGGTGGATCCGGAGCTGGCGCGGATCGAGGGGATACCTTCGCACGGTGGGGTGGAAAGCGACAATGTGAGGCTGGTGAAGGTGGTGGAGCACGGGGTGCGGTATGAGATAGATTTTTCCCAAGGGCACAAGACCGGGTTTTTCTGCGACCAGCGGGACAACCGGATGAAGTTTCGCGGGATGGCGGAGGGGAGGACGGTGCTGGATCTCTGTTGTTATTCCGGCGGGTTTTCCGTTTCCGCGGCTCTTGGCGGGGCGGCGGATGTGACGGCGGTGGATCTGGACGAGGCGGCGGTCGCGATGGCGAAACGGAATGCGAATCTGAACGGGGCGAAGGTGAAACTGACGCATGCGGACGCCTTCACGTGGATACGGACGATGATCGAGAACGGGCGGAAATGGGATGTGGTGATGGTGGATCCTCCGAAGTTCATGTTCGGGAAGGAGGATGAGACAGGCTATGCGAAGTATCACGATCTCAACAAGCTGGCGGCCCAACTTGTCGAAAATGACGGAGTGTTGGTCACTTGCTCCTGCTCGGGTCAGCTTGGCGTGGAGGCCTTTGAAAACATCGTGACAAACGTCGTTCACAGGCAGGACAAGAGGTTGCAGGTGTTCGACCGGACTGGAGCCGGCGGCGACCATCCCACGCTTTCGAATTATCCGGAATCGCGGTATCTGAAGGCGGTCTGGGGGCGGGTGATCGGTTAGACGTGATTCGGTATGGGATTTGCTTGCCGGGCTGTGGCACCGGACGCTAGGTTGCGGGTCGAATTTTTCCGATGGATTTTCCAATCACACGAATCAAAGGGGGGGTGGGCGCCGCGAAGGGATTCCTGACCAGCGCGGTCGGTTGTGGGATCAAGAATCCGGAAAGCGACAGGCTGGATCTCGCTCTGATCTACTCGGATCGGAAATGCGTTTCCGCCGGGACGTTTACAACGAACCGTGTGAAAGCGGCTCCCGTCCGTGTGTCCCAGGCGCATTTGAGAAAGGGCGAGCTGCGGGCGGTGGTCGTGAACTCGGGAAACGCGAACGCGTGCACCGGAGTGCAGGGAATCCACGATGCGACGGCGATGTGCGCGGGAGTGGCGAAAGGTCTGGGACTGAAGCGGACGGAGGTCGGGGTCTGCTCGACGGGAGTGATCGGTCTGCCGATGCCCATGATGCGGCTGGAACCGGGAATGCCGGCTCTCCTGGAGGGTCTTGCGGTGAAACGTGGAAACGACGTGGCACGGGCGATCATCACGAGTGACACCCATGAGAAGGAACTGGCGATCTCTTTCGACATGGGGGAGCACCGGGTGCGGATCGGCGGATGCGTGAAGGGCGCGGGAATGATATGCCCCAGCATGGCTACGATGCTCTGCTTCATCACCACGGATGCCAACCTTTCGCGCGACTGTCTGCGCCGCGCTGTGCAGGAGGCGGTGGAGGAAAGTTTCAACCGCATCACCATTGACGGGGACATGAGCACGAACGATACGGTGATCGTGCTGGCGAACGGTGCCTCCGGAATGCCCACGGCGAGGCGCAACGGGGCGGCTTGCAAGCAGTTCCGGAAGGCATTGGGCTGGGTGATGCTGGAGCTGGCGAAGGCCATCGTGAGGGATGGCGAGCGGGTGACGAAATTTGTCACTGTGAACGTGACGGGTGCCAAGACCCATCTGGACGCGAAGAAGGTGGCGGAAGCGGTTTGCAAGTCCGCGCTTGTGAAATCCTCCTGGAACGGCGGCGATCCGAACTGGGGGAGGATCATCCATGCGGTCGGCTACTCACGCGCGCGGATCCGGGAGGAGCTTGTCGATATTTTCATAGGTGGTAAAAAGGCGTGCGTGGGCGGCCTGCAGGCGGATACGCCGATGGAGCAGCTCCGGGACGCGGTCTCGGGGTCGGAGTTCGAGATCGCGATCGACCTGAACCAGGGCGGCGCGGATTACACGATGTATTCCAGCGACCTCTCACCGGAATATGTGGATTTCAACAGGTCGGAATATGCCTACTGGAAGCAGGCGCGGAAGGACGGGCTGGTTTAGGCGGATGACCTGACGCCTTCCTCAAGGTCTGCCGTGGCTATCTGAGTCTCGTGCGACCGCCATTCGCCTCGCGCATGGGGTTGAAAAGGGAATCCATGCCGGTTTCCTTGATCTCGCAGACGTGAGCCATGAGTTCCCCGAGGCGTCCTTTGGGAAACTCGCGTTGCTTGAACCACATGAGGTATTCCTCGGGGAGGTCGTATACCGGAACTCCATGCGGCGGGTATTTCTCCTTTCCGAACATTCCGAAAGGCATGTCGGTCCGGTGGATTTCGGAAAGCAGGTTCCGGAAGTCCTCGCGGTCGATTTCGGTGAAGTTCATATTTGGAAAAAGGGATGCTTGCGGGGTGGCGGGTGTCGGCTAGGTTCGCGGTGAGATGATCAAATTTCTACATACCCGGATCCGTGTGAAGAGCCTCGATGAATCCATTTCGTTCTACGAGAAACTGGGATACAGACTGGGGGAGAGGAAGGACTCTCCGCAAGGCAACAAGCTGGCCTTTCTCGAACTGGAGGGAAACGATGTCTTCCTGGAGCTGACACATTCACCTGATTATTCTGAGACCTGTCCGGAGGACCTGGTTCATACGGCGCTGGGCGTGCCGGACATCGTGGAATACTGCGACAAGGTTGAGAAAGCCGGAATAGAGATCTGGCCGGGGGGCTGGCGGGAGAAGTTCACCAGCGGGGAGCGAAAGATGGCTTTCGTGACCGATCCGGATGGATATGAGGTGGAGATTCTCGAAAGGTGACATGCGCGCGACTCTGATACTCGCGGGTCTGATGGCGGTTCAGGCTATGGCGTTTCCGCTCAACTCGAAGAAGGCTCCGGAATCGCAGGCGGATCTTTTGACGATCCAGAACGCGCTGTATCAGGCGATCCCGAAGGCAAAAGCCGCGACCGTGTGCATCGACATAGGCGACGGGACCGGGAGCGGAGCGATCGTCACGGCCGACGGGCTGGTCATGACTGCGGCGCACGTGTCCACCGGAGTCGGGAAAAAAGTCACCGTGATCATGCCGGACGGAGCGGAATTGGAGGGCGAGACCCTTGGGCTGATGGCGGAGTTCGACGCGGCTCTCTTGCGGATCACCGCTCCGGTTCCTGAAGGAGGATTTCCTTTCGTGGAGATCGATCGCACCGGCAGCACGAATCTTGGCGACTGGGTTTTCTCACTGGGTCATTCGGGTGGCTTCGACAAAGAGCGCGGAGCGGTTGCCAGGCTGGGTCGTCTGGTCCGGGTTGCGAACACGACCGTGCAGACGGACGGGACGCTGATTGGCGGGGATTCTGGCGGTCCGCTATTTGACATGGAGGGGAGGTTGATCGCGATTCACTCGCGGGTAGGGGGGCGGGCACCGGAAAACATGCACGTGCCGGTGAAAGTCTTTCTCGAAGGCTGGGACAGGATGCTTTCGTCCGAATTCGTGGGCGATGGGCCGTTCGCGCAGAGGCCAGAGAAGGGGAAAGGCTTTCTGGGCGTGGCAACCAGCGACGTGGATGGCGGCCTGGAAATCACCAAGGTCGGAAAAAAAAGTCCGGCTGAGGATGCCGGCCTGAAGGAGGGTGACCTTCTCAGGACTTTGAACGGCGAGGAGTTGCCGACCCGCGATAAACTCAAAGCGGTGCTCGCGGAACTTGCCGCCGGAGACAGACTCGAACTGGAGATCACACGAGATGGAAAAGATGAGACGATCAATATGCGGCTTGGCGCGCGGTAGCGCCCTTGTGGCCTTCCTCGCGTTTGCCGAACCCGGGTTCGCACAGCAGAGCCTGGAGACGAAATACCGCATCACCGGTGATGCCGTCACTTCCGTCTTCGAGCCTCAGCGTCAGTCTATCCAGAGATTCAGCGCCGTTTTCTACGAGGGCAGGAAGGAGATCGCGTATGGTGTCGTGATCAGTGCCGACGGATATATTCTTTCGAAGGCCAGCGAGATAGAGGGAAAAAGCCCGCTTTTCGTCCGGGTCGACAAGGAATCCTACAGCGATGCGAAGATCCTGCTGGTGGATCCGCGGTGGGATGTGGCCTTGGTGAAGATCGACACACGCGCCATGGAGCCGGCGGTTTTCGCGGAGAGCAGCGCGCTCCCGCAGGGCACATGGGTGGTGGTCAATGGTGCGACAAGCCGGTCCAGAAGAAGGATTCTCGCCGGCATCATCAGCGCCCAGGCGAGAGAGATCCCTCCGGAAGGTGGAGCCGTGATGGGCGTGCAGTTGCTAAAGGCGGATGGAAGAATAGAGGTTGAGAAAGTCAGCGAAGGCAGTGGCGCGGAGAAGGGTGGACTGGAAGCCGGGGACGTGATTGCCAGCGTGGACGGCACGGAAATGAAGGAGGCGGAGGAACTTACGGAGTTTCTCGATGGAAAAAAGGCCGGTGAGAGCCTCAGCCTTTCCGTGAAACGTGGCTCCGAGACCCTGGAGCTGAAAGTCATGCTCTCCGCCCGGGGTGAGGTTTTCACCGAGGCCAGCCGCAACGACCAGATGAGTGGTGATTTTTCGAAGAGGAGGAGCGGATTCCCCAGGATCATCCAACACGACATTCTCGCAAACAGCGATACGATGGGTGGCCCCGTGCTCGGCATGGACGGAAAGGTCGTCGGAATGAACATAGCTCGCGCGAACCGCGCCGAAACTTTCGCGATCCCCGTCGAAGAACTCAGGGAGATCGCCAGGGACATGGTGGAGAGGGTTTCCAGATAGCCCGGTTTCCCGGAAATCCTGTTCGGCCTTGCATCTCCGGCGTTTTGTGCGCATTGCAGGTCGCCTCAGCCCCCGATGTCCGATACCGTTCCAGAAGAAACTTTGCTGCTAGTCGATCCGGATCTGGATTTCCTGGACTGGGCGACGAAGCATCTGGCCGCGAAGGGATTGCGCATCCTCCGCTGCGATGACGCGGGCAAGGCGATCAAGGTGATCGAGAAAACCCCTGTGCATGTCGTGGTTTCCGCCGTGGAGCTCCAGCCTTTCGACGGACTCGATCTTCTCGCACGTATCAAGGCACATAGCCCGGAGACACTGATCATCCTGACCACCGGATTTCCTACGACCGGACAGATTATCGAGGCCACGCAAAAGGGAGCGCACGACGTATTGAGAAAGGAATCACTGTCCTTCGAACTGCGACCCGTGGTCGAATCCGCCCTCCAGACGGTGGAGGACAGGCGTGGTGTGGTGCAGTCCGTGCCGGAGCTGCCCAGCCAGGATGCGAGGGTGAAAATCATAGGCGTCTCCCGCGCCCTGCAGGATGTTTTCAAGATCGTCGGGCGCGTCGCAAGGTCGGACGCACCCATCCTCATTTCAGGCGAGAGCGGAACGGGAAAAGAACTCGTCGCGAAGGCCGTCCACGAATACAGCCCCCGGCGACAGCAGGAAATGATCACCATCAACTGCGGTGCGATCCCTGAGAGCCTGCTCGAGAGCGAGCTGTTCGGACACGAGAAAGGCTCCTTCACAGGTGCGATCGCGCGCCGTGCCGGACGCTTCGAGCAGGCGGACGGCGGGACGCTGTTTCTTGACGAGATCGGCGACATGCCGCTGTCCATCCAGGTGAAGCTCCTGCGTGTTCTGCAGGACGGCACGTTCTCACGCATAGGCTCGAACGATACCTTGAAGACCGACGTGCGGATCGTCGCTGCCACTCACAAAAACCTCGCCGCCGAGGTTTCGGCGCACCGTTTCCGCGAGGATCTTTTCTACCGCCTCAATGTCGTTGAACTGAGAATCCCGCCTCTGCGAGAAAGGCCGGAGGACATCCCGCTACTGGCGGAATATTTCCTCCAGCGTATCACCCGGAAGAACGGCATGGCGAGGATGCGGATTTCCAGCGAGGCAGGCGCCGCTCTCTCGTCCCACCACTGGCCGGGCAACGTGCGGGAACTGGAGAACACCATCGCCCGCGCCTGCGCTCTCTCGTCCTCCACCATCCTTCTCCCGGCCGACATTCCCATGGCCACCGCTCCGGGTAAAACCTCGGCGCTCGCGCAAGGTCTCGACCAGCTGATCAACTCCGCTCCCTCCGATGTCGCGTTACTCCCCTGGTTATCAAGGCAGGTCGCCGGTCGTCTGCTGGATCGTGCCGGCGGCGATTTCAAGGAGGCAGCCACCGCACTTGGCGTGGAAACCGCTGAACTGAGAAGAATCCTCTCATCGAAAAGCTGACATGCTCCATCAGATCGACCATCCGCTGGTTTCCGCGGAACTAACCCGTCTCCGGAATCCGGATTGTCCGACCCAGGAGTTCCGCCAGTGCGTCCGGCGGATCGCCTCCCTGATGGTTCCTTCCGTGACCGCGAATCTCGATACTCGCGTCGTGGACTGCGTAACGCCTTTGGAAAACACTTCCGGCACTGAAATTGTCCGCCCCATTATTCTGGTACCCATACTTCGCGCGGGTCTGGGCTTCCTCGACGGATTTCTGGATCTCATACCTCAGGCCGCGGTCGCGCACATCGGTCTGGCCAGGAACGAGAAAACCCTCGAACCCGAGGCTTATTATCTGAAGCACCCTGTGCACCTCGCGGAGGCCGATCTCATCCTGCTGGATCCCATGCTCGCCACCGGTGGATCCGCCGTGCACGCCGTCACCACCCTGCGTGAGGCGGGGGCGGAAAGGATACGCTTCGCATGTCTCCTTGCGGCTCCGGAGGGGATAGAAACCCTGCGGGAGGCTCACCCCGACGTCCCGGTTTACGCGGCCTCAGTTGATCGCTGCCTGAATGAGAAAGGCTACATCCTCCCCGGCCTAGGCGATGCGGGCGACAGGTTGTTCGGGACGATCTGAGGGTTTCGGGAGCGTTTTGCTCGTCAACCTTGCTTGCAAGCCCTTTGAATCGCTCTATCGGTTGATACTGGCTCAGTTCTCATCACTTTGAAAAATCTCCTCCTTCCTGCCGTCATGCTTCTCGTTTCCTGCGAAAATAAGGAGGAGACGGTGAAGGTCGTCCCAGATGAGGATGTGCCGGGTTATGTGGAACCGGCCCCGATGTGGAGGGACGGGGATTTCACACGGTGGATGAGCCGTGCCGAGCTTCTCCACCACCTCGAGATGTCACCGGCCGAAAAATATTTCGCATTCGTGGAAGGCCGCAACAACCGCGGGCTGGCGGAATTTCGTGCGGTCGAGCGCGATCTTCCGCAAGCTGATTACACAGACAAGGCGGCTTTCTGGGGAATCGGTGAAAAGGAGGTTTTCGATAAGGAACTGCCCCTGCTACGCGCCGGTTTTCAACGTCAGAGCACGCAGGTCTTCTTCGATCCCACGGGTGCCGCCATACATCAGATCGTCTGGCTCAGACCCGTGGGCGCGGTCGGAGATTTTCCGCCTGAAGAGGAGCAGCGGACAGCCGATGTGACGGAGCCAATCATGCCGGAACCGGTTGAGGACAGCAGCGGATCCGATACGGAGCCTCCGAGCCTCCTGCCGCTGGAAGGGGAAATCCCACCAATAGAGCCGATAACTCTCGAACCGGTCGTTCCCATCCCGGGAAAGACCTACGTCGTGGTCAAGGGTGACACACTTGGAAGAATCGCAAGACGACACAAGACCACCGTCTCCGCCCTGAAAAAAAGGAACGGACTCTCAAGCGACTTTCTCCGCATCGGCCAGAGGTTGAAAATACCGTGACATTGTGAGGATTATGGGACGGGCGCCGGAGAAGAAATTTTCCCGTAATTTTCCATGACGGGTGATGAATTGCTTCTGGCGTTCGGCGGGGCTGAGCATACCTTCCTGTCATGGATAATTTGATGAAAGTCCTCCCGTTCGTGATTTCGCTGGCGACCGCCGGAGCACAGGAAGGCATCGAGTCTCGGGTAAAAGCGCTCATCCTTTCTCCCGGTGAGCAGGAGATGAAAATTTCACTGGTATCCAAAGAAGGCGGGACGGTCAGCGACCCCCTTCTAATCGGGAACATGGGGCTCAGCGAAGCGGTGACTGTCGTGGGGCGGAACCTTTCCCTGGCCATACCTGACAAATCGGTGGAATCCGGTTACCGGTCTGTCGGTGAAGCCACCCTTCCCCCGGCCGGCGGCGATTTCATCATTCTTTTGGAACCAGCCGGAAAGATTTTCCGAACTCACGTGGTCAACGGGAAACTTCCCGGTTTCGGACGCGGTGACACGCTGTTTTTCAATGCCACGAACTTCCCGCTCGGCGCTACCCTCGGAACCCGGAAGATCACCATTCCACCCCGCAAGCCCGTGGCGGGCGGCCCATCGGCGAGGGGACGGGATTCCTGGTACCAGATAACTTTCTACCAGCCCGACGAAGGGGGCGGTGTGCGCAAGTTCGGCGACACACGCTGGCCATACCGTGATCACGCGAGAGCCTGGGTTTTTTTCTATCCGAACGGGCCGTTTAACGGCGTATCGTATCACGTTGTCGATGAGATGATGGGCGACCAGGAAACGGAGTAAGCGTTTCAGAGGATTTCCGAAGGATTCAGGTATCGGAACGAGATGATGTCGAAACGTCGGCCAAGCGTCTTGTTTGTCTGACTCGAAAGAGCGGCGGTGGCTACATGGTTTTTGTCAATGGGATCCAGGTAGTCCGGGGTCCGCTGAACCGTCGCCTCGCACCAGGCGCGCGCGGTCACCTTCCCGCTTTTCGCGCGGGCTTCCCCGTAAGCGCGGATCAGGAAAGTGTCCCCCCGCACTGTGATCAACGGCCCCATTGTAGTGAGTAGGTCACCCTGCTTCACGTAGCCGGGAATACCAACAGACTTCGATCCGTTCTCCGCTTCCTTGAATGCGAAGTTCGCGTCCGCTGCGGAAGAAGAGCGCTCGGGTGTGTTGTATGGCTGATTGATGGCCGTTTCGTCGATGGCGGCCTGGAGCGGGCCGACAAGAGCTTCCTCGGTCGATCCACCAGGACGGCGATTGACGAAATCCGCGATGGAAAGGAAGGGTCCGTATTCGCGGACTTTCTGCTCCATGGCTTTCGCGAGTTCCTCGATATCGGAATCCTTAAGGCTACGGAATCCGAGCCACTGGGATCGTTCCAGGGGTGTTGCGATCCCGGCTTCATTGATCTTTCCTCCTGCGGCACCGAGCAACCCAGCCACGGGTGTGTCCGTGTCGCTGACCGTTCCGAGGCGGTTGGGGGAGAGCGGATCCAGCGTAGGGACATCCGACCCCTTCAATCCCATAAGGAACGAAGTCCACGCGGCGATGGAGGTTGAGTTGACATTGAACGCGCCGTCCATCCCGAGCATGGAGCCGCTGAGGCGGTAGGGCTCCTCTCCTGCCGCCGGTGCGGTGGCAGGAAAAAGCGCGAGATCGGCGTTCGTGTAGGAACTGGCCATAGTCCTGATCCGCGGGTTCGGTAAAAGCCGGCGATTCGCCTGGGATGGATCCGCGAATGCCTGGAAAGCGGCTTTTTGTTCGGCGCGCGCTCCGGAAGCGTTGTTGTTGGAGGTTGTCGTGACCGGTGAGATGGATGAGAAGAAGTAATCGTCCCACAGTGCGATGTTTGCCAGATAGGAATGATCCGCCACCTGGTGTGGCCCGACTTTTCCTCGTAGACTTCCTTTCGCCAGACAGGAGGGAGCGAAGGAATTTCCGATCGGATGGGTGATGGCGGGATGAAGCATGTCGCGACCTTCGGCTCCGAAATCCTTCTGACCGTTGGCGATCGAGTTCTGGAGAGCACCCAGTGAGAATACCGGAGCGAACGGAACGGAGTGGGTGACGATGTAGGAAGTGCCGTATTTCGCGCTATAGTCGCCCCCGTAGTATCCCAGGCCGCCACCGGTTACATCGACCGGTGACCCGCCTCCTTGCTCGGGGCGGCGTATTCCGATCTGGGTCGGCATCATTGCCAGCGTTTCTTTCTCCCCTTGGCCTACATTGTAGTTTCTCACCTTCGGGTTCATGTGTAGGAATGGTTTCGAGGTGTACCGGGTTCCCGGATAGTCAGTTGGAAAGTTGGAGTCGAACTCCGTCCGGACGCCGTGACTGAGGACGGCGATGGGCCATTTTTTCGAGCTGATATCCGAACTGCCTGTGATGGAGATCGATGAAACCGTCCTGCTGTAGCTATCCAGTTTGGCGAGGGCGGGAAAGACCCAGGGAAGTTCATTGCCTTTCTTCGGGCCATCGTCGACCGCGTAGAATCCGACGTATCTGATGCTGTTGGACGGCGGGCCGGTACCCTCGCCTATCGTATGGTTCACATGGGTGATCGTGGACTGGGTCACCTTGTTGTTGGGGTTGATGGAATAGGTGAGCTTATCGGAGCCATTGATGATCCAATCCGGCTTCCCATTCGTCGTCGGGGGTTTGATCTCAAACTTGAAACCGGAAACGTTGCTCCAGCCAAGCGCGCCATTGACGACCCTCACTTCGCTGCTGTTCTTGAGGACAGAGTTCGGCCCCTGCGAGATGACCTGCACTTCCCCCGGGCGCATCACGAAATTCTGTGAACGCCCGATCTGAAGGTGGGTGAAGTTGCTGTCGGAGATATAATCCACGAAGGGTCTGTTGATTGTCCGGGTGCCAATTTTCAGATCCAGGGAATATGGCATACCCCAGAATTTAATGGCATTGTAACCGGATCTGGGAATGCTGTAGGTGACGTTGAAAGGATTCCAGAAAGTGGCAATTGGGTCGAAAACAAGAAAGAGCTTGTAGGTTTTCTTACCGTCACTGCCAGTGGTCTCCTCCGAGACCAGGGAGAAGACGAAACGGGTTTCCAGCTTGGTGAGAAAGGTGTAGTTGTAGAATGGATCCGTAAGTGCGGCCTGTGCGTTGACGGACTGGGACAGATATGGTGCCGATGAGGGAAAAGCCGTGCCGTCGGCATGGGTCGGCGGACCGAATTTCAACTCACCCCAGAGATTGTAGTAGAGCCAGAGTTCGCGGAGATTGATTCCGTCCGTGCCTCCGGATTGGTAGAGAGCCGGCAGAAGTGTTTCGCTGTTGGCTTCAGTCCATGGTTTTTCGAGGAGAAAACTGAGATCCTTGCGCATGCCACCGTTGCGGACGTTGGTGAGAAGGCCGGTCGATTCCAGGGTGACATCATGAAGAAGCTCTTTGGAATCCCCGCCCAGAAACTCCGTCGAGCCGACAGTGAAAAGTTTCTCGGTATCCGGATCGGAATCCGCGCCAGCTTCAAGAAAGACCTCATGGTTGGAACGGGGAACGGCCTGCATGCGGGCAAGCGCCTCAATCGGATCTGACGAGGCGTTTCTTTCGCCCGCAAGCTTCGCCTTGGTGTTCTGGTCCGCGATCCACCAGGCGTAGGCGCCACTGGGGGTCGGGACGAGGCCCGCTTCCACAGCGTCAGAAGTACCTGTTGGCTGCGGTGAGCGGAACCGTCGTCGACGCTGATCCGGAATTTCCTTTGACGGAAGACTCGTTGGTGACGATGGCCTTGTCTCCGGAAATGAGCCAGCGGCGGAAGGATGGTGAAGGGCGGCTCTCTGTGATCGCGTTGCCGGTGTCCGCGCTCCAGGAATCGTAGACTCCTGTCCAGTTCTTGGAGGCCGAAGTGGATCCTGGCGCAAGCTGCTGGCCACCGGGTGCGGAGATACGCCGGTCTGGACCCATCTCCACTTGCAGCTCTCCAAGTGCCATCATCAGCGCCAGCCGCGCGTTCGCTCTGGCCAGTCCCAGGGAATCATCCGCTCCGGAGCGCCTCAACTCGACGGACGAAAGCGAGAGCAGTCCGAGCGCAAGGATGGACAGCAGAACCATCAGGGTGAGGGTGACGACAAGTGCGAAGCCATGTCGGGGGCGACGGGTGGGAGGGATTTTCATTGGGCGGGTCTTATGAGATATATCCGTTGAGGGCAGAAGGTTACATGGTAAATACGATTTTTCTACTGAAATCTCGAAAATCTCCGTTGCGCGATCCGGTGTCGGCGGATAGTCTGCCCACCTACTGCTGTGTCCGACCATTTTGGAAGCTAGCCCGGACCGATGTTAATAATAGGGATCATCACCCGACCGGCGACTGTCATGCCTTCTCAGGAAGACATGCAACCCTTCGGGCGATCCCACCTGTTGAGTCTCCGGAACGTGGCTCATAGCCCCAAGGACGGCACAGCGGTTCCCTCTTTTTTCACCCGGCTCTTGCAGGAAACGGGAAAAGGGTCACGTTTGAGACGTTCATGACCTCCAAGCTGCTCACGTTCCTGATTCCGGCTCTTTTTAGCGCGCACATCGTTTCCGCGGAGGAAATGGCCCCGGCGGACATAGAAAAGCTGGTGGAGAATCTGGCATCAGATTCCTACCAGGCGAGGGAGGATGCCACGGAAAAACTCTGGGGTGCGGGGGAAGCCGCGCTGGCCGCCCTGCGAGAGGCCAGCGTCTCGCAGGATCCCGAGCAATCATTGCGTGCGGCGGCTCTTCTTCGGAAAATCGAGCTGCGCATCACTCCCGAAACGCCAGCGACCGTCCTGGCCAGGATCGAGCGCTACGAGACCGCGCCAGCCAACCGGAAGGCGGCTTTCCTCAACGAGCTGAAACGGGATCGCGCGTATTTCCAGATATTGAAGCTCTATTCGATGGAGGATAGGGCGGATGTCCGTGCCAGCCTCGCTCCTACGATACGAGGCGTCGCGATCATTTCCGCGCGAGAGGCGATCGCGGATGGGGACGGGATCCTGGCAGAGGAACTTTTGAAGATGTCCGCCGGTGAGCCTTCCGACCTCATGGCGCTCGCGTGCTTCTACCGGAATACAGGGAAGCTCGACGCGGAACTGGAAAACCCCTCTCCATTCGCCAATGTCCCGACCAATGTATGGAAGATCACCGCGCTGCGAGCCAAGGGTGATCTCCCGGGCGCCCTCGAACTGGCCGCCTCCGCGAAAAACCCGGAGCTTCTAGCCGGTCTGAAAATCCTCACCGGAGATCCGACAATGTGGATTCGTCGGAACGGTTTCGCGGATCGGGCGCAGGAAGCCCATCCCGTCTATGTGGAGATTGCCTTGAAACGCTGGAGCGGTCGGAATATCGCGGATTCGGATTTCGCGCCGCTCCTCGCCGGGCTGGACGCCGCGGACTCTGTGGACAAGGCCTGGCCATTTCCGCATTGGGGACTTTGGGTAGGCTGGGGGAGTTGGAGAAACACCTCGCCGCGGAAGAGCCGGACAAGGCCTTCGGCTATTTCCTTTCCCAGGAAAGGATCGCCGATGCCCTGGGCGCATATGGCATCGATCCAGTGAAACCCGACTGGAAGGCGTGGGTTGCCGCGCGTTTCTCGGAAATCCAGGATGACGACGAGGACGAAGGAGCCTCCGCTGAGGCGAAGGCACGTCTTGCCACGCTCGCGGGATTTCTGGAGAGTCGCGGACTTGCGGAGGAGTTGGCGGAGGCCTTCGACGAACCAATGGAGGATTTCGCGAAACGGGATGAAAATGACTTCATTGATTTCCTCGGAACTCTTTTCGCCCCGCGCAACGGAGAATCCCGTTCCCCCTCCCCTCTCTACGCGGCCTCCTTCGCCAAGGAATGGGCTGGTGACGACCGGAACCGGTGGAGCGAGATATTCGCGACCGCGTTGGGTGACAATGACGCCGTAGCGGATTGGGTGGACTGGATACGGGAGACCGATCCGGATATAGATTTTCCCGGACTCTCGAAGTGATGATGGCAATCTCAAAGATCGGTCACGATCCGCAGGGTCTTCGGGAAAAATGGATCGACCTCGCATGGGCGGCGGCCGTTACCCCCGGAGGGAAGAAAGACCGGGAGATCATCGAGCGCATACGGGTTCTGGCGATAGGTCAGATGGACGTGGGGAACGCGCTAAGAGCCTGGGACGCGCTCGACCACGCCGACGAGGCGCGATGGAACTCCATAGACAAATATCTCTCCGCTGCCGGTCGCTGGCGCGAAGCCGCCGAAGTCATTGATGAGCCGGAAAACGGAACGGTGAGCAGCTCGCCGGAACTGCACGCATACCTTGCCGCGACGCTCCGCCGCGCGGGACTCGAGGATAGGGCGGTCGAGCACGACGGATGGGCAGAAAGACTGTCGCTTGGATTTCCCCAAAGCTGCATCCGTATCGGTGACCATTACACCTACGGCGGTGATCCGGAAAGAGCCGCTGTCTGGTATGAGCGCGCCGCTTTCCAGGCGGATCCCTCTTCCGGGGATTTCGTGGCAGCCCTCGGATCCTATTCGGATTCCGCCTTCGAGCGCGGCAGTTGGAAAATCGCGGCCTCCTGTTATGAGGCTCTTGCTCAAGTGCACGCCAGTCGGAACTTCGCCGGAAATGTCCTCGGCGTCTATACCAGGGCTAGGCTGAGCGCGGATCTTGCGGCCGCCCTGGCTGTTCTCCCCGTGGAAAAGGACAGGGCTGTTTCCCTACTCCAGGGGATTCACCGAAATTTCGCTACAGACGGAGTGCTCGCGGACGATTTTTTCCCGCTTCTCCGCAAGGTGGGGCTTCAGGAAGAACTCAAGCAATGGTTCGATGAGTCGTGGAAAAACATTTCCGAAATCATCAGGCGCTATCCGGAATCCGACAACAGCCGCAACACCGCCGCATGGTTCGCCTCCCGCGCCGGGATGAAGCTCCAAGAAGCACGGAAGCACCTGGACTACGCTCTCGATCGGAATCCTGGTCAGCCCGCGTATCTTGACACTCTGGCTGAGACATATTTCGCCGCCGGAGACCGTGCGGCCGCGATCAGATGGAGCGATCTCGCTCTCATGCATTATCCGCTCACCGAACCGACCCCTCCCTTTGATCTGATGATCAGGAAACAGAATCATCGCTTCCATTCAGGGGAAAAGCCCTGAAGGATATCGGAGCAAGTTATCACCGAGGGTCTCAGGGCTCATGCATTTCGGAATGTTTCCGTTTCGAAGTTGGAAACCGGTTCTCGTTTCTCCACAACCTGTATTGGTCTTCGAACCATCGCGGAAGCTGACTATGCCAGGACAACAGGAAGTGACCTTATCCTGATATCAGGGAATTTGTGATTGTCCGCTTCGGCGAAATGCGGAGAGTCATTTCAGAATGACAGCAGCCAACGACCAAGCGGGAATACGAATCTTGTTTCTCGGGGACATCGTCGGCGAGCCCGGACGCAAGGCGGTCATCGCCAGCCTCGCCTCGATCAAGGAACGCCACTCTCTGGATTTCATCATCGTAAATGGCGAGAATTCCGCGGGAGGGCGGGGCATCACGCCGAAGATCGCCATCGACCTTCTGCGCGCCGGTGCCGCCGTGATCACCACCGGCGACCACGTCTGGGATCAGAAGGAGATCGTCGATTATTTCCCCACCGAGCCACGTCTCCTTCGCCCTCTCAACTATCCCGCCGGCACCCCGGGAAATGGCAGCGTTGTGTTGGAGACCTCCAAGGGCAGGGTCGCTGTCGTCCAGGCTCAGGGTCGCAGCTTCATCCAGCCGCCTCTGGAAAACCCATTTCTCGCCATGGAGCAGGAAGCGGATCGTCTCAGGGCCGAGGGCGTGCGGGTGATCGTCCTCGACTTTCATGCGGAGACCACTTCGGAAAAGATCGCAATGGGAAGGATGCTCGACGGGAAAGTCTCTCTGGTCGTGGGCACACACACTCACGTCCAGACAGCGGATGAAACGGTTTTCCCGGGAGGCACCGGATATCTGACGGACGCGGGCATGTGCGGTCCGGAGGAATCCGTCCTCGGACGCAGCGTCGATTCCGTCGTCTGGCGCTTCCGCACCGGCATGCCCACCCGCTTCCCGGTGGCTGAAGGAGCCGTCAGACTATGCGGCGTGATCGTGGAAGTGGATGTGATCTCAGGACATTGCCTTGAGATCCGTCGATTCGCCGAAACGGTGGGGGAAACGACCTCGTGACAGCCGTTTGGAATCCCTGGAACCTAGAAAAACAAAGGGTTTCAGGGAAATCGACGAAAAGACCGGATTTTTTTTGACAGAGTGCGGCGAGTTGTTACTGTCCGCCCGCTCTTCCCCACATGCAGTCAGGGGTGCCGCGTTCGGTTTCGGTTCTAATCGGGACAGGTCGCGGTTCTTTTGTCGGCAGAAAGGAAGAGCGCACATAATCCGGTTTGCTCGTGTAGCTCAGGGGTAGAGCGCATCCTTGGTAAGGATGAGGTCGGCGGTTCAATTCCGCCCACGAGCTCCAGGAAACACGAAATAACAATTCTCAAAAACGTCTAAGCGAAACCACAACGAAAATGGCCAAGGAACAATTCAAACGCAACAAGCCGCACGTAAACATCGGCACCATCGGTCACGTCGACCACGGCAAGACCACTCTTACCGCAGCAATCACCAACACTCTCGCTGAAAAAGGATTTTCCGAGAAGAAGAGCTACGCGGATATCGACGCGGCACCGGAAGAGCGCGAACGCGGCATCACCATCAATACCGCGCACGTCGAATACGAAACAGACAAGCGCCACTATGCCCACGTTGACTGCCCGGGACACGCCGACTACGTCAAGAACATGATCACCGGTGCCGCCCAGATGGACGGTGGTATCCTCGTTGTTTCCGCTGCTGACGGCCCGATGCCACAGACCCGCGAGCACATTCTCCTCGCACGTCAGGTGGGTGTTCCCGCGCTCGTCGTGTTCATGAACAAGGTTGATCTCGTCGATGACGACGAACTTCTCGAACTCGTCGAGATGGAGATCCGCGAACTCCTTTCCTCCTACGATTTCCCTGGCGACGACATCCCCGTCATCGCTGGCTCGGCGGTCAAGGCACTTGATGGTGACGCCACCCACATGGCGAACGTCATGAAACTCATGGATGCCGTGGATTCCTACATCCCGGAGCCTGAGCGCCCCATCGACAAGACCTTCCTCATGCCTATCGAGGATGTGTTCTCCATCGAAGGCCGCGGAACCGTCTGCACCGGTCGTGTCGAGCGCGGCATCATCCACAAGATGGAGGAAGTCGAGATCGTCGGTATCCGCGATACCGTCAAAACCACCGTCACGGACATCGAGATGTTCCGCAAGCTCCTCGACGAAGGTCGTGCGGGCGACAACGTCGGACTCCTCGTCCGCGGCCTCAAGAAAAACGACGTCGAGCGCGGCCAGGTCATGGCCAAGCCCGGCACCGTGAAGGGTCACACCATCTTCAAATCCGAGATCTACATTCTCTCGAAAGAAGAAGGCGGCCGTCACACCCCGTTCTTCTCGAACTACCGTCCACAGTTCTACTTCCGCACCACCGACGTTACCGGATCCATCAAACTTCCCGACGGAGTCGAGATGGTGATGCCCGGCGACAACATCGGCCTCGAGGTCGAACTCATCAGCCCCATCGCCATGGAGCCTACCATGCGCTTCGCCATTCGCGAAGGTGGCCGCACCGTTGGTGCCGGCCGTGTTGGCGAGATCATCAAATAAGTCATTCAACGGCGCGGCTTGGGAACGAAAGCTCCCTGCCCCAGCCAAGCTTCTGGGGCACCCCGATCACCGGGGTGCCCTTCAGTCGCCTCAAAAACTCTCATTTTCCTAATAACGCGTCAGTAGCTCAATTGGTAGAGCATCGGTCTCCAAAACCGAGGGTTGCGGGTTCAAGTCCCTCCTGGCGTGCCATTTCCCTTTTCCTCCCACTTCCGAATGAATTTCCTCGAATACATCAAGCTCAACGACAGTTGGGTAACATCCGGGATCATCTACGGTATCCTCGCTGTCGCGATTTTCTTCTTCTTCCGCCACCTTGCGAAAATCTCCTCCTTCATCGGCGAGGTCAAAGGCGAACTCCGCAAGGCGAGCTGGCCATGGGATCAGGATCCGAAGGCCAAAGGCTTTAAAAAATACAAGGAGCTCATCGACTCGACTGTCGTCGTACTCATCGCCGTCATCCTCCTCGCCGGTTTCGTCCAGTTCTGGGACTTCATCCAGGTCATGATCGTCGGCTTCCTGACGGACGTCTTCAACTAATCTTCTTTTTTCTCCTCATCATGCCAAATTCCAAAGACTACAAAGACCAGTGGTACGTCGTCCAGGTGCTCTCCGGAATGGAGGGCAAGGTTCGCGACCGTATCGCCCGCGGGGTCGAAGCTGAGGAAATGCAGGATTATATTCGCGAGGTTCTGGTTCCCATCGAAATCGTTTCCGAAATCAAGCGCGGTAAGAAAACCGAGACGAAGAAGAAATTCTTCCCCGGCTACATCATCGTGAACATGTATCTCTCCACGGAGGACAACCAGCTTGTCGAAAAGACCTGGTTCTTCATCAAGGAAATGGATGGCGTCATCGGATTCGCCGGCACCAAGGATCGCCCTACCCCCATGCGTCCGCGCGAGGTTGAGGCGATGCTCTCCCAGATCCAGGAGCGCGAGGAGACCGTCCGTCCCGCCATCACCTTCGAGGTCGGCGATACCGTCAAGGTCGCCGACGGTCCGTTCCAATCCCAGAACGGAATCGTCGAGGAAATCGATCCGGAGCGGGGCAAACTCCGCGTCGCCGTCGATATATTCGGACGCACCACTCCGGTCGAACTCGAATACTGGCAGGTCGAGCGCGAATAAGTCACATCATCTGTTTTTCCAACATCTTAGCATTTACCAAATAGAAATATGGCCAAGGAAGTCACCAAAATCATCAAACTCCAGATCCAGGCTGGAGCCGCAAACCCGTCACCACCAGTCGGCCCCGCCCTCGGTCAGGCCGGTGTCAATATCATGGCGTTCTGCAAGGAGTTCAATGCCGCCACCCAGGCTCAGTCAGGCGACGTGCTGCCGTGTGTGATCTCGGTTTACAAGGACAAGTCCTTCACTTTCGTAACCAAACGTCCGCCTGCCGGGAATCTTCTCAAAAAGGCGGCCGGTCTGGCATCCGGCTCCGGCGAACCGAACAAGAAAAAGGTCGGCAAGATCACCAAGGCGAAGCTTATGGAAGTGGTGAACATCAAGATGCCCGATCTCAATACCAACGATCCCGAAGCGGCCGCCCGCATCCTTGCCGGAACCGCCCGCCAGATGGGTCTTGAAATCGAAGGAATGTAAGCCAGTCTCCCGCCCCGCTTGAAACCGGGGCACCGCAAGAGGGTGGGGGACTTTCCCCCGTCCGTTATCACTGCAAACCAAACAACACAATGTCCAAAACACGCAGCAAACGCTACAAGAAAGCCGCCGAAGCTATCGGAGAAGGAAAGGTATTTTCCCTTCCCGATGCCATCAGCACCGTTAAAACACTTCCCGCGCCGAAGTTCGTCCCCACCGTCACACTGTCCTTCCGCCTCGGAGTCGATCCACGGAAGAGCGATCAGATGGTCCGCGGTTCGGTCTCTCTTCCACATGGAACAGGTAAGAACGTCCGCGTTGTCGTCTTCGCCCAGGGCGCCGCAGCCGAAGCGGCGACCGCCGCAGGTGCGGAACACGTCGGCTACGAGGATCTCATCAAGAAAGTCCAGGAAGGTTTCGTCGACTTCGACTCGGCGATCGCCACCCCTGACGCTATGGCGGAAGTCCGCAAGATCGCCCGCGTTCTCGGTCCCCGCGGCCTCATGCCGAACCCGAAGACCGGAACTGTCACAGACGACGTGGCCAAGGCCGTCAAGGAAGTGAAAGCCGGTCGCATCGACTATAAGCTCGACAAGAACGGCAACATTTCCGGCGCGATCGGCAAAGCTGATTTCGAGCCCGCCCAGCTTGAGGACAACGCCCGCGCGTTTGTCGAAAGCGTCGTCCGCGCGAAGCCCGCGTCCGCGAAAGGAAACTTCGTCCAGTCAGTCACACTCGCCGCGTCCATGCTTCCGGGGCTCCCCCTCGAAGCAGCCACCTACGCATCCAAGGCTACAGCATAATTCCAGCAAGCAACGACCATGAATCCAGACAAACAAATCATCATTAACGGCCTGCTGGCCCAGGTAAATGATTCTCCTTACGTGATCGTCATCGATTACACCGGACTTACCGTTCCTCAGTTCAGCGAACTTCGCAACCGCCTCGCCGAAGGCGGCGGCAAATGCACCGTCGCTAAGAACAGCTACATGCGCAAAGCTCTTACCGAGGCCGGTCTTCCGGACATCGGCTCCGAACTTGTTGGCCAGACCGCTTTCGTCACTGGCGATGCCGAGGTGTTTTCCGCGGCGAAGGTTCTCAAGAATTTCCAGAAGGAATTCAAGAAGCCCGAGATGAAAATCGGCATTCTCGGCGAGGATATCCTCGATACCGAGAAACTCAAGGCGCTCGCCGAGATCCCTTCCCGCGAGGCGGTTCTTTCCCAGCTCCTCGGCCTTATCAACGAACCGGCGACACGCATCGCCCGTATCCTCCTCGAGAAATTCGATCCGGAACGCGAGCACTTCAAAGCGGATGGGGCTGAAGAGTCCCCGGGGGATGCCCCGGCGGAAGAAGCTACCGAGAAAGCCAAGGAAGAAGCACCAGCCGCCGCTGAATAAACAAACAATCTGAACCGATGGCCTGTCGCGTCTCCACGCAATGGCCTGATTAACAATGGTACCTCGTCGGTTTCCCAGCAGGGAAATTGAAATCTCCGGAAGCTCCGGGGGCGACGACACCGCAAAGGAGAACACACATGTCAAACATTGATAAACTAGTAGAAGAACTCGGCAAGCTCACCGTCCTGGAAGCTGTCGATCTCGTGAAGCAACTCGAAGAAACCTGGGGCGTTTCCGCAGCGGCAGCAGTCGCAGCCGGACCAGCAGCCGCAGGCTGCAGCCGAAGCTGTCGAAGAGAAAACCGAATTCGACGTTGTCATCGCCGAATGCGGTGCCAACAAGATCGCCGTCATCAAGGCGGTTCGTGAAGTCGCACCCGGTCTCGGTCTCGCCGATGCCAAGAAGCTTGTCGAAAGCGCGCCTGCCAAAGTCCTCGAGGGCGTTGCAAAGGAAGCTGCCGAAGAAGCGAAGAAAAAGCTCGAAGCGGCCGGAGCCAAAATCGAACTCAAATAGTATCCCACGGATTTCACCCGGGGCGGCGATCCGTCGCTCCGGGCATTTCCGTCCCCTTTTCCCTGCTCCACAAAATCAGTCTCTTGCAAAACCGGAACCGACGCGTGATACTGAACTACTGCCCGGTGTCACGCGCCGTTTCCACTCTTTTGCCCTTTCCGTCCATTTCCTGACCAATCCTTCGCCTGAGCCGAAAGCGGCTCGGGCTTGAACTCGTAACACCACCACCACCGCACCACCATGGCTGAACGTCTATATTTCGGTAAATTTGAAGAGGTCATCGACCCACCCAACCTCATTGAAGTCCAGAGCAGGTCTTACGACGAGTTTCTACAGAAGGACGCCTCTCCGGGCGATCGCTCCGATTCCGGTCTACAAGCCGTCTTCCGCGAGGTTTTTCCCATCAAATCATACGATGAGGCCATCGAACTCGATTTCATTTCCTACGACATCGAGGATCCGAAAGTCACTTCGCTCGACTCCCTGCGCAACAGCGAGTCATTCTCAGCCGCACTTTATGTCACTTTCAAATTGAAGGACGAGACCGGCAACAAAAAGGAACGGGTTTACATGGGTGAGCTTCCGATGATGACCCGTAGGGGAACCTTCATCATCAACGGAGCCGAGCGTGTCATCGTTTCCCAGCTGCACCGCTCGCCCGGTATCTGCTTCGAGACTTCCCAGCACCTGAACGGGAAAATGCTCCACAGCTTCCGAATCATTCCCGACCGCGGATCTTGGCTCGAAGTTCAGTTCGATACCAACGATCTGCTTTACGTCTACCTCGACCGCCGCCGCCGCCGTCGTAAATTCCTCGCGACGACCTTCCTCCGCGTCCTCGGATTTCCGACCGACCGCGATATCGTCAGCCACTTCTATTCCATCGAGAACCTCGCTCTCAACAGCAAGATCGACGAAGCCGAGCTTGGCCACAAAGTCCCGTTCGAAGACATCCTTGATGGGGAACTTGTGATTGCGAAAGCGTACGAGCCGCTCACCGCAGGTATCGTAAAACAACTTCTCGCGCTTGGTAACAAGAAGCTCGAAGTCATCGACGGCCGCGAGGATGAAATCCTCCTCAAATCCCTTCGCAAAGACCCGGCGAAAGACGAGGAATCCGCCCTCAAGGACATCTACCGCAAATTGCGTCCCGGCGATCCTCCGACGGCCTCCAACGCCCGAGCCCTGCTCAAGCGTCTCTTCTTCGACGCGAAGAAATACGACCTCACACGGGTCGGTCGTTACAAGATCAACCAGAAGCTCGGCATCGGTGTCGATTCCGACCAGCGCATCATGGTTTCCGAGGATTTCCTCGCTGCCGTCCGCTACATCCTGAAACTGAAAAAAGGCGAGGGTGTCATCGACGACATTGATCACCTTGGTTCACGCCGCGTGCGTGCCGTCGGCGAACTTCTTGCCAACCAGTGCCGTGTGGGTCTTGCCCGCACGGAGCGTTTGGTCAAAGAGCGCATGACCCTTTTCGATGTGAACATCGAAGGCATGACACCGCAGAAGCTTATCAACCCGAAAGCTCTCTCAGCAGTCGTTCGTGACTTCTTCGGACGTTCCCAGCTTTCCCAGTTCATGGACCAGACCAACCCTCTGGCCGAGCTGACGCACAAGCGCCGCCTCTCCGCTCTCGGGCCTGGTGGTCTGAACCGCGACCGCGCTGGCTTCGAAGTCCGCGACGTTCATCCGTCCCACTACGGCCGTATCTGCCCGATCGAAACCCCGGAAGGTCCGAACATCGGTCTCATCAACTCGATGTGTACCTACGCCCGTATCAACGAGTTCGGTTTCATCGAAACTCCTTACCGAAAGGTCAAGAAGGGCAAGGTCACCAACGAGATCGAGTATCTGACCGCCGACCAGGAGGAAAACTACCTCATCGCCCAGGCGTCCAACGTCATCGACAAGAATGGCAAGTTCGACCAGGATCGCATCGATGCCCGCGAGCGTGGTGAATTCATCGAATCGACCCCGGACGAGGTTCATTACATGGACGTGTCTCCGAAACAGCTTGTTTCGGTGGCTGCGGGTCTCATCCCGTTCCTCGAGCACGATGACGCCAACCGCGCCCTCATGGGGTCGAACATGCAGCGCCAGGGTGTGCCACTTCTCGTCTCCGAATCTCCGCTCGTAGGCACCGGTCTCGAAGGAAAAGCCGCACGCGATTCCCGCGCGGTTGTCGTTTCCGAGGCTGATGGCATCGTCGCGGCAGCTACCGCCGAGATCATCATCACCACCGCCGATGGAAAGCTTCCCGTTTCCGACGAGAAGTTCCTGAGCGACCCGGAAGCGGTGAAAACAAACGTGACCAAAGGCATTTTCGCCTATCCGTTGCGCAAGTTCATGCGCTCCAACGCAGGCACCTGTATCAATCAGAAGCCTATCGTCAAGGCCGGCCAGAAGATCAAAAAAGGCACCGTCCTTGCAGACGGCCCGAACACCGAAGACGGCGAACTCGCCATCGGGCGCAACGTGCTCGTGGCCTTCATGCCGTGGAACGGCTATAACTTCGAGGATGCCATCGTCATCTCCGAGCGCGTGGTGAAAGACGACGTCTATACTTCCATCCACATCTCCGAATTCGATGTCGCCGCCCGCGATACCAAACTCGGCCCCGAGGAAATCACCCGCGACATCCCCAACGTTGGCGAGGAGGCTCTGCGCAACCTCGACCACGACGGAATCATCCGCATCGGCGCGGAAGTGAAACCCGGCGACATCCTTGTCGGGAAAATCACTCCGAAATCCGAGACCGAACTGGCTCCGGAAGAGCGCCTCCTTCGCGCGATTTTCGGTGAGAAGGCCGCTGACGTGAAAGACACCTCCCTCCGCGTGCCATCCGGCTGCACCGGGATTGTCCAGGACGTCCGCGTTTCATCACACGGTCTCGCGCAGAAGCGAAAGGAGAAGGTCGATCCCGTGGAGCTGAAAAAGCACCTCAAGAAAATCAACGACGAGCACAAGAAGAAAGCCGACAAGCTGACCGATGACCTCACGGAAAAGCTTTCCGACATCCTGCTCGGCGAGAAGATCCCGCTCGACGTGGTGAACGCCCAGACCGGCGAGATCATCATCCCTGCGAACCGCAAGATCACCAAGACCCTCCTGCGCAAACTGGCATCGGTTCACGATCATATCGAGATCGATCCATCACCAATCCGCAACAAGATCGTCGAAATCGTCAACTCCTTCGAAAGCCGTTTCTCGGAACTCGACACAGATCGTGAGCGCAAGCTCGATCAGCTGGAGTCAGGCGACGAGGTCGATCCCGGCGTCATCAAGGAGGTCAAGGTCTTCGTCGCTGCCAAGCGCAAGCTTTCGGTCGGTGACAAGATGGCCGGACGGCACGGAAACAAGGGTGTTGTCGCGACTATCGTCCCGGAAGAGGACATGCCGTATCTCCATGACGGCACCCCGGTTGACATCTGCCTCAATCCGCTCGGTGTTCCGTCCCGGATGAACGTAGGACAGGTTCTCGAAACCCACTTGGGCGTCGCCGCCAGAGCGCTGGGCTTCAAGGTCGCCACCCCGATTTTCGATGGCATCAAGGAACAGGCCATCTGGGATTTCATGACAGAGGCCAAGAAGGTCGACGGTGTGAAAATGGTCGGAGACGGTCGCAAGGCCGTCGAGCGCAAGCCGAACCAGCCCGAGAGCCGCGGATTTACCTGGATCGGCGATGGCAAGGACGGCAGCACGGCCGGAAAATCGACCCTTTATGACGGTCGGACTGGCGAGGCCTTCCACAACCCTATCGTTGTCGGTGAGATCTACATGCTTAAACTCGGCCACCTGGTCGCGGACAAGATCCACGCACGAGCCGTTGGTCCATATTCCCTCGTCACCCAGCAACCGCTCGGTGGTAAGGCGCAATACGGTGGCCAGCGTTTCGGGGAAATGGAGGTCTGGGCGCTCGAAGCATACGGAGCCGCCTACACCCTCCAGGAAATCCTCACCGTCAAATCCGACGATGTCCAGGGACGCACGCGCATCTACGAGGCCATCGTCAAAGGCGACAACAATCTCGAGGCCGGCACCCCGGAATCGTTCAACGTCCTCATCAAGGAAATGCAATCCCTCGGACTCGACGTCCGTCCGGGGCGCCAGGGCCAGACCTCGCACGGTTCTCCGCTGCCAGGCGCGGACAGTGATTTCTCCCTTGATGATCTCACCCTCTAATTCTTAACGCGAAACCAACCCCACATCCCGAACTACTACCTACCATGAGTGTCGATAACAACCTTCGCGAAATCTTTGGCGTGGACGAGCGTCCAGAAGCCTTCGATCAGGTCTCCATCACCGTTGCCTCCCCGGAAATCATCCGGAGCTGGTCCAAGGGTGAGGTGAAGAATCCTGAAACCATCAACTACCGGACCTTCAAACCAGAAAAAGGCGGTCTCTTCTGCGAGCGCATTTTCGGACCGACCCGTGACTGGGAGTGCGCCTGCGGAAAATACAAGCGCATCAAGCACAAGGGCGTCGTCTGCGACCGCTGCGGTGTCGAGGTCACTCTGAGCCGCGTCCGTCGCGAGCGCATGGGCCACATCGAGCTTGCCGTTCCGGTCTCCCATATCTGGTTCTACAAATGCATGCCTTCCCGCATCGGTCTGATGCTGGACATGAGCGCCCGCCAGCTTGAGCGCGTCATCTACTACGAGGACTATGTCGTTACCGATCAGGGTAATACCGCTCTGGAAATCGGCCAGCTCCTCACAGAGATCGAGCTACGCGAGGCGGAGGACACCTACGGCGACGGCTCTTTCAAAGCAATGATGGGAGCGGAGGCCGTGATGGAACTTCTCAAGCAGATCGACCTCGCCACTCTTGCCGTCGAGCTTGAGGAGGAACTCGGCACCACCAAGTCCAAGCAGAACAAGAAGAAGCTTTCCAAGCGCCTGAAGATTACCCAGGGCTTCGCCGCTTCCAAAACACGTCCCGAGTGGATGATCCAACTGGTTCTACCAGTCATCCCGCCTGACCTTCGTCCTCTTGTCCCTCTTGAGGGTGGCCGTTTCGCGACATCCGACTTGAACGACCTCTACCGTCGCGTCATCAACCGCAACAACCGCCTTAAGAACCTGCTCCTTCTCAAGACCCCGGAAGTCATCATCCGGAACGAGAAGCGCATGCTTCAGGAAGCCGTTGACGCGCTTTTCGACAATGGTCGCCACGGTCGTGCCGTCACCGGAGCGGGCAACCGTCCGCTCAAATCCCTCAGCGACATGCTTAAGGGAAAAGGTGGTCGTTTCCGTCAGAACCTTCTCGGAAAACGCGTCGATTACTCCGGCCGTTCCGTCATCGTCATCGGTCCCGACCTCAAGCTCGGCCAGTGCGGTCTTCCGAAGAAAATGGCTCTGACCCTGTTCGAGCCGTTTATCATTCGTCGTCTGAAGGAACTCGGCTATTGCCACACGGTTCGCTCGGCAAAGAAGATGATCGACCGCAAGACAACCGAGGTCTGGGACATTCTCGCGGAAGTCACCAAGGGTCACCCCATCCTTCTCAACCGCGCCCCTACCCTTCACCGCCTTTCCATCCAGGCATTCGAGCCGAAGCTGATCGAAGGCTCCGCAATCCGCGTCCACCCCCTCGTCTGCACCGCTTACAACGCGGACTTCGATGGTGACCAGATGGCTGTCCACGTTCCGCTCTCCATCGAGGCGCAGATGGAGTGCCGCCAGCTGATGCTTGCCCCGAACAACATCTTCTCGCCCGCATCCGGCCGTCCGATCACGGTTCCTTCACAGGACATCATTCTCGGCACCTACTATCTCACCTGGGCGGGCATCCGCACCCAGGCGGATCGCGACAAGCAGGAGCACCTCCCGTTGTTCGAAAACTCCTCGGAAGTCGAGTTCGCGATCGCGTCCCGGAAAATCGACTACCATTCCTGGATTCGCATCCGCAACCAGGACTTCGGCAAGAAAACCCCATTCGGCGAAGGCGATCTCCGCATCATCGAGACCACTCCGGGTCGTGTCCGTTTCAACGAGATCTGGCCTATGGAACTGGGGTTCTACAACAAGACCGTCGGCAAGAAACAGATCGGCGACATCATCTGGCGCTGCACCCAGGTCTCCGGGAAAAAGGAAACCGTGGAGGTTCTCGACAAGCTCAAGTCCCTCGGCTTCATGGAAGCCATGCGCTCGGGCATTTCCATCGGAATCGTGGACATGCTTATCCCCGAGGAGAAACCGGAGGTCATCGCCAACGCGTATGCGGAGGTCGAAAAGGTCTCCAAGCAATACCGCAACGGTGTCATCACCAACGGCGAACGCTATCAGAAGGTCGTGGACATCTGGACACAGGCCACCGATACGATCGCCAATGCGCTCTATCGCAAGATCGAGCACAACGAAGGCAAGGCGAAGGCTTCGCCACTCTTCATGATGGTCGATTCCGGCGCCCGTGGTAACAAGTCCCAGATCAAGCAGCTCGGCGGCATGCGCGGACTGATGGCCAAGCCTTCCGGCGAGATCATCGAACGCCCCATCATCTCGAACTTCCGCGAAGGTCTCTCCGTGCTGGAGTATTTCATCTCCACTCACGGCGCCCGGAAAGGTCTCTCCGATACCGCTCTGAAAACGGCGGACTCCGGCTACATGACTCGCAAGCTTGTCGATGTCGCCCAGGATGTGATCGTTTTCCAGCAGGACTGCGGAACAGCCAATGGCATCGCTGTGGAAGCGATCTACGATGGAGACGAGGAAGTCGCATCCCTCTCGACCCGTGTCTATGGCCGCGTCTCCTGCGAGAAAGTCAAAGATCCGGTTTCCGGCGAGGTTCTCATCAAGCCAGATGACGTGATCTCGGAGTCCCAGGCGAACGCGCTTGAGAAAATCGGTCATGAGAAGCTCAAGATCCGTTCCGTTCTCACCTGTGAGGCGGATCGCGGTTGCTGCGCGAACTGCTACGGCCTGAACCTCGCGACCGGTCTTCCGGTCAAGATCGGTGAGGCAGTCGGCATCATCGCCGCGCAATCCATCGGCGAGCCTGGAACCCAGCTCACCATGCGAACTTTCCACGTCGGTGGTGTTGCCTCGGCGACCTTCAAGCAGCCGACCATCAAGGCGAAAAACTCCGGTCGTGTGATCTACAAGGATCTCCGCACCGTTCAGGATTCCGACGGAAACTGGGTTGTCCTGAATAAGAACGGTTCCGTCTCCATCCGCGACAAAGGGGGCCTCGAACTGGAGAACCACCAGATCATCATCGGTTCCGTTATCAAGGTGAAAGACGGCGAGGACACGAAGAAAGGCGATACCTTTGTCGAGTGGGATCCGTACAACGTGCCGATTCTCACAGAGAAACCGGGCAAGGTCGAATTCCGCGACATGATCCTGGGCATCACGGTCGCGGCCGAGGTTGATAAGGAAACCGGTAAGAAGGGAACCATGGTCACCGAGCACAAGGAGGATCTTCACCCGCAGGTCTGCATCGTGGATGTGAAAACCGGCGAGGTCATCATCAACTACTCCATCCCGGTTGGTGCCCACTTATCCGTCAAGGAAGGCCAGGAGGTCTCCGGAGGAACCCAGCTCGCGAAAACCCCGCGGAAAGTCGCCCGCACCAAGGACATCACCGGTGGTCTTCCGCGGGTTGCCGAGCTTTTCGAAGCCCGCAAACCGAAGGAAGCATGCGTCATTTCCAAAATCGAAGGAGATGTCTCCTTCGGCGGAAACGTCCGTGGCAAGAAGAAGGTCATCGTTACCGATCCGGAAACGGGCGAAGGCGTTGATCACCTTGTCCCGATGGGCAAGCATATCATCGTCACGGAAGGCGACCGCATCAAGCAAGGCGACCAGATCACCGAAGGCCCCGTGTCCCCGGAGGATCTACTCGAAGCCTGCGGCGCTACCGAACTCCAGGAACACCTGGTCAACGAAGTGCAGTCCGTTTACCGCGTCCAAGGCGTGGAAATCAACGACAAGCACATCGAGGTCATTGTCCGCCAGATGCTCCGCAAGGTGAAGATCACCGAGCCAGGCGATGCCGATCAATTCCTCTGGGGCGACCAGGTCGAGCGCACGACCTTCAAGAAGGTCAACGCAGAGATCCTTGCAAACGGTGGTAAACCCGCCGAAGGCGAGCCAGTTCTCCTCGGTATCACCAAAGCCTCCCTCGAGACTGATTCCTTCATTTCCGCCGCATCTTTCCAGGACACCACCCGTGTCCTCACAGAAGCGGCAACGCTCGGACGGATCGACTACCTCAGTGGGTTCAAGGAAAACGTCATCATGGGTCACCTCATTCCCGCGGGAACCGGCTTCCATCACCACCGTGATTCGGAATTCGAGTTCACCGTGGAGGAACCGGAACCCGTGGTCGAGGAACCCGAAGTCCTCGATGACGAGGAGGACGTAGTCTCCGCATAAACCGCGAAAGCGCTCCCAAAACCCCGGCTACCCAAAAGGTGCCCGGGGTTTTTCACGTCCCCGCGCGCGTAGCTGCTGCGTCTAGCAGCAGGCCGTGGAATCCCCGTCTCGGGGACTCTCCAAGGAGGGGCTGCCTATGGCTGCCCAGCAACCCAAGCACCCAACCCCAGAAATCCCCCAGCCGCAGAAAGGATCAAAAAGTCCGCGAAATGGAGAACCTCCGGTCAGTCCCGACACTCACACGGGAAATTGACTCGGCAAAAGTATCCGGCTACCTTGTCCACATGAGCACCGCGGAACTCCAAGCCATCGTCGATAAGCTCGCGATCTCCCAAACAGCAACGGATCGCCAGATTAAGGAACTCGGCAAGCAGATCGGTGGGCTGGGGCATAAGTTCGGCTCGTTCGCACAGGGTCTCTCCTACTCATCCATAGAAAAAATCCTCAGAGAAGATTTTGAATTAAACGAATACGTAAGCCCCGCCGTGAAAATGCGGAAAGGCGGCAGGGAGGAAGAATACGACATCCTCGCTTACAGCAACGGCACCATCGACAAAGCCATGATCGTCGAGATCAAAAGCAAGCTCAGGCAGGAAGACATCGACCAGATGAAACGCAAAATGGACGAAGTCTTCCATTGGCTGCCAGAGCATAAAAACAAAGCATTCTATGGAATGATCGCCTACGTATCGGGCCACTCCGACTTGAAAAGGCAGATCATAGAAAACGGGTGGTATTTAGCGTGTGTGGGAGATGAAATCTTCGAAATGGAAACACCCATCGGCTTCCAGCCCAGGAGCTACACAAGCGGCGCCAAGGAGCAGGGGCGTCTGGCTCCTTGAGGCCAAGTGGGCGTCGCCGCACATCGTGAATTGGGAACCACACGCGTAAGCGTGATGCGGTAGCTGCCTCCCTCCCGGGGCAGGCCTTGGTAGCTGAGTCCCGCAGCCACCCGCCAACCAAAGCACCGTAGCTGGGGCATCTTGCCCCAGTCCGTTCAGCGGGAATCCTGCCCGCATCTTTCCGCTGCAACAGCACCCACCCCCTTCACAAATCAACCAGAGAACTCCCCGCCCGCAACCCCACAAAAGCAGCCGCCGCCGCCATAAGAATCCCTCCAACCGGCCTCTCGGAAATCACCACCAGAAGAAGCGCATATCCCTCGATACCGCCCTCTCGCAAATCGCGGGGGAAGTTGTCACGATCCTAATACGGAACCCTTCGAGTATGGAGTTTCTGTCGCGAGATTTCCCGGCCAGTCATTTGCCGCGCAATCCGATACAGGGTTTGCGCGTCTCGCCGCGTCCATGAAGGCGTCGTCAAGGAAGAATTCCGAAGTCCCGGCCGTTTGAGAAAAACACGACCCGGACTGGTATCCGCCGGAAGGGGCAGCTAGAGCTTGCCTGTGAATTGTTGGGAAACGGCTGTGGAGGTTCTGGTGAAGGCGACAAAAGCCGGGGTGGGGGAGTTCGTGGTCTGTGGCGGCGCGCGCAACGCGGTGCTGCTGGAGGTGCTTTCGAAAATGGAGAAGGCTGGGAAAGTCAGGGTCTGGAGCCATTTCGAAGAGAGGTCGGCTGGATTTTTCGCGCTCGGGAGAACGATGGCAACAGGGCGGCCCTGCGCTGTCGTTGTGACGAGCGGGACGGCGGTAGCGGAGCTTTTGCCGGCGGTGGTAGAAGGCTTTTATCAGGCGAGGCCGCTAGTGCTGATCACAGCGGACAGGGCGGCGGAATTCCGGGGTAGCGGTGCTCCTCAGGCGGTGGAGCAGGTGGGGATTTTCTCGGAATACGTCTGCGTGGATTTTCAAACATGGGACGGGATGATGCCTTTGCATCTGAATGTGGAAGTGGATGAATCTTTCGGAATTTCCGATGAAGACTTTTCCAGCCTCGTTGTCGGCGATTTTAAGGTGGACTTCGGGAGGCCGAATGTCGGGGATCTGGTGAGATGGATTCGCGAGCCGACAATGCGCGGGCTTGTGGTGATGGTCGGTGATCTTGAGCCTGGTGAGCAGGAGGAGGTTTTCCATTTTTGCGAGGCTCTGGCGGTGCCGGTGGTTGTGGAGGCGACAAGCGGGTTGCGGGAGGTGCTGCAGCATCTGGCATTGGTCGGGGCGGATCGCATCCTGAAAGACACGCCGCCGTCGAAAATCCTCCGTCTGGGCGGTGTGCCCAGCGGTCGGTTCTGGCGCGATCTGGAGGATATGCCCAAGGTGGATGTCCGGTTCGTGTGTCGGAACGGTATGCGCGGACTGGGACGGGAGGCGGAGGTCTTGAGGGGAACCTTGGCAACGGGTCATACCCGCGATGGGCGAAATGGAGAGGATAGGCGATGTCTCGGATTTTCTGGACGGAGTGGAGGGAAGGGGGCAGAAAATCGAGGAAGCGCTCGAAACCTTTCCGGACAGCGAGCCGGGCTGGATGAGGACGGTTTCCGTTTTCGCATCGATCGGCGAAAGCGTGTATCTGGGAAACAGTCTGCCGATCCGTGGGTGGAATGATTTCTGCCAGTGGGAGAGACAGGTGGCGACCGTCCGTGCGAACCGTGGGGCGAATGGCATCGACGGGCAGATCAGCTCATGGCTTGGAGCGAGCGCGGATGAGGAGAACGCCTGGGGAATTTTCGGGGATCTGACCGCGC
>CAVWUI010000004.1:0-20546 GCA_963758175.1 uncultured Verrucomicrobiae bacterium
CCATTGAACACGGTTCCGCGAGGAAGTGGAGTCCTATTTCCGGTCACTCCGCAATGTTAATGGGATCTCTCAATCGGTATGAATCCCATTTAGGCGGCCATAGGCACGCCTCACCCTTTGTGACTGCATCTCCTCCGCATTTGCGGAGGCCGGATTCGGATTCCACCCCTCTTTGTCTTCGCGCAAAAGACGTCCTGCCCGAGCGATCTGGACAGGGCGAGAAAAAGATTCTCCTACCTCTTGCGGCGCAGAAGGGTAAGCGCTCCAAGCAAGCCCAGCAGCGCGGCGGACGGCTCGGGGACGATCATAATCTCATCCACCGAGAAAGTGGACGATTCCGTCGCGCCCGATACCCGGGGAGCCGAACCCGATCTGGTGGTCGAGGGCTGCTCCGGAGCCCCGGCGCCAGCCGAGTTCCCCGGATTGGAAAGATTCGCTCCCGCCGACTTCCTGGATACCCACCGACCATTTCGCAGTGGAAGGATCGCTTACCACGGTGAAGCTGTAAGTGGTCCGGGCGACGGCCGTGATCCCGGTGTCTTCGAACAGGTTCGTATCGAAGGCGGTATTGGAGTCCCACTGTTCCCATTATAGACGTTGAAATTCCCGCCTATTGCGTCGCCATCATTTGCGCCTGGCAAGCGGAGGAACCAGGTGACGTCCCCGTTCGTGTCGTTTGCCGTGCCCCCGTCCCGCCCGAACATGGTAAAGTAGTCGGTAGTGGTGGTGAAGGTGCCCATGTCGTCGGCTCTCCACAGGAAGGTGATCGTGTGGCTGGAGTCCGCATCGAACGTACCGTTGTCCCCGTAGTTCCGGGAAATGGTCGAGCGGCTGGTGCTTCCGTTGGTGGAGGTGATCTGCCGGCTGAGGTAGTCCCCCGTGCCGGGTGCCAGTGGCGTGGTGCTGACCACCGATGCGTTTACATTGACGTTTTCGCTGTTTCCCCGGAATGCCGTAGTCCAGCCGTTGCCTGCCGTACCGGCGAACTGATCCGGATTGGCCGTGCCTTCGCCCCCGGAAAAATCGTGGACGATGGATGCCGCGTTTGCGGAGGAAAGGGAGACGATTGCCGCTCCGGCGAATAGGAAGTTGTTGGGTTTCAGCCAATTCATGAATCTAGAATCGGCGGGTTCGCACCTTTGGCAAGCAAAAACCCGGAGTTTCTCGGGCGCAATCCCTATCTCCCACGGTCGCTACAACGCCGATTTCGGTCACCGTTATTATTCAAGGAATACTTCTGAGTTGATCCGCCGCTCTATTTCTTAAAGACCGCGCCGAAGCAGACGAGGGTGAAGAGGAGGACGGCTACCACGAGGATGCCGGGGACTCCGAGGGAGCCGTGCATGTCTTTGTATTTCTCCGGGACGGGAGCGGGCTCGCCGGTTTCCGTGGTGGCGGGGCCGGTGGTGGGCTCGGGTTGGGTGAGCTCTGCGGCGGTGATCTGTGGTTTTCCGACTTCGGAGCGGAGGGCGGCGACTTCTGCGACGGTAACGGGTGGCGCGTCGTTTCCGAAACTGCTGCGGACGTAGCTGAGGACGCCGGCGATCTGCTCATCGGTCTGGTAGGCCATGGGCATCATGCCGGGGGCGATGTTGTATTCCTGGCCTTTGACTTTGATGGGGCCGGTGAGGCCGCGGAGCTGGATTTTGATGAGGTTTTCGGCGGGTCCGTTGACCCACTCGGAGCCTGCGAGCGGGGGTGCGGCGGCGGTGCCTTCACCTTGCTGGCCGTGGCATGCTCCGCAGAGCAAATACTGTTGCTGGCCGGCTTTGATGAGATCGGCGGCTTCGGGACCAGAGGCGGGTGCGGCTTCTTTCGGGGCTTCTTCTGTGGCGGCGGCGGGTGCTTCCGCCTGGGCGAGTAGGATGCTCATATCTTGAATGGTTGGGATGGATTATTTCGCTCCGGGAAGGGTGGTTGGATCGACCGGCTCGGGGACGGGAGATTTCTGTTTTTTGCCTTCTTTGTCGAGACTTCCTAGCCATGCGACGATATCCCGGAGTTCTTCCGGCTGTAGCATCGCGCCCATGGGGGGCATGGCGGAGACGGGTGGGGTGAAGGAGGCGATGTCAGAGCGTTTGGCGCGGAGAAGTTTCTCGGGTGTGGCGATATCGAGATATTCATCGGTCTCCTCGACGAGGTTCCCGGCGAGGGTGCCTCCGTTTTTGAAAGTGACGGCGGTGATGCCGAAGCCGGGGGCGACGACGGCGGCGGGATTGATCATGGACTCGAGGAAATACCGGGCATCATGAATCTTGGCGATGCCGACGAGATTCGGACCTGCGTCGCCGCCAGCGGAGTGTGCATCGTTGTCCGCCTTGTGGCAGCGCAGGCACTGGCCGCCGGGGTGGGAGGCGAAGAGGGAGGCTCCGTTTTTCACGTTTCCGCCTTTGAGAGCGATGTTGAAGGGGGCGAGTGGATCTCCGCTTTCGGCCATGGCTTTCTCATAGCTGGCGAGGGCGGCGGCGACGGCGGGTTCCTTGCGGGATTTCGCGGCGGCAAGCAGCTCGATGCCGGAGGGGGAAATTCCCTTTGCTGCGGTGAGTTCCCCGAGGTGCTTCACGATGAAATCCGCAGCATCGTTTCCGGGGATTTCCGCGATGATGGTCCATGCTTTCTGTGCCCGGGCGGGGCTGCCGGAGGTGATTGCCTGCTCCAGAGGTGCCAAGGCGGCTTTCGGATCGCGGGTTGCGAGGCCTTTGAGGGCGGTGATGGCGATTTCATCGGTCTTGTCTGAGGCGGTGGAGGCGAGGAAGGCATCAAGTCCTTCTCCGTCGCGCTCGATGAAAAGCGTGAGTGCCATCGAGCGTGCGTCGGCGGGGAGTTTTCCGTTTCCTACGAGGGATTTCAGGGTTCTGTCATCGAGTCCTGCGATATCGACCTTATACTGCTCGACGAGGTCGAGCGCGCCGGTGAGGACGAAGCCTTCGCTTTTCAGGAGGATGGGCAGGGCATCGGTGAGGGCGGGCTTGATGGTATCGAGCGGGCGGTCCTCAAGGGGGCGCCAGTGACCGGTGAGTTGATCGGCAGGGAAGGGTTTTTCCCAGTTTTCCAAGAGCCGAAGAGCTTCCTTGCGGGTATCGGCGGGCAGTCCGGTATCGCCGACGACGTTGAGAAGGCGTCTGGCGTTTTCCGTGCCACCCACGCGGTAGGCATTGTGGATGAGGCGGCGGAGCATGAAGTCCGTCCATTTCCGGGAATCGAGATCATCGAGCAGGGCGGCGGCAGCGGGGCGGACTTCGAGCATGTCCTTGTCGTAGATGGCGCGCACGGCCTCGTCCTGAACGGTGGGATCGGAGTCGTTGATGAAGCGTGCGACTTCCGTGCTGTTCAGGCGGCGGAGTGCGACGACCGCAGCGAGCCTGACGGCAGGGGAGGGATCCGTGGAAAGCGTGGCGATCTGTTTCGCATCCGGCGAAGCATGCTCCATCGCGTAGATGCCGGCGTGGCGGAGGTAGCGGTCCGCGTTATCGTTCTCACGGATGAGGGTGAGGATGGCGGGAAGGTGGGCGGTGGCTTTCAGTTTCCCGATGGCGATGCCTGCGGCGAAACGGACGCGGGCGGATTCGTCTGTGAGGAGTTTGTCGAGAGGGAGGTCGTTTCCTGCGATGGTGGCTTCCCCGAGACAATTGATTGCCTGGGTGCGGATTTCAGGGTCGTTGTCGGATAGAAGTTTCACGAGCTCTGCGGATGCTTTTCCACGGAGGTCTTGGTTGGTCTTCGCGAAATTTCCGGAAGGGGAAAGGGCGGCCCCGCGGCGGGCGAGGATGCCGAGGCCCCAGGTCGCGTGGATGCGTTCGAGTTGGTCATCCGAGGTGAGTGCCTTGGTGAAAACGGGGATCGCGTCCGGCTTGCGGGTGAGGGCGATCTGGGCGCGGAGGCGGACGCGGAAGTCCGGTTGGGAAAGCAGTTTTGCGAGCTCGGCGGAGGAGCGTTGGTCGAAACCTTCGGCGATGAGTTTCGCAGCTTCGGCGGTCGCTTCGGGGAGATACATGTTTTCCCCTGCGTTGAGTGAAACGAGCCGGCCGTTGTCGTGGGATTGCCAGCCGGTGACGAAATCGGTGACGAAGACACGTCCATCAAAGGAGTATTCCACATCCGTGGCGGCGATGCCCCAGTTGAACTGGCGGGCATCGGTCATTTTCATGGTCGCACCATCCGTCTCCATGGCGAAGGACCAGATGCCGGAGCTCGATGCGCCGCCCTTGTAGTCGCAGATCAGGAAACGTCCTTTTTCGCTCTCAAGGAAACCGGTGCCGGGATGATAGGTGAGGCCGGAGGGACCGGCTGTGAGGTTCTCCGTGGCCGGCAGGATGTAGGCGGGCTGCACATCGTTCTGAGGCTCCCACATTTTCTCGTTCATCCACCGGCTGGTTGGGCGGTTTTCCAGTCCGATCTGGCGGTGGAAGGTGTGCATGGTCTGGTGCTCCATCTGCCAACCGGAATCACCGCCTTCAACGAGGTAGACGATGCGCGAGCCGTCACCTTGGTCGGAATTGTTATCGACGGTGATGGCGTTTCCGAACTCATCGAAGGCGATTTCCTTCGGGTTCCGGAGGCCGGTGTGGACCAGTTCGAAATTCGTGCCGTCCGGCTCGAAGCGGAAGAAGGAGCCTTCGTTCGCGTAGAGGTATTCCTTGCCTTCCTTCGTGATCGTGGAGAGACCTCGATCGCCGACGGTGCCGTAGATACGACCGTCCGGGCCGAGAGTGAAGCCGTTCAGATCATGGCCGGAAAGGGAGATCCGCACGCCGAAGCCTTCCTCCACGACGGTGCGCTCGTCGGCCACGCCGTCGCCGTCCTCGTCTGTGAGTTTGTAAATTTTCGGGATGCAGGCGAAATACAAGGCTCCATCATAGTAGAAAACTCCGGCCGCCGTGCCGTCGAGCACATCGTTGAAGCCGTCCGCGAAGACTTTGCTTTCGTCTAGTTTTCCATCGCCATTCGTATCCGCGAGGCGACGTATGACCTCAGTTTTCTCGGTGAGAGCTTCGATGGAACGCTTCTCCTTCCATTTTTCATGAAGGGCGCGGCGGTCCTCCACTTTCATCGCTTGGAGATCGTCGAGATACCAATAGAGATGGTTCCGATCGTCTTCGACTCCGAAGCGGAAACGGTGGGTTTCGGAAATGTAGATGTTCCCCTGTTCGTCGAAGGTGAGCGCCGTGGGGGACTTTACTTTCATGTCCTTGAAGGTCGCCTCGATGTTCAGTGTGGAGCCTGCGGGGATGGTCGCACCGGGAAGGGCGTCTGTGGAAACGAGTCCCTCCATGAACGGTTTGCCATTTTTGGTGGAGGCGGGGAATTTCGTGTTCGCGTAGTCGTTGAAAGTGAATTCATCGACGGCGATGATGCCCCACCTGCCTGTTTCCTGATCGACGATGCGGATCTTCGCTTTCTTGCCTTTGAACTTACTCACATCCCATTGCGCCCGGGCGAAACGCAGGGTGTTATTGCCGGTGGATTCGAACTCGACCTTGCCGTCGATGACGAGCTGGGCGGCGGTTTTTCCCGCATGGTTACCTCCTGCGATGAGGAAGGCGATGTAGGTGTTTTTGATGGTGAATTCCGGTGACTCGAGTGTCCCGGTGGCTTCGTCACCACCATGGGCGGATGCGGCGAAGGCGTTGTGGGAGAACGCCGTGAAAGGTTTGTCCATGTCATCGAGCTTGCCGTGCACCGGAGAAAGCCCGAAGGCATCGCCCGTCGTTTGCCAGTCTCCGAAGCCATCTCCCTCGAAGGATTGGAATGCGGCACGGGCGGTGACCGTCGCGAAAAGTAGGCCGAGAGCGGTGGCGGGTAGGAAGTATGGGTGTTTCATGGGTTCCGGGTATTTCCGGCTGAGTTTCGGGCCGGGAACGAGATTCTATAGGCTCGTCCGGGAAAGATGCCAACTGGAAACGAGGCTTGGGCTGCTCCTTTTCGAGACGCGGCGGAGGATTTTCCGTGCGGTCCGGGTGTGTGGGTGCTTGGATTTCCAAATCATGCAGAACCTCATTTCACGCAGACCATTTCTGAAGACCGCGATTGGAGCGGGACTTGCCGCCACCTTCGCCAGGGCGCAGGAAGAAAAACCGGCCGGGAAGAAAATCGGCTGGGCGCTCGTCGGGCTCGGCTCGCTCAGCACGAACCAGATCGCCCCCGCGCTTTTGAAAACGAAAAACGCCCGCCTCGCCGCCGTCGTCACAGGCACCCCGGAGAAGGGTGTGAAATGGCGAGAGAAGTACGGACTCAAGGAAAGCGACGTTTTCAACTACGAGAATTTCGAGAAAATCGCCGATCATCCGGATGTCGATGTGATCTGCATCGTGCTGCCGAACTCCATGCACCATGAGTTCACCCTCCGGGCCGCGAAGCTCGGGAAGCATGTCTATTGTGAGAAGCCGATGGCCGTTTCCTCGAAGGAATGCCGTGAGATGATCGCCGCCTGCGATGAAGCGAAGGTGAAGCTCGGCGTCGCCTACCGTTGCCAGTTTGAGCCGCATCACATGGAGGCGATGCGCTTTGCGCGGGAGAAAGTCTTTGGCGAAGTCGGGCACATCGACGCGGGCTTCGGGTTTAAGATCGGCGATCCAAATCAATGGCGCCTGAAGCATGACTTGGCGGGCGGCGGAGCTCTCATGGACGTGGGAGTGTACGCGCTCCAGGCCGCGCGCTACATCGCAGGTGAGGAGCCGGAAATCATCTCTGCCATCGAGACGAAAACGGATCCGGAAAAATTCGCGGAGGTCGACGAGACGATCCAGTGGCAGATGAAATTTCCTTCCGGCAAGACGGCGAACCTCTACACGACCTACAATCTCAACGGCTACAATCAGTTCACTGTTTTCGCGGAGCAGGGCCAGTTCGGTATGAAAAAGGCCTTCGGCTACCAAGGTCAGGACGGCTGGACCTCGCGGGACAATGTGAAGCTGGAGTTCCCCGCCACCGATCATTTCCAAGTGCAGATGGAGCTTTTCTCCCAAGCCATTATGGATGGCAAGGACTGGCAGGTGAACGGCACGGAGGGCCTGCGGGACATCCTCGCCTGTGAGGCAATCTACAAATCCATCGCGGAAGGGAAGCCGGTCGCTGTTGAGAAAGTCTGAAGCTCTCCCAAAAATATATCTTATGAAAATATTCGAAACTTATCTTGTGTCGGGGCTTCTCGGA
Organism: uncultured Verrucomicrobiae bacterium; assembly: GCA_963758175.1. Lineage (GTDB taxonomy): Bacteria > Verrucomicrobiota > Verrucomicrobiia > Verrucomicrobiales > Akkermansiaceae > Luteolibacter. The sequence goes on from CAVWUI010000004.1 coordinate 7,153, forward strand.
CTCTGCGCGATTGCGACCGCTGGTCAGGAAACCCTCGAAATCGGAGCGAGTCCCGAAAGCCTCACGCGTGGCTTCGACGGAAAATTATTCGTCTCCATGATGGGTGGAAACCGCGGGGAGAACGATGGCGACGGCAAGATTCTGAAACTTGACGGAAAAGACATCAGTCTGTTCTGCGATGGCATGAATGATCCCAAGGGGATCGTCCTGTTAGGCGACTATCTCGTGACGACGGATCTCAGAAAAGTTTGGAAAATCGACAAGATGGGAAAAAAGGAAGTGCTCGCCGCTCCGGAGGATTTTCCGAATCCATCGATCTTTCTCAACGACGTGGCCCTCTCGCCGGATGGCAAAAGCGTCCTGGTGACCGAGATGGGAGAGAAGGACAAGATGTTTGATGCCGACGGCAATTTCTGGCCAATCGATAGCGAGGGTGCGAAGGCACTGCCTGCGTTGGGCCGAGTCTATCGCATCGATCTCGCCGGGAAAGTGACCGAGGTCATTTCTGCGAACTCCGAAATGCCCTGCCCGAACGGGGTGGATGTGTTGGACGATGGCACCATCCGCGTGGCCGAGTTTTTCACTGGGAACATCTTGGAAAGGACTGGGGAAAAATGGAAGACGATCGCTGATGGCCACCGCAGCGCGGATGCGATCGTGCACGACAGCAAGGGCAGGTTCTACGTTTCCGAAGTGAAGACCGGCCGCGTCACCCGCTACGAAGCGGACGGCAGCGGCCAGACCGAACTTGGCGAGGGCCTGCAATCCGCCGCCGACATGATCGTCGATGAAGAGAGCGGAAAACTCATCATCCCGGATACAAAGGCCGGGAAGCTGGTCTTCATCGACATGTAGCAGTGGGTGAATTGGTGGCAGTGGGCGGATTTGAACCGCCGACCAAAGGCTTATGAGTCCTCTGCTCTACCACTGAGCTACACTGCCATGATTCCCTCCACATCGGAAAAACCGACGGGGCGGAGGATTTGCACGAATCCCTGCTGATTGTCAAACGGAAGATCACGCTACCTGGACAAAAATGGGGACTTCCTGTCGCTGCGGTCGCGGGACCGAATGTTTAAGCTCCGCGGGAGAATCGGCCGGAGGCAAATCCTATGAGATGAGTTTCAGCACCCGGCGCTCAACCGCATGGAGCTTCGCGGAGCCGTCCGATTTCCTCAGGCGTGGCGGTTTCGCGTTCATGGTTCGGAAAAGTTCGCCGTCCCGGAAAGCGGACAGGAGGTCGGGATGGATGTAGTATTTCCGGCAGGTCGCCAGGGTGTGGTTCAGAAGGGTGGCGGTGGCGCTGATCGCTTTGTTCTCCGCTTTGGCGAGGGCGGTTTTCGTTTCCGGAGGAGGAACGCCTTTCAGCTTGGTGGCGCAGATGACCGTCGCCTTCCATGTGCGGAACTGCTTCGCGGTGAAGTCGCCGCCACTTGTCTCCTTGATCCATCTGTTGATTTCCGAGGTGCCGATATCGTGGGCTTCTCCTCTCTCGTCCTCGTAGCGGAAAAGGTGTTGGCCCGGCAGTTCCTGGAGGTCGGAAACCAACTCCAATAGCCGTGGATCGGAAATTTCGGTGAGATGTTCTTTCCCGGATTTCCCGCGGAACTTGATTTCGAAAGCATCGCCGTCCTCATGGACGTGGCGCGCTAGGAGCGATGCAAGACCGTAGCTGCGGTTGGCCTTTTCATAGCGTGAGTTCCCGATCCGGTAGCCCGTCCTGTCGAGAAGGCTGACCACCCCCGCGATCACCCGCTCCTTCCCCAGGCCGGATTCCTTGAGAAGCTTCCGACATGCCGCGCGGATGGAGGGCAGGGCGGCGGCGAAGGAGGGCAAGAGGCCGAACTTGAGATCAGCCGCATGGGCGTGCCAGTCCGGGTGGTAGCGGTATTGCTTGCGCCCGTCGTCATCGAGACCCGTCGCCTGAAGGTGCCCCCGGTGATCCATGCAGATCCAGACATCGCTGTAGGCGGGAGGCACGGCGAGCGATGCAACCCGCTTCTTTTCTTCCCGGCAACGGAGAAGCGACCCGTCCGGTAGGCCGTAGGAGAAACCCCGGCCGCATTTTCGCCGGGAGTATCCGGGAAGCTCGTCCGTGGTGAAAACGAGACCCGAGGGAACCCGCCTGGGGGAAGGACGGGCCATCGTCCTACCCGTTGATGATCTCGCCGCCGTTCGGATGGAGCACCTGTCCCGTCATGTAGGCGGAGGAGGAGGAGGCCAGGAAAACGTAGCATTCGCCGCATTCCCACGGCTGGCCGGGGCGACCGAGCGGGGTGGAGGAACCGAATTTTTCCACTTTCTCGGCAGGAAAAGTCGCCGGGATGAGCGGCGTCCAGATCGGCCCGGGGGCGACCCCGTTCACGCGGATTCCCTTTTCCGCGAGATTTCCCGAAAGTGATCTCGTCAGTGAGACGATGGCGCCTTTCGTCGCCGAGTAGTCCAGCAGGTGCGGGCTACCCCGGTAGGCGGTGACGGAAGCCGTGTTGATGATGGCGGGCGCGGATGATTTTTCCAGATGCGGCAGGGCGGCGGAAATGAGGTGGAACATGGCAAAAACGTTCGATGAAAAGGTGTTGAGAAGCTGCTCCTCATCGATATCGGAAATCGAATCCTGCGGGTGCTGCTCGGCGGCGTTGTTGACCAGGATATCGATTCCACCGAATTTCCCGACGACCTCTTCCACCAGATCCGCGCAGGCCTTTTTCGAGGAAACATCGCACTTCACCCGCAAGGCCTCGCCACCCTTTTCCTCAATCAGCCGACAGGTTTCCCCGGCATCCGCATCCTCTTCGAGATAGGCGAACGCGACATCCGCCCCCTCCCGGGCGAAGGCCACCGCCACCGCCCGACCGATCCCGGAATCGCCTCCAGAGACCAGCGCAACCTTCCCTTCCAGACGCCCGCTCCCCTTGATCTCCGGGTTTTCGTATTCCGGGCGGGGATTCATCTCGGACTCACGCCCCGGCTGGCGGGATTGTGTCTGTGGCGGAAGCGTCTGGTCGCTGGACTCGGTTTTGGAACTGTTGGGCATAATGAAAACCTATCGCTAGGCGGATGCCAACCGCCCCGACACCGGTTTCCCCTTGGAAATCAAAGCCATCACGGGTCTTCCGTGCACCGCCCGGCTGGCAATTTGCAAAAATCCACCGCCCTGCGGTTTCATTTTGCAGCCTCAACCCTCGCCCGGCGGGGTCATCACGATCACCCGCTCGATCCCGTTTTTGGAAAATTCCGCCCAGTAGCGTTTCTCCCACGCCACCGTCTTCTTCCGGCGCTCCTCCTCGCTCATTGCCTCCCACGCTTTCAGTCCGATGGATTTCACCAGATCCCTGTCTGCCAGGCGCACGGTGAGCTCGTCCCAGAAGCTCTCGTTGCGGAACTCCTCGTAGCACTCGTGATAGAAAAGTTTCTCCTCCACCTCTTTTCTCACGCGGAAACGCCGGGTCTCTTCATCGAACTCGATCAGGTCACCCAGCCCGTTGTGAGCCGCCTTCTCAAGCATCTTGCTCTCGAACTGTTCGTATTCACCGAGGTTCTGGTCCGCCGTCTCCTTCTGGTTCCACGAAGCCACGTTCGCCGCAAGGCTGAGCATCTCCACCAGCGTCGCCAGTTCCTGTTCCGTGAATCGAATGTGCATCCGCCGCGCATGGAAGCACCGCCCGTGCCCCACTGCAAGACCGCACCGCCCTAACAAGCCGAAAGCTTTTGCGGTCGATTTGGAACGATCAGCTCCGCCCCCCTTGTGAAAACTTTCACAAGCTCCGATTGCCCTTGGTTTAAAAGCGTGGCAGTCTCTGCGCATGGCCAGCAAGCACATCTCCCCTCGGAAAGTCCTGATCATCGGCGGCGGGTTCGCCGGACTCGAGTGCGCGCGGAAGCTCGCCAACGACGACCGCTTCGAAGTCACTCTGCTCGACAGGACGAACCATCACCTTTTCCAGCCACTACTTTATCAGGTGGCGACGGCATCTCTTGCCGCGCCGGACATCGCGCGCTCGATCCGCCAGATCCTTGCGGGGGCGAAGAATGTGACGGTGCTGATGGACGAGGTGACGGCCATTTCCCCGGATGAAAAAACCGTTACCGGGAAGACTGGCGGCACCTACACCTTCGACTACCTCTTGCTGGCGGCGGGTGCGAAGACGGGATTTTTCGGAAACGACCACTGGGAGGCGAACTCGCTCGGTCTCAAATCCCTTGCCGATGCCCAGGACATCCGGCGGAAGATCCTTTCGAACTTGGAGCAGGCGGAACTCACGACGGACTACCCCGAGCGCGAGCGGCTGATGACCGTGGCCATCGTCGGGGGCGGGCCGACAGGGGTGGAGCTGGCGGGTGCCTGCGCGGACCTTGTCCACCGCTCGCTGCACACGAACTTCCGGCGCATCGACACGGGGAAACTGCGCATCATCCTCATCGAGAATTCACCGAAAATCCTCGAGCACTACGATGCCGACCAGTCGGATTACGCGAAGAAACGGCTCCAGAATCTCGGCGTGGAAGTCTGGAACGAGACCCGCGTCACCGACGTTCAGCCCGGCAAACTCCTACTCAACGACGGCAGCACCCTGGAGGCGGAAGCCATCGTTTGGGCCGCGGGGATCGCAGCCAGCCCGCTTGCCAAAGACCTCGGAATCGAGACCGATCGCTCCGGGCGCGTCACTCCGAACCTTGATCTCTCCATCCCCGGGAACCGGGATATTTTCGTCGCGGGAGATTTGACGAACATGCGCGACAGGGAAGGGAAGTTCGTCCCCGGAGTGGCCCCCGCCGCCACCCAGATGGGAGGGCACATCGCCGCGCTGCTGAAAGAAGAGTTGCGGCTGGAGACGACGCGATTCGCCGGCCGCAAGCACGAGCTGCGCCCGCTTTTCAAATACACCGACAAGGGGATGATGGCCATCATCGGGAAAAACCATGCCATCGTGAAGGCCGGGAAAATGAAGCTGCACGGCTTCGTCGCGTGGCTGGCATGGCTGCTGATCCACATCCTTTTCCTCATCGGCTTCCGCAACAAACTCTCCGTCCTCCTCGGCTGGGCCTACTCGTATATCGTGAACAACCCGGAAGCGCGCATCATCGTCCATCCCCCGGCCTCGGTGGCTCCGCCGCACAAGTGATCACCAAATATCCCTTTTACATGTCACAGCAAAGCAGGTAGAACCCTTTGCTTTCAACGAAGACCCAAACTGATTGATCAGATGAAAACCCACTTTTCCACACCTCTCATCGCGTTCGGCGCGACTCTCCTTTCCCTAGCTCCCGCTTCCCACGGAGCACTGATCGCGCAATACCTTTTCGAAAACAACATCAGCGATAGCAACGGCTCCGCCACCACCTACGATCTCAGTGCCGTGGGTGCGAACCCAGCTTTCCAGAGCGGCACCGCGGGGAACACCACCAACGCGTATGTTTCCGATGGCGTAAGCGCGAATTATCTGAGCGCTGGCGATACTTTCGGGTCATCTCCGCAATTCACCGTCTCAATCTGGATCTATACCACCAACCCGACCCAAGATGGAGACGACAACAAAGGATTTTTCAGTAACAACACCGACTCAAGTATCAACAACTCCTGGCAATTGGCCGTCGGAACGAGTTCAAGCCAAAGCCGGTTCGAGTTCAAAACCCGTACGTCCACAAACAACACTGAGACGGAAGTGTTCGGAACTCCACAATCAGGCGTCTGGGAAAACATCGTGCTTCAGAAAACCGACGCCAACGACGGCCAGATCTGGCTTAACGGGGTGCAGGTCGGAGGCGACCTTGGCTACAACCCCGGCGGCCTGCAGCAGTTCCGTGTCGGTACGAACCGTGCGGGCGACTCCTCTTTCGATGGCCTCATCGACTCCGTCCAGATCTGGGAAGGAGAAAACGTCAGCGCCGCCACGATCTTCGCCAACGGCGTGAACGTCGTCCCCGAGCCGTCCGCCGTAGTTCTCGGTGCCCTCGGTTCTCTGGTGCTACTTCGCAGGAGGCGTTGAGGTCTCCGATCTTCAGGGATCGCTGATATTTGGATCGGAAACATCGATCCCCAAGCCTACGGGGCTTTCGCCCGCTGCGTCATTTCCCCTCCCAGTATTCCGCGAGAAGGGCCTTGTTGGAGGTGTTTTCCTTGCTGGGATAATTGCCGCTCGAGCGCGTCTCGACATGGCCGTCTGCGAAAGCCACCGGGACCCTGCCTCCATAAAGGTCAAAAGCGACGGCCTTCTGCGTCTTGTAGACATTCAGATTGAATCCACCGTCATCCTTCGGGTTGAGGGCGGTAAGAATCACCAGGGTCGCCGGGTTTCCCACCTGCGACATCCGGCGGACTTGATTCGGGTTCTGGTTCGCGGAGGTGGAGTCCTCGCCGATGAAGCCGTTGTAGGAATACGTGGACCACTGCGTCCCCGGATCGTAGTCGCCTTTGGCAGCGGAGGTCAGCAAGGGGTCGGTGAAAATCCCCAGATCCCGCCCGCTTTCCTCAATATCCTCCTTGCTAATACCAGAGGACTGGCCACCGACCTGCGAGGCGAGGTGGAGATTCCAATTCATCACGTCGGCATCATTCACCGCGCCATCCCCATTCCGATCGTCCACCGCCGTGTTGAAGCTGCGGAGGATGATGCCATTGTGATCGGAGGAAAACATCACCCACTGCGTCGCGAGCTGGCGGACGTTGGAGATGCCGACCGCCGTTTGCGCGCTTTTCTTGAAGCGAGTATAGCCTACGGAGGCTAGGGCAGAAAGGGAGGCGATAATGGCGATGACGATCAGCAGTTCAATAAGAGTGAAGCCGGTGCGGCCTATGGTGGAAGTGGGATTGTCGTCGCCGAGGTTTTTCTGGAGAATGGCAGAGGCCTTTTGTGGATGGGTTTTCATGGGTTTGTTGATGAGTCGCTAAAGATACAAAAGAGATAACTCTTAAAGAGATTGCATGTTATGGCGATGGAGTTGGATTTTGTGAATGCGATGTCCCTGTCCTTACGCCGGAACGGAATGCCTGAATATGACATATCGCATAAGATAGATGGCACGTGATCCGAATGGGTTTCCGGATTTTTGTAATTCTGAGGGGCATCCGCCTCAGAAAGCGCATCTCCAGGCTTCATCCGAGGGCGCGCTGATACACCATTCCACCGACTCACCGCGTGGTATTGCCGATTTTGGAAACGTCAGTGGAAGTAAGCAAAGAACCCCGGACCGACGAGCAGCCACGGGGGCCGGAGATTTCGCACAGGGAATGCCGAAGACTTGTTTTTCAACCGCAATCCATTCTTTCAGGCCCTTTTTCCCTGAGCTTGATCGCCAAAGGTAGGAAATTGATGAAAATTGTGTCCAAACCCCGCCGCAATTCGTTCTCCTAAGAAAGAAACCTTGGATACCATACCGAAGACTCCCGAAGAGGACAGCCAGACGGCGTTCCTCACCCTGCTGACCACGCACGAGCGGAGGCTGGCGGCGTATGTGCATTCGCTTGTATCCATCACGGCGGATGCGGAGGACATCCTGCAGCTCACCAAGCTCCAGCTCTGGCGTATTTTCGACCAGTTTGAGACAGGGTCGAATTTCCTCGCATGGGCGCGGCAGGTCGCGTTTTACCAGATGCTGAACTACCGCCGTGCGGAAAAGGTCCGCCACCTCCCGCTCGAGAACGACGTCCTTGAATCGCTGGCCCACGCCGTTGCCGAACTTTCAGATGATGGTGACGACCGCCGGGAAGCTCTGGAATCCTGCATCGCCAAGCTCCCCATCGACCACCGCCGCCTCATCCTCCTGCGCTATTTCGAGGAAATGGAAATCCCGGATCTCGCCAGCCGTATCGGATCGACAGTGGCGGCCGTGTACCGCTCGCTCAGCCGCATCCGCATGTACCTCATCACCTGCATCGAAAAGGAAACCCCATGAACCCGCACGACAACTTCCAACTGGCGCAAGCCCTCGGAAAACTCACCGACGGCACCCTTGATGCCGAAGGGCTTCACGCTTTGCAGGAAACCCTTCGCAGCGATCCGGCAGCACACGCCTTTGCCGCCCGTTTCCTCCATCTGGAGGGGGAACTGAAAGTTTCCGCTCCCGGCATGGAAAAACACCTGTCAGATCCGGCCTCCCCGGAAACGCGAATCCACCGGCTGGCCTTTTCCCGCAGCGTCCCTTGGAGTCTGGCCGCCGCAGCCGCCATCGCACTGCTGCTCGCACTCGTTTTCAGGAAACAGCCGGACGTGGAGTTCACACATATTCCAGAACCCGAAACCGTCGCCACTCTCACTGAGGCAAAGAACTGCCGCTGGGCGGAAAGCTCCCTGCCCACCGTCCAAGGATCCCGCATCGGCCCCGGTTTCTACGAACTCGTCGAGGGCCTCGCCACCTTCACCTTCGAGTCCGGTGCCGTCCTGACCCTGGAGGCGCCTTCCACATTGGAAATCACCGACGCAATGAACTGCCACCTCCGCAAAGGCGCGCTCATCGCGGATGTCCCCGAGTCCGCCATCGGCTTCACCGTCGATACGATGAACGCCAAGGTCGTCGATTTCGGCACGAAATTCGGCGTCTCCGCCAACGATGACGGCTATTATACCGTCCAGGTTCTTGAAGGCCTCGTCGAAGTCACGGACAAGAAAGACAAGAAAACCAGACCCCTCACGATCGGGAAACGCATTAGCGTCGGAGAGACCAACTTTCCTGAATCATCCTCGGAGACCCCCAATCCCGCGCGCTCCGCCGATCCCGATTTCGACGACGGATGGCAGCGCCTCACCACGGCCTACGGAAACGGAGCCGACACCTTTATCCAGCTCGGCACCTTTCAAGACACTCTCTCCGCCCTCCGAGAGTTCGGCCATGATCCTTCCATGCGTGTGAAACGTGCCGATAAGATGAAAAAGACCTGCCGGAAATCCTACATCCGCTTCGACCTTACTGCTTTGGAAATGGAGAAATTGAGCGAAGGGAAACTCTCCCTGACCATTGTTCCCGGCGAACTCGGCTTCGCTTCCCTCTGTCCGGATGCCACTTTCAGTGTGTACGGCCTCACCGATGAATCCCAGGACTCCTGGTCGGAGATCGGCCGGAACTGGGAATCCGCACCTGCCCATCTACCGGAGAGCACGGATTACCACCTCCCCGATCCCTCAAAAACCACCAAGCTCGGCGAGTTCACCATCGAGCAGGGCACCACTTCCGGCACCGTCTCCATCGAAGGCAACGCCCTCGTCGATTTCCTGAAGTCCGATACCAACGGTCTCGCCACCTTCGTGGTTTGCAGGGATACCGACGAGCTGGACAAAGGGGGATACGCCCATGAATTCGCCACCAGGGAAAACCGCACCGCCTCCGCACCGACCCTGAAAATCCGTTACGGAAAATAATTTTCACTTTTCTGTCCAATCCCTCGGGAAACACGCTCTTTCGTTTTCGAGAGCGCAGTTCCGCTCGTTTTTCCCAACGAATCCATTAGCAATGAAAACAATATTCCTCATCCCCGCGCTAACTACGGTAGCGGCCATGTCCTCCCACGCCGCCATCGTGTTTACGGAAAACCTGAACACCACGAGCCGCACTTTCTACTCGGTCTCCGGTAGTGATCTCATCGACTCAGGATCCTCCACACTTGCCACCGGCCCGACCGACGGAGCTACCGCACCGGATTCCTATGTCCCTTTTACTTCAGGTGGGCCATGGGGGCTGGGCAATGTCAACGACGGCAGCAACAGTAACACAGGCGGAAGTATTTTCGAATCGCAAGACAATGGTACATTGGGCGATCTTAATCACACCATTACTTTCACTCTGGACACGACCACCAACACTGATACGATCTAGGCTCTATCGTCCAGACCTCCGAACTGGCCAACGACAAATGGCCACAGTCTGCGCAGCGTCTGGCAGATTCTCGTAAGAACCGTCGGCTCCGGCACGTTCAATTCCCTTTTCCGAAACTCATACACCCCCGGAATCACGTCGACCGGTTCATACTCAGCCCAGGTCACCGCAATACAGGACGCCGGAACAGCTCCTCGCATCCGGTGTCGATGCCATTCAGTTCAAGACATTAGGAATGAACTTCGGGGATGGAAACGCACGCTCGAACGTAGTGGCCGAATTCGACGTCCTCGGCTCGCAACCGTCGTCCCCGAGCCCGCCACCGCCCTGCTCTCCGCGCTCGGCTGCCTCGCCCTGCTCCGGCGCAGGCGCTAGCATTTCATTATCGCCCACATCAAAAACCCTGGCAGGCATGTCCTTCCGGGGTTTTCCTTTTTTAAAATCCCAATGACCGCTCCCTTCCGCACCGCCATCCTGTCCGCACTCTTCTGCCACGCCTCATCCGCTGCAGACGTCATCGTCTATTCCGGAAACCCCTGCGGGATCTCCGCCGCCATCACGGCGGCACGCTCAGGCAGCGAGGTCCTGCTGATCGAGCCGACCCGGCACGTCGGCGGCCTTTCCACCTCCGGCATCAACACCGCGGAATCCGAGCACATGCTCAAGTGGACCATCGGCGGATTCGCTGACGAATTTTACAAACGTCTCGGCAAACACTACGGCAGTGGCAAACCCGAATACTACTTCGAGTCCTCCGTCGCCGAGAAGTTGTATCTGGAAATGCTAGAGGAGGCCGGTGTCGAAATCCGCTACGGCGCATCGGTGGAAACAGCCACCATGGACGGCACCCGCATCACCTCCATCACCCTCACCGACGGCACGGAGATCCCCGGGAAAGTATTCATCGACGCCTCCTACGAGGGCGATCTCATGGCCCGCGCCGGAGTCTCCTACTCCATCGGGCGCGATGCGAAATCCACCTACAACGAGGAAGCCGCCGGCATCCGTTTCGACAAAACACCCCGCAAAGCCCTCACCATAGACGCCGGCGGAAACCTCCTCCCCGGCATCACCGGCTGGGCCAAGGACTACAGCGAAGGCGACGCCCACCCCGGCGTCATGAACTACAACTTCCGCCTCACCGTCGCCCGCGATCCCGCACTCCAGGTGCCCATCCCACAGCCTGAAAACTACGATCGCGACCGCTTCACCGTCCTCACCAACTGGTTCCGCAACCACCCCGAAGCCAAACTCACCGACATCCTCGACTTCTACAAACGCCGCAACGGCAAGTTCGAGCTCAACAACAAGCAGTCCGCCGTCATCTCCCTCGGCCACTTCGGCGCGCAGTTCGGTTGGCCCGATGCCTCCTACGAGGAGCGGGAGAAAATCTTCCAGGACCACTGGGACTACACCCTCGGCCTCCTGCACTTCCTCGCCACCGACGAATCCGTCCCGGAAAAAGTCCGCGCCGAGATGAAATCCATCGGTCTCCACAAAGACGAGTTCACCGACAACCGCCACCTCCCATACCAGCTCTACGTCCGCGAAGCCCGCCGGATGAAAGGCCAACACATCGTCACCCAACAGGACGTCCAGGAAGACCGCCGCAAGGACGACTCCATCGGCATCAGCAGCCATTTCATCGATAGCCACCACGTCCAGCGCCTCGCCCTCTCCGAGACCGAATTCATCAACGAAGGCCGCATCTGGCGCAAGGGCTACGCCTACCAGATTCCCTACCGCGCCATCATCCCGCAGGAAAAGCAATGCACCAACCTCCTCGTCCCCTGCGCCGCCAGCTACTCCCACGTCGCCTACTGCACCCTCCGCCTCGAATCCGTCTGGATGATCACCGGCCACGCCGCCGGGGCCGCCGCCGCCATTGCCGCAAATGAAAACCTCCCCGTCTCCGAAATTGACATCCCCACCCTCCAGGAAACCCTCCGCAAGCAAGGCCAGGTCGTCGATTTCATCCCCGGCCAGCCCGAGAAATGCGAGAAACTCAACGGCCCGCCGGAGTTCTGAGCGGAGCGTCAAAATCATTTCGCAAGAACGCATCGGGAACTGGAGCATTGACACTGCTTGTTGAGATATGCGAAAAACGCTCCCATGACAGCCCGAGCCCTTCTCCTACTTCCTCTCTGTGTCACAGTCTCCCATGCTGCGACGATCATCGCTTCCGACGATTCCTTCGTCCAGCGAGGGAACCCGACCACCATGTATGGCTCAGAAATTGATTTGGTCGTGAAAGACGCCAACGCGGACAACACGACGCGCAAAATCTATCTGCTTTTCGATCCACGAGCATCACCACCACGCTCGCCTCCGCCAGCCTGGATCTCACGGTCCTGGCCAACAACTCCGGCTCTACCGGCCTTACCACCCCCTCCCAAAAGACAATGGATGTCTTTACAGCGGATACGCTTACCCCGACCTTCGACGAAGGCACCATCACTTGGAACAACGCCCGGAACAACAATACGTCGACGGACGGCTTTCGAACCGTGAGTACCTGGTCAACAACCAGACGATTTCCGTTATCCTTACTGGCAATATCGTCAGCTTTTCGAACGAAGACATCCTTGACTACTGAACGATGATATTGAGAACGGTGACTCTATGGCACTGTTCCGACTCAGCAGGGACGGAGACAATGATTCTCACACCCTCACCTTTTACTCGAGGGAGAACCGGGTGTGAACGATACGACAATTATCGCCCCCCTCCGAATTATAATCTTGTCCCGAGCCATCCGTGGCGCTGCTGTGCGGGCTTGGCTCGCTGGCGTTTCTCCGCAGGAGGCGGTAGGGAAGACCACGGCCCGGTGGGAAGGGGGGTCTTGACACGATTTCCGGTGGTATGCAGATTCGTTCCCGTATGAGAGCGAAAAACCTGATTCTCCTCCCACTCCTCCTCACGGCATCGCACGCGGCCACTCTGCTCGGCCACTGGAAATTCGATCAAACCATGGGCACTGCGGCTGCCGACGAGGTGGGCTCGAATGCAGGCACGATCAACAGCGGTGTCACCGTGGGATCGACAGGAATAGTGGGCAATGCGTTTTCCTTTGACGGGACGAACGCGGGCAACGTCACGATGGGCAATGCGACTTTCCTCTCCACCATCCTCCACGGCAGCGGCTCCTCCACGAACAGCTACAGCTTTTCCGCATGGGTCAACCCTTCCAGCGACAAAGGGTCCGTGGTGTTCGCGGGTGACGACGATGACGGATCCGCCTACACGAACATCGGGACGAACGGGAACAGCGTCAGGCGCTGGGTGCGGGGAGCGGTGGGTCTGACGGCTCTTCCGGAAACGTTGTCCAAGGGACTTGGTCCCACCTTGTCCTTTCCGTCACGCCCACGGGCTCGAAGACTTACCTCAATGGTGCGGAGCGACCGCGCTGGCCGAAACGAACATCAACTACACCTCGATCAATTCGGCGAACCGTTTCACCATCGGGATCCTTGACCGCGGCGCGGACGCTGATTTCTACTCCGGTCTTATTGACGATGTGCAGGATGATGTGCCTGCAGTCTCAGCGGGGCGGAGGTTTCCACTCTCTTCAATACTCCGGGAATCAC
>CAVWUI010000005.1:0-487004 GCA_963758175.1 uncultured Verrucomicrobiae bacterium
CGGAACTCGTTCGGCAACCGAGATGCCGTATCTTCGGGATATACTGTAAAAGGTTTCACCGGAAGCGACCACATGGGTGCGCGATTTCGAGGTCGGCATCTGATCGGCATCATTCGAAGCGGTGGCGGGCTCCCGGGGACTTTCACATTTCTGTCCGGGATGGATGATGGCATTCGGCTTGAGTCCGTTGAGTCTGCCCAAGGACTGCGAGGTGGTGTTGTGATAACGCGCGATTCGCTCGATGCTGTCTCCCGCTTTCACGACGTAAAAGCCGTTTCCGTTCTCAGCCGGGGCGCCGGTATCCTGCGTTCTGGCATTCGAGCGACTCGGAGGAGGAGTATCGGTCAGGCGCGAGATTCTGAGTTCAAGCTGGGCGATCTGGAGTTCCTGCTCCGCAACAAGGGCGCGGAGGCGTTCGGTCTCGGTGGCGGAAACGTGGCGGCAGCGGTGGCGGCCAGTGTCACCAGAAGTGAAGCGAGGCGTGATGTCATCTTCATGTGTCGGGATTACTTCACAAATTTATTCAGATGGCAATAAAAATTTAAGATTTCCTAACTATTTTTAGAAATCCGGAGTGAAAGCCCCCGGTTTTATGATTCGTGTGTGAAAAGGATGCATCGGATACCGGTGGATTGAAAAGGCAATTCCACCTCACCCACTGATGGGTGGGGATGGCGGCTTTGTCCTTGCTTCGGGAGGTTTGCTGGGGAGAATCCGCCCCCCGGCACCAGGAAGTGGCGGTCTTGCGAGATGGATGAGACAGATTTAAGCAAAAGCTTCGCCGGGATTGGCGAGGTGATCGCGGATCACGAGCGTTTCGTGATCATGAGTCACGTGCGACCGGACGGAGACGCGATAGGCTCGCAGATCGCGCTGGGATTTTCCCTGATCGCCATGGGAAAGACCGTTTTTCTTGTGAATGAGGACGGGGTTCCCGAAAGTCTGGCGTTTTTGAAAGGCTCGGAAAAGGTGACCACCCCTCCAGGCGAGCGGCTGGATGTGGAGGTGGCCATCGCGCTCGATACGGCGACGAAACCGCGGCTGGGTGAGGGCGCCTTGCGCGCCGCCTCGGAGGCGAGAATCTGGCTGAATATCGATCACCACATTTCAAATCCCGCATACGGGGACTTCAACCTGATCGATTCCACGAAGCCGGCGACCGGGCAGATTATCTACGAGCTGATCAAAGCTCTTGACTACCCGCTTCCGGAAGAAACGCGCGACGCGATCTATGTCGCGGTCTCCACGGACACCGGGTCTTTCCAATATGGTTCGACGACTGCCGCGACTTACGACATGGGAGCCGATCTGATCCGGCGGGGGGTGGATGTGGGAAAAATCAACGCCGATACTTACGACAACCATCCCTACCGCCGGTTGGAACTGATGCGCGCTCTCCTCAACACCCTGGAAATTTCCACGGACGGGCGTCTGGCGCACTGGGAGCTGCTGGACAGGACGCGGGACGAGCTCTCCCTGCAGCCGGACGACAGCGAAGGTCTCATTGATCTGATCCGCGGCGTGAAAGGAGTTCTTGTTGCCGCGTTTTTCGAGGAACTGGAAGACGGTAAGATTCGTGTCTCCATGCGCTCGAAGGACAAAGGGGTGAATGTGGAGAGGTTGCGTCCCTGTTCGGCGGCGGAGGGCATGCCCTGGCAGCGGGCATACGCATGACGGGCCTATAACCGATGCGAAAGGAACAGTCCTGGCGGCTCTCGAAGACGCGCTGGACAGGCGGAAATGAGTTTCAGAAACAGATGACGAAAAAGAACGAGGATACACTGGGCCGAGGCCGGGGTTCTGCTGGTGGACAAGGCACCGGACATGACATCGCACGATGTGGTGGCGATCGCTAGGCGCGCGCTGAACACAAAGAAGATCGGCCACTGCGGCACTCTCGATCCGATGGCAACCGGGCTGCTGATGCTGGTCATCGGGCGTGCGACGAAGATACAGGATCTGCTGATGAGCGAGGACAAGGTTTATGAGGGTACGCTGACGCTTGGCCAGCGGACGAGCACGCAGGACAGGCAGGGGGAGGTTCTTGAGACCAGGGATGTCGGAGATTTTTCCGAAACGGATATCGAAAAAGCATTCGAATATTTCACCGGTGAGTTCGAGCAGCTCCCTCCCATGGTCTCCGCGATCAAGATGGGCGGTGTGCCGCTATATAAGATGGCGAGGAAGGGACAGGAGGTCGAGAGGAAGCTCCGCCCCGTGCGGGTGACGGGATACGAAGTGAAACGCGTGGCGCTGCCGGAGGTTGATTTCCGGGTGGATTGCTCCAAAGGCTTCTACGTGAGGACATATGCGAATGACATAGGCGAGAAGCTGGGCTGCGGGGCGCACTTGAGCGCGTTGCGAAGGACGAATTCCGGAAAGTTTACCTTGGATCGCGCGGTGACTGTCGCGCAACTGAAGGAGCCGGATCCGGAGTTTCTCCTGAAATCCCTGATCTCCCTCGCGGAAATTTCACTGATGCGCGGAGCCTAGGACGCGATGCCAATCCGTCTCGACAAGTTGGAGGAACTGGCGAGCCGCAAAGGGCCGCTCCATCTCGCTCTTGGTGTTTTCGACGGTGTGCATGCCGGGCACCAGGCGGTGATAGCGGCTGCTGTGGATGCCGCGTCGCGGGATGGCGGTGAGGCATGGGTAGTGACTTTTTCCCCGCACCCCATCCGGGTGATCGCGCCGGGAAAGGCTCCAAGCTCGCTGCTCGCGACACTGGACGAAAAGGCCGCGGTGGTTAGTTCGCTGGGGATCGACGGTCTTCTGGTGATACGTTTCGACGAGGATTTCTCGAAAACAGGCGCGGAGGAATTTGTTGGAAAACTGGCATCGGGGAATGTCGCTTCCGTGTCCGTGGGAGAGGACTGGAGATTCGGAAGCAGGAGGCTGGGCGATGTGGAAATGCTGCGAAGGCTGGGAGAGTCGCTGGGTTTCACACTGAACGCGGTTTCCCCCGTGATGTGGGATGGAGAGCGGATCAGCAGCACCCGCATTCGCCAGGCAATTCGCGATGGGAATTTCGATGCTGTGGAGAATATGCTGGGAAGGCCGTATGAGGTTTCCGGGACAGTCATCGAAGGAAAAAAGCTGGGTCGGCAGCTCGGCTTCCCCACAGCGAACATCCGCCTGGGGGACTTGCAAGTTCCGAAAAACGGGGTTTGGACTGTCACGGTGGATGTCGGCTTGAAGGGGGTCGCCAATCTAGGCATGAGGCCGACGGTCGGCGGGATCGAAAAGCTTCTGGAGGTTCATCTGCTCGATTTCACCGGAGATCTCTATGGCAAGACACTGAGAATTCGCTTTGGAAATTTCATTCGCGGAGAGCGGAAATTCGGTTCGGTGGAGGAGCTGAAGGATCAGATCACCAAGGACGTGGCGGTAGCAGCAGAAAATTACTGATTGACAGGATGTGTTCACGAGAACACTTATTGTTCATGAGCGTTTTTGAATACCGGAAACTTCGATGGAAACTGAGAATACGAGATCTCAAGAGGACGTTTTTCGCAAGACTTCGGAATCTCCGGAAAATGAGGAGCAGAAGGGAGGAGCAACTGGAATTCCGATGGTAAGACCGGCTTTCCAAAATGGGGTCGAAAAAGATGCCATTTCCCGGATTTTGGGCTTACCAACCCTGCGATGGCTGTCTATACGTCTTGAAAACCTCCGCATGCTTTTCTCTTTCTCAACCGAACTTCCGCGCCACTGTCTCCCGGTGGCGCTTCTGCTTTCGATAGCCGGAATATCTCCCGGTGGGGAGCCCTCGAATTTCTCCGGACTTGCCGAAATGGAGATCGAGCGACGCCTGGCCTCCGTTCAGGAGGGGCAGATGCTTTTGGCAAAAGGCGATGAAGCCTACGAGGCCGGTAAATATGAGGAGGCAACAACTGCTTACGCCGGTGCGAGGGACGCGTTCCCCGACGCTCCCGCGACGGCGGATCTCAGGACGGCTGCCACCGAACGATACGCCCAAGCCTCTGTGCAACTCGCAAAAGATCTATCACGTAAAGGTGATGTCGAGGGGGCGAAACGTGCCGTTGACAAGGTTCTCGACGAATCGGTCGCGCCGGGTGACTTCGGAGCGCTCTCCTACCGCCTGGATCTGGATGATCCGATCCGGACGAACCCCGCTCTCGACAGCGAGCATGCCGCGGATGTGGATCAGGTGCGCCGGCTGCTTTATACCGCCCAGGGAGCTTTCGATCTCGGGAAATTCGATGAGTCCGCGCGTCACTACGACGATGTCATCCGCCTCGATCCTCATAACGTCGCCGCACGCCGCGGGCTGGAGCAGATCGCATCCAGGAAATCCGACTACTACAATGCGGCAAAAGACCAGACCCGTGCGGAAATCCTCGCGGATGTGGACGCATCCTGGGAGCTGCCGCTCGCTCCGAATCTCGTCATCCCCGAATTGTCGCGTGTGGAACGCTACGGTCGTTCGGGAGAGGCCGTTCCTCTCAAAAACAAGCTAAGCCGGATCATCATCCCCGAATTCCGTCTGGAACAAGGGACTATCATGGACGCTGTCGAATTACTCCGGCTCCGTGCGGGTGAGAACGACTCCTTCGAGCTCGATCCGGTCAGGAAAGGCGTCAATATCGCGGTGAACCTGGGCGATCCGTCCGTTTCCCCCGCCAAAGAGATCCTCTCCCGGAGGTTTGATCTCCAAGTCAGCAATGTCCCGCTCGAACAGATACTGAAATACATCACCGATATCACGGGAACTGTCTCCAAGGTGGAGGATTTCGCTGTTTCCATTGTAGCGCGGGGGAGTGATGCGAGCGTCCTGATTAGCCGCACCTACCGGGTGCCGCCGGATCTGATGAGTAACCTCACGTCCGGAGCGGCCGCGGAGGGCGAGGGTGGCACGGACGATATTTTCAACACCGAGACGGGAAGTGGCGGGCTGCTTGCGAAGCGTATGGGTGCCCAGGAAGCTTTCGCCCTGCAGGGGGTCACGTTTCCGGACGGCGCGTCCGCCACATTCAACGGATCGAGTAACACCCTCCGTGTGATCAACACGCCTTCCAACCAGGACATCATCGAGCAGATCATCGATTCCATCGCACAGACGGAGCCCGTCTCGGTCGCGGTCAGGATCACGATGCTGAAGGTCGAGGAAAGCAGGTTGGAGGAACTGGGATTCGACTGGATGCTCGACACCTTCGGCTTTGGCAACGACAGCTTCATTCCGGGTGCGAGCACGTTGAACCTGAGTGGTGGCACGACAGGAAGCGGATCACCGATCACCGATATAGCCGCCCTTCCCGGAGCCGTTTTCCCGACCAATCCCATAACGGCTGGCAATCGCAGCGGGGACAGCGCGATCACAGGCAGCTCCATCGACTCCATCATCGCGGCGGGCAACAATCGGGGGGTGCAGAGTTCCAACCGCGCGCCAGGAGTGCTGGGTGTGAACGGGATCATCGGGAGCGGCACGCTCCAGGTTCTGATGCGGGGGCTGGATCAGCAGAAGGGTGTCGATATGATGGCGCAACCCTCGGTCACGACCCGCAGTGGCCAGGCGGCATCGATTAAGATCGTTGACGAGTTCATCTATCCCACCGAATACGAGCCGCCCGAGCTTCCCAACTCGGTTTCATCAGGCGGGTTTATCGATCTCGCGACCGGTATCATCACGGGTGGTGCCACGACAGGATTTCCAGTCACTCCGGCCACTCCTACTGCTTTCGAAACGAAAAACTTGGGGGTGTCATTGGAGGTGCTTCCTGTCGCGGACGCGAACCGGCGCTATGTGGATGTCACGCTCAACCCTGAGATCAGGGAGTTCGATGGCTTTGTGAACTATGGCACGCCCATCAATTCGAACTCGCAGGGCATATTCGGCCCGATAGTCCGAACACTTACCGAAAACGCGATTCTCATGCCTGTTTTCAGTGTGAGGAAGGTGAACAGCAATCTCGTGGTCGCGGACGGTGCGACGATCGTCATCGGCGGACTCCTGAGGGACGAGATCCAGGACGTTGAGGACAAGACACCGATACTCGGTGACATTCCTGTGGTCGGGCGGCTGTTCCAGTCCGATGCCCGGAGACATACCTCCACGGCAATCCTGTTCCTTGTGAATGTGGAACTCCTCGATCCCACCGGTCGCCCCTATCGCGACCGCTAGTCAGATTTTTCATATAAAAAAGATGTCAGAACAAAGCAGCGATCCTGAGAAATATTCGCTAGATGAGATGATGGATCGCCTTAAGGGGCGGGAAGGGGAGGGGAACTCCGACGGCGAGTTGGTTACCCGATCCGATGGGAGCCAGGCGATGAAAGTGCGGAAACGCCGTCGTCGGTCCAACCAGGCCGTGGACAAGGAGACCAAACGAAACCACAGGGTTCAGATCATGCAGATCGCGGGTTTCGTAATTCTTATCGTGGCGGTCGTTCTGGTGGCCGGCGTAGGTCTGATCTACGCGAACAGCACAGCTTTCCGCGAAGGACTCAGCGCGAAACTGGAGGCTGCCAGCGGAGCCAAGGTCAAACTTTACCAGTTCCGCATGAACCCAGCCGCCGCCGCCTCGAACAGGGCGGATCTGGACTGGCCAGGCGGAAATGCCCTCTCCAGCCTCAGAGCCACCGGAGTCGTAGCCAAGATCGCTCCGGTTAGTTTCCTATCCAGGTCATTCAAGGGCGAGGAGATCGTCGCGCAGAAGGGAGAACTCATCCTCAGGAGTCCTGTGGCCGGACAGCCCGCTATCGCCAGGGATGCTGCAGGTGTTCCGCCGGTGAGCTTCAGCCGTTACTCGGTTCCAGTTCTTGATCTGTTCTTCGGCGAGGAAAAAAACCGCTTGAACATGCTGGAAAAGACCGAGGCGTCCTTTTTTCCCAGTGACAACGCAACGCAAGGCGAGCTCCGCCTGAACGGTGGGCTTCTCAATATTCAGGGATGGCCACCGCTCACGCTCGACAGATCCTATGTGAAATTCACCCAGGCGGGCGCGGATGTCAAGAGCATGCGTTTCTTCGTGCCGGCGGGATCCGACAGAAAGGATGCGGATCCGGGATTCATCAACTTTTCCGGCACCATCCAGCCGCTCGATGCCAATGCCACGCATTCGATGGCAGTGGAGTTGGACTCCTTCAGGCTATCCTATCTCCTCGGCGCGGATCTTGGCAGGTTTTTTCTAGGAAGGCTGGAAACACGGGAGACGCCCGATTCGAACTTCCTTCTGGTGACTCCCAGCGCACCTGAAACATCGAAGCTGGAGATCACCGCTACCAATGCGCTCGATTCGCGTATCGATGTCAGCGGATTCAAGTTCCTTTCCACTCTCTCGAATTTCCTCATCGACCGTTCATACGAGCTGCCGAACTTCGACGACGAGGTGACACTTGTCGTCACAAGGGAGGGTGAGTCCGTGAAAATCAAGGAATTCATCCTCGAGAAGCGCGGGCAGATGGCCATGCGTGGTAACATGAGGAACGGGGAGGCAGGTCAGATCCGTGGAAACATACGGGTGGGCGTTCCGGAGGGAATGATCCTTTCCAGTAAAAGCAAAACTCTTGATACGATGTTCGGCGAAGTACGTGAAGGCTATCGTTGGATCGATCTGGAGATCTCCGGAACCGGTGCCTCACCCGCGGACAATTTCCTGGATCTTTTCGAAGCCGCCCGCTCGAAGCAGCAGTTCAAGGAGGCGGATTCCGCCGAGCCTGATTCCTTCCAGGATCTTGTGGATCCCGAGTGATTCGCGGCTGCTCAGGAATTTTTTGAAATCTCGATGCCCAACAGGCAGACATCATCATCGAAATGGTGTCCGTCGGAAAAATCCAGCACCGTGTCGATGATCGTGTCCAGCCATTCGCTGATGGGTTTGGCGGAGTCTTTCCCGCAAGTCTCATCAGCGTTTTTCCAGAAACTGCTCGCCGTCCTTGTTCTCGGCTTCCAGCACGCCGTCGGTGAAAAGAAGGATGCGGCTGATTTCCGAGAGATCGATCGTATGAGCCGTGTAGCTCGCGTCTTCCAGCAAACCCAGAGCCGGGCCTTTTTCTCCGCGTTCGGTACAGAGCTGCCTGTTATTGCCGTTACCGATCACCACAGGCCCGGGATGACCCGCGCAAGAATAGCTAAGGGTGAGCGCCTCCAGATCGATCACCCCGTGGAAAGCAGTCGCGAACATGGTCACACTCGCCCGTTTCAGGATAGATGCCAGACCTCGGTTGATCCCTTCGAGGAAATGCTGGGACTCGCTCCCCTTCGTGCTCTGTGTCACGAGCAGGCCGCGTAGCATCGCGACGACAAGCGCCGCCCTAACCCCGTGTCCCATGACGTCGCAGATGAAAATTCCGAACTTGTTTCCGCCAAGCGGGATGACTTCGAAGAAGTCCCCGGCCAGGCCCGAGATAGGCAGATAGCGCGAGGCGAAGGAGAGCCGGTTCCCGTTCTCCGATGTCACAGGGGGAAATCCCGTGGTCGAGAGCGCCTGCTGGATTTCCCTGGCAAGTTTCACCTCCTCCTCATATGAGGCGTTCTTCTGCTGGAGCTCGTTAGCCAGCTCGGTAGCCTGCCGTTGAGCGAGGACGAGAGAGGTCACATCGCTCGATACTCCGAAGGTTCCCTTCACCTTCCCCTCCTTGTCCATCCACGGGAATTTGGAGGTCATCACGAATGTCTCGCTTCCTTCCCGCCAAGTCTCCCGCTCGAGCTGACCCGTCATTGGAGCACCATTCTCTATGATGCGCTTCTCGTCCGCCGCCGCCTTCTCCCAGTGGGTGTTCGAGAAAAGATCCCTGTCGTGTTTTCCAAGAAGATCCTTCGCGGAATTCAGCCCGTGCCACTCCGCCATCCCTTTGTTCGCCATCACCACCCTGGACTCCAGGTTCTTGAAATAGATCTGCAAGGGCACGTGGTCGATCAGGTTTTTCAAGAGGTGCCGCTCCTCCTCGATCTGGGACTCGGCGGACTTCCGCAGACTGATGTCTATCATCGATCCGGCAATCCTGACGGCCTCGCCCTTCCTGTCCCGCACCACCGTGCCCCGTATCCGCAGCCACCTCCAGGTGTCGCCTCCGGTTCGCACCCGGGCGTCGACCGCCAGCGTCTGCGGGCCATGCGGCTCCATCGCCTGACCCATCGCCCTCACGAAGCCTGGCCTGTCCAGATGGTGGATAGGCAGATGCGGTGACAGGAAAATGTTCGGCGCGCCGGATTCCGTGCATTCGAGGAATTCCAGGATGCGCCTGGAGTAATAGATTTTCTTCTCGTCCGTCCTCCAGTCCCATATCCCCTCGTTGGAGGCGCGGAGCGCGAGTTCTAACCGTTCGGAATCTATCAGTGCGTCAGGCATGGGTGGTGTTCGGGTAATTGTTTCGGACGGCCTATTATGAAGGCTGTGGCATCGCCCCGCATCAAGAAAGTTCATTCCAGGAGAGCTTCATGAAAACCGGGAAACGGGGTTGCCTTTCCCGGTCAACCGGCTATGAGGGCGCGGATGAAACGCCTCGCCCTCCTCACCCTGATGATCGCATTCGGCCTCGGTGCCTGTGAACGCCATGAATTCAATGGGCCGAACGGCACCCGCCAGCTCCATGAGCATCACGACACCCACGCGGAAGGTGAACACCACGCGGACGGCGATGGCGGCTCCCACTGACCCATCCTCCGGGGAAACCGTGTAACGGGTCTTCCGCTGGAGGCATCTGATGAGTCCGGAAATCATACTCACCCTGCTGGTAGTCCTGCTCACGCTGGTCGCCTTCGTGCGCGAGTGGGCCTCGCCGGACGTGCTCGCGTTGTCCATCCTGTGCCTCATCGTCGCCCTCGGACTGATCGATATGAAGGACATGGCCGTCGTTTTTCGGAACGAGGCACCGCTCACCATCGCCGCGCTCTTCGTCATCGGCGGCGCATTGGAGAAAGCCGGAGCTGTGAACCAGATCGGGCAGGTGTTGCGGAAACGGGTGAACGGCGGCATACGCTCGTCCATCTTCGCCTTCACCCTCGTCGCCGCTTTTCTCAGCGCGTGGATGAACAACACCGCCATTGTCGCCATTCTCCTTCCCGTTGTCCTCGGCTTCGCCCGCTCCAAAGACATCGCCGCATCCAAGCTCCTCATCCCGCTTTCCTACTCCTCCATCCTCGGCGGCTGCTGCACCCTCATCGGCACCTCCACGAACCTCCTTGTGAACGGCAGCCTCAAGGAACTGGGGCTGGAGCCGATGGGCATGTTCACCCTCGCTCCAGTCGGTATCCCGCTCGCCATCGCTGGCATCGCATACATGGTCGCTTTCGGCCCGAGCCTTCTTCCAAGCCGTTCCTCCATCACCGGCAGTCTGGAGATCGATTTCCGCACCACCCCGCTCCACCACCTCCTCATCACCGATGGCTCTCCGATGGTGGGGAATCGGCTCTTCGATACCGCCCTCGGCAGCAGGGACGCGGGCATCCACATCCTGGAGATCCGCCGTCGTGGCACCCGCCTCATGGTGCCCCTCGGCGAGGTTACCGTGGAAAGGAACGATCGCTTTCTCGTAGCCCTCCATCGCAGGAAAGGCGGCGCCGCGAAAGCCGAGGAACTGTTTTCCAAGATCGGCGCCCAGGAGCTCTCGACAGTGGATGGCCTGGTGTCCGAACTCGTCATCCCCGCGGAATCCTCCCTGGTCGGCCGCACCCTCGCCGCATCGGATTTCCGCCAGCGATACAACAGCGTCGTCCTGGCGGTTCACCGGAACGGCCTGAACATCACCAGCCGCATGGCAGAGATCTCCATCGAGAGGGGAGACACCCTCCTTGTCATCACGGCGGTGAACAACCTTCCTGTCCTTAAAGGGACGCGGGACTTCGTCCTTACCGATACCATAGAGGAGAAGCCCGCGGACGATCTGCCCGTGCCGGTGAAAAAATGGCCCATCATCCTTTCCTGGGCGGTGCTGGCCACCGTGGTCGTTACCGTTGCTATCACGGATCTGCTCAGCCGAATGAACCCCTCCTTCCCGGCCATCCCCATCCACTACGCCGCCATGGTCGGCGCGCTGGCTCTCCTCTGGGCACGCATCCTCACGCCGCGCGAAGCCTACGCCAGCATCGACTGGCAGGTGCTCCTCATGCTCTACGGCCTCCTCGGTCTCGGCATGGCCATGCAGTCCACCGGCACCGCGCAATGGCTCGCCTCGCAACTCGTTTCCGGAACCGAATCCGTGGTCTCCCGTGAAATGCTACCCTTCGTCCTCCTCTGGTTGGTCTTCATTTTCACCTCCATGCTCACCGAGGTTCTATCGAACAACGCCACTGCGGTGATGATGGTTCCCATCGTCGTCCGTATCGCCACCGAGCTGGATGTCAGCCCGCGCCCTTTCATCATCGGCATCACCATCGCCGCCTCCGCTTGTTTCGCCATGCCCATGGGTTACCAGACACACATGATGGTCTACGGCCCGGGCGGATACAGGTTCTCCGACTACCTACGCACCGGCATCCCCCTCAATCTCATCTGCTGGGTCATCACCTGCACGCTGATCCCGTTCATCTGGAGTTTCTGATTTCTTCCCTCGACGCCTCACCCCGACTCGCGGAAAGTGAGTCCGATGAACCGACGCCACTTTCTCTCCACCTCCGCGCTCGCCGCCGCGCCCTTCATCCTCACCAGGAAATCCGTTTACGCCGAGGAGGTCTCCTCATCCGCCCCCAAGCGCGTCGGCCTCATTGGCAGCGGCTGGTATGGAAAAGCCGATCTACTGCGCCTTGTCCAGGTTTCCCCCGTCGATGTCGTCTCCATCTGCGATGTGGACTCCGTCATGATGAAAGAGGCCGCCGAACTCATCGCCACCCGCCAGGTTTCCAGGAAAGAACCCCGCCAGTATTCCGACTACCGCAAGCTCCTCGCCGAGAAAGATCTCGACCTTGTCATCATCGGCACGCCCGACCACTGGCATGCCCTTCCCATGATCGAAGCCGTGAAATCCGGTGCCCACGTCTATGTCCAGAAACCCACCGGAGTCGATATCACCGAGTCCGCGTGCCATGCTCGCAGCCGCGCGAAAATATGAAAAGGTAGTCCAGGTCGGCACCCAGCGCCGTAGCACCCCGCACCTTATGGAGGCGAAGCGCGACTTCATCGATACCGGTCTGCTCGGGAAAGTCTCCCATGTCGATATCTGCTGCTATTACCACATGCGCCGCCGGGGCGTGTTCCCGGAGATCCCCGTGCCGGCGAACCTCGATTATGAGATGTGGACCAGCCCCGCGCCCATGATCCCGTATACGGAAATCCACCACCCGCGCGGCTGGCGTGCCTTCATGGAGTATTCGAACGGCATCGTCGGCGACATGTGCGTCCACATGCTCGACATGACCCGCTGGATGCTCGGCCTCGGCTGGCCGGATCACGTCTCCTCCACCGGCGGAATCTTTCTCGACAAGGAATCCACCGCCAACATCACCGATACCCAGACCGCCACCTTCGCTTATCCCGGATCTGAACATCGTCTGGAACCACCGCTCATGGGGCGATCCCGCGAACCCCGATTATCCTTGGTCCGCCATCCTCTACGGCGACAAGGGCACCCTCAAAGCCTCCGTCAACGGCTACGAATTCACCCCGCGCGGCGGAAAGGAAAAACCCGTCTCCAAAGAGGTCGAACTCGAGCTTGAGAAATACCCCGAGGACAAGACCGAGAAGAACCTCGAGAAACACGTCGCCCCCGCCATACGCGGACACATGGTGGATTTCCTCAGATGCATCGAAAGCGGGGAAAAGCCTGTCGCCGATATCGAGGAAGGCCACATCTCCAGCGCCTCCTGCATCCTCGCCAACATGTCCCTGGAAGCCGGTCGCACCCTCCACTGGGACTCGGAGAAGGGCGAAATCAAAGACGACCCCGAAGCCAACGCGAGACTGGCACGTCCATATCGGGAGTCATGGATCCATCCCACGGCGGAAGACGTGTAGGCCCGGTACCAGTAGGCGATCCCCGGCGTCTTTCATTTGCACGTCCGCTCTATGACAGCCAAATTTAACGCCGGACTGGAGCTGCACCCCTTTTAGCCCGGATCTCAGCCGAGAATAAGTCTGGTTTAGGGATGACAGTCCCATGCCATGGCGTGGAAGGCTCAAGCGACCGTGTGAACGACTCATGCATCGGCAAAAAGCCGTTCCATGACTAAGGACGGCCTTCGAACACCCGGCTTAACGGCATTTCCCGAGTGCCTAAGTTACGGCCACCTGCCTTGGCCGGGTGGCCGAATTTTCAAGGTTCTGATCAGTTGCCGAGGGCTTCGTCGATTTTCTCGCCGGTTTTTTCAACGGGGCCTTTGGGATCGACGGAGTCCTTCACATCCTCGATGACTTCATCGATTTTCTCGCCCGTATCTTCGGCTGGGCCGTCTTTTTCGCACGATGCGAGGCAAGCGATGAGTGGAAGGAGCAGAAGGGTGGCGGTGATGTTTGCTTTCATGGTTTCGGTTGTTTGCAATAGGTGTGACGGTGGACACATCCATCCGCCACGGCGGGGATGATGTTGCGGTTTTTTGCGAAAGCGAGAGAGATTCTCAGGAAGATGTTTGGTGGACGTGGGCGTGGCTGCCTGTATTCGAAGCTCCTGGTGGTGCTGGCGTGCTGCGGAGCGGCTGTCGGGTGGCTGGCGGGTAGGCCGGGGGAGATGGAAGAATGATGTTTCCGCAGACATCCCTTTGATCGGCGCCAAGCGGATATCTTGCCATATGACTGGATCCGGTGTGAAGTCTCCGCCACGTGAGTTTCGATTTTCCGGAGAGTTTCCTGCTGATCCCTTTGCTTGGGCTGGTGGGGTGGTTCTGGCCCCGGCTGGGTCTGTTCCGGCCGCTGCGAGTGGTGATCGTGCTGTTGGTCGTGTTCGCGTTGGCGGAGCCTAAGGTGCGCAGGCAGCAGAACGCTTTGGATCTGGTGGTGCTGCTGGACAGGTCCGACTCGACGGAGGATCTCATCGACAAGGGACTGCCGGAGTGGACCCGGTTGCTGGAGCAGGCGAGGCCTGGCAGGAGGGACACACTGCGCTTCGTGAACTTCGCGGCTGAGGTGGCGGATGCGGGAGTTGACGGGTCGTCTTTCACCGGCTCGCGCAAGCTGACGAAGACGGGTCTGGCGATCTCCAACCTGATGGCGACGGTGGATGGGACGAAGCCCACGCGCCTGCTGCTTTTCACCGACGGATACGCGACCGAGCCCCTGGTGGAGGCGGCGGCGCAGATGAAGCAGCGGGGCGTGCCGCTGGATTTCCGCCTGATACGGGATGAGACGACGGAAGACGTGAGGCTTGCGAGGCTCTCATTCCCGGAGCGTGTGCAGGTGGGCGAGCCGTACCTGATCTCGGTGCTGGTGCGTGCGAACGAGGATGGCGAGGTGCCGCTGCTGTTGAAGCGCAACGGGCAGCTCCTCGTGGAGACTGTGGTGCAAGTGACCGACGGGATGGGGACGGCGGAGTTCACCGACAGGATTTCCAAAGTGGGGAGCTACGAGTATGACGCGGAGATTCGCCCGGAAAAGGACGCGCATCGTGGCAACAACAGGCAGGCGAGGTGGGTGGAGATCACGGGCGGGCCACGACTGCTGCTGGTCACGAAATACACGGACGATCCGGTGGCAAAGGCGATGGCGGACATGGACTATGATGTGCAGGTCGTGAGCAATCTGGGTCAGCTCAAGCCCGGACTGCTGGCGGGGACAAAGGCGGTCGTGTTCAACAATGTCCCGGCGCATGAGATTCCGGGGGATTTTATGAGGTCGCTGGATTTTTTCGTGCGGGAGCAGGGCGGGGGTTTCCTGATGGCGGGGGGGAAGCGGTCGTTCGGGAGCGGTGGCTATTTCCAATCGGAGATTGACGCTCTCCTGCCCGTCTCGATGGAGTTGAAGTCCGAGCACAGGAAGCTGGCCGTGGCACTTGCCATCGTGTTGGACAGATCCGGCTCGATGAGCATGGGTGTGGCGGGCGGGAAGACGAAGATGGATCTGGCGAACTCCGGGGCGGCCTCCGCCGTGAACCTGCTGGGAAACATGGATCAGATCGCGGTCTTCGCGGTGGACAGCGAGCCTACCGCTATCGTGCCGCTGACGGATGTGGGCGGAAACCAGAAGGAGCTTTCCCGGAAAATCTCGCGCATCAGCTCCGGGGGCGGGGGTATCTACGTTTATACCGGGCTGAAGGCGGCCTGGGAGGAGCTGCGGGAATCCAAGGCCGGCACGCGGCATGTGATCCTTTTCACCGATACGCAGGATACGGAGGAGCCGGGGGATTACAGGAAACTGATCAAGGAGATGACCGACGAGGGCGCGACGGTCTCGGTGATAGGCCTGGGCACGGACAGAGATGTCGACTCCGAACTCTGCAAGGAGATCGCAAAGCTGGGCAATGGGCGCATCTTCTTCTCCGACAGGCCGATGGACATCCCGAAGATCTTCGCGCAGGAGACGGTGACCATCGCGAGGTCGGCCTTCCTGGAGGAGCGGGTGGGGACGCTTGCTTCCGGGAGGTGGGGGGAAATTTCACCGAAGCCGCTGGATTGGCTCACGGAGGTGGACGGGTACAACTTGTCCTACGCCCGCGAGGACGCCTCGGTATCGCTGGTGGGAACAGACGAGTATGTCGCGCCGCTGGTGGCGCATGCCCGGCGCGGGTTGGGGAGGACGGCGGCGGTGTCTTTTCCGCTGGGCGGGGAGTTTTCCGAAGGGGTGAGGAAATGGGAGGGCTACGGGGATTTCATGCAGACGCTGGGGCGCTTCCTGATGGGGCAGGACATGCCGCCGGGGATCGCGATCCGGCACAAGGTGGAGGGCACCCGGCTGGGTCTCGACCTGCTCTACGATGACGAGCAGTGGGGAGAGAGGCTCAGCAAGGATCCCCCGACGGTGCGGCTGCAGGATGGTGCCGGCGGGGCGGTTTACGACCTGCCCTGGAGGCGGATCGCGCCGGGGCATTTCTCGCTGAGCAGGGATCTCGAGGAAGGAAGTGTGGTGAGGGGCGCGATCCGTGTGGGGGACAACGCGCTGGGGTTCGGCCCTGTGAGCGTGGGTTCCAGCGTCGAGTGGGCTTTCGAGCCGGAGAGACTGGCGGAACTGCGGGCGGTTTCCCATCAGACCAAGGGGCGCGAGCTTCTGAATATCAAGGAGGCGTGGAAACGGCCTCCCTATGTGGCGGCGAATTCCCTGGGCGTGCCGCTGGGGATTTCCCTGGTGATGCTGGTCCTGTTGGACGCCCTGGTCACCAGGACGGGATGGAAGATGCCGAATTTCGTGAAACGTGAGAAGAGGGAGAAGATCGCGAAACCGGCAAAGGTGAAAGTCGTCAAGCCAGTGGTGAGCAAGGCGGAGGTGGCGAAGGAGGACGCGCCTGTTGAAACGGGCGCTCCATCCGCGAGGAGTTCCCGTTTCCAGAGGGCGAAGAACAGGAAATGATGGAAAGTGAATCCGCTCACTGGCGCGGCTTTCCTTTAGAAAATACCCAGATTCATGTCCTCAGAGTCCGGCCCCTCGAAGTGCTCGGAAATGAACTTCTGCCAGGTATGCCGGCTTTCCCTGGATAGGGAGGCGGTGATGGTGGCCACACAACTCGAGCACATGAGCAGGGGAAGCGCGCCATCGATGAGGCTGCCGTCCTGTCTGAAATGAGCGGAAATGGTGAAGCCGTCCGTCAGATCCCTCGGGATGAGGCATGCCACGCAACTGTCCAGGCGTTTCTCGGGATTCTCCAGCACCAGCCAGTCCAGGATCTGCTGCTCCCAGTCTATCCTTTTCTCAAGAAACTCGTCGGACGGCGGCCTTGGACGAATCGCTGAAACGATTGGAGACCTCGTCCCTGCATTTCTCGCAGACAGCGTATTCCATGACGCACTCGGTGCGGTGGTAATGCTTGTTGACTACCCACGAGTCAGCGGCGAGAGGCAGGAGCTGGTCGCAGACCTTGCAGATCTCGAAGGGTCTGTCGGTTTCGACCGAATCGAACCACTGCTGGAGCTTTGACATGGCATGAGGATAGGTTTTCGCCAGGTGGTTGGCAACCCGAAGCTGATGTTGCGGAGCCGCTCCCGGCTGTTAGGCTCCGGACATGATCGAAGTCGTCTTCAACCGTGGAATCCATCTCCCAGAGATGGATTTCTGGCTGGATCCGTGGGAAGCGAAGGATTCCGCGTTCGTCTCGCATGCCCATGCGGACCACTTCTCCAGGCATGAGAACGCGCTGTGCTCCTCGGTCACCGCGGCTCTCCTGAAAAAACGTTTTCACATGACGGAGGGGCGGGTGGAGGCGGCGGATTTCGGGGCAATCATCGAGCGGGACGGCTTCCGCATGCGGATGCTACCGGCGGGCCACATCGTCGGCTCCGCGATGCTGCATGTGACTCGTAAAAAGGACGGGGCCACCCTTCTCTACACGGGGGATTTCAAGGTGCGGCGGGGGCGGACGACTGAAGCGGTGAATTTCATCCAGGCGGACACGCTGATCATGGAGACGACCTTCGGGCTGCCGCACCTGGTATTTCCCGGATCGATGGAGGTGGACGCGATGGTTCTGCGTTTCGTGAACGACGCGTTGTCCGATGGAGAGGTGCCGGTGCTTTTCGGATACTCGCTGGGAAAGGCACAGGAAGCGGTCGCGCTGATGGCGGAAAACGGGATTCCCGTCCTGTCACATCCGAAGGTGGCGGAGATGACGGAGGTGTGTCGGGCGGTGGGTGTGGATCTTCCGGAGCCGGTGGTGTTCGAAGGTGTTGCCAGGGAAGGACATGTTGTGGTGGCTCCGCCGAACGCCGTCACCGCGAAAGTCCTGCGTGGATTGAAAAACAAGCGAACAGCGATGCTGACCGGCTGGGCGCTCCAGCCCGGCTCCTTCTATCGCTACCGGGTGGAAGAGGTGATCCCGATGTCCGACCACGCTGATCATCCCGGACTGATGGAATGCGTGACCCGCGTTAGGCCGAAACGGGTGCTTACAGTCCACGGATACGCGAAGGAATTCGCGGCGGAACTGAGAGTGAAGGGGATCGAGGCGTGGTGCGCCATGGGTGGGGATCAGCTGGAGCTTTCGTTGGGAAAATCCCCTGGAAAATCCGTGGGCGCGGCTAGTCCAAGACATTCCAGACCCATCTGCCAGCTAGCCGATTTCTCGGACAGTTGCCGCCTGATTTCGGAAACGAGCAGCCGCCTAACCAAGGTGGAATACCTTGTGAATAACTTGCGGACAATTGTGGATGACGAGGATCTCCTCCTCACCACCAGATGGTTCACAGGAGAGGCGCTGCCTAGGAAGGCAGGCAGGAGAACGCTCAATGTGGGCTCCGCCTCCATCAAGCGGGCACTGGTTTCCGTCCCTGGAGTGAAGCCGGAAAGGTATCGAGAGATCTCAGCGGTGCAGAACGATATCGCCCGAACTGCGAGAGTGCTTCTCCAAGAGGTTCACGCTAGAGCCTAAGCCACTCACCTTAAGCGGATTAAATGAGTTTTTCCTGGAATTATCGAAAGCAGAAGGCTCGTTGGAAAAGGTGGAGTTGCTAACAAAGCGCTTCTACAGCCTGCACCCGGCGGAGTCGGAAACTCTAGTGAAGCTACTCACGGGCGACCTTCGAATCGGATTGAAGGACGGCCTGGTCGAAGAGGCTGTCGCCAATGCTTTCGAAGTGATTGAAACGGACGTTCGATACGCGAACATGCTGATTGGCGACCTGGGAGCAACTTCGGTTCTCGCCAAGTCCGGGAAGCTTCATGAGGCCAGACTCACACCGTTGGTTCCGATCCGGTGCATGCTGGCAGCGCCGCTGGAAAGAAGGGAGGATGACGACACTCCGGAGTTCGCGAAGCTACCCTTCGAGCCGCCCTTCTGGCTGGAGCCGAAGTATGACGGGATACGCGCCCAGCTCCATAAGTCCGGATCGGATGTGGGGCTTTTTTCCCGGGATCTGAGGCCGCTTGACGCGGAGTTTCCAGAACTGCTGGAGGCGGCGAGATCGCTCGAAGGGGATTTCATTCTGGACGGCGAACTCATCGCCTATGCGAAGGGTCGGAAGCTCGGTTTCGCGGATCTGCAGAAGAGGCTGGGGAGGCGCAGGGTGGAGGGCGACCTCTTCATGGAGGCGGCGGAGGGGACGGCGGCGATTCCGCTGAAATTTATCGCTTTCGATCTGCTTTGGAAGAATGGGGAGAGCTTCCTCGATTCTCCCGTGACCGAGCGGCGGAAAGAACTCGATGGGATGGTTTTTTCCGATATGTTCGGCGTGATCGAGCTGATGAAGGCGACCACTCCCGTAGAGGTCGAGGCCTGTTTCAAGGAAGCGTTGCAAGCAGGTCATGAGGGGCTGATCGCGAAAGATCCGGCAAGCGTTTACAGCCCGGGAAGGAGAGGGAAATCCTGGCTGAAGCTGAAAGGAGTGATGCCGACTCTGGACTGCGTGGTGGTGTTCGCGGAACAAGGTCATGGCAAGCGGGCGGATGTGCTCTCCGATTACACCTTCGCCGTGCGCGATGAGGCGACGGGGATGTTGCGGGTGATAGGGAAGGCATACTCGGGACTGACTGATGTGGAGATAGAGGAACTCACCGAGCATTTCATGAAACACACCCTTTCCAAGGAGCGGCGCAAGCGGAAGGTGGAGCCGAACATCGTGCTGGAAATCGCTTTCGACGCGATTCGGCGCTCGTCACGTCACGACTCCGGACTGGCTCTGCGGTTCCCGCGGATCAAGGCGATTCGGCACGACAAGGGCGTGGATGACATCGATTCGCTGGCGTCGGCGGAGGCGCTGTTGCGGTTGTGACACGGCTGTCACGAATTTTCTCCTGTTAGGGTTTGCATAAGACGTGGGCTGCCGATACATCGCCCGGCATGGCTAGCGTAGGAGCGATTGATTTTCCAAAGGACGGGTTCGAGGCGGTGATTTTCGATTGCGACGGGACGCTGGTGGACTCCATGCCGGCGCACTTCGACGCATGGTGCGACGCGCTGGCATCCTATGGGGCGGGAGGGGTTTTCAAAGAGGATGTCTTCTTCGCCATGGGCGGGCGGCCTACGAAGGACATTGTTGTCGATCTGAACGAGGAATACGGGCTGAGGCTCGATCCCTCCGCTGTCGCGCTTGCCAAGCGTGAGGCGTTTCTGGAGAAACTCGGTGAGGTCGAGTTCATCGACGAGGTCGCGGCTTTCGCACGGTCGCTACGTGGCACGGTGCCTCTCGCAGTGGCTTCCGGCGGTTCGCGGTATGTTGTCGAGAAAACACTGCGTCTTCTTGGTTGCTCGGACTGGTTCGACGAGGTGGTGACAGCGGACGATGTGGAGAACGGGAAACCTAGTCCTGACATTTTCCTACACGCCGCCAAGCTTCTTGGAGTGGCTCCGGAGAAGTGTCTCGTGCTGGAGGACGCGCCTCCGGGCGTCCTGGCCGCACAGGCCGCCGGAATGAGAGTTGTGACAATCCCGATGCCGTTGGTGGCGATGAAATAGGGACGTAATGGAGAAGGGAGGGAAAGGCCGATTCTTCTCTGGTTCCGAGCCCAGGCTCTTCAGACCTTCCTTCGATATTCACTCCTTCACTCCTAAAGAAGCTCGTCCAGCATTCGCAGGGTCACGCGGATGGAAATGTCCAGGGACTGGGCGGAGAGTATGGTGGCATTGTCTCCAGGGGTGTGCCACCAGGGCTTGTTTCCGAAGTCCCCTATGATGTCTATGGTCGGGATGCCGACGAGATTGAGAGGGAGGTGGTCATCCATGATGGAGCCGGGGTAGGTGCCGAAACGGGAGGCTTCGCCCTCTTCCTTCGCGGCCGCGAACATGAGTTCCGCGAGTTTTTTCGGCGAGTCCGAGGGGATGCGGATCGAGAGATCCTTGTGACCGACCATGTCCAGAAGGATGCCGAAGGACGGTTTTTTATCCTGGCCGCGCCACTGGTTGGCGTAGTGGCGGCTGCCGTAGAGGCCGTCCATGATGGTCATGTCCCGGGCGAAAGCCTCCTCGCCATCGAAGAAGACGATCTCTATCCGGCTCGCTTGTTCCGGTTTCTCCCCGGCGAGGTGTTTTCCGATTTCCACCAGTGCAGCGCAGGCGGAGGCGGCGTCATCCGCTCCGAGAAACTCCTTGTTCTTGAAATACTTGGAGTCGATGTGGGCGCAAAGCAGGCCTTCAACCTCGCGCTCCCAGGTGTTCTTACGAGAGACAGGGAGGCGGGCGCGAAGATTGGAGAACTTCACCCTCCCGATGGGAGTGTCGCGCTCGAACTCCTGGAGGGAGGTCTGCCAGCCAGCGGATTCGAGTTCTGCCGCGAGATGTTCCTTTACCTTGGAAAGGCTCTCGCTGCCGGGAGGCCGCGAGCCATAGGCAAGAATCTCCCGGGTGAGTTCCATCGCAGGTTCGCCAAAAGAGGTGGAACCTGCGGTTCCACCTTTCCACATCCACAGGCCGAGGGCGATGGCCGCCAGGGCGAGGAGGGGAAGGAGTATTTTGGTTTTCATGAGAGATACTCTGGTAGGGCGAGGAGGCCTTTATCCCCCCAAATGAACCACCCGGGGAAGGATGACCCTGCTATGATTTCGGGATGATCTCCTCGTTGGGATCGGGCTTCTCGGGACTGTAGTCCTTTGCGTAGGAGAAGATGTCTTTGTGGAGGTATTCGTAGAAGGTTTCCTTCTGGTCTTTGGGGAGGCGCTCCCAGATGGCGATATTCAGGGAGCGGGCGACCTTCATCATCATTTTCAGGGTTAGGCGGCGTCCTGCTTTCGCGCGCTGGATCTGCTTGTGGGTGAGCTGCTCGGGAGACGCCTCGACGAGGTCATGGTTGGAGACGCCCCAGCGCTCCATAAGTGCTTCGAGGGGCTGGGTTCCGAGATCACGTTCTTCCATCGCGGGAGGCTGCATGGGGCGGGGCGGGGGTTCAATGGCGAAGATGGGGGAGGGACTTATTTTTCGAGAGCCTCGGCGATGCGTAGGGCGGCGAGGTTTTCTTTCACGGCGTGGACGCGGTGGAGCATGACGCCTTTTGTACGGGTGAGGGCAGTGAGTGCGGCGGTAGGGGCGTCGCGGTCGGTTGGTTCGGAGGCCGGGGTGGTTTTTGAGAGGAAGGACTTACGGGATACGCCCAAAAGCAGGGGTGTGTCCGCCGGTGCGAGAAGATCGATATTGCGGAGGATCTCGAGGTTGTGATCCAGGGATTTCCCGAAGCCGATGCCGGGGTCGAAACAAATGCGGCCGGGTGAAATGCCGAGTGCGGTAAGGGTGGAAAGGCGTTCCTGGAAGAACGACCGGATCTCCGCGGTGACATTTTCATAAAAGGGATCGTCCTGCATGGTATCCGGGCTGCCCCTCATGTGCATGACCACGATGCCGCAGTCTTTCATGGCGCATAGTTCCATCATTTCCGCTTCGGCAGTGAGACCGGATATGTCGTTGATGATGTCGGCACCGGCGGCGAGGGCGACGGCGGCGACGGAGCATTTGGTGGTGTCGATGGATATATAACCGTCCCATTCCGCCCGCAGGGCCGTTATGACGGAGAAGATGCGGTGTGTTTCCTCATCGGCTCCGACAGGGGTCGCACCGGGGCGGGTCGATTCGCCCCCGACGTCTATGATGGTGGCTCCCTGGGAGATCATCTCACGGGCACGGGCGAGGGCTTTTTCGAGTCCGATGTAATTTCCGCCGTCGGAGAAGGAGTCCGGGGTAACGTTCAGGATACCCATGATGTGCGCGTGGCGCGAAAGATCGAGGAAGCGGTTTCTTATTTTCCAAATCATGGGTGTGGAGTATGCTGGCAGGGAAGGGGCAATGGATGGGCTGAAGAGGTTGGCGAGAAAATGGTTGGCATGTGCCGGGAGGGGCTTTCAAAATCCGCGTATGAACTGGAACGACACTTTCGAGAAGCTCTTCGCCCGTTGCGCGGCCGATTACAAGGCGGGAAACTTCGACTACAACAAGGACTACACCGCGGAGGATCTCGAGTTCCTTGGAAGTATCGGTTACAAGAGAAGGGAGTTTTTCGATTTCATCGAGGACAGTGTGGACGAGGGAGAGCCATCGGCATCGACCGCGCTTCTCGTTGCGGCCGTGAGACGCGATTATTTTCTCGTGGAGCAGAATGGGAAGGCGAGTGACAAGGAGATCACGAAAGAGGATCTGCCATCCTTCGGGGAGGAGCTTGATGGGATGGACTATTTGCCGAGGATTCTGGTGAAAGCCCGCGCCAAGCTGCGCGGCGAGCTGGATCCGGACGTGATGTTTTGCTGCGGCGGCGACAGGAATTTCCTCTCCAGGAACGGAAACGTCCCGCCTGCCGATTTCCTCCGGCATGTCTGGGCTTCCGAAGGGGATGATTCGAAAGTGTCGGAATGGTTGAAAAGCCTCTGATCCGGGGATTCTTTCGAGTCTGTAAAAAGCGAAAAGTCCCTGCTTTACAAGGTGGGGAGCCATACCCATATTCCGCCGCCCATGATTTTCGTCGCTATAAACTGGCTCTCCATCAGCATAGACATCCTGCTATTTGTCTTCGTCATCGTCTGCCTTCTGATGTCCCTCCTTATCCTGATGCAACGTCCGAAACAGGAGGGTCTCGGCGCGGCTTTCGGCGGCGGTGTGACCGACCAGGTGTTCGGCGCCCGGACTACGAACGTGCTTCAGAAAGGCACGGTTTACCTGGGCTCGCTGTTTTTCCTGCTCAGCCTCGCGCTCGCGATCCTTATCGGGAAGCAGACCCAGCAGCGGTCTCTCATGGAACCGGAAAAGACGGTGGCTGAGAAGAAAGCGGAGGAAGAAGAGGCTGTTGTTGAAGATACCCCCGCGGCTCCGGCTTCGCTGGCCGACGAACTGCCTGTCGAAGAAACGCCTGTCCCCGTTGAGGAAACGCCCGCACCTGCCGAGGAAGCTCCGGAGACTGTCGAGGAAACCCCGGCACCCGCGGAGGAAGCTCCAGCACCAGTCGAAGCGATGCCCGCTCCGACTCCGGAGGCTGCTCCGGAAACTGTCGAACCACCAGCGGTGGACTCCGCGGATGAGCCAGCGGTCGAGACACCCGAACCGGCCGCGCCGGATGAAAACAACGCGGACAAACCCGAGTAAGCCTGTCGCTTGCAAGGGGTGAAGGAGGCGGGACAGGAATCGAGTGCGGAGCCTGGTCAGGCGATCTGGCAGCGCGACGAGGCTTTTCCCAAGGCCGGAGACGGCTTCGGATGGATAGACCGGAAAGGCGGGAGGCATTCCTGCGGATCGATTGAGGAACTTTCCAAGACGATACGGGAAGATCTGCGGAGCGTGGTGGATCTGGTCTGGACCCCGGAGTCGGAGTATTGCCGGGTTCCGGAAGAGATCGAGGCCTTTACGGAACCCATACGCGAGGTGCGGAAACGCTGGGCGGAAGATGATTTCGCCGATGCGCACCACAGGCTCATATGGTTCGGCATCGCTCTCGCGCTTCTCACCGGCTACATGCTTTACCAAGGTTGGGTGCGGATAGAGGCGATCGAAAGAGCCAATGGCGTGAGCGTGGGAGCCGGGCAGCGTGCCCAGCTGATCTTCAGGATACTGACGCAGTCCACGACGGTGGGCATGGCTTTGTTGGGTTTCCTGATCTTCGCCTTCATTCCTTGGTATCAGGCTCAGAAACGAATGCGCGAGATCCGCAAGCAGGGCGGGCAGGTGTTACCTGTCGTGCCCCTGATTCGTTTCGAGACCTGGCTCGGCATCCAGCGATCTCCGGTGACATGGGCGGTTCTTGTCCTTATGCTGGCGGTCTCGGTCGCGCAGATGATTTCCGACGGATCGTTTGTCACTTTCCATGGCTCCGTGGCGCACGCGGGGTTGGTCAAACCGGCGTATTTCGGCGGGGAGTGGTGGCGGCTTTTCACCGCTCCCATGATGCACGGAGGCATCGTCCATCTGGTGATGAACATGCTCGCCCTTCTCTACCTGGGGAAACGGGTCGAGGTCTTCGCCCGGTGGCCGCACGTGGGGATGGTGTTCCTTTTCTCCGCCCTGGTAGGGGGTGAGGCGTCTGCTCGTTTCATGGAGGCTCCTTCGGTCGGCGCCTCGGGTGGTTTGATGGGTTGGCTCGGGTTTCTCCTGGTTTTTGAAACGTTGCATTCCAAACTCGTCCCGCGAAGCGCCCGGCGTCGGCTTGTCGGCGGAGTGGTGATGACGGCACTCATCGGTCTGGTGGGATACCGTTTCATCGACAATGCGGCGCACCTCGGAGGGCTGCTGGCCGGAATGGCCTACGCGGCCATCGTTTTCCCGAAATCCGGATCAGTGATGAGGCCTCGGGTCACGGTGACAGATCGCGTGGTCGGGCTTGCGAGCTTCGCAGTGATCGCCGCCTCGGGTGTATTCGCGATCTTGAAAATGTCCGCGTGACCGGAGTTTTGAGAACCATTGTTTCTAGGACTTGCGCGGAAGTTGGTTCGGGGTCTAGGATTTCCACACGATATGACTGAACGACGGGTTGTGATTACTGGCATCGGCTGCATCTCGCCTCTGGGAAACGACCTGGAATCGACATGGGACGGACTGAAAAACGGGAAAAGCGGCATCCGCCTGATCGAGTCGATCGATGCGAGTCCCTTCGATTGCAAGATCGCCGGCGAGGTGAGAGACTTCGATGCCGACGGCTATTTCCGCACTCCGAAGGACGCCAGGCGCTCCGATCGCTACGTGCAATACGCGGTCGCCGCCTCGAAGATGGCGATGTCGGACTCCGGGCTGGATGTGGATAAGATCGACGCCCGCCGCTACGGCGTGATGGTCGGCAGCGGGATAGGCGGGCTTTCGACCCTTGAGAGGGAGCATAGAACCTACTTGGAGAAAGGTGCGCGGCGTGTCTCTCCCTTCACGATCCCGATGATGATCTCCAATATCGCTTCCGGAATCATTTCCATGGAGCACGGATTGCTGGGGCCGAACATGGTGATTGTAACCGCGTGCGCCACCTCGAACCACAATATCGGCGAGGCCTGGCGCATGATCAAATTCGGCGATGCCGATGGTTTTCTCTGCGGTGGCGCCGAGGCCGCGGTGCTGCCGATGGGACTCTGCGGGTTCAACAACATGAAGGCTCTCAGCACTCGCAACGATGAGCCGGAGAAGGCCTCCCGCCCCTTCGATCTTCACCGCGACGGCTTCGTGATGGGAGAGGGCTCTGGGGTTGTCATGATCGAGGAGCTTGAAACGGCGAAGGCGCGTGGTGCCAAAATCTACGCGGAACTGATCGGCTACGGTGTCAGCGCGGATGCGTATCATCTGAGCGCGCCATCACCGGATGGCAGCGGCCCGGCCTACGCGATCGGTATGGCGCTGAGGCACGGCAAGGTGAATCCCGAGGACGTGGACTACCTCAACGCCCACGCCACATCGACCGGTCTCGGAGACATCGCCGAGACCAAGGCTATCAAGGTCGCGTTCGGAGATTACGCGACGAACGGCCTGCTTGTCAGTTCCACGAAATCCATGACAGGGCACATGCTGGGCGCGGCCGGTGGAATCGAGCTGATCGCAAGTGTGATGGGAATTGTCGAGGGCGTCGTGCCGCCGACGATCAATATCGAGGAGCAGGATCCGGAATGCGATCTGGATGTTGTGCCGAATACCGCGCGCGAGGTGCCGATCAAGGTCGCCCTGAGCAACAGCTTTGGCTTCGGCGGGCACAACGCCTCCGTTCTTGTGAGAAAATTCGAGGACTGATCCTTTTGGAAAACATCCGCCACCGCTACTTCTGTGAGGTCGCCTTCCCGGATACGGATGCGAGCGGTTGGGTGCATTTTTCCAAGATCCTGATCTACGCGGAACGCGCGGAACATGATTTCCTGACCTCATCCGGCATACCGGTTTTCGACCGGGGAAGGGGCGGGTGGCCGCGGGTCAAGATCACCTGCGAGTACAAGCGTCCGCTGGAGTTTCAGGACGGCATCGAAGTGCTGTTGTCCCTGGATCACGTCGGGGGGACTTCGCTCTGCTGGAAATTCGAGATATTGAAAAATGACGGGGAACTCGCCGCCCGGGGCGAGATGGTGACGGTGAAAGTGGATTATACCGGGAAGGTGGCGCCACTTTCAGAAATGGAGAGGGGAATACTGGAGGGAGGTCAATGAGCGAGAGCACGGGAAGGATCATCCTTGTTCCGACCCCCATCGGCAATCTCGCGGACATCACCCTCCGCGCCATCGAGATCCTGAAATCGGCCGACCGCATCGCATGTGAGGACACCCGCAGATCCGGAATCCTCCTTTCCCATCACGGTATCTCCGGGAAGTCCCTCACCTCTCTCCACGAGCACAACGAGAGCCGGAGATCTCCGGAACTTGTCGAGGCGGCCAAGGCGGGTGAGGTCATCGCTTTCATCAGCGACGCCGGAATGCCGGGCGTTTCAGATCCCGGCTACCGGCTCGTTCAGGCCTGTTTGGAGTCGGAAGTCCCTTTTGAAGTCCTGCCTGGGCCCTCAGCCGTCCTGACAGCTCTGATCGGCTCCGGCCTTCCCTGTCACGCGTTCCGGTTCGGCGGGTTTCTCTCGGTGAAAAAAGGCAAGCGGAGAACCGAGATGAACGCCGCTCTGGAAAGCGGCGAGACAGGGATCTTTTTCGAAAGCCCGCACCGTATCATCTCCACCTTGGAGATCCTTTTTGAAATCGCGCCCGGTGCGAAAGTCTGCGTCGCCCGCGAGCTGACGAAGAAATTCGAAACATACCATCGCGGCACCCCGGGCGAATTGTGCGAATGGTTCCGAACCAACGGAACAAAGGGGGAAATGGTTATCCTCATCAACGGGGCGTGACAATCCTCCAGTCATGATCCAAAAGCCTGGCCATGAAAAAATCGTTTCCACTGGAAGATCCGAAACACAAACCCGCCCGAGTCGTGGAATCGATCAAAGCGGAGGTCAGGAAATATCTCAAACGGGAATACCGGAAGCCGCTGCCGGAGGGCGTGGATTTCTGGGACTTCGACTGCCGCGCGGGTCGCGATGCTGAAACCGCCGGGACAGTCCACGTTTCCGAGATAATAAATCCCATTGACAGAGCATCAAAGGAAGGCTGGGAGGCAATCTATATCGAGATACTCGCGAAAAAGGGCTTGAGGGCAAAAGCGGCTGAACCCGATTCAGCGGCGATTCCTGCGGGCGATGAAACCGCCGAAACCCAGGAAAGCGAGTAAGACGCCGGAAGGCTCCGGCACAGGTGTCGCGGTGCCTACCACCGGGCCGCCCGAAATGGAGGTGAGACTGGCGGAACCCCAACGGACTTCCAAAGCGGAGACCTGCTCCGGGTCGAATACGTTCGATGACCAGGTAGCTGAAATCGTCTCATCGAAGGACTGGTTCGGTTGGAGATTCGACGGGAACCTGATAAAGAAATATTCCCCGTAGTCTGGCGTTCCCACACCGATTACCGCGCTTCCGCTCTCGCCAACCTGGACGGAACTGGCGAATTGAACCATGGATGAGGAAAATGTGAAGGGGACGGAACCTGAAGTGTTCACAAAATAGAGTGAATCCTGAAATCTGGACGGTGCCGTCTGGGGGAAGTTCCCCGCTATGCGGAACTCAATGCTGTTGGCGGTAATCGAAAATTCTTCGACTGAGAGATCGTTCATCTGAACTATCGCTCGCACGGATCCGGTTGAAACCAATGCGGCTGCCGCAACGCGCATGAATGTATTCACTTTCATGGAATCCAGCATGCACAACTCGTTAGCATAGTCAAAGCAATTCGGCATCACGTCCGATTTTTCCATCACCGACGCCGAATCGCTGGTATTCGCGATTCGTTTGCTGGACGCGCCTTCGAAAACCGGATTGAGTGCCTCCGCCTCCTTCGGGGCGAATGATGCCGCCGTGGTGAAATGGTAGACACTGTGGATTTAAAATCCATTGCCCTCACAGGCGTACCGGTTCGAGTCCGGTCGGCGGTACGTTTCCCTATTTCTCGTTGAACTTGATCACGCCTTTCCAATCCGGAGGCCGGAGTTCCAGAAATCTCCGCGTGTGGCCGAGAAGATGTGTCG
This sequence comes from uncultured Verrucomicrobiae bacterium, assembly GCA_963758175.1. GTDB lineage: Bacteria > Verrucomicrobiota > Verrucomicrobiia > Verrucomicrobiales > Akkermansiaceae > Luteolibacter. The sequence continues at coordinate 28,951 of CAVWUI010000005.1, forward strand.
CGACACGGTCGTCGGCGAACTCTCCGACATATTTTTCAAGATAGGAGAGCGTCTTGTCGAAATCACCGGCCTCGAAGTGGCCGAGCGCAAGGTCGTAGGCGGCACGCGCCTCCTCGCTCATCACGGAAGTCCATAGATCCACGGGTTCCTCGCGGCCTTTCACCTGGACGCGCGCGATGCGTCGCAGTCTTCCTCCGATACCGGCAGCCTTTATGAATTGTCCACTACCCAGCCACTGGCAGGAAAAGGCCTTGGTCATCCCCTCCAGACGTGAGGCGAGGTTCACAGCATCCCCGATCACGCCGAACTCCGTGCGCTGCTCCGAGCCGATTTCCCCGGCGAGAACCTCCCCCAGATGCAGGCCGATCCCGATCCCCAGCTCCGGCAGTCCGCGCATTTTCCAATCCGCGTTCAGGCGATCCAGTTCCTCTATCATCACTTCGGTGGCCTGGAGGGCGGAGTTCGCGAAGGTGGATTCGTCGCCATCGTCCAGTGCGCCCCAGTGGGCGAGGATCGCGTCACCGATGAACTTGTCGAGAGTGCCGCCATGGGTGAAAATGACTTTCACCATCGCGGTAAGATACTCGTTGAGAAGTTCGAAGAGTTCCTCCGGTGAGATCTGCTCGGAAAGGGACGTGAAGCCGCGGATGTCCGAGAAAAGGACGACTACCCGACGTTTCCGGCCCGTCGCCGCCTGTTTGTAAATACTGGGATCGTTCACCAGGGAATCCGCCACATCACGCGAGACGAAGCGCCGGAACTGGTTGTGGAGCCGGGAGCGCTCCATCCTTTCCTTCAGAAGATCGTAACTCTGCCCGCAGACGGCTCCTACGAAAAGCGAGGCGGCGAAGGGAGTAGGGCCGATCCAGGTCGCACCCCAGCGGGCGTATGCCCAGGTGCCCAGTATCGCCGCCGCGATCACGGTCGCCGTGGCTGTGAGCGCGATGAGCGGTCGGCGAAGGAAATATATCAGGATCGCCGCGAAAGCCGCTCCGGCGAGACCCGACCAGAAGATCCAGCCTCTCCATTCACCGAAAGGGCGGAACACGAAGTCGTTCCCGAGTCCGGCGGCAATGGCCTGGAGGTGGAGCTGTGGCCCGAGAAGCAACCCTACCGGAGTGTCCTGGTTGTCCTGGAAGCGCGCGGCAGCGGGGCCGATCAGAACCACCTTGTCCCTGAAATACTCTCCGGAAGCGAAGTTACGCTCCCATTCATCGGGGATGAAAATGTTTCTGACCGAGATGGGTGGATAGATGCCCGTTCCAAGACTTTTCTCCGATCCGCCGCTCATTACCTCGTCCCGCACGCTGTAACGCATCTGGGCGACAGGGAACGCGTGTTCTTTTCCGAGAGCGTGGAGAGCCGCCCCGGCAAGCGAGTCGAAGCGGTATTCCCCCTCAATCGCATTCCCTCCATTGGCTTCGCTCAGGGTTCTGGAATAGTAGGCGTCGCGCACCAGCCCGTCGGTCTGATCCGGCCAGAAGTTCACGAAACCATATTCCAATGTGGGGACGGCCTCCAAGAATCCGTAATATGGCTCCATCAGCATGAAGCCGTCATGCTCCGTGGACATGGGGGCGAAAACGGCGGAGAGGATCACCCTGTCCGAATATTTTCGCAAAACCTCGGCCAGTTCCGCGTCCGCCTCCGGGTCGGATGCCTCGGCGAAAACAAAGTCGAGAATGACCAGCCGTGCCCCTGCCTCGAAAAGCCTCTCGAGCATCGCCGCGTAAACCCTCCGATCCCACGGAAATCGCTCGTTCATGCGCGCCAGGGTGGGGTTGTCTTCCAGAAGCGCCGGATCCACCGCGCCCGTATCCTCGTCCACACCGAGAAACACGAGATCCTCCCGTGGTTCGGGTTTCCCCGGATGATAGAGGTTTCTGTCGCCCAGCCGCCTGTCGATGTCCTTCGCGAAGTTCGCCACGAAGGGGATGAACGCGCACGCGGCGATGACCAGACCGCCGGCCAGAGCCATCAAAGCCGATTTGTATCGCTTTTCCTTACCTTTGGTTCTTGCACTCACGAATGAGTTTCGTATTTTCCGAATCGCACAGCAACAATTCAATTCATGTATAAGAAACTCATCGCCGTAGCATTCCTCATTTCCATGTCCGCGCGCGCCGATGTTCTGGGGTCATTCCAGCGTTTCTTCGGCATGGGCGGCCAGATTCCCGAATATGCCGAAAATGAGGGCGGCGTCCCCGTCTCCGCCCTGGATCAGGCGCCCTACTCACCCGCGGACTCAGATCTGGGCGTTCAAGAGATCCTTGTGGAACGCCCGGAATCCGAGCCCATTGTTTTTGATGTGAGCACGGCCATCTTCCGCACGGACAACGCTCCGAGCGGCAATCCGCTCACCGACGAGCCGTCCTGGGTCTCCACCACAAGATTCTCCCTGGCATGGCGTCCCCATATCGCCAATGGCTGGAACGCCGATCTCGGCCTGGGGCAGGATTTTCTCCGCTACGACAGGAAGGCGGCGACTGATTTCGAGAACATGAATGTCCGCCTGGGGACATACAAGATCCTTCCCGATCTGGATGACACGGTGTTTTTCGCCAGATATGAATACCAGCGGATCACCTCCACCTCGCTGAGCGAGGGAGACTATAACGCGCAACGTGTCCGCGCGGGTCTCCAGAAAGTCGTCTGGTCCGCCCCGAGGCACCAGGTGACCTCCAGCATCAGCGGCGCTTATGAATGGGCGACCCAGCCGGAGTCCCTTGAACGCAACGAGATAGGAGCGGATGTCGCCTACCGGTATTCCATCTCGGATTCGGTCTATACCCTTGCATCCGCGCGAGCCGCGCGCTTCATGTTCGACCAGGGAGGCCGCGATGACTGGACCTACGGCCTAGGCCTGGAACTCGTGTGGCAGATCAGGAAGGATCTCCGCGCGAGCGCCTCCCTTTTCTACGACAGGAATGACTCGGACACAGGTACCCTCAACGACTACCAGTCATGGTCGGGAGGGATCGGAGTCGGTGCCCAATGGTTGTTTTGAAGACAGCCACGCCTCTCCGCAATTGACATAGCAAGCACCTAATATCATGAAACGCCTCATACTTATAGCCGCGATAGGTGGCTCCACCTCTGCGGCTCTGCAAGCCGCTCCTTTGAAATCCGCAGTCGTCACAAAAACGGTGAACGATGTGAAGATCAGCGAGAACTCAAGAGCCGCCACAGACGCCTCCACCGGCCAGCGTGTCGGAGGTTCGTCCACCGTTCTCACCGGGCGCGCCTCGCGGGCGGAACTGAGTTTCGCCGACAATACCATCACACGCATCGGTGCCAATTCCGTGTTCCGTTTCAACTCGGGCTCGCGGGACATGGCCATCGAGAAAGGTTCGTTTCTTCTCCAGGTTCCGAAAAACGCCGGCGGTGCCACCATACGGACAGCGACGATCACCGCGGCCATAACAGGCACGACCACCATGATGGAATACAGTCCGGACGAGTGGGTGAAGTTCATCTGCCTTGAGGGCGAAGCGGAGCTTTCCAACAAGTTCGGCGCAAAGACGACCATCACTCCCGGAAGGATGCTTGTGATGAACCCGAACGCGCGGAATTTCCCGGCTCCGGTGATCGTGAATCTCAACAAACTGGTCAAGACCTCCGCTCTCGCCAGCACGGCGACCTTCGGACAACTCAATCCCGCCGCGGTCGGCATGATTCAGCAGTCGATGGGAAGGCAGATGGATCAGAGGCGCGGCGGTGGTCTTGTGCCCACCGGTATGGTCGTCCGCGGCCCCGGTGTCCGGGGTGACGGCGGCCCCGAGGGTGGCAGCGGTGGGGGAACTGGCGGACCCAGCGGTGGAGGCGCTCCTCCGCGGACTCCACTTGGCCCTCCCAGAGGCATGATGATGCCCGGTGGCGGAATGCCGGGAGGAGGCGGGGAGGGACAAAGTCCCGGTGGTTCCGGTTTCGATCCCCAGGGAAATCCATTGCCAGGAGGCTCTCCTCCCCAATCCCCCGGCGGCGGCGGATTCGACCCCCAGGGAAACCCTCTCCCGGGAGGGGGGTAGAAGTGTGAATGCGGAGGTATCAAACCGGGAAGCTCCTCCGGAAGAATCTCAATTCTACCGTTGTTGTGGGGCATTGGAAATCACATAGAGACGCGCGGTGATTCCGATAGGAACTTTGCATCCGCGAACCTCACGCTTCAGCTGTATGGTTGCCTGAGAAAAACAGTTCCATCCGGCGGTGGAGATCATCATAGAAGCGTTTTTTGATCGCTGCCATCGCGTCCCGTTTATCACTGTCGCCATGGCCTATGCTCTCTTCCTCCGATCTCATTTTTTCTGAAAAGGAACGCTCCATTTCGACCAGTGAATCGAGAAACTCACGTGCCGCGCGGGTATGTTCGACTCCATCGACAAGGGCGTGCTCCAAGGTGGGGTTTCTGGTGACGGCGGTGAGGTTTCCCGCGGTCAGTTGCTCGATGTAGCGGGAACGGCTCTGGCGAAAGGCGCGGTGCTCCGAGTCGAAGGTGATCTCGTCGCGATCCACGAGGGTGTCGTATGGACCGGGTTTTGTGAAAAATTTCACGATGAGGGGGATGGTGTCCACGAGCATGAACAGCATTGTGAGGACGATGTATGTGTAAAAGGCGAACCTGCCACCCTCGTTGCCCGCTTCAAACAGCCGGTGTAGCGCGAGGGTCTGGGTAAGGACGTCGCGGCGCGGCTCCGCACGCAATGCGGAGAGACGTTCGGCCTCCTCGGCTCCTATCGCCGCGAGTTCCTCCTGGGTGCGCTCCATTTCCACCAGGCGGGCGTCGATCTGCTGCTTGATCGTTTCACGGAGAGCGTTCTGCTGGGTGACGAACTGGTCGGCCTGATCGTTCTCAACCTTCTGCTTGAGCGTGGCGACACGGTCGGCCTCCATCTTGTTGGCCAGCGCGATTTCCGCCAGTTTGGCTTCGAAGAGGGCGATGGATGAGGCCTCCGCCTGGCGCACCTGGGTCTGGAGAGAGGATTTCTCGGCGGTGAGGTGCTCCAGGAGTCCGCCGATGCGCTTGGTCTCCTCGCGACGGGGTTCCAACTGGTCGGATCGTATTGAGCGTGCGCGGGGCAGCTTCGCCGGCGATGCCTGAACGCTGTCCGTTCAACTCTTTCTCAAACTCGGACTGCCAGAAGGAGAGTTCGGTCTGGAGCTTCGCGTATTGTGGTGTCAATTCGTCGGACTGCGTCTGGAGGATCTCAAGCCGGGTTCGGAAAGGCAGGGTCGACTCCTCGGTGGCGGCTTTGAGTTCCTGCTGCTGCCCGGCGGAAAGTCCGGGAATGGCGGCACTGGCGTCCTCGTTCTCCTGGAGGATGAATTTCGCCTGAAACGACTCGTTCCAGCGCAGCCGCTGCTCCGCCAAGGCCTCCTCAAGCGAGCCGATACGCTTGCGGACTTTTTCCTTTTCCCCGTCGAAGCCACCCCTGACCACCTCGATCTCGGCGGCGCGGTCGGTCTCGATCACGGAGGAAACGGTGTCCCGGAAAAGCAGCAGGACGAGAGGGTGGGCGATGGTGATGCCCATCAGTATGGCGACTACGAGTCGAAGGGAGAACTGCGCCATTTTCCTGAAAACGGAAAGGTAGGGGCGATAACCGGCGAGTAGGGCTCGGTCTATGGTGAGGATGATGAAAGACCAGACCGCCGCAACCGGATAGATCACCCCGGGCTTGTCGGTGATCGTGGAAAGCGCGTAGGCGCAAGCGATGAACGCGAAGGCGCAGGGAACCAGGACGGTCGCTCCGAAGGCGACATATTTCCTCTGTTCCCAGTTCGGGCAGCGCTCCAGGGTTTCCGTCCCGGCTCCGGCCAGCCAGAAAAAAGCGCGTTTCATCGTTCGTGTCATGGCCTACGGATACTGGTGGCGGATCGGGTGCTTATCACCGGTGTGGGGTTTTCTGGAAGTCGGGTGGCAGGTTGGGGATTGTCTGAGTTTTTAGAAGGAGAGTGGAGGGAACGAGGAGACGGGGGAGCGGGCTGGAAGTCTTCCCCGTCGCTCTGTCCCTCGTCTACAGGGAGGGATTTGCTTTGCCATCGGCATGGAAAGGGTTTTGCTTTGCGCCGATGAACGAGGACGCAAGGGGAGATTTCGCATACGCGTTTCTCGCGATCCTTCAGGAGGGTGCGCCGTTCATCTTGCTGGGGACTCTGGTGAGCGGATTTATCGACATCTATCTTCCGAAAGGGGCGATGGACAGGTTCCTGCCGAAAAACAGGACTCTGGCGGTGCTAGTTTCCGGGTTGTTGGGCGCGGTTTTTCCTGTCTGTGAGTGCGCGGTGGTTCCGGTGATCCGTCGGCTGGTGGGGAAGGGGCTGCCAATGAGTTGCGCGCTGACATACATGCTGGCCGCTCCCATCGTAAATCCGATCACGGCGCTGAGCACATGGAAAGCGTTTCAGGGACAGGCTCCGTGGATGATGACTGGCGGGCGTTTGCTCATGGGTTATCTGGTGGCGGTGGGTGTGGGACTGGTGGTCGCGAGAATTTCCGTGAGAAAAGTCCTCCGCAAGAGTCTGGCGGATTCGTTGGAGCAGAGTGGAGCCGATGAGACTCATACGCACCATGACCACGCGCATCACGGGGACTGTTGCGGGCATGATCACGAACATGATCATAAGCACGAACACGCCAGGCAGGACGATTCCCGCCTGACTGCCGCGATGCGATCCGCGCAGAAGGATTTCGTGGAAGTGGGAGTCTATTTCACCATAGGCGTGGCGATCACCGCCCTGTTCAACACAGGCATCGCACCCGGAGCGGTGTGGCTGGACAGCCTGGCGGGAAATCCTGTCGCGGCTCCGGCGGCTCTGATGGCTCTCGCGTTCATCCTCAGCCTCTGCAGTACCTCGGACGCGTTCATCGCGGCGACACTGGCGAAGTTCACCTGGGGGGCGAAGCTCGCGTTTCTCGTTCTCGGCCCGATGCTGGATGTCAAGCTGCTGTTCCTCTACCAGACCGTGATGCGCAGGAAGTTCATTCTCGCCCTCTCCGCATCCCTGTTCCTGGTGATCTGGCTGGCGGCGGTGGCTTGGGAAATGTGGCTAGGCAAGGGGGTGATGCCATGAAGCCCGAGTTGCGGAGAATCCTGTTTTCGCTCGCGGTGCTGCTGTGGGCGGGTTGCCTGTTATATTTCTACGGCTCCGGTCGCATCGTGAAATACCTTGCTCCCGACTTCCGCCTGATCGCGCTCGCGGGCGGTCTCGGGCTGGCTGTGATGGGGGTGTATAATCTGCTCACCGCTTTTGAAAACGCCTCCTGCGGCCACGATCATGGCGAGGAACACGATCATGAGGGCGGAGATATGAATCCTTTGGCGGCGCTTCTCCTGATGATCCTGCCGGTCGCGTTTTCCATCGCTTGGACGAAAGACGGATTTTCCCAGTCCACCCTCGCGCGGAAAGGGCTTTACGAGGACGCGGAGGCATTGAACTCACCTTTCCTCGCCTCCTCGCTGCCACCGCTTACCCTGGAGGAGATTGAGAAAGGCCATCGCAGGACTTCGGACGGATACCTTGAGTTCAGCCTCATGGAGCTGTTTTTCTCAACCGGAGACCGCGAACTCCAGAATCTGATCGGAGGGTTGCAGGTGGAGACCGAAGGGCGGGTGATCGAGGAAAAGGTGAACAATGAGAAAGGTACCCGCATGCGTCTCTATCGGATGTTCATGACCTGCTGTGTGGCGGATTCCCGCGCCATTCCCATCATCCTGGAGTTCGGGGCGACGCCCCCCATGCTTCCGGAGAACGGTTGGGTGAAGGTTGCGGGGAGGATGACGTTTCCCGAGGAGGGTGGGACGCTCAGGGCGGTGCTTGAGGTAGAGCGGGCTACAGCCGCCGAGGTTCCGCCGGAGGAGAAGTTTCTGCGGAGGTAAGAGGAGGACGAAGCCGGTCGCGGATGCGGCTCTTCGGTATCTCTAATCCAGGAGCGGTATGGAAAGCTTGAGGAAGGTCTCCGGGGCGAGAGTGAATGGGCTGGGATCGGAGGAGATTCTCCCGAAAACGGTATTCGTGGCTGGATCGGTGGCGAGTTCGATGGATTTTTTCCGGGATCCGCTCACATCGCCGAAGTCATCCACGGTGTTCTCGGTGATCTCGAAGACGAGTGTGGGCGCCTGGAGCGCGGAGTTGGCGGTCTCATCATCGGGGGAAAGCCAGCGGGTGACCTGAAGACCCTCAAGCGTATCCAGGAGGAAGTTCGCGCGGGCGGGGTCGAGTTCGGAGGTGACGTCCTCTCCCGACTGACGCGCGATCCATTTCTCATCACCCCATTTGTATTCCAGATTAAGAGGCGGGAAGCCGGATTCATTCCGGGTGAGATGGGTGAGATCGACCTTTGAAAGCGACCAGAGCCTGGCGTGCCGCCAGTCGGGTGGGCGGACGGCGATGCTTTCCAGGAACCGGTTGTCCAGCCGCATGACGGAAGGACTGTCTTTCCTTTTGGCGAAGAGATTCCCGCGTTTGTCCAATCCAAATGAGATGGCGAGGGTCTGCCTGTTCTCGGCGAGAAAGGTGAGGGTCAGGATAGGACGATCCAGCCCCCATGGAGAGAGGTCTTCCGGGGCGGCATCGGTCTCGAAGGCGATGGCGCGGGTTTCCGTGACAGCCTTGAGGAGTTCGAAAAGCCTCTGCTCGTTGGCTGGTCGTGAAACGCCGTTGATCGTGGCAGTCCAGGGAGAGGGAGGCTCGCGTGAGATGAGGATGGTGGGCGTTGTGGCGGTCTCGATGGCGATTCCGCGGACGGAGGCGATGTTGAGATTGGTCAGAGTGGGATCCCGGAGACTGTTGACCGTGAGGGGGAGATCGGAGACGGAGGTTAGGCCTGGATCGGTTTTCAGGCTGACGGTGAAGAGGGTTTCGGGTCGGTCGCTGACGGTAGCCTTCGTTTCACGGTCTTCCGGGCTGGCGGGAGGGAGGATGTCCAGGACGGTTTCGTCCGTGGATCCGAAGGGGGTGATCGCGATCTGGCTGTTCTCGGGTGTGGTTCCATTGGATGGAAGAGTGACCTCGGAGCGGTCGCTGACGGCGGTCGCTTCGAGGGTGACCAGTCCTTCGAGGAGGGTTTTCACGGCAGCCGGGTCGGTGGGGAGATCGAGGGGCTTGACGATTCGCCATGGGGAGTCCGGGGTCGCCCTGCCGAGGGTGAGGTCTCCCTGGCCGGTGCGGAGCCGGATTTTCTGCAAGGAAAGGGGGTTGAAGAGGAAGGGGCGATGGTCGCGAAGATATTTGAAGCCGTCTTTGAAAAGGGGAAGAATGTCACCGGTGGCGGCATAGACGTGTGATTTCCTGCCGCTTTCCAGAGGAAGCATGTAGATGGAGGGAACGGTCTGCGGATTTTCACCCTCGGTGAGATCGAGCAAGGGTGTGCGGCGGCCTAGCCGGAAATGGGCGAGAAGTGCGCCGCCCTCGTCCTGCATGAGAATCTCGGTGTTGTTCGTAGCGAGTCCGGCCAAGGCGGGTTTCACGGAATCCCGGGGAGCGAGATCGAGGGCGGTCGTCGTGTTGGCAAAGGTGAGGATCGCGATGGCCGCACGGGGATCCATGCGGTCGCGCCAAGGATCGGTGGCTTCCCAGCCGTCCGATGTCCTGATGAAATGGGCGCGGTTTTCACCGATGGTGACGGTGATGGAAACGACGGACTGTGGCTGGAACTCCGGGTAGATCTTCTGCCCGACGGCTGTGGGAGGGGAGCCAAGCAGACGGTCGAGGCTGCCTTCGCGAAACTGCCAGACCGCCAGGCCGCCGAGAAGGGTGGTGGCTACGACCAGAAAGGTTGTGAGGATGAGGGAGCGCACTGGCCGGAAATTCGGAAATCGGATGGACGGGCTTTGCTATGATCTTCGTGATGAGAAAACCAGGCCGCCGACAAGCAGGAACGCGGCGGGGGCGAAGAAGAGGTTGAGGCGGTTGATGAAGGAGACCTGTGTTTGGAGCAAGGGCAGCTTGTAGGTGCCTATGGTGCGGGGGGATAGGCCGGTGAGTGATTCGCGGAGGAGCAGCCAGTTCGCCGACGAGGAGAGGAAATCTATGTTTTCGGCGCGCTGGCGGTCGGGTTCGAGAAAATCGGTATTGGCGATCACGATCATGCGGGAGGTGTCGGCGGCGAAGCGGTCGTCGTTTGCCGCGCCACGGGTTACGGAGGCGGCGAGGTAGAGAGGCGGTGAGGAATCGCGGATGACATCGAAAGTCTCGCCCGCGTTGTCGTCAGGTGAGTTTTTTCCGAAATCCGCCTCACCCCAGAATCCCTCGGCAATGCGGATGAGCGGAGCCGGCGAGATTTTCCTGACAGCCAGGTCGTCCGCGTTCTCACGGATTTCCAAAGACGAGGATGCACCCTCGAATATTGCCGACTGACCGGCGAGATCCTTTAGGAACGGAATGCCGCCCGTGAAGCTGCCCCGCGCCGTGGTTGTCACGCGATCGGCGTTTTTCGTGATGATACGGTCACGGCGGGGCGTCACTCCTTTCGAACGGAGAAAGGTGCGGAGGTTGGGAGGGCATTGACCGGCCTCCAGCATGATGAGAAGCGCGGCGCGCGGAGAGTTCCAGTAAGCTTCCAGAACGGCGATTTCCTCGTCGCTGAAATCATATTTCGGCGCGATGATGGCGAGACCGTCCGCGTTTTCAGGAATCGCAGGGAGACTGGAGAGGTTCACCGGACTGAGCTGGATGTTCTGGTAGCGGAGGGTTTCCGCGAGATTGCTCCAGGGGGAGTTCTCACCCTCGGAATCGATGCGGGACTTGTCGGCAAGGAAGAGGAAGGTGCGGCGTTTCCCTTCGATCGCCTCCACCAGGCGGGCGGTGAGGAGATCTTCCGCCCGGAATGTGTCCGGGCGTCTCTGGCCGGATTCGTCCATGGCGAAGGTCAGCATTTCCTCGGCGAGAGCGAGGGTGACGTGAGGATTGAGCGCGGCGGTGCCGGTGGTGGCTTCCGTGACGATGGGGGTGGCGTCATCAGGCCGGGCGTCGATGAGGACGAGGTCGCGGACGAGGGTGAGATTGTATGCGGCGGTGAACTGGGATGTGCGGTCGGGGGAACGGAGCGGATCGATGACCTCCAGATCGACCTTACCTCCGGAAACGCGAGCGTATTCCTCCGCCAGGGCTCTGACCCTCTGGTAGAATGGGGATGAGCGCCGGAAGACCATGATCCATTTCACCGGGCGGGTGCGCCCGGAGACCGCTTCGCTTTTCAGAAAGTTCCCGGTGGACGAGGACAAGGTGTAGTCGGCGGCACGGGAGCAGTCCGCACGGACATGGTTCTGTGAGGCCAGATAGTTCGCGAAAACCACGATGGCGAGGAGCAGGATGATCTGGAAGACCGATAGGAAACCGATTCCGAAGCGGTTCGGGCGGGACTGGCTGTTTTTCTTCGCGGACATGGAGAGGAATCAGGGGCGCCACCGCCGGAGATCGATAACCTGATGGGTCAGGAAGAGTATGAAGACGGTGACTGACAGATAATAGACTGCTGGTCGGGAATCGAGAAGTCCGTTGGTGAAATAATGGAGATGCTGCTGGGATGAAATGTAGTGGAAGAAACCGGCTCCAGCGAAGGACTCGCCCCATATGACGGTAACGAAGCCCAGGAAGTAGTGAATGACAAGAATGGTGATGGTGACGATCCCGGCGATGATCTGGCTGGAGGTGAGGGCGGAGGCGAGGCAACCGATGGAGGTGAAAGCCGCGCCCATGAGAAAGAGGATGAGGAAGCTGCCATACAGCGCTCCGTCCGAGTAAGCGGGGGGGATTTCCGTAAACCAGGAGAAGGCCTTGAACTGGAGGAAAGCCGGGATCCAGAGGATGATGTAGAACAGCATCGCGGCGAAGTATTTGGAAAGAACGACCTGCCATGTGCGGACGGGAGCTGTCAGGAGGGTCTCCATGGTGCCGGTCCGTTCCTCATCGGCGAAGAGCCGCATGGTGATGAGTGGGAAGATGAACAGGAAGTAGAACCAGAAAAGCGGTGTGTGAAAGGCGACATAGACGAGTGAATCCTTCACGGGGGTGTCGCGAAATCCTTTCATCGCGGACGAGAGGGAGAGCCCCTGCATCAACACCACGAAGGCGAGGACAACCCAGCCGAAGGGGTTGAGGAAGTAGGTGTTGAGTTCCTTTCGGGTAAGGATACGGAGGACGCGCATGGGCGGGAAGGATTGTACGGCGAGGCGCGGACGTCCAACCTAGAAATCGGGAGAGCGGAATTGTGCCGGAAGAGATTCAACGGACTTTCACGGACTGGGTTGGCTGCAAGTCTGACCGAGAGTTGAATTACCGCTGGTGCAGCGCCTGGAGACGCTGGAGGAGAGGCGGGTGGGAATAATCGAGGATGATGCGGAGCTTGTGAGGTGCGGGGTGGGAGAGGTGGTCGGTGGTGAGTTTGCGGAGGGCGTTGGCCAGGGATTCGGGAGTGCCGGTGGCATGGGAGGCGTAGGCGTCCGCTTCAAATTCGTGTTTGCGCGACCAGGCGTTGGCGAGAACGGAGAGAAATTTCGAAGCGGGCTCAAGGAGGATCGTGAAAAAAACCAACCCGGTATGCGGGGAGATTGTATCCAGGAAGAAAGCGTTGTGTAAGGCGCGTGCGAAGGTACCGGAAGGATCGGTTGCGAGGCCGATGAGGAAAAAGATGAGCCCCATCTGGAGGATTCCGACGAAAAGGCGCTGTTTGATGTGGCCGAGTTTGAAATGGCCGATCTCGTGGGCAAGGATTCCGAGGAGCTCGGGGGTGGTGGATTTGTCGATAAGGGTATCGAAGAGGGCGATTTTCTTGAATTTTCCGAAGCCGGTGAAGTAGGCGTTGCCTTTGGTGGAGCGCTTGGAGCCATCCATGGTGAAGACGCCCTGAAGGGGGAATCCGCATTTGTCGCCCAGGGTTTCGATGTCGGTTTTCAATTCTCCATCGGGCATGGGGGTGAATTTGTTGAAAATGGGAAGGATGAGGGACGGGGCGAGATAGGTGGCGATAAGTTGGAAAGAGGTGACAAACGCCCATGCCCAGAGCCAGGCGTTGGGTATCTCGTTGAAAATCCACAGGATGCCCGCCATGAGGGGGAGGCCGAGCAATGCGGCGAGAGCGAGACCTTTGACGCGGTCGGCGAAAAAGAGGGCTCTGGTGGATTTGTTGAAGCCGAATCTTTCCTCGATGACGAATGTCTCATAGTAGTCGAAGGGGAGGGAGACGATGTTCTGGGCCAGGAAAAGAGAGGACAGGAAGATGAGTCCGGCGATGATCTCGTTTCCTGAAATGGAGCGGGCGAAGCCGTCGAGGAAGGGGAAACCATGGGCGAACCAGAAGATAAGAAGGATCGCGAGGGAGAAAGTGGCACGGAGGATGTCGAACCTGGAATTGACCGAGAGGTAGGATCGGGCCTTGTCGAGTTTTTCCTGATCCATCAGGCCGTCCAACTCCGGTGGCGGAGTGGCGGGGAATGTTTTCAGGTTGAGAAGGGTGGCGATGAGTTCGAGATTCCAGAGGAGGAAGAGGGAAATGATGATGATTAGGGCTAGGGTGTTCATTTACGGTGAAAAGTGAATGGAATCGCGGCTTTCGCTCAGCGTTGGATGAGATTGAAAACGGGGGGGGCGGCTTGCTTCCAGGCGAGGGCGGTGGTTGCGGAGATCACGGCGTCCTCGTCGTCGCGGCGGTGGAAGACGCGGGAGTCGCGGAGCCTACGGGCGGTGGCGAGGATGGCCATCAGTTCCGGGGCGATGGAGAGGTAGGAGACGAATGCGGAGAAAGCGATGGCGAGGAGAAAGATGGCGATGGCTCCGGTGACGGGAATTTTCCCGACGAAGATGGCGAGGACGGCGATCATGAGGGACAGCGGCGGAACCGCCATGCCGAATCGGCGGACGCCCTCGCGGGATGCCGCCGCCTTCGGATCGCGGGTTTTCCAGTCCTCCAGGGCACACTTTCTTAGGAACCCCGCGTATAGCTTGGCATCGGCCTCTTTCACGACGGGAAGATTTTTCGCTCCGAAGGCGGAGTGCCATCGTTCCATATCGCACCTGCACTGGCGTCTGCCGGATGCGGCGAGGACACGCATTCCGAACCACCAGCGCGCGACAAATGCGGCGATGATGGGAAGGGCAGCCAGGAGGATGAGGAGGCGGAACACGGGGGGAGGATGGGGTGGAGGGCGCGGTGCGTCCAATACGGAACTTTTGAAAAGGAAATGAGAGGTCTATTTTGTGGCGAGACCGGCAATAGCGATGACGATTTCATCTCCCGCCACTCCAAAGAGGTCGTTATGGCCGGCACGCGCTATAGGGAGGAAATTCTTCGTCGCAGAGGGACTGGCGGCAAGGAGCCTTCCCGTGGCTGAAGGGGATGACTTCATCGTTCTTTCCGTGAATGATGAGGAGCGGGGTGTCGATTTTTTGGATCCGCTTGAGATTGGGAAAGCGGTACCGTGGGAGGATTGGAAACGGAAGAGGGAAGGCGACGTTGAAGGCGGAGGTGAAAGGGGAAATGAGTACAAGCGCCTTCGCATTCATCTGTGATGCGAGCCAGACACTTGGGCCGCTGCCGACGGATCTGCCGACAATGATGATGGAGGAATCGGGCACTCCTCTCTCATTCAGGGCTTCCCTGGTCTGCGCGATGGATCGTTGGCAAGAGGCTTCGGTGGGCTTGCCTCGGGATTGTCCGTAGCCGGGATAATCATAGGCCATGACCCCGAGTCCCATGGAATGCCACTCTTCAAAGACCGGAAGCCAGTCGCACATGTCTTCCGCGTTGCCGTGGCTGAAGAGAAGGGTGGGCTTTCCCGGCCTGGCTTTGAGGTGGATGATGGCCGTGGATTCCTTTTCCGAAGACGCGATGTGCTCAAGGCCGGGGAGGTCGGGATCATAGGAGGAGGGCGGGGGGATGAAGATGAGCCTGTCGGCGAAAAAGATGGCGACAATCGCCAGGAGAAGGTAGATGGAAAGCAGGGAGTATAACGGGCGTTTCCAGCTCCATTTTCCGACCAGGATTCGCTTCCAGTCCATGCCGTAAGATAGAGCCGGTCACTTGGGGCTGGAAAGTGGAAACGGGAAGGCTTTCAGGACTCCTTCTCGACCTCTGAGTGTAGCTTGATGACTTCGTCTCCATCTTCCTGCTCGATGAGGTAGGCGGGATTGTCGTCGGTGCCGTTACGGCTAATCTCAGTGCCCTTGATCTTTTTTGAAAAGGTATCGTGATGGACTTCGCGAACTTTGCCCCTGCCCTCGCCGTTTCCCCAGGGCCATTTGATTTTCGTGTTGGTTGCGTATGATTTCATGGGGGGACGGGTATTGTGGGGTTTCGTGATTTGCAAGTGGAAGAAGGCCGGGCACAGGCGCGGATCGCCATCATGGCCAGGGATGCCTGGGGTAGCGGCCGGCAAGTTCCTTTTTCATCTGCGGGTATCCGTTCTGCCAGAAGTTCGGGATGTCTTTGGTCATTTGCCAGGGGCGGTTGTTCGGGGCGAGGATGTGAACGAGCAGCGGGATGCGGCCTGCGCAAATGGTGGGGGTGGTTCTGGTATCCTTGATCTGGGCAAGTTTTGCGGAGAAAAAGGGGTCTCGCTCGGGATCGTATGTGATTTTCGCGGAGTGGCCGGATTTCAACTGGATGCGCTCGGGGCAATTGGTGTCCAGCAGGTGGCGCTGGTGGGAGGAGAGCCAGTCGTTGAGGACTGGCCAGACGGGGGCGTTCTTGATTTCCTTGTAGCTGACGGCTCCATGGCAGATCTGGGAGATGGCGGCGATGCGGTCTCCCTCCGTCCAGGTTGGGAACCCGAGGTCGGGCATCCATTTGGAAATGCAGATGAGACGGTGGGTGAACTGCTCGACCTGGGAGTCCCAGTTTTTCAGGGCGAGCTCGCCAGAGAGGACGCGTTTGGCGAGGATCTCGGCGGCGGCATCAAGGGGGACGTTTTGGTCGGTATCTTTGCTCTCGAGGACGAGGTCGCGGAATTTTTTCTGTTTCAGGCAGGTGACCCTTCTACGGGATTCATCGTAGTTCGCGCCGTCTATGGTTTCGATCTCGTCGGGGAAAACTTCTTCCAGCCATGGGAGCTCGATGGCGGTCGCGAGGCGGAGTCGTGTGGTGGTTTCGCGTGCTTCGATTTCCGTGATCTCACAGGCTACGAAAGCCGCGGAGTGCTTGGCGCAGGATTCCGGATCGAGTGTGCCCTTGCGGTTGCCGACAAGGCGGCAGGAGAGGGTGCCTTGGCCGAGGCGGATGGCGAGCTGGTCGGAGAAGGCGGAGAGGATGGATTTTGCGATGGCCTCGCGGTTTCCGATGAAGTCGACTGAGGATGCGGCTTCAGGGAAAATGTGGAGGAGGCGTTGGAATATCTGGGCGGTGTCTTTTGCGCCCCGGGCGTGGATCCCAAGGGGTGCGAGGCGGCGGGGATCGTATTTCATTGCCTCGGCGGATTCGAAGGCGCGGTATTCGCCTGCGAAGTCGGAGGGATCGTCGGGAAAGATGAAGTCTTTCCTGCCCGTTGGGGATTTGCCTCTGACGAAGATGCCCTCGCCTTGGACTGCTGCGGCGATGAACGCGGTTTCGGCGAAGCAGTTGTTGTGGATGCCGGCGATGAGGAGGCGGGCGAAGCGGGGTTCGAGCGGGAGGGCGGCCATCTCTCTGCCGGTTTCTGTGAGTGCGCCGGAAGGGGAAATGGCGTGGAGATCGTGGAGAAGGTGCTCGGCTTTTTGGAGCGAGGTTTCGGTGGGGGCGTCAAGCCAGCGGAAGGTGCGTGGGTCGGTGATGCCAGAGGATTTCAGGAAAAGGACGGCCTCGGAGAGGTCGATTCGGTGGACTTCCGGCGATTCGAATTCGTCGCGGCGGGAGTGGTCGTTGGCAGACCAGAGACGTAGGCAGCGGCCGGGTGCGGTGCGGCCGGCGCGGCCGGCGCGTTGGTCGGCGGCGGCCCGGGAAATCTTTCTTATGAGGAGGGTGTTGATGCTGCGGCGGGGATCGAAGGCGGAGGCGCGGGCGAGACCGGAATCAATTACCGTCCGTATGCCAGGGATGGTGAGGGAGGTTTCGGCGACGTTGGTGGAGACGATGATTTTCGGTGTGTCTGAGGGACGGATGGCCTTTTCCTGATCGGCTGGAGGGAGGGAGGAATAAAGGGGAAATATGTCGTAGGCTTTCGCGGCGGAAAGGTTTTCCAGAAGCTCGATGGTACGGCGGATCTCGTGGGTGCCGGGGAGGAAGATGAGGATGTTTCCGGGATCCGGGAGCGCGAGTGCTTCGCGTGTGAGGGCGGTGGCTTGTTCCCAAATGGGCGTTTCGCGTTGGTTTCCCGCGCCCCGATGACTTTGGGCTTGGCGATGGGGGCGGTGGAGGATTTCGACGGGGAAGGTGCGGCCACCGGCTTCGAGTTTACAGACAGGTGCCATGTATTCGGCGAGCGAGCCGGTTTCCAGGGTTGCAGACATGACGACGACACGAAGGTCCGGGCGGGAGTTTTCCTGAAGATCGAGGCAGCGACCCAGGGCGATATCGACGGCAACGCGGCGCTCGTGGAATTCATCGAAGATGACGGCGGAGATGCCGTCGAGGGTGGGGTTCTCGTGGAGGATGCGCTGGAAGACACCATCGGTGAGGTAGAGGATCTTGGTTTTGTCCGAGTATTTGGTATCGAAACGGACGGCATAGCCGGTTTCCTGGCCGAGGGGGGTGTTGCGGTTTTTCGCGACGAATCCGGCGAGGAGACGGGCGGCCATGCGGCGTGGTTCGATTACGATGACGCGGCCTTGGATTTCCGGTAGATCGGCAAGGAGGCCGGGGACTTCGGTGGATTTACCGGAGCCGGTCGGAGCGGTGAGAAGGAGTCGGTTTCCAGTGGAGGCTGCGGCTTTGAGCTGGCCGGCGACCTCGTGGATGGGAAGCGGGAATTCGACTTTCAAGAAAGACCGGAGTTGCTGGATTTTTGCCTCGAACGGACGGTGGGCTACGAGTCGGCTGGAACCTTTTTTGAAGTCGGGCCAACTGCCTCCTCCGCAGGTGGCGGGATCACGATTTCCACGGGTGCGCCGTTGGGCGCGTAGGGGAGGCGGGAGGTGGCGAGCCAGTCGCCGGGGCTGAGGTCGTTGCGGACGATGATGACCTCGGTATTCGACCAGACAGGGACGATGTTTTGCTTCCTGATTTTCGGGTCGTCCTTTTCGACAAGGAAGATCTGGTTCAAACCGCGCATGGCTTGCCGTGGGATCACGTATACATCCTTGAGGAGGATGCCTTCGATTTCCGCGCTGAGAGGCTGGCCGATGCGGAGACCTGGAAGATCGGAGTCGAGGCTGAAAGGATCGTCGATTTGCGCGATGGCGAAGAGCTCCCGGGAGGTCGGGTCGAGAGTACCCTCGGTTCGGACGATTCTTGCTTTCCACTGGTGCTGGACGGGCGCTTCCGGATCGCCAAGGGCATCCGTTAGCAGAACCTGCACAGGTTCGTCGTTTTTCGTGAAGGGAAGTGCCACGAAGGGAAGCTGTGCGGGGGCGAGGGGGAGTCGTATTTCCGCGGTGGAGGTTCCGAAAATCTCGCCGAGCTGGGTAGTGGCGCCCACAGCCTGCCCGAGACCGACGAGGCGCTCCTTCACACGCCCGTCGAATGGAGCCCGGACTTTGGCGCGATCGAGGTTCCGCTTCGTTTGTTCAAGATCGGCGAGGGCGGCACTGACATTGGCCTCGGCCTCACGGAGCTGGGGAACCCGAAGGACAAGCGGCGAGGGTTCCTCAAGGTAGCCGATGTCCTGCCAGTTGAGCTTCGCCTGCTTGGCACGTGCCTGCTCCTGGATGAGAGCGGCCTCTGCCTTTGCGAGGCGGGACTCGGATGCGAAAACAGCCGTGTTAAGATCCGCCGGGTCTAGCTCGAGGAGAATATCGTCTTTTTTGAAAAACGCGCCGTCCTCGAACACTGGACGGATCGAGAGAATCGTTCCTGAAACCAGAGGGGTGATCGTCGTCGCCTGCTGGGATCTTACGGTTCCCTGGGACTCGATGACCACCGGATAGTCTGTCGGATTGAGGATGGCTTTTTCCGTCTTCAGCCTCTGCACCTGGTGCTTGCGCGGTTTGGGCTCTTCGACGGAGACGCCAAGAATTTTCCACGCGACAAAACCCGCCAGAAGTATGGCGACGGGGATGGCGGCTCGGACTAGAAACTTCATGGTGCTCGGGGAACATCCGTCAGAACGGATGGATTTCCAACTACGGATTTGCGAACCCGGTTCTTGCGGGTGAGTCGGGGAAAAGGGAAATGCGCTTGCGGAAGGTCAAAGGTGATTTTGCTTCGGCCGGGACTCCCGATTTTGCGATCACGGTGGAGGAGGGTCTCCGTAAGACTGTCT
Organism: uncultured Verrucomicrobiae bacterium; assembly: GCA_963758175.1. Classification (GTDB taxonomy): domain Bacteria; phylum Verrucomicrobiota; class Verrucomicrobiia; order Verrucomicrobiales; family Akkermansiaceae; genus Luteolibacter. The sequence goes on from CAVWUI010000005.1 coordinate 48,276, forward strand.
TTTTAGCTAGGTGCCTCGATCTAGATATCAGGCCAATTGAACAAGCGGGAGATTTCGAGTCGCGGAAATAAACCGCTCTGACAATGCCAGAGACGGGGATGACCAGTCCCACTGTCGGCTCCGCTGTGATATCCGGACGCCGGACCCCCATTCGATCTACTTTTTGGATTTTCCACCGGCAGATCGTTTTTTCTGCTGCGACTTCACGACCGGCTGGCTTTTCGAAACTTTCCTGCTGACGGTCTTTTTCGCATTTTTCATCGACGCTGATTTTCCGGCGGCCGCACGTTTTTTGGATCTTCCATCCTTCTTGTTTGCCTCAGCGGCCTTCAGTTCCTCGGGCATCTTGTGCTTTTTGGAAATCAGACCGTCTTTAACGGCTTTCCTCTCCCATTCGAGTCGTTGGGCGAGCGCGAGTTTAAAGGCTCCCTCGTCCCCGTATTTCTTGCACGCCCACCGGCGTGCCTGCTGTTTTCCATCGACCATCATGTATGCGGTCCACCAGAGCGCTTCCCTGCCGTTGCCGTCTTTCTGAATGGATTTGCGTACTCCGACCCTCCCTTCGGGTTTGTAGGTATCCTCGATAGTCTGCGAAGTTCTCTTCTTACTCATATATTAATCGTTTTCACGGATGTCGGGGCGAACTGTCCGGACAATCTTGAGTTCCTACAGCTGGCTTTGTCTCCGACAACCTCGTCCCGCTTCCGCGCATCGTAAGGCTGGATGAGAAAAAAACTGCTGTCTGAACGAAATGATCAGATGGCGGACAGAGAGGGATTCGAACCCTCGGTGACATTGCTGCCACACACGCTTTCCAAGCGTGCTCATTCGACCACTCTGACATCTGCCCTTGGAGGGCGGCAAACTAGGTAGCGCTCCGAGAATGGGCAAGCTCATTTTTCGATAAATCCCGCCTACCAGTTTTCGAGGCCTGTGCGCTGGTCGAGGCCGTGCATGATATTGAAGGATTGGATGGCCTGGCCCCCGGCTCCTTTGCCGAGATTGTCCTCGGCGGACATGAGGATGACACGGTTGGTGCGCGGATCGGTCTCGAAGCCGATGTCGATGTAGTTGGTGCGGGTGACCTGCTTGGTATCGGCGGGTTTCCCTTTTCCCAAAAGACGGACAAAGGCGGCGTCCGAGTAGGCTGATTCGAGGGTGGCCGCAATCTGTTTAGCCGTGACACCTTCGCGGAGTTTCGCGGTGGTGGTGGTGGCGATGCCGGAGTTCACGGGGATCAGGTGGGGGAGGAAGGAAATGGTGACCTTTTCTCCGGCGGCGAGGGTGAGTTCCTGCTCGATCTCGGAAAGATGGCGGTGTTTCGGGATCCCGTAGGCGCGGGCGGATTCGTTGCACTCGCAAAAGAGGAGGGAGAGATCGGCTTTGCGGCCCGCTCCGCTGACTCCGCTCATGGAATTGGCGACAATGGTGGTGTGGTCGATGAGCTTCTCCCGGACGAGCGGGAGAAGCGGGAGGATGATGGAGGTGGGGTAGCAGCCGGGGGAGGCGATGAGTCTCGCGTTCCTGATCTGCTCGGAGCGGATTTCGGGGAGGCCGTAGACGGCGTTTTCCAGAAGGTCGGTAGCGGGATGGGGGTGTCCGTAGAATTCCTCGTAAACCTCCGGGGAACTAAGGCGGAAATCGGCGCTGAGATCGATGACCCTGATATTCCTTTCCAGCATTGCTCTTGCGATTTCCGCGGCGACTCCATGGGGCAGGGCGAGGAAAGCGACCTCCGCACCGGTGGAGGCGATGAGGTCGGGATCGGGTTCGCAGAAGGCCAGTTCCGCCGACCGGGCTTTGGTGAAACGGGGGAAGACCTGGTCGAGCCGTTTTCCCGCCTCCGTGCGGGAGGTCGCGGCGACGAGATCGACGGCCGGGTGGGAGAGGAGTATGCGTAGCAGCTCCATGCCGGTGTATCCGCTGGCTCCAACAATGGCTGTTCTGATTCGTTTCACGGCTCATTTCATCCCACGGATTTCCGTGCTTGCCAACCCGCGATTCGGCTGCTTCTTTCTCCGCCCTGACGGAAACGGGCTATGGCGCAGTCTGGTAGCGCGCTACACTGGGGGTGTAGAGGCCGTGGGTTCGAATCCCGCTAGCCCGACCAGTCGGAGACCCCATATACCGGGGAAACGGTCGCCAGCATGTTTAATATCGTTCTGATCGAGCCGGAAATACCCCATAACGCGGGAGCGGCGGGGCGCCTTGCACTGGCGACGGGTTCATCGCTGCATCTTGTGAAGCCGTTGGGATTTTCTCTTGAGGACAAACATGTGAAACGGACCGGTCTGGATTACTGGCAGGATGTGGATCTGCATGTCTGGGAGAATTTCACGGAGTTGCGGACGGCGATGGGTGGAAAGGGATTCTGGTATCTCTCCACAAAGGCGACGCGCTCACCGTGGGACGCGGATTTCAAACCGGGCGACTGTCTTGTTTTCGGGAAAGAAACAAAGGGCCTGCCCGAGGAAATGCTGGAATCCGCGGGCGACCTCGCGCTGAGAATACCGATGTCCCCGGGCGGGACGAGGAGCCTGAATCTGTCCACCGCGGTGGCGATCGTCCTATATGAGGCGGTCAGGCAACAGGATATAGACTGGTGATTCCAAACCGGGTGCGAGGGGAACACGTCATTCGTCCACGCTGATATGATCCGTCGAGGTGACTTTGACGTAGTGGGGTTTCGTTTGGGAGTCGAAGAAGAGAGTCCCGGTTATTGTCACCTTTCTGCCCACGAGTTCCTCGAATATTCCCAGATCGGAGTCTCCTTTGAAATCCCACCGCTGGATGACCGCGTTCGTGAGTGCGCTATCATCTGGTTCGGAGAAGTTGAGATATACGGTCTTCTTGGAATTGGATGTGCGGACTCCTCGGACAATACCCGTGATTTTCAATGGATCCCCCTTTTCAAATGTCCTCACAAGTTCGTGTTGATCCGGGGAGAGAATACCGCCGTTGACTTCGAAGTCGACGCGCTGCTCCTCCGCCCGGACAGCGGCGTTGGCAAGATTCTCCGCCTCCAGCCTGGACCGCTCCGCCGCTTCTTCGGCGATCTCCTGCGCGCGGGCGTTGATTTTTGAAAGTTCCGATTCCTCCGCTTTCAGAGCCGGGGGAGATGTCGGGGCAGGGGCGGCGGTTTCCGGTTCAGGAGCAGCTGTTTGTTCCGGAGCGGGCGGGGCCTCAGGAATATCGGTTTCCGTTTCGACAACCACTCCGGGGGTCTCACCCGCGATCTGAGGAGGTTCCGCGTTTTTCCGCATATACAGCCAACCGGCAGCGAGAACCAAGATGGAAATGGCGCATATTATGAGAATCGGAGCCTTCGAGGAACTATGTTTCGGCGTGAGCACGGGTTTCACGGGTCGCCGTATGAAGGCCGCTTCCGGAGGTGGAGGCTCCTTGCCAGTAGAGGTCGCGAGTGTTTCCAGCGCCGTCTGCAGAGAGGCGTCGGGGTTCTTCCTGACCCATTTCAGCCATCCGCCCAGACCGTGGCCCGCCTGATCGCTCACCAGCTTGTTGTTCCACCCCGTCAGTTCCTCGCCGAGAGTGACGATGGATGAAAGTTTGCGCGATTCGAACTCACTGCCAAGCCACTTGAAGGGGGAGATCCAGAACGTGAATCCACGCCCGCTATCCTGCGAACCGACCACGATGGAGGAAATTTCCGTTTCCACCCACACCGCCTCTTCGCCCAGGATATGGGAAAGTGCGAGGGATACCTCCAGCGCGATGCGCAGCACGTCGATCACCAGCGCGGGATCCATTTTCTCGTCCGCGAGAATCGTCTCCAGGGAAACGCCGTCCACCCATTCGGTGACCACGTAGGGGATGGAATCGATGGGATCGACGCCACCGGCGATGATGGATCTCAGGGACTCGTGTTCAAGCTCCGACAACCGTTCCGCCGCGATGCCGAAAGCGTCACGCTCCTCCTTGTCCAGCCCGCCGCCGTTTTGTCCGAACGGAAGGAACCGGCGTATGGATACCTTTCGGTTCAACTCCGAGTCGCGCGCGGCATAAACGATCCCGTTCTTGTCCTGGGCGACTATGTCTTCTAGTTCGAACCGTTCCATCTCCGGAAAGAGGCTAGCGGAAAATTCCCTACCTCCAAGCGGGAAGAATCTCAGGCGACAGGAAGTTTAACCGGCACCATCCGGGGAAATTTCGAGGGTTGGTGGAAGTCCGGTTCCGCGCCGGGCAACTTGGATACCGAGTGGAAAGTCTGGTTGGGGGAGTTGAGGATGAAAGCCACGTTGGCTTTGCTTCCCAGACCGAAGGAGACATGCTTCTCGAGAAACGCCAACGGTATGCGCATCGCGGCGATCCACACACCCGGCTCGGATACGTCATTATAGGTTTCCACGTTGCCGGGGAAATCCGGCTGGCCGGCCGCCAACACACGTGCCGAAGAAAATCCGGCTGCCCACCATGCGCCATTCGGAGCGAGATTGAATTCCAGATAGGCCTCCCCGAGCGAATCAGCGATGAATAGCTCCGCGACATCGAATTCCCAGAGCCGTGGAGTGAATTTCCCGGGCGCGGCATCCGGATGCACGGAATAGGAGGCGCCACGGGTGGCCACGAACCACAGGTAACCCGGATCCGCGACCAGTGAATAGGCAAGCGGCTGAGCCAGAGGGTCGCCGAACCAGTCATTTTCCAGTCCGAGCAGGGGAACGTCGAGTTCGCCCCATTCGAGGAGTGAGCTTGTGTTGAAAATCCGCATGCGGCTGTTCGACAGGGAAATCCAATGAAAAGCGAGCCATCAGACGCCCGTAATGAAAAAAGTCACTTCTTCCCGATCATTTTTATGGAGGTGTGGCACAGGCTCTGTTTATCTGCATTCGAATTCTTACAGCACATGGCACGTTCACGTTCAGGATATTACAACACGATCGAGTACATCGGCCCTAGGCCACGAAAGCCGAAGAAGCCGAATTTTTTCGGGGGATGGGTGATTGTGGCCATAACCCTTCTTTCGGCGACATTCTTTGTAAAGCCATGGATAGGCAGCTTGCTAGCGGCGGAAAACGGCCCCACCGAAGCTCAGGCGCAGATCATCGCGGGCGAACTGGACAGAGCCGGGACTCCTGGTGACCGGCTTGCGGCGGAGGCGCTGAGATACTCGAACCTCCCGATCGCCTACGACTCCGCCTATTACAAGATCGATTTTCCCGCGGGCGATGTTCCCCAGGGAAAGGGTGTGGCGGCTGATCTCGTAATCCGGTGCTTCAGAAAAACGGGTACGGATCTTCAACTGGAAGTCAACGCGGACATGAAAACGAACCGCAATTACCCGCAGCTCTGGGGTTCCAATCCCATCGATACGAACATCGATCATCGCCGGGTCCCCAATCTCAAGGAATTTTTCAAAAGCAAGGGTGAGACCCTCACCACCGGTCGCGATCTCGCGGAATACAAAAGTGGCGACGTGGTCGTCTGGGTGCTTCCGAACGCGGAGATTCACATTGGCATTGTCGTTCCTGGTCCTGATGGCGCGGATGAGGCACCGTGGGTTGTCCATCATCCGTCCGGGGGTGGTGTGAAATGGGAAGACGCCTTGTTCGACCACCAGATTCTCGGCCATTTCCGCTATCCCGCAGGATAGGTTCCCATCGGCTGGCAATTGAGCCGGGACGTTTCCGCCGCGGTGGTGTGATCCTGTCCCGGCGAAAGCGAACCGAACGATGTCAACCTGGCGCCCCATCGAGAAACCGCCATTCTGGAAGCGATGGCTGCCCGCATGGACGCATGGATTTGTCGTCCTTCTGTTCCAGCTTTCGGTTGTCGTCGCCATCATTCTCCTAGGGGTAGTCTTTTTCTATTTCCTCGTGGCATCGAAATTCGACCTCGAAGACGTGGGGGAAATTCCGAGGGGCACTTCTTTCTTCGACAGGAACGGGGTGGAAATCGCCGCTCCCGGCGTTGGCGGGAGGAAGTCCGCAAGCCGCGACGAGATTCCGGATTTCATGGTCGAAGCTCTGGCTGCCAGGGAGGACGCGAGATTTTTCGAGCACGGTGGTGTCGATTTCCGCGGGTTGGCGAGAGCGATGGTGAGGAACGTGAAGGACAGGGATTTTACCCAGGGAGCCTCCACGCTGACCATGCAGCTCGCGCGAAACACCTATGACATGCGGGCGAAATCCCTCCACCGCAAGGCAGTCGAGATCGCGCTGACCATGCGAATCGAGGCACGCTACTCGAAGGACGAGATCCTCACCTACTATCTGAACCGTATCTATTTCGGCTCCGGCGCATACGGTGTGGAACAGGCGGCACGAATATATTTCGGGAAATCCACCTCCCAGCTCCATCCCGGAGAGTGCGCGATGCTAGTCGGCATCATACGCGGGCCACATATCTTCTCCCCCCTGCGGAATCTCGCGGCCGCGGAAGAGCAGCGCGACCAGACGCTCCACCGCATGGTCGACGCGGGTTTCATCACACGCGAGCGGGCGGACGCGGTGGGTGCGCTCGGGATCAAGCTGTCGAAGGACGAAGGGGGAGGCAGCCGCCAGTCCTACGCACTCCGGCAGGTGCAGACCGAGTTGGAAAGGATACTGGAGAGCGAGAACATTCTTCTCGGCGGACTGAGGGTGGACACGACTCTCGATCCCGGATGGCAGACGAGGTTGGAATCCGAGCTTTCCCATGCTGTCACCTCTCTTGAGCAGGAAAAGGGATGGGAGCATCCGCTTCCGGCGGATTTTGTTCCGGGCAAGCCGACGGAATACCTGCAATATGCCGCCGTTACCACGGAGACCAGATCGGGAGCCGTGCTCGCGCTAATTGGAGGCAGGGATTATTCGCAGTCTGCCTATGACAGAACCCGCTCGAAGAGGGATCTCGGTTCTGCCTTCGAGCCTTTCGTAGCCGCCGCTGCGGCCGAGCGGGGAAAACTGGTTCTCCCGGGAAAACCAATCCAGACAGGGCGTCAGATCGGCCCGGCGGAAGTCGAGAGGCTTGCGAAACGCTGCGGAATTTCCGGCCCTTTCCTGACGACGGAGGATCTGTTTCGCGGGGCTGTCGCGGCGACACCCATGGAGATGTCCGTCGGGCTGGCGACACTCGGCAACAAGGGGAGAAAACCGCGACCGTATTTCATAAGGCGGATCAGGGATGCCGAGGGAAAAACGATTTACAAGGCCAGCCCCGGATCCGATCCCGCGCTCAGCGAACCGGCGGCGGAAGAGGCGGTGGGTGTCTTGGAAAACCGCGCGGGAACCAGATGTTTCACAGGCTCAACTGGCTCGGAACGCGACGCCTGGACGCTACGCCTAGGCCCGACCGGTTCCACGGCCATCTGGATAGGCTTCGACGACCCCCGGAAGATCGCGCCTGAAACGCGGCTGAACGCGCTGCTGGATGAATTCGTGAAGCGTCTGGGGAATTGAGAGGCGCGCACCACGCTTCTTTTATACTGCGGAGGATAAGGGTCGAATCGCACGACAATATGACATGCGGGTAGGCATCTTTCATCCACTCCTGATACCCAAAGGAACCTTGACCCTTCCGCAACTCCGCGTTTGACTGGCCGGGCATTTTTTTCACGCCATCCGCTTTCCATTCGAAAAACTCCTGGTTTCAGCCATCGCTCTACTCTTTTGCGGGGGCTTCCCGGAGGCAAGAGCCGTCGATTTCGCCGACCGGAAATCCCTTGAAACCACCGTTTCCGACAACGGCACCATCACCCTCTCCTGGGAAAAATCCGAATCCACGGAAATCGAACTCCAGCAGTCCGGCTCGGAGGATTTCACGCAAAACACCACACGTTACCGGGGCACCGACCCCGCGTCCGTTCTCACGGGTCTCCCGGAAGGCACCCATTTCTTCCGTGTCTCCGAGGCAGGTGTTGATGACTGCGTCGCTCCCCTCGCTGTGGAAGTCCAGTTCTTTTCCCGCTGGAAACTCTGGCTCATTCTCTCGATCGGGGGACTCGTCGTCATCGCCACAATAGCTTCCATCCTAGCGGGACACTACATGACAAAAGATGAGGAGGAAGCACCGTGGTAGCCGCCGTCACCTCCATCTCCACTTCAACCGGCTGGGCTATCGTCATCGGCCTCGGGATCCTCTGGGTCGTCCTCGGCTTCCTCTGGGGGAAAAAGGCGAAAAACTCGGAGGGTTTCATGCTGGCAGGGCGAAAGGTCGGCCTTTCCCTCGGCTCCGCCACCGCGATGGCCACATGGGTCACGTCAAATACCACGATGCTCGCGCCTGTTTTCGCGTTCACGCTGGGTGTCTGGGGAATGCTCGCTTATTCCACTGCCAGCTTCGGCCTCATCCTCTTTGCCTTCTTCGCCATCCGCATTCGGAAAATCCTGCCACAGGGTGTGACCGCCGGGGATTTTTTCCGCCTCCGATACGGACGCACCGGTTGGGCGATTTTCCTGATCATCACGATGATTTACTCGCTCTCATGGCTTGTCAGCATGGCCATCGCGGGCGGTGAGCTGATGACCGCCCTCGCGGGAATTCCCTACCTCCAGGGCATGTCACTTATTCTTCTTGTCTGCGTCCTCTACACCCTCTTTGGCGGTATGTATGCCGTGATCGGAACCGATTTCATCCAGACCATAATCATCCTCATCGGCATTGTTTTCATCGGCTGCCTCGTCGTCACCCGGCTTGATTTCGACCAGGCCTATACCCACATCGCGACCCACCAGCCATCGCTTCTGCAGATCGCGATGCCCGCCGCTCTCCTCGCGGTCTTCAACAACATGCTCTTCGGTTTCGGCGAGGTCTTCCACAACAACGTCTGGTGGTCCCGCGCCTTCGCCATGCGCGAGGACGTCGCTCCGAGAGCCTTTCTCCTCTCCGGCATCCTGTGGTTCCCCATCCCAATCGCCGCCGGATTCATTGCCCTCGCAGCCGGGCCGCTCGGCATAAACATCACCGAGGCAAACCAGACCGGCCCCACCGTCGCCGCCGCTGTCATGACCCAATCCGGCTTCGGAGCCATCGCCGGGATTCTCATCCTCATCGTCCTCTTCTGCTCCATGGCATCATCCATCGATTCCCTGCTCGCCGCCACTTCGGATCTTCTCATCCGCGATGTCCAGGAAGGCCTGCTCGGGAAAACCCACGATGAGAGGAACTTCCGCAAAGTCTCCGGTATCGTCATCATCGCCGTCGGCATCTTCGCGTGGTTGCTCGCCGCGCCCAAGTGGCCTATCATCGAGGCACTGTTCATTTCCGGTCCCCTCGTCGGCTCGCTCATCTGGCCCGTTATCGCCGGACTGTTCTGGAAGCGGATCAACCGCCCCCTCGTCATCACCGGCATCATCCTCGGTTGCGCCACCGGGGTAATCGCATACTTTGCCCTCGGCTGGTTCACCGCGTCTCTCGTCGGCACCGCCGTATCCATGCTCTTCACCATCGCCGCCCGCTACGTCTCTCCGCAAAAATTCCCCGCAAGCTGATTCTCATGTTCTCACAAGCCTTCCTCCATTTCCTGGTCGTCACGGCTCTCGTCTGGACCGGTCTCGGTGCGCTCACACTCCTCGTGCTTCTTTTCAAGGACTGGGCGAAAGGCACTCTCTGGTAGCAGCCTCCTATAATTTCAATCGATCCCATCGCCATGGATAACCACGACCAGAAACACCCCAGGGAAAATCAGATCACCCCGAATCTCGCACCTCCGGAAGGTTCCTCCGCCATCCGTCCCGAACCCTCCGGCCTGTTCATCAACAACCCGGTTCATCTCGGTACTCTCCAGGATCTTGAGGGAAAAAACATCCTTACCGCCGGGCAGTTCTCTTTCGATGAGGTTGTTGAGCTCTGCAAACTCGCCGCAATTCTCGAGAAGATCGAGATCTGGCCATATCACCCGCTTGATGGGAAAATCGTCGTCACCGCGTTTTTCGAAGCATCCACCCGCACCCGCACCAGCTTCGAGAGCGCTGTCTTCCGCCTCGATGGGAAGGTCATTTCCATCGCGGATGGCTCCACCACCGGCCAGGCGAAAGGCGAATCGCTCGCCGATATCGGCGAGATGTTCAACGCCTATGCCGACTCGTCATCATGCGTCACACCAACACCGATCGCCCCTCAGGAGATCCTGAAAAATCTCCGCATCCCCCTCATCAATGCCGGCAACGGCTCCGGCGAGCACCCCACACAGCCCTCGCCGACTGGTTCGCCCTCCTCAAATGGCGACCCACCCTCGCCGCCCCCCACGTTGAGGGCACGCCGCTTCTCCATCTCGGCATTCTCGGCACCCCCGGCTCCATGCGTGCCGTGAAATCCTTCCTCCTCATGGCTCTGCTCTTCAAAGACCACATAGGAAAAGTCACCATCATTTCCGAAATGGCCGACCCCTTCGGCGAGGACGTCACCGCACGGCTCACCGCCGCCGACATCGATTACGAGGTCTCCAACGACGTCCGCGAGCACCTCCCCACGCTCGATATCATCTACATGAACTCCATCGCCTTTCTGGGCGATTCCTACAAGAACATGGACTCCCGCTTCAAGCTCAACGCCGAAAGCCCCATCAAGGAAAGCGCCGTCATTCTCCACCCGCTCGCCCGGCTCGACGAACTCGACACCTCCTTGGACAAGACCCCCCACAACCTTTACTTCTCCCAGGCCCACGGCGCGGTCTTCATCCGCCAGGCGCTTCTCATGTCAGTTCTCGGTCGCCTCAAGGCGCTGCCGAACCTCATCGACCTCTCACCTTCCTAACAACTACCAGATTTATCATATGTGCGGAATCGCCGGCCATTTCTCTGCCAAACCACTCCCCGAAAACACCCCCGATCTGCTCGACCGGCAGCTCGAGACCATCCACCACCGCGGCCCCGACGGACGCGGCCAGTATGTTCTCCGGGAAAAAGGAGTGGCCCTCGGCCACACACGCCTCGCCATCAACGACCTCGAAGGCGGCTGCCAGCCGCTCCACGCGGTCGATGGCCGTTACGTTCTCACTTCCAACGGCGAGTTCTACGATTTCAAACGCCACCGCTCGACCCTCATGGCGGAAGGCGACCGTTTCCTGACAAAATCGGATTCCGAGATCGCGATCGGCCTTTACCGCAAGTTCGGCCTCGATTTCACGGAGCACCTGCGTGGCGAATTCGCCTTCGCCCTCTACGACAACCACACCGACGAGCTCATCCTCATCCGCGACCGCTTCGGCGTCCGCCCGCTCTTCTACTGGGTCTCCCCGGACAAGGGCACCATCGTCTACGGCTCCGAAGCGAAGTCCGTACTCGCCCACCCCGACGTCCCCGCGCGCCTCGATAGGAAAGCCGCTCTGCACCAGCTCATGCAGACAATCGCTCCCGGCATGAGCGCGTTTGAAAATGTCACCTCACTCTCTCCAGGGCATTTCCTCCGCATCCGCAAACGCGACGGCAAGCTCGATATCCACCAGGAGCGCTACTGGGATTTCGATTTCCCCCACGAGGAAAGCCGCCCGAAAAAGGTCGATGAGCAGGAGCATGTCGAAAAAATCCGCTCCGAACTTATCGATGCCATCGTGCTCCGCCTCGAAGCCGATGTTCCAGTCGGCTGCTACCTCTCCGGCGGCATCGATTCCTGCTGCATCCTCGGCCTGGCCACCGGCGCGATGCAATCGCCGACCAAGGCCTACACCATCTCCTTCGACGACGACCAGTACGACGAAGCCCCCATCGCCAAGCAGATGGCCGAGTCCATGGGCGCCGATCAGGAAGTCATCAATCTCAAAGCCGAAGACCTCTACGGCGAAAACTACGTCAAAACCGTCTGGCACGCCGAGCGCACATTTTACAACACCCTCGGCGTCGCCAAGAACCTCATGTCCAAGCGCGTCTGGGACTCCGGCTACCGCTGCGTCATCACCGGCGAGGGAGCCGACGAACTCTTCGCCGGCTACCCGGCTCTCAAGCGCGACATGTTCCTCCACGGCATCAGCCACGAGCCGGAAAGCGTCCGCAACGAATACCAGGCAGCGCTTGGAAAAAACCAATTCCCTCTTCAAGGGAGCCATCCTCGCGGAAACCCAGCGCACCCATCCGGCATGGGAGAAACTCTGCGGTTTCACCCCGTCCTGGCTCCAACCGTGGATGGACACCCTGGACATCGCCCGCCCGCTTCTCTCCGACGATCTCCTCCACGAACTCGAGGACTACGATCCCATCGAGGAAATCGCCGACCAGATCGACCCCACCATGCTCGAAGGCCGCCACCCTCTCGACATCGCCCAATACACCTGGTCGAAATGCCAGCTCGAAGGCCAGATCCTCAACTGGGGCGGCGACCGCGTTGATATGGCGAATTCCATGGAATCACGCCCCGCCTTTCTCGACCACCACCTCGCCGCCGCCGCCGTCCAGGTCCCGCCAAACCTCCGCATCAAAGGAAATATCGAAAAACATGTCCTCCGCGAAGCGGTCAAAGGTGTCCTCCCGGAAGTCCTCTACAAGCGCGAGAAGTTCGCCTTCATGGCTCCCCCGGCTCACACCGACGAAGCGAAAATGGCAAAAGTCGAGGAACTCATCTCCGAATACCTGAACGAAGCCATCATCGCCGACGCCGGCATCTGCTCTCCCGAGCGGGTGAAAAATTTCCTGACAGAATACCGCTCCGACAACGACCCAACTTCCCTGGTGAGAAAAGACACCCTCCTCAACCATCTCCTCACACTCCACATCCTCCACAAGCAGTTCACCGCGTAGCGTAGCAAGCGTGGTGCATCGGCCACCAAAATCAAAACCCAAGATTCGCGGACATTCGCGTTCATCGCAGCCACCCATTCATGCCCATCCCAGAAAAACCTCCGCGTTGACATAGAGCGCATCAAATCCGACATCCTCGCCCTCGCATCGATCGGAAAGAATGAACAGGATCGCGGTATTTACCGCAGGCCTTCACCGACGAGGACATGGAGGGAAAACGCTGGCTGCTCCACCGCATCGAGGAAAACGGCCTCACTCCCGGCCTCCGATGGAGCCGCCAACATATCCGGGATCCTCCTCGGAGAATCCGACTCGCCACGGGTCTTCGTCGGTTCCCACATCGACACCGTCCCCTGCGCCGGAATGCTCGACGGTTGTCTCGGCGTGGTTGTCGGCCTTGAATGTCTCCGTGCTATCAAGTCATCCGGCCTCTCGTTTGAGCAGACACTTGAACTCATCGCCTTCTCCGATGAGGAAGGCCATTTCGGCGGCACCTTCGGCTCCGAGGCTTTCACCGGCACTCTCACCATGGAAAAAGTCGAGAACGCTGCCAATCTCGGCGGCACCCGCCTCTACGACGCCATGCTCGACCAGGGTCTCGATCCTCTGAAATCTCTCGAAGCCCGCCGTCGCCCAGAGCAGATCGATTCCTATCTGGAGCTTCATATCGAGCAGGGGCCAATCCTCGATGAGAATCACCTGCAGGTCGGCATCGTTGAGAGCATCACCGGCCTCCGCTCGTGGGCACTGCGTTTCACGGCGAGGCCAACCACGCTGGGACCACCCCCATGGATTACCGCAAGGACGCGCTCATGGGTCTCGCCGATTTCGCCCACGAGATTCCCCGCATCCTTGAGGAAAACGGCGGCGAAAACTCGCGCGCCACGATCGGAAAAGCGGAGATCCTCCCCGGCGCGCCGAACTCGGTCCCCGGTGCGGTGGAGTTCTCCTTGGATTTCCGCGACCCCTCCACCGATATTCTAACGGAACTCTCCGAGGCGTTTCCAGAAAGCATTGGCCGCCATTTCACGCCGCCGGAAGCTGAAGTTCGAATTACAACGTCCAGGGTCGTATCCAACCTGTCGCCTCCGACGAACGGCTGACGTCCATGCTTTCCGAAAATGCCACGGAACTCGGTCTGAATGCAATCCGAATGCTCAGCGGAGCTGCCCACGACGCCCAGCTCGTCGGCCGCGTCGCACCCATGGCGATGGTATTCGTTCCCAGCAAGGGTGGCCTCAGCCACTCGCCCTCCGAGTGGACTGCACTGGGAGGATATTGAGGCCGGGGCGAACCTGATGCTCGCCACCCTTTACCAACTCGCGACCAAACCGTTAACTTCCGGGAAATGAGCGAAGCAGATTTCACAGACGATCCGTTCAGCCCCCTCTACCGCGAGTCCTTCGCGGAAAATCCGCGCCATGAGAAGGATCTCCGAAACCGCAACACCGCGCTGCTTTGCATCGACATGCAGTATCTCGACGCGGCGGAAGGACACGGACTTTTCACGGACTATGAGACCTCGCCCATCCCGTTGGAACAGATGCGCTACTACTTCGACCGGCTGAAGGAAATGGTTCTGCCCAATGTCCACAATCTGCAGAACTGTTTCCGCGCCCACGGACTGGAGGTGATCCACTGCCGCATCCAGTCGCTGACCCATGATGGCCGGGACAGCTCGAAAGGTCACAAGCGCCTCGAAGTCCACGCCTCCCCGGGCTCCGCCGAAGCGTGTTTCCTGGAAGAGGTCGCTCCAGTGGGGGATGAGATCGTAATCAACAAAACGGCCAGCGGTGTATTCGCCTCCACGAACATCAACTACGTCCTGCAGAATCTCGGTATTACTTCGGTCTATGTCGTGGGCGTCTACACGAATGAGTGCGTGGAAACCACCGTCCGCCATGCCTGCGACCTCGGCTACCTCGTCACGATGGTGGATGACTGCTGCGCCACGGTCACACAGGATCTCCACGACGCATCGCTGAAGACCTTGCGCGACCGGTACGCGCGTATCATCTCCACCGAAGAGGCAATGGATGCGATCGAGCGGGAGATCAGTGGATGAGTTTCCTACCGTTCTTTATTCGGCAGCGACTTGTAGACGCCATCCAGATCAGCGGATTCCAGTGAGCCGTTGTGGATGATCGCGGTGTAGTTGAAAGTTATCGTCTCGCCTTTTTTCAAAACGTGGATTCCGACGGTCTTGTCCTTGTTCGACTCGAAGTCGTGGATGCCGAAGGGGTTCGCGGCGAGCAGACCGTAGTCACGGGCGTGCCAGTGCGTGGGGTGGCGAAAAGACGTGGGTGCGTCGATAATCGCGACGACAACGGCCGCGCCTTTCTCATCGGGGCCAGAGTAAGCTGCCCAGTTGGCTCGTTTCCCCCAGGCGTCGAGGTTGGTTTCCCCGTTGGAATTCGTGAGGGTCGCTTTGGCCTCCTTGCCCTTCACACGCAGAGTGCGGTCGGTGCGGATGGCGAAGGTACCCTCCTTGGTATCGCCGAAAACAACTTCTTCCGCGAGAGCGGTCATGGTGGAAATCGTGTCAATGCGTAGCGTTTTTCCATCCGGATAGGAGAAAGTGTGGGTGCGGGCCTCCTTGAGAAATTCCTTGCCTTCCGCCGTCCAGGTCAGATCCGCCGTGAAGGACGCGATGTCCCCGTCGGACTTTTTTTCCGTAATTGAATTGAGGACGATGGAGGCGTTCTTGTTATCCTGTCCTGCCCAGAAATCGTAGCCGTTGACATTGCCATGGGAAAGCCAGAGACCGCGATGGTGGGGATGATCCCTTTCCTCGGTTTTGAGATCGTCCTCCATGGGCCAGTGGCGGGCGATGTTCGTTCCAGAGGGTGCTGTGAGCGGATATAAGTAGGGGACACGGTAGTCGGAGCGGAACGCGGTGACGAGGGTTTCCCCATCGTGGAGTTGCAGAGATCCGTCTTCGTCCTTGAATGAAAAATCAGCGGATGCGATCGGAGGGAATGCCAGGGCGATGGTGGCGGCGAATAGGGTGGCGGTTGTTTTTTGCATAGGTTTGAGACGATTCTAGGAGGCTGCTACGGTAATTAAAGAAGAGTTTTTTCGAGTCCGCGCGTTTATTCGGAATAGCGCCGGGTGGATTCCACTCCTATGCTCCGGAAATGAGTGAGTTCGGAGAATTGGTCGATGCGCATTATCAGGCGTTGTATCGCTTCGGGTATTCCCTGACGAGGAGTCCTGATCGTGCGGCTGATCTTGTGCAGGAGACGTTTTGCATCTGGGCGGAGAAAAATTCCCAGCTTCGCGACCGGAGCAAGGCCAAGACCTGGCTCTTCACGACCCTGCACCGGGAGTTTCTCGGGCAGAGACGGAAGATGGCAAGATTCTCCGACGAGCCGGTGGACGAGGCGATCATGGCCTCGACTAGCGGGACTGATGATGACGCGGAGCGCCAGATGGACGGCCATAGGGCGGTGGAACTGCTGGGTGAGATGGATGAGATGTATCAGGCTCCGCTCGCCTTGTTCTACCTCCAGCAGCACAGTTACAAGGAGATCGCGGAAATCCTCGACGTCCCGATCGGTACCGTGATGTCGCGGTTGTCACGGGGGAAGGAAATGCTAAGGAAAAAGATGGTCAGAGAGCCCTCCAGCGGCCCGAAGAACCTGGTGGATGTTAACCCGGAATTATTTCAGACGAACAATGGATAAGCAAAAGGCAAAGTTTGTCCTGCAGAGTTTCCGCCCCGATGGAGCGGACTCCCAGGATGTTGAATTCGCGGCGGCATTGAAATATGCGACGGAAGATCGCGAACTGGGGGAATGGTTGGTGAGGGAACGTGCTTTTGACGCGGAGTTCGCCGAGGCACTCGCCCGTGTTGATCTGCCACAGGGACTGCGCCAGAATGTGCTGCTTTCGATGGTTCAGGATGGCGGCGATTTTCCCAAGGTCGATATGGCGGAGGAGGGCAGGTGGATTGCCGCCATGGCCGCAATAGAGGTGCCGGACGGTCTCCGTGACCGGGTGCTGATCGCGATGGAACAGACAGCGACAGTCCACACGGGCGGATTCGGTTGGAAGCGGGTGGGCATTCCTCTCGCGGCAGCTGCCGGGATCGCATTCGCGTTTATTGCGTCAAGGGAGTCCGCTCCCGTCTCTGCCCCGGTCGCGGATGATGGAGGGAGGGTTCCGGTCGAGGCGGTTGCCGCCGGATTTGTCAGGGCTTTCGAGTCACCGATATTCAGTCTTGATAAAATGAGCGAGGAAACGCCCCGCCTGGTTTCCTATCTGAAGGACAAGGGTTTGCCTTGCGGGGAAGGGTATCTGCCGCCGGGCCTGAAAAACTGCAAAGGTCTGGGTTGTCGCGAGCTATTGATCGACGGGACGAAAGGATCCCTTATCTGTTTTGATGAAAAGGGCGGGACGGTTCATCTCGTGATTTTTCACCGGGACGACGTCAGAGGAGATCTTCCCGGTATTTCAGATCCACGTATCAGCCAATCGGGTGAGTGGGCGAAGGCTTCTTGGCAAAAGGGTGACTACGTTTTCACGATGATGGGAATACGCGACAAGAGCGGCTTTGCCGGTTTCTTCTGATATCGCGCCGACGGTGCAGGGCTATTTCCCGAGGACGTCATCCATCGCAGTTATCAGCTCTTGCATGGTCTCCTCTGTCTCGTTGCCCATATTGGAGATGCGAAAGGTCGATCCTTTGATCTTCCCGTAACCGCCGTTGATGAGGAAATTGTGCTTGGTCTTGAGTTCCTTGATAAATGCGGAAAGGTCGAAACCGTCCGGTGTGGCGAAGCAAGTCAGGGCGAAGGAGCGGTTGCCTTCGGGCGCGAACAATTCGAAGCCGTGCTTCGCTCCCCAAGCGTGGATCATGGCATTGGTTCTGGCGTGCCGTTCTTTGCGGTTCTGGAAACCTTCCTTAGCGATTTCTTCGAGCATGAAACGAAGTCCGAAAAGGAGTGAAATACAAGGAGTGGTCGGCGTGTTGTTCGCAGCGTCGTTTTTCGCAAATTCGTGGAAGTCGAAATAGTAGCCGCGGTTGGCAATCGTCTTGGAGCGTGCCATGGCGGCATCGGAGACGGCAAAGAGCGCGAGGCCGGGTGGAAGAGCCAGGGCTTTCTGGACACCGGCGAGGCAGACATCGATCCCGTTCGCGTCCATGTCGATGTCGACAGTGGAAAGGGACGACACGGTATCTACTATAAGCATGGTATCCGGGAACGATTTCACCACCTTGCAGACGGCTGCCAGGTCATTGAGAACCCCGGTGGAGGTTTCGGAATGGATGAAGGTCACGGTATCGAAACCGCCTTCGGAGAGCTTCGCTCGAACGGCCTCCGGGTCAATGGCCTCGCCCCACTCGACCTGGACGGCTTCGGCCTCATAGCCGCATTTTTTCGCGACATCGATCCACTTGTCGGAGAAGGCTCCGCAGCAAAGGCAGAGGACTTTCTTCTGAACCAGATTGCGGAGCGCGGCTTCCATGACACCCCAGGCCGAGGATGTGGAAAGGAACACAGGGCGATCCGTTCCGAAAATCTCCTTCAGGCCTGGCTGCAGCGAGGCGTAGAGATTTTCGAAATCGGAACCGCGGTGGCCGATCATCGTGTGGGACATTGCGGCGAAGGTCTCGGGTGAGACATCCACCGGGCCTGGGTTGAAGAGTTTTGGAGTAGGCATTTTAGAAAATTTTTGAGGTGGTTTGTGATTTGTGGCCAGGGAAAGTTCGCCCTTCGGATTTTCAGATCAGACTGTAGGAGCGGAGCAAGGCGCGGAGGGCGACGAGGTTGTCCTCGTCCATGGGAGCGAGAGGGAGACGGAGTTCGTCGGAGCAGTGGCCTTGTAGGGCGACAGCGGTCTTGATAGGGACGGGGTTCACATCCAGTGACATGAGGCCGCGCATGAGGGGGTAATATTGCTTCTGTACTTCAAGAGCTTCCGCGAATTCACCCGCGAGACAGTGATTTACCAGCCGGGTCATGATATCGGGAACCAGGTTCGCGGCTACTGATACGAGACCGTTGGCACCTGATGCGATGAAAGGGAGTGTCAGGGGATCATCCCCGCAGAGAATGCCGAAGCCGTCCGGGAGAGCCTGGACGAGCTGGTTTATACGGTCAACGGAGCCACCCGCTTCCTTGATGGCGACGATATTCCCGCAACCCGAGGCCAGCCGTGCCGCGGTATCCGGGGCGATCTCGATGGATGACCGTCCGGGAACCGAATACAGCATCACGGGCAGAGAGGTGCTTTCAGCGATCGCTTTGAAATGGAGATACAGCCCCTCCTGTGAGGGCTTGTTGTAGTATGGGCAAACCTGGAGGGACGCGTCCGCGCCGAGCTTCTCGGCAGCCTGGGTAAGTTCGATCGCTTCCGCGGTGGCATTCGCGCCTGTACCCGCGATGACTTTGACGCGGCCTTTTGCGGTCGCAACCGCGAGACGGATCACCTCTATGTGATCTTCGGTTCCGAGGGTGGGGGATTCGCCCGTGGTGCCGACGGGGACGATGCCGCTGATCCCGGCTTCGATCTGGCGTTCGATGAGCGCTTCGAAAGCAGGGACATCAACTTTTCCATCCCGGAAAGGAGTGATGAGGGCTGTATGGGTGCCGGAGAAATTCATGGGCGGGAGTCTGTAGCAGGATGATGAAAAGTAAACAGCGATCAGTTGTCGGTGACCAGTGGCAACACGCTGTCCAGGACGTCGAGGGCGCGTTGGTTTTCGGCCGGGGTACCGATTGAGATACGGACCCAACCCGGCAGCTTGTAGCCTCGCATCGCCCGGACGATCACTCCTTGCTTGAGCATTTCCTTGAAAACGAGATCGCCGTCGCCGACTTCCGTGAGGATGAAGTTCGCGACCGAAGGCACGAATTTCAGACCCCGCTCCGCAAGTGCTTTTTCATAGAACGCGAGACCTTCGCGGTTGGTGGCACGGGTTTTTTTGATGTGGTCTTCGTCGTCGAGCGCCGCCAGCGCTCCCGCCTGCGCGATGGCGTTCGTGTTGAAAGGCTGGCGCGCCTTCTGGAGAAGGTCGGCGAGTGGTCCGGGAGCGATTCCGTATCCGATACGCAACGCTGCGAGGCCGTGGATTTTCGAACAGGTGCGCAGGACGATCACGTTTTTTCCGTCGTGGACGTGCTTGAGAACATCCGGAGGGGTTTCCAGGAATTCAAAATAGGCCTCATCGAAAACGGCCACGACGTGATTGGGAAGGCGGGCGATGAAGCGGTCTATCGCCTCCTGCGTCACCTGCGTCCCGGTTGGGTTGTTCGGATTCGCCACGAAGACGAGGCGGGTGTTTTCCGTAATGGCATCCGCCATGGCATCAAGGTCGTGGATGAAATCCAGATCATCCACCTCCACGTATTTCGCGCCGAAAAGGGTCGCCATGAGCTTGTAAACGACGAAGGCGTGCTTCGCCGCGATGAGCTCCGCGTCGCGGTTCAGGAAGGTGTGGCAGAGTAGCTCGATGATCTCGTTGGAGCCGTTTCCCAAGACGATGTTGCCTATCTCGAAACCGAGTTTTTTGGCGATGGCTGAGCGAAGCTTGTAACCGCCGCCGTCAGGATAGATGTGAGATTGTTCGATGGCCTTGCGCATCGCTTCCTTTGCAAGAGGGGATGGGCCGAGAGGATTCTCGTTCGAGGCGACCTTGACGATGGAGGCCGGGTCAAGGCCGAGTTCGCGGGCGGTTTCCTCTATGGGCTTCCCGGGTTCGTAGGCGACGAGGTCGCAGATGAAAGGGTTGGCGGCATCCGAAATGGGCATGGGGCTGACTTAGGACGGATCCCGAGGGCAGTCAATGGTTTGGAGACTCGGTAAGACCCGGATAGGAACCTTTGAATCCGACTCTTGTGGCCTTGTCCGTCACCAGAAATGGACGTTTGACCAGATTTCCGTTGGTGGAAAGGACGGAGATGGCCTCCGTGTCGGATAGGCCGGGGAGCTTTGATTTCATGTCCGTCGAGCGGTAATCCTGGCCGGATGTGTTGAAGAGTTTCATGATGTCGCCGTCCAGATCGGCGAGGGCGCGGCGGAGCTCTTCGGCTGACGGAGGTTCCTCCCGGATTGGGATCTCTTCGAAATTGATCTCATTTTCCCTAAGCCATCTGGTGGCTTTCTGGCAGGAGTCGCAGGTTTTCAGAGTGTAGATTCTCATGATTCAAAGTCCCCAGGCACCGGCTTTATTTGCTTTCGCGTCTTTCTCCAGACTTCGGAGATTACCTTCATGTTTCCGTATCGTGGTTCCATCGGGCAACGGAGCGCCCTTGGTGTGGATTCTGGCCAGTCCGCGCTCAACGAGCAACTCGTGAAGAAAACGTTTTCCGCCCGCAGTCGATACCTCCACAAATGCATGGTAGCGCCTGTCTTTGAACGGACTGTCCCACTTCGTGAAAACGCTGAAATGAGATTTTTCCAATAAGGTCAGGGTGAAACTCTTTGCCTCTATTCCGATCTCCACCGCCTGAGCTGGAGAGATCCCGCCCATGTCCTCCGCTTGCTGGCTGATGCGGTGGTGGTTGTTTTCCCCGCCCCGGTATGTCCTGAATCCACCCTCCGGCGCATCCACGAAATACAGGCGGACGATCTCCTTCTTCCCGTCCGGAAAGAGGACGCGGAAGGAATCGCCATCGTTGCCGCGATCGGAAGCGATCGTACAGCCCTGGTAAAATTCGTAGGTTCCAATCCGGTCCGGATCCGCCGCTTTTTCAAAATTATTTCGAGTCTCCGTGGAAACAGTTTGAGTATCCTCCTGGCCGGAAATCTCATGGATCCAAAGTGCGACCGCAAGGCAGAGGATGAGCGCCGGGATGATGGAGGAGGCCTTGGCTCGCTTGCCGGACATGGGACGAAGTCTGGAAAAGTATCCGGGTGAAAGGGTAAAAGCGGACTGAAGCTGAGAATCAACCTGCCGTCAGAAGCCTTTGAAGCCGGCGTATTCCTTGTAAGTGCCGGAAGGTATGTTGACGGAGCGCCATTCTCTGTTGAGACGGCGGTATTTGTTGATGAACTGGGTGGGATCCGCCCAATTGGCGAGATCCGAGGGGACGTTGTTGCGATGCATCCCCGTGGTGATGTTGTGGCGAATCTCGAAATGGAGGTGGGCGGGATACATGCCGAAGTTGGTTCCGATGGTGCCCAGCTGCTGGCCGCGCTTCAGCTTGTCTCCTGTTTTTACAGTCATGCGGTCGAGATGGCCGTAAAGGGAGTCGACGTATCTGACTTTTCCACTGCCTGGATCCCGGTATGCGTGGCGAACGAGGACGACGTTTCCCCAGCCCTGCCGGACGTTGTAGGCGAAGGTGACGATGCCGTCCGCGCAGGAATAAACGGGATCCCGGAGATCCGTATCGCCGCCGCCACGACCGTTCCAGTCCTCGCCGAAATGGGTTGGGGAACGGAGGCGCAGACCGCGTGCCTTGTAGTAACCGGCTGCGCTGGGTTTCCCGACCGGGAAGTCGAAGCCGTCGGCGAGATTGATCCTGGCATCGCGCGCTTGCAGCGCGGATGGCAGCAGGGATGCGATAAGGAGAAACGACGCAAGCAGGCCTCGCGGCAGAAAGAGCCGCTGGAAGGGGGAGCCGATTCGCTGGGTGAGTTTTTTCAATGTTGATGCCATCCGCACCCACTTCATGCCTCGCATGGCGGTTGAATCAAGGGAAAAGAAGACGGCGCACCTTGTGAGGGGTGCGCCGTTTCTGGGAAGGATGATCTAATAAATCAGTTTACCGGACGGGGCCTTCGACTCCGCCGGATACCTCTTCAATGCTGAGAGGGCGGTATCCGCCTACCGAGCGGAAATAAAGCATCAGAAGCAGGAATATGACCGCCATGGCGGCAGGAATAGCGGAGTCAACCCGAAGGACTTTCCTGTTTCCTTCGATATCGGATTTGGCAATAAGCTCCTGCTCGGGCGTGAGAGTGGCTGCCATTTCCGCATCCGCCTCCTTTTCGCTACCACGGTCAACTGCAACTTTCGCAGCGTAGGCACCCTTAGCTGGATTGAGTGTTTTAGGATCGATCGGCTGAACCGGTTCGAAGCCTAGGAAAGTGCTGGCGTTGCCGTCACTTTTTACTTCGGTATACAAGGCGGCATCGGCCTTTTCCAGTTCACTGGCCGAGAAGCGATCCCTCGCATAGCCAAGTCCCGGGCCTCCGAGCAGACCTACGGAAAGCATGCCGATTCCGCCCATGAGGCTCATCGCAACGGCACCTGTGCGCGGGAAGCGGTCGCCGATGACTGCGAGCATCGTAGGCCAGAAGAAGGTTTTCCCGAGGGCATAGACGGCCAGTGCTCCAAAGGCTACTCCGAAGGAAGTAACCGCGCTTACGAGGTTAAGTCCGACAACTGCGAGGATCGGAGCAAATGAAGAGAAGTCCGATGGGCTTGACTCCGGCTTTGCTTTCGATGAAGTGAGCACAGAATCTGAGGCCGAACATGATCAGCGAGGTGAATACGAACAGGATTTTGCCTTGTTCCGGATTCAAAATGGTTCCTGTGATGTTTTGGATCCAGCCGTCGGTTCCCAGTTCGACGCTGCCTACGAGCGCGTGGGTGATGAAGAGCACGAAGATCAGCCAATGGCCTATGGCAAACTTCGTGATTGTTGCGACCCATCCCAGCAGAGCAAGGGCGACGAGTGCGGAGAGCATGTTTGAAACCAGTTCGTTCAGGCCGATGAGTCCACCGAAGAAATCCCTGCGCAGGAAGAAGAACAGGAGGACGGAAACGATCAGGGTTCCGAGGATCCCCACGTCCTTGAACATTTCACCAAGTTTGAGACCGCTCTCGGAGGCTTCCGACTTGGGATACCTTTGGCCGAAGAACATGATGCCATAGGCGAGTGTCGGAACCAGGTAGAGAGCGAGTTGCCATTTCCAATCCCAGGCATTTGCCCCTGAACCGAGAGTCCAGCCGATCAGGCCACCGAATACCATTCCCAGAGGCCATGAGGCGTGGAGGATGTTCAGATAGTGGGTTCGGTTTTTCGGATACAGGGTGGCTACGAGCGGGTTTGCCACGGCTTCGAGGGTTCCGTTTGCGAGCCCGAACAGGAACGTGCCCCAGTAAAGGAACAGATAGGCTGTTTCGCTATCCATCCCCGGCTTGGCGGCAAACGTTACGAAAGCGGAGAGGACATGAAGGAGGAACGCGACGAAAACGAGTTTTCCGTAACCGATTTTATCGACCACGATTCCGCCGATGATAATGCCGAAACAGAAGCTGATGAATCCGGCGCCGAGGCTGATCGCGCCGAGTTGTGCTCCGTTGAGGTTGAATGCCTCTTCCCAGGTTCCGAAGAGTCCTCCTCGGACTCCGAAGCCCACGCCTGCGGCGAGGATGGCTGTGAATCCAGCCCACAGGAGTCGGCTGGCGTTAGGTGCGATTGCTTCTGATTTACTCATAGGGTTTGTCAAATGGTTTGATGGGATTACCGGCTCGGAGGCAGCTTGGCAAGCGTCCGGATAAGATTTTCGTTTTTTCAACCCGAATTTCCGAGTCTCACGACTTTTCCCGTGATCCGGCCTGTGAGCGTAATCTGATAAAAACCGTTTGAATAACCGAATGTCGGTATAGTTTGCGCACGCTGCGCGCAGGATCGGTATCCCGTGTGGGATTTCCGATAACATGAGCATCTTCCGAACAGCCGCCCTGTGCCTGTGTGGCAATCTGCTTCTCGTATCCTGTCCGTATCTGCCGGGTGCGAAAGCGGATGGTAGAAACGATGGTATCGACGTCGCCGAGGAGTTACCGCAGCGGTCGCTCTCAGGTGCCGGAGCTGGTGGAAAGTCTCGGGAGCGTGTTCGAGGATTCCGGTTTGAGAAAACAGATGCGGCTATCGCAAAGCGGGAATCCGGATCTGGAAGCGGCGGCGGCAAGGCTGGAGGAGGCCGGCTTCAATACCCGGAGCGCGCGGGCGGGTCTTTTCCCATCTCTTCCGGGAACGTGGGGGCAAGCCGGGGGCAGACAAACTCGGCTGGCGGGGGTTTTAATTTCGGATCGGTGATCACCGAGCGATACAGCGCTTCCCTCGATGCACAATGGGAGGTCGATGTGTGGGGAAAAATCCGGGCGGGCGTTTCCGCTGCGGAGGCGAACCGGGATGCTGCGGCCGGGGATTACGAGGCGGCGAAGCAATCCATCGCGGCACAGACAGCGCAGGCGTATTTCGACCTGGTCGCGGCCACGCAACTGCGAGATCTGGCGGCGCGGCAGCTTGAGTCCTTCCAGAGCACGCTCGACCTGGTAAACCGACGTTTCGAGCTTGGCACCGCAGACCTCGGTGAACTCGATCTCGCGAAAACCGATGTGGAAAACGCCAAGGCCTTGATCAACCAGCGGAAAAACAGCCGTGACCAGTCCGCACGCAGGCTGGCCGCGCTAACGGGCGCATACCCGGATGCCTCGCTGGGCGCGGAATCCTGGCCGTCTCTCCGCCGGAACGTGAAGGCCGGTATCCCATCGACCCTCCTCATGCGCAGGCCGGATATATTTTCCGCATACCAGCTCATCCTGGCTGCGGATTCGAATGTGAAAGTGGCTCACGCCGACCTTTTTCCCAGCTTCGGCCTCACCGCGAGCGGCGGACAGCAATCCGGCGAACTCAAGGATCTCGCCGACACCGATTTCACCGTTTGGTCTATCGGAGCAAACCTCGCCGCGCCCATCCTCGACGGAGGCCGCCGCCGCGCAGAACTCGGTGCCGCAAATGCCCGCGCAAAACAGGCGCTCGCAACCTACCGCTCCACCGTCCTGAACGCCTTCCGCGAAGTGGAGAACGGACTCGGCTCCGAGCTGTATTTGAAAAAACAGGAAGACGCTACCGCCAGCGCACTTTCCTCTGCGAAAAGCGCGGAAGAGCGCAGCCTGCGGAACTACGAATCCGGCCTTGTGGAAATCCTCACCGTCCTTGATGCGACCCGCCGCCGCTTTTCCGCAGAGGAAAACCTGATCAATCTCCGCAACCTCCGCTTCCAGAACCGCGTCGCCCTCGCCCTTGCCCTCGGAAAAGCATATTGAACGCATGAAAGTCGCTCTCAAAATCCTCGTCCCCATCGCCATCATCGTCCTGGCGGTCATCGGCTTCAAAATTCTCGGCAGCCTCAAGCCGGAGCCGAAGAGCAGGAAGCCCTCGCCGGTGGTTCCCGAGGTGGAAGTCTCCAATGTCTCCCCGGAAGACCACACCCCGCCGGTGAAAAGCTACGGCACGGTGAGCAGTTATTTTGAAACGGCGCTGACTCCGCAGGTAAACGGGAGGATCACTTACGTTTCCGAGAAATTCCGTGTCGGCGAGACGGTCGATACCGAGCACCTTCTGGTGAAAATCGACCCTACTGATTTCCAAGCCGCGCTTGCCCGGGAGGAATCGAACCTCACCGTCGCCGAGCGGACTTTCGCAGAGGAGGAGATCCGTGCCGAGCAGGCGGCGGGCGATTGGGAAGCCTCCGGGCGCGATCTTTCGAAAGCCTCCGAATTCGTTCTGCGGAAGCCCCAGCTTGCCGCTGCCCAAGCAAACATCGAGTCCGCAAAGGCATCCATTGCCAAAGCCCAGGCGGATCTCGACCGCACCGAAGTTCGCGCCCCGTTCCCCGCAGTCATCACCGCCCGCGATGCCTCGCCGGGCAATCAGGCATCCCCGCAGTCTTCGCTGGGGACTCTCGTTTCCCGCGAAAAAGTGGAAATCCGCCTCCCGCTCACCGCAGACCAGATCGCCCGCATCACCATCCCCGCAAGAGCGGAACTCACCAGCCCGCTCAAGCCCGGTGGTTCATGGGATGCCACGCTCGTCCGCTTGGAGCCGGTCGTGGATCAGCAGAACCAGGTCATCTATGCGGTGGCGGAAGTGGAAAATCCTTTCGAAGGTGAAGGCCCGCCCCTCGCCGTCGGCATGTTCGCCAATGCAACTATTTCTGCCAACCCCATCGGCCAGAGCTACCGGGTTCCGGAGGCTGCATACGTAAATGACAGCTTCATCTGGGCGGTGGACGGTGAAAGCAAACTCCAGCGCATCGGAGCCGAGCGTCTCCATTCCGATGCCGGGGACGTCTTTATTAAACCGTCTGCCGAAATCGACGGCGAGCTCAGGGTCGTCTCCCGGCCTTTGAGCAATTTCAAAGACGGCACCGAAGTGAAAATTGCGGGCGATGAACCTGAAGCTGCGAAAAAGTGAACAAGCACCCCTTCATCACCTGGTTTGCGTCCAACCCGGTCGTGGCGAACATCCTGATGTTCTCCATCCTCGCAGCGGGGATTTTCACCTCGCTCAATGTCCGGAAAGAAGGCTTCCCGGCCTTCGCGGCGGAGTCCGTGACGATCACCGTCCCGATCCGTGGCGGCACTCCGGAAAACGTCGAGCGCGGCGTATCCATCCGAGTGGAAGAATCCCTCGAATCCGTCAGCGGCATCGAGGAAATCCGCTCGGAAAGCACCGACAGCCTCGCCACGATCACCGTCGAGGCCATCGAGGACTATCCGATCACGAAACTCCTGGACGACGTGAAAATCCAGGTCGATGCCATCCCGTCCCTCCCCGAGCAGGCGGAGAAGCCCGTGGTCACGGAGAACGAGCAGACCAGCCAGGTGCTGTGGATCGAAATCTACGGCTCGGGCGATGAAGCCCTGCGGAAAGAGACCGCACGCCGCCTCCGCGACGAACTCCTCGCCCAGCCCGCCATTTCAAAAGTGGAAACCATTGGCGCGCGGGATTACGAAATCTCCATCGAGCCCTCCGAGGAGCAGCTCCGCCGTTACGGCCTCACGTTCCAAGAGCTGGCCGATACCGTCAGCGAAAATTCAGTCGATCTCGGTGGCGGCGATGTCCGCTCCGCGCGCGGCGATATTTCCCTCCGCGCCCGCGACCAGGCATATGTGAGGGAGGATTTCGAAAACATTCCCGTACGCACCAACGCGGACGGCACCCGCATCTTCGTCCGTGATGTCGCCAACGTGCGCGACGCCTTCGTCGATCAGAAATTCCTCAACCGCTTCCGCGGCCAGCCCACCACCAGCCTCAAAGTCGTCACCGAAGGCAACGACGATATCATCGATGCAGTGAACCAGGCGGAGGCCACCGTGAAAAACTTCGAAGACATCCCCGAGGGGGTGGAAGTCGCAAGCTGGCTGGATGGCGCGACGAACATCCGCGACCGCCTCGTCCTGCTCGGGCGGAACGGCGTCATCGGGGTCGCGCTGGTGCTCGGCATCCTGATGCTTTTCCTCAATCTCCGCCTCGCCTTCTGGGTCGCGATCGGCATCCCGGTCTCGCTCGCCGGGGCGGTCACGCTTTTCCCAATCCCGGGTCTGGACATGTCGGTGAACGTCATTTCCGCCTTCGGGTTCCTGGTCGTGCTCGGCATCGTGGTCGATGACGCCATCGTCATCGGGGAGTCCATCTACACGGAAAAGGAGGCGAGGGGAGACGGTGATGAAGATGCGATTGCGACGACTGTCAAAGGCGTCAGCCGGGTCGTTACTCCCGCGACATTCGGGGTCATCACCACCATCGCCGCCTTCCTGCCGCTCACCCAGGTCAGCGGGCGGCTCGGAAACGTCTTCGGCCAGATCGCGACGACCGTTGTGTTCTGCCTCATCTTCTCCCTCGTGGAGTCGAAGCTCATCCTCCCGGCTCACCTTGCCCACCTGAACGTCCACAAAAAGCCGAAGAACGTTGTTTCGAAATCCTTCGCCCGCCTCCAGAAAGCAGTCGCCGACGGCTTGGCTTGGTTCATCCAGAAGTTCTACCGCCCCGCCATCGTTCGCGCGATCCAATGGCGCTACGCGGTCTTCGCAGGATTCATCGCGGTGTTCATCCTGGTGATCGGCCTGTTCCCTGCCGGGCAGCTCCGCTTCGTGTTTTTCCCGAACATCTACCAGGACAACGTCAGCGCGAACCTCAGCCTGGAGCAGGGGCAGTCCGTCGATTACCTCCACGCCCAGGCCGAGCGAATGGCAGCGGAAGCCCGCAAACTGGGGGAGGGTTACAAGGAAAAATTCGGCCACGATCCTTTTAAAGAAATCCAGATCGCCGCGAGCACGAACACCAACGTCTCCGTCGCCGCAGAGCTCACCCGCTCCACCACCCGCGAGTTCCTGCCATCCGAGGCCATCGTGCAGGATTGGCGGAAAGCGGTCGGGAACGTGGCCGGCGCGCGCTCGCTCACCTTTTCCGCAACAGCCGGCCCTCCCGGCGGGGATGTCTCCATCAATTTGGAAAGCGACGACCTCGAAGAGCTCGAAAACGCCGCCCAGGAGCTCAAGGAAGAGATAGCCACCTACCCCGGCACTTTCGATATCAGCGACAGTTTCAAATCCGGGAAACCCGAGATCATCTACTCGACCACTCCCGAGGGCGAGGCGGCAGGTTTCACCCGCAGGGATCTCGCGCTCGCAGTGCGGGATGCGTTTTTCGGAAGGGAAGCCCAACGGGTCCAGCGCGGGCGCGACGAACTCCGCGTCATGGTCCGCTACCCGGAGGACAAGCGTGACTCCCTGGAAACCCTCCGGGAAATGCGCGTCCGCGCACCCGATGGCTCCGCCGTCCCTTTCCCCGTCATCGCGAAGACGGAGTTCGGCGAATCCCTGGCATCCATCGAGCGCATCGATAACAAACGCGTAGTCACCATTGATGCGTCCGTCGACAAGGCCGCCACCACCTCGGACCTCATCACCCAGCGCCTGGAGAAGGACTTTTTTCCCGGCTTCCTCGCCAGGCATCCGTCCATTTCCACCACCGAATCGGGCGAGGTGGAGCAGAGGAAAAAGTCCCTCCAGTCGCTCCTGAAAGGCTTCGCATTCTCCATCGTCTTCATCTACGTCCTCATCGCCATCCCGCTGCGTAGCTATCTGAAGCCGCTCATCATCATGTCCGTCATCCCCTTCGGCATCATTGGCGCGCTGATGGGCCACTACCTCATGGGCATCCCGATTTCCATCCTCTCGGTCTTCGGCATCCTCGCCCTCTCCGGCGTCGTCGTGAATGATTCCCTCGTCCTCGTCTGCGCCGTCAACGACCTCCAGGACGAGGGCAAATCCCTCGACGAAGCCGTCCGTGCCGCCGGGATCGACCGGTTCCGCGCCATCCTCCTCACCTCGCTCACCACCTTCTTCGGCCTCGCCCCGCTGCTTTTGGAAAAGGAAGTCCAGGCTCAGTTCCTCAAGCCCATGGCCGCCTCCCTCGCATTCGGCATAGTCTTCGCCACCGTCATCACCCTGTTCCTCCTCCCCGTCCTTTTCATCATCATCAACGATGTCCGCAAGGGGATGAGGAAATACCTCGGTCTTGAAAAGGCGCCAATGCAGTAGGGGACTCCTGTTTGGAATTTTGTGACATTACGCGCAATTCGCGACGTTGACTTGAAAGGTTCGTGGGCTAGCATCCGTCCAGAGTATGACCCGTCACCAGAATATGAAAACCCTAGGAACCCTGTCCCTTATCCTGTCGTCCACCGCTTTCGGATGGACTCCGTCCGAGGAGCCGCCGAACATGCCGCTGAATTCATTCGTCCTGCCGGAGGGATTTGAAATCATCCCATGGGCCACCTCGCCCCTGCTTCACAATCCGACCAACATGGACACCGACCACCTGGGTCGTATCTGGGTCACTGAAGGGGTGAACTACCGGAAAAAGGACGGGCGGCGTCCCGGCGGAGACCAGATCGTGATCATCGAGGATACGGACGGTGACGGGAAAGCGGACAAAAGCTCCGTTTTCTGGCAGGACGAGGAACTGGTCGCTCCCCTGGGGATAGCGGTATTCGACAATGTGGTAATGGTTTCCCAGCCGCCCAACCTCCTGAAGCTGACGGACAAGAACCGGGACGGGAAATTCTCTGAAGAGGATGGGGACACGAGGGAGGTTTTCCTGACCGGCTTCAACGGTAGAAACCATGATCACTCCCTCCACTCCGTCACAGGAAGCCCGGACGGAAAATGGGTCTTCAACCAGGGGAACACGGGGGCGATGTTCGAGGACAAGGATGGCAGGACTTTCAAGCTCGGCGGCGCGTATGTCGATGAGCGCTATTCGAAAAACGTGGCCGATGTCACGGCCATCGCTGGAGAGAAATCCGGTGACGGTTTCTCCTACAACTCTGGCGCGGCCTTCCGCATCAATCCCGATGGCACCGGAACCGAGGTGATAGGCAGCGGTTTCCGGAACTCCTACGAACAAATCACGAATTCCTATGGATTTGTTTTCCAGAACGACAACGACGACCCGCCGGCATGCCGCGTGACCCATATGATCGAACATGGAAACGCGGGTTTCTTCTCTCGTGACGGCAAGCGCACCTGGAACGCCGACCGTCGTCCCGGGCAGGATGTCCCGACCGCGGAATGGCGTCAGGAAGACCCCGGCACCATGCCTTCCGGCGACGTGTATGGCGGAGGTTCGCCCACCGGCATCGCATATTATGAAAATGGTGCGATGGGCGAGGGTTTCGTGGGGACTCTTCTCTCCTGCGAGCCGGGCCGGAACGTGATCTTCTCCTATCAGCCGGAAACTGACGGAGCCGGTTTCGCACTGGACCGGCACGATTTTGCCACGACAAATCCGGAAAAAGAATTCGATGGCTCCGATTTCGTGGGCGGAACGAAAAAGACCTTCGATCCAACCAAGAACAAGGAGGACATCTACCAGTTCCGCCCGGCCGATGTGATGGTCGGCGTGGACGGTGCAATCTATATCGCCGACTGGACCGACTCCCGCGTGGGTGGCCATGATACACGTGACGACGCGGCTTCCGGGGTCATCTACCGGGTCGCTCCAAAAGGTTTCAAACCCGATGTTCCGAAAATGGATTTGTCCACCACGGAAGGCGCGATAACAGCTCTGAAATCACCGGCGAACAACGTCCGCTGGAATGGATTTGATCAACTGAAAAGGAATGGAGCAGCCAGCTACGAGGCTGTCGCCGCGGTTCTCGATGATGCCAACCCTTACGTCGCCGCCCGCGCCATCTGGCTGCTGCCTTATCTCGGTGAAAAAGGAATGGAGAAGCTGGACGAGCTGATCGCCAGTGATGACGAGAAAATCCGTCTCACCGCCTTTCGTGCCGTCCGCCGGGCGGATGCCGACGCGCTCTCCTACGCGAAGAAACTTGCTTCCGACGCTTCGCCACAGGTGCGTGCGGAGGCGGCGATGGAAATGCGCTATCGTGATTGGGAAGAGGCGAAGGATGTTCTTGTGTCCGTAGCGAAAGGTTATGATGGCAAGGATCGCTCTTACCTGGAGTCGCTGGGTCTCGGTGCCGGGCACAACACGGAAGAACTTTGGAAAGAACTGAGTGAAGTCATGAAGCCCGGTGAGGCCGTCACTTGGTCGGATTCGTTCGCCCGGCTTACCTGGCGTCTGATGCCTGTCGCCGCGATCCCGTCTCTTGCCGAACGCGCGGAAAATTCTGAATTGTCGGAAGAGGCTCGCAAGCTTGCTGTCGATTCCATCGCCTTCATCAACTCGAAAGATTCAGCGGACGCCCTGATCGCAATCGCCGGGAAGGATTCTCCAGTCAAGGAGCAGGCCGTCTGGTGGCTGCGCAACCGCAACGAGGGCGAGTGGTCGTCCATGAACCTCCGGCCTGTTCTGGAAGAAAAAGGGATTATCGAGAAGAAGGTGAAACTCGCCTCGATCACCGTTCCGGCGAAGCCCACGGAAATGAAATTCACCACCGAGGAGGTGATGGCATTGAAGGGCGATGCCGCGAAGGGCAAACAACTCGCCGGCCGCTGCGTGATGTGTCACCAGATCGACGGGCAGGGGCCTGAATACGGCCCTGCTCTCAAAGGGTTCGGCCAACGCCAGCCGCCCGAAATCGTCGCCCGGTCCATTGTTGATCCTTCGTTCGACATCTCCCACGGGTATGACGGCCATGCCATAGAGCTGAAAAACGGGGAATGGATAGACGGACAGATTCTTTCGGAAGGGAAGATCATCAAGATCCGTTCCACCGGAGGCGTTACACAGGACGTGCCCGAGGGGATGATCAAGAGCCGCAAACAGATGGACAGATCCCTGATGCTCAGCGCCGACCAGCTTGGCCTGCAAGCGCAGGATGTCGCCGATATCGTCGAGTGGATGAAGACCTATTAGAACTTTGGTAGCTTTTTTCTCTTAGCCCCTGTGAAACAATCCGCAGGTGTCCTGACCACAAAGAACTGTCGGATGAATCGCGCGCTGGTCGCATCTGAATTCGGACAGGAGTTTTCTGGATGGAGAAAGCAGCTGCGATGAAAAGTTGGGTTTCTATCTCCACCGTTTCGTGACTAGAACTTCTCCGTGAGGAAGGACAGGCTGGACGCGTTGCTGATAAATCGCGGGATGTGTGATTCCCGTGAGCAGGGGAAGAGGCTGGTGTTGGCAGGGGAGGTGAAGGTCGACGGGCGCGTTGTGGACAAACCGGCGGAACGTTTCGGAGAGGATGCCGTGGTGGAGATCAGGGAAAAGCCGAGATTCGTCGGACGTGGGGGGTTGAAGCTGGAGGGAGCCTTGGAGCATTTCGGGATCGATGTCAGAGGATGGAACTGCCTCGATGTGGGTGCCTCGACCGGTGGGTTCACCGACTGCCTGCTCCAGAGGGGCGCGGCGAAGGTTCATGCGATCGATGTAGGGACGAACCAGTTGGTGTGGAAACTACGGAACGATCCCAGGGTTGTTTCCCGGGAGAAATTCAACGCCCGAAATCTGGTGGAGAGTGATCTGGGCGAGAGGGTGATGCTGGCGGTGATGGATCTTTCGTTCATCTCCCTGACAAAAGTCCTGCCCGCGGTCTTTGGGGTTCTTGAGGAGGGAGGGGCTGTTGTTTGCCTGATCAAGCCACAGTTCGAATTGAGGCGGGAGGACGTGGAAAAGGGCGGAATCGTAAGGGATAAGGCTCTCCGGGAACGGGCGATTGGGAAAATCTGCGAATTCGTCACAATTGAACACGGACGGGAATGGCGGGGGGTGGTTCCTGCGAAGATCTCCGGAATGGATGGAAATCAGGAGTTTTTGGCCTGGATCTCATGATTTTCTCTAAAAAATCCGAATAAAAACTGCTGGCGTGTGTCTAGTATTCGAATAAGCTCCGCAGGGAGCCGAGAAATCCTACCAACAAGAAACCAAAAATACGATGAAACTACTACTTACAGCATTCTGTGCCGCCATGTTCACCACCCCTCTCGCTTTCGCTGAAGAAGGCAAGTGCGACAAATGCCCCGGCGATAAAAAGGACGATACCACCATGGTCGCTCCATGTGACAAGTGCGACAAGCACAAGAAGGATGAGAAAAAAGAGGATACCCTCCTCGCTGGGAAAGACTGCGACAAATGCCCTGGCGATAAGGAAAAGGACGAGTCCACCATTCTTGCTGGTAAGGATTGCGACAAAGGCAAGTGCGACAAAGAGAAGGAGGAATCCACCCTGCTTGCCGGCAAGGACTGCGACAAGTGCCCTGGCGATAAGAAGGATGATGAATCCACTCTCCTTGCAGCCTAGTCCCGGATCAGAAGATCATTTTACTGAAACCACCGGAATGCCCGGTGGTTTTTTTGTGTCCGTTTCCCGCCTTCAATTCAAAGAAAAAGCCTCGGATTGCTCCGAGGCTTACGAGTCTTGGAAACGTGATCACGATGACCACACTCCTTGATTATTTCTTCAGCACCTTGAGCTTGCTGACACCGTAGATCGCGTCCTCGCCGAGCTCTTCCTCGATGCGGAGGAGCTGGTTGTATTTCGCGATCCGGTCCGAGCGGCACATCGAGCCGGTCTTGATCTGGCCGCAATTGGTGGCGACGGCGAGGTCGGCGATGGTGCTGTCCTCGGTTTCACCGGAACGATGGGAGAGGACGGCGGTGTAGGCATTTTCCTTGGCGAGCTCCACGGCATCGAAGGTTTCGGTGAGGGAGCCGATCTGATTGACCTTCACGAGGATGGAGTTTGCCACGCCGAGGTCGATTCCCTTCTGGAGGAATTCGACATTGGTGACAAACAGGTCGTCGCCAACGAGCTGGGTGTTTCTGCCCATGAGGTCGGTGAGGATCTTCCAGCCGTCCCAGTCGTTTTCGTCGCAGCCATCCTCGATCGAGATGATGGGGAAACGTTTCTGGAGATCAGTGTAGAAGGCGACTAGTTCGGCGGCGCTTTTGTCGGAATTGTCGGACTTGTGGAAGACGTATTTGCCTTTTTCCTTGTCGAAAAACTCGGAGGAGGCAACATCGAGTGCGATGGAGATGTCCTCGCCGACCTTGTAGCCGGCCTTCTCGATCGCCTGGCAGATCACGCCAAGGGCGTCGTCAGCGCAGTCGAGTTTCGGCGCGAAGCCGCCCTCGTCGCCGACGGCGGTGGAGAGTCCGCGGTCGTGGAGGACACCTTTGAGGGCGTGGAAAACTTCCGCGCCGTAGCGGACGGATTCGCGGAAGGTCGGCGCACCGACGGGCACGATCATGAATTCCTGGAAATCGATGGGCGCGTCTGAGTGAGAGCCGCCGTTGATGATATTCATCATCGGGACGGGAAGGACCTTGGCATTCGGTCCGCCGAGATATTTGTAGAGGGGGAGGCCGAGCTGGGCAGCGGCGGCCTTCGCGACAGCGAGGGAAACGCCGAGGATCGCGTTCGCGCCGAGCTTCTTCTTGTTCTTGGTGCCGTCAGCTCGGCCATGCATCGCATCGATGGACGCCTGTTCGGTGGCGTCGAACCCGAGTAGCGCGGGGGCGATGGTTGTCGTTGACAGCTTCGACTGCTTTGAGGACGCCTTTTCCGAGGTAGCGTGACTTGTCGCCGTCACGAAGTTCGTGGGCTTCGTGCTCGCCGGTGGAAGCACCGGACGGAACGGCGGCGCGACCGACGGCTCCGCCTTCGAGGTGGACGTCAACTTCGACGGTCGGATTTCCGCGTGAGTCGATGATCTCGCGGCCCCTGATTTCTACGATGGTGGTAAGATCCATGATTTGTTTGGTGTGTGATTTTGGAAAACGTTTTCCTCAGGCGTGGTAAGCCGAGATCGACTTGATCGTCAACGTTTGCATTTGCTCGGTTTCCTGGTCGCGGACTTTCGCGTCATCGCCGATGGACAGTCCCATGAGAGCCTTGCCGACTTCCGACATGTAGGAGACTTCCTTTTTGTCGGGATTCGAGTCCCATGCGCCGAGGACGGTGATCGTCTGCTCGGTTCGCCTCTCCGTCGGCCAGGAGGACGACGGTGCCGATGTTGACCGTCTCGGTATCGGCTCCCTTAAAATCGGTTCCACGTGCGAGGGCGATCTCCCGCTCCAGAGCGGCGCGGCGGTGGTTGAGAAATTTCTCCATGTCCTTGGCGGACTTGTATTCGAAATTCTCCCGGAGGTCGCCGTAGGACTTCGCGATTTTGACGTCCTCGCGGTTCTGCGGGATCTTGACCCGGAGAAGTTCCTGCAACTCCTCCTTTTTCTTTTCCAAGGATTCCCATGAGACCAGGAGAGGCTCCTCGCGCTTCGCGGCGTTCTGGCCGGAGACGAGTTCCACCGTCTCGGGGCGCACCTTGATGATGCGAGCCATGAGTGATTTTTTCTCAAGGTCGGCGAAGACCGGGCAGTCGAGCATGCGGCGTGCGAAATTCTTGGCCTCGTTGAGATCCATTCCGCCCACGAGGTCGCTCAGTAGAGCCTTGTCATCGTTGAGGAGTGTCTGGAGGCGGGAAGTCTTGCGGGGGCCGTCGGATAGGTGGTCGTTCTCAAGCAGGTTGAGGATCGAGGCACCGACGTCGGCTCCGAAGACTTCCTCGGCTGCACCGTTGCGTTCGCGGCAGACCCAGATCAGGGCGTCCGGTCCGAGAGCGCGGCGTGCGAGCGCGGAGCCGAGATGCTCCATAAGGACGGGCATACCTTTGTTATCCGCAAGGATGCGGGCGATTTCCGTGACACCACGCGCGCCTACCTGGTCGAAAACAGTAACGATTTTCGCCACCCACTCTTCTCCGAAAGCGGTCTCGAACGCCTCGAAGACCGCGCGCTGGCGCGTTGAGGGAAGGGCGACGAGTTCCTCGGCGATCTTGCTGAGATCCGAGCCGGCGATGAGGTCGCTGAGACGGACGGCGCTCGGATCAAGTTCGAGAGCCTTGCTGGTGCCGATCACCTCGTCCCTCGCGGCGATCAACTGCATCGCCTGGCCGAGCTGGACACGAGCCGCTTTCTTCGCACCGTCATCGATGTCTGTGAGGAGCTGTTTCAAGGCGTCGTTGTCACTTTCGAAAGCGCCCATGTCCGCGGCGATGGCTTCGAGAGCCTTGATCATCCCCCTGATATCCTTGGCCGCCTCGAAATCCGCCAGAAGCGCCTGGGCGGGGGTGATGTCGGAATCGCGCAGGACGATCTGCTCGGTGCGTTTGGTGGGAACCACCGCCTTGCGGCTTTCCTTGAGAGCCTTCTTCGTGGAATCCCACCATTTCTTGTAATCCTTGGCGGGGATGACCGCCCCACTGACGAGGGCTTCGATGGCCTCGCCGGTGATGGTGCCATCGTGGCTTTCCAGAATATGGACGACCAGGGCGACAGCGTCGGTTTTCGCAAGTTTGCGGAGTTCCTCGATTTGCTCGATTTTCACCGCGCGGAAGTCATCTTCCGGAATCCACTCGGTCTTCGACATGGCGAACTGGAGATCCATCTCCTGGCCGCTGGAGTTCTCGAAGTCCACGGTGACCTTTTTCGTGGGTAGATCCCAATCGGTGATTTTGCCGGCTCCGAATGACTTGTGCAGGCAGAAATTCCCCGGGGAAAGTTTCGAAAGACGTTCACCGACAGGCTTGGGTATTCTACCGGCCTCTACCAATTTCTCGACATCAGGATGCATGGAGCGAGCTTGGAAAAGCGGGGGGCGAAACGCAAGCCTAGTGGCGATAAATCGTTTTCCGGGGCTTCGAATGTCCTGCTCGATGGATTTCAGGGTAAGGAAAAGGTCGTGCCAGCGTCCGAGTTTCGGTTCGATGGAGAGCTTTTCCCTGGCCAGATGTTTCCGGACGGGACTCAGGCAGGTGATGTAGTCCTGGAAAAATATGCGGAGGGCGTCCTCGTAATCCGATCGCAAGGTCTCGGCGAACGTTCCGCAGGTATTGAGGAGAGATTCGCGGAAATCGCGGGTGATCCGCAGTCTTGTGGAAATGGCGATGACAATCCCGCCGGCGACGAAAACCAGCGCGATCCCGCAGATGATGAAGGGCAACCAGGGGAACCCGAAAATTCCGCAGATCGCACCGAAAATGAGAAAGATGAGAGCCGTGGCTGTGAATGATTTCAAGGCGAGGTTGCGACGGCGAATCTCACGCTCCAGATCCTTTCGGACGTGGAGGTTGCCGATTCCCTGGTGTGCGGCGCGGCCGATTCGGTTCACGAAGCGGAGGCGCGCCTGTTCGAGTTTTTCCTCCACCTGGGCGGAATTCTCAATGTCCGCTCCCATGGCCTCCTTCACACGATTGCCAAGTTCCTCCCAATGATCCCTGCACGCGGCCACGACATCCCGGCCATCGCTTTCCGCGACGTCCTCGACCGCGCCGCGCAGCCTGTCGATGAATAGCGATTCGGTCTCGCTGCCGGTGCGGTCACCGACGAACACGCGGAAGACCGACCGGAGCAAGCCAAGGGATTTCCCCAGCGCCTGGGAAACCCAGACCGCCTCCGTCTCGAAAACCTCGGCGACCCCCGAGAGGTGGCTTGGGAGTCTGGACACCAGACCCTCGCGCATGCCGTCGATCTCGCCTTCGATGGATTCAAGAAAACGGTTCTGATCCCCGAGCGCGCGGGTCTGATCCT
The DNA here is from genome assembly GCA_963758175.1 of uncultured Verrucomicrobiae bacterium. GTDB lineage: Bacteria > Verrucomicrobiota > Verrucomicrobiia > Verrucomicrobiales > Akkermansiaceae > Luteolibacter. Next base: position 86,692 of record CAVWUI010000005.1, read on the forward strand.
CCATCCTGTCCTCGATTCCACGCAGGGCGTTCGAGGCATGGGTTCGCCAGGTCTGGAGGGCGGCGCGGCGCTCGGCGGAGTCGCATACGCGCCGGGAGATGAATTCCTCAAGAGGCGGGAAGCCGCTTTTGACGTAGTCTTTTTCCCCGAAAGCACCGGCCTTTTTCGCCTCCAGCGCGAGTTTCCCCGAGACGGTGAAAATCCTTGGAACCACGCCTATGCGTTTCATGGAGAGATCCGACATGTGCTCGACGATTATTCGCAGGTCTTCGGATTCCCGCTGATCCGCCTGCTGGACTACAAAGGCGACACGGGAAAGCGACTCCGGCGGGAGTCTGGAAATCAGGTTCCATGTCGCGGCTCCCCACGGGTTTGTGACGGGGAAAACGAAGAGGATGAGATCGGCTACCGGAAGGAAACGCTCGGTGATCTCCTGATGGCCTTTGACCACGGAATTGGTTCCAGGAGTATCAACCAGGTTGAAATCCCGCAGGAATTCGATGGGACGGTAGCATTCTTCCAGGGAGGGAGTCGTATTCACATCTCGTGGAGGAGCTCCATGGCGGTACCAGATTACCCTGTCGGTTTCCGGGAGGATGTTCACCTTGCACAACTCGCGTCCGAACAGGCCGTTTATAAGAGAGGATTTCCCAGCGTTCACTTCGCCGCAGACGACGAAGAGAAATGGCGCACCCAGCTCGTTGTCGAAGGCGGTGGCGGAGAGGCTGTCCCCAAGCTCCGTGCCCGTGTCTTTCGCGAGGCTCTGTATGCCTGCGACGACCCGGGCGATTCTCTCACGGGTGGCGAAGTATCGCTCTCCGAAGTGGACCTGGCTCACGGAAAGCTGCGGGGAGTTTCGTGAAACTTACTGGGCGACGGTCACGGAGGCCTGTGCGGAGGCATCCGTTTTCATCGCGATCAACTGGGAGACAGTCACGAACTTGAAGCCACGTTTCAGCAGCCCGTCGAGGGTGGCCGGCATGGCGTCGACAGTCTGTGAATGGAGATCGTGCGCGAGGACGATTCCGCCCGCAGTCGTCGCGGAGAGAATGCGGGAGGCAACCACGGAAGGGCCAGGGGCGCTTCCAATCGAGAGGATCGACGGGCCAGAGAATGGTCGGGTAGCCGAATTCCTCGTGGACTAGCTCGCGCTGGCTCTGGAGAAGTCCGCCATATGGGGGGCGCATCGTGCGGGGACGGACACCGGCAGCGCGGCCGACGGCATCCTGGCAACGTTTCATCTCCTGGCGCACCTCGTCATTCCCGAGTTTGGAAAGAAGGCGGTGGGTGTGTGAGTGGTTCCCGATCTCATGGCCTTCTGCGACCGTGCGGCGGAGCACGCCCGGATGGAGATCCACACTGCGCCCGATCACATAAAAGGTCGCTTTGATATTGCGCTTGGCCAGCATGTCCAGCAGGCGCGGGGTGTTCTGGGGATGCGGGCCGTCGTCAAAGGTTATCGCGATGAAATTTCCCGAGACCTGCACGCGGGAGAAAGTTACTCCGGCGTCCTTGGAAAAATTGCTGGAATGGTTGCCGGCATTGTTGCGCGGAACCGGGCCTTGGACGGACGGGGTGCGATAATCCTTGTTCGAAGGAGGTTTCACTGCCGCTGTCTGGGAGGGTGGGCTTACGGAAGAGGCGGCCTTGCAACTGGCGAGAGTCGCCGCGGATGCCGCGATAAACCCGCGGCGGGTGAGAATTCCCAGGTCGGGATTGCGGGTCAGGCTTTCGCCGGAGTCGGAGAGGGAGTTTTCCATGGGATTCGAAAAATGGTTAAGTGAAGTGAAAGAATGCACACCCGGTCTGGAAATGTCACGCCCGGATTTCGAGCATTGTGGCGGTAGGAATGGCATTATGTCGGTTCCTTTATGGCCTCATGGGAAAAAGCTCACTGCATAGGAGACAGGTTTTTCCATCGCAGCCTCTAGCGGTGCAGTGCTCGCGTCCGTAGAAGATGATGCGGAGGTGGAGTTTGTTCCAGGATTCCCTGGGGAAAAGCTTTTTGAGATCCCGCTCGGTTTGCACCACGTTTTTGCCCGGGGTGAGTTTCCAGCGCTTCGCCAGGCGGTGGATATGTGTGTCCACCGGGAAAGCCGGGACTCCGAAGGATTGTGCCATGACCACCGAGGCGGTCTTGTGGCCCACCCCGGGAAGTTCCTCCAACTCCTCGAAACTACGCGGAACCTCCCCTCCATGTTTTTCCACGATCATACCACTCAGTCTCGATATCGCCGCCGCCTTGGTAGGGGAAAGGCCACAGGGCCGGATAACGGCGCGTATGTCTTCGACTGGGACTCTCATCATGTCCGCCGGGTTGTCCGCGAGCGCGAAAAGCGCAGGTGTGACCAGATTCACCCGTATGTCCGTGCATTGAGCGGATAGGAGAACGGCCACGAGCAATGTGTATGGATTCTTATGATCCAGTGGGATCGGGGTCTCTGGATACAGCTCCTCCAGGCGGCGGAGGAGGTAGGTGGCGCGGTCTTTTTTCAGCATGAGGTCGTGCTGAGTTTATGTCCGGGGCGTCGGTTCTCAAGCACACGGATGAATTTTCCGGGATTGTAGAACGTCCCATGGCGAACCATTATGAGGGAGTGAAGCAGGTCGCGAGATGGATATTGGGGGCGATCCTGCTCTCCGGAATCGCTGCGACAGGTTGGTGGGTCTGGAAATTCGAGAAGGATGGCCTTCTGGAAATTTCCGTCCTCCGGGAAAAGAAACCCGCCCCCGACCGCGAGCGATACGAGGTCCTGGTCGCGGAACTGAAACGGTGGCGGGAGGATCTGGGTGTGAAATACCGGGACTCGAAAACCAGGGGAAGAGAAGGCGGCTGTGGAAAATGACGCCCGTCTCATTCTGGATCTGGTCATGCCGGAGATGATGCGCTGCTGGCTGGGAACTCCCTATGATTTCAACGGAACGGCGGAAAAACCTGGCGATGGGAAGATTGCCTGCGGTTATTTCGTTTCCACTGTGATACGGGATGCGGGCTTCAGGGTGAACCGCTACAAACTCGCCCAGCAGCCGTCCGAGAACATACTCCGAACCTTCATTCCCGGAGAAAATTGCGTCCTGGAAGTGGGAACGGAATATTCCGACTACGCCGACAGGGTCGAGCGCATGGAACCCGGTATATATATCGTCGGTCTGGACACCCATGTCGGCTTTATCGTGAATCGCTCGGACGGGTTGAGGTTCTTCCACGCATCGGGCTACCGGCCCCGGGCTGTCGTCGAGGAATCCCGCGAACGGGCGGGAGCTCTGCAGAGATCGAATTGGAGGATGACCGGCGGATTGACAGGCGAGCCGGATGTGATCCGCACCTGGCTGATGGGGGAGAGGATCACGGTGAGAAAATGAGATTTGATTCGAAGGACGGGAAGGGCGAGCGTGAGCGGATGGAGAAACAACGTGTCCTTTATGTGAAAAGCGGCTGCCCGTGGTGTGTCGAGGTCGAGCGCTATCTTGAGCGCAACGGGATAGAGGTGTCGAAAACCACTGTCAGCGGCAACCGCGATGCGATGGACGAGATGATCCGTGTCTCCGGGCAGAGCAAGGCACCGACAATGGACTGGGAAGGGGATGTTCTGGCGGACTTCGGTGTGGAGGAGCTGGTTCCTTTTCTGGAAGGGAGGATCTGACCGGCGGGGGGTGCGCGACGGGCGCAATTCAGGCTCGCCATCGGACGTGGGTAGCGGGTAGAAATCGTTCCTGAAACCAGTCATGAAACTAATCAGATTCGGCGAAGAAGGACGGGAGGAGCCGGGAGTGGTCCTGGATGACGGGCGCAGGATGGATGCGAGCGGCGAGTTCCTGGATTACGACGAGGCGTTTTTCGCCATGGGCGGTCTGGAGAGTCTGTCCGAATGGATTTCCGAAGGCTGCCCCGGAGGGATGGAAATCGACAGGGAGATACGCATCGGGCCACCGGTGGCGCGCCCTTCGAAAATCGTATGCGTGGGGCAGAACTACATGGAGCACGCGAGAGAAATGGGCGGGGAGATTCCCGACGAGCCAGTGCTTTTCATGAAGGCCTCCTCCGCGTGGAGCGGGCCGACCGATGATGTGCTGATTCCCAGGGGAGCGAAAAAGCTGGATTACGAGGTGGAGTTGGCAGTGGTCATCGGAAAGACGGCGAGCTACGTCGCGGAGAAAGACGCGCTGGCACATGTGGCGGGCTACTCGGTGTTCTGCGACTTTTCCGAGAGGGCGTTCCAGAAGGAGCACGGAGGCCAGTGGACGAAGGGGAAGAGCTGCGACACTTTCGCGCCGATGGGTCCGTTCCTGGTTCTGGCGGATGACATCGCCGATCCCCAGGAGCTGAGGCTGTGGTGCAAGGTGAATGGCGAGATCCGTCAGAACAGCTGGACGAAGGACATGCTCTTCGGGGTGTGCGAGGTGGTAAGCTACATCAGCCGTTTCATGACCCTGCTGCCTGGCGATGTGATCGCGACGGGAACTCCCAGCGGGGTGGCGGGTGGAATGAGACCTCCTCAGTTCCTTCAGGCGGGGGATCTGGTTGAATGCGGGATCGAGGGGCTGGGGCAGTTGACACAAAGGGTGGTGGCGTCGAGATAAGCGAAGCGTTTTGAGAACGAGACTTTCCATCCTGAGCTGGCCGAAGCCGAAAGGCGGGCCGCACCATGCGGTCTGCCATTTCTGCGATACCCTGCATGTCGCGGAGCCAATCCCGGAGGGTTCGCGGGTCAACTGTGTTCGCTGCGGGGCGACCCTTTTCCAAAACCGCCCGGCCTCGCTGGCGAGGGTGACTTCGTTTTCCGTCACCGCGCTCCTGCTGATGATCGTGGTACACACGGCACCTTTCATTTCCATGAACGCGGGCGGGATGCGGACGGTGCTGACCTTGCCGGGAGCCGCGAAATCCCTGATTGAGGACGGAGCGGTGATCGTCGGCTGCGGAGTGGCGCTTTTCACGATAGTTACCCCGCTTGTCCTCGCGGGCGGGCTGGCCTATGTCTGCGGTCCGCTGATGTATGGAAGGAGCGCGCCGGGAGCGATGACGGTCACCCGCTGGATGAGCCGCACCGAACCATGGAACATGATCGAGGTTTTCCTGCTGGGCGTTCTGGTTTCGCTTCTGAAGCTGGGACATCTGGCGGAGCTGCACTTCGGGATAGGCTTCTGGGCATTTTCAGCTCTGATGTTCTGTATGGCGGCGGCGGTCGCGGCCATCGACAAGCGCGAGCTTTGGGATCGCCTGGAGGTGGCGGAGGCGCAATGAACGGCCTCTGCGAAGACGCCCCGCGAGCCGCGAACCAGGGTCTGGCGGGGTGCCATGTCTGCGAGAAAGTCTCACCCGTATCCATGGGCAGCTGTCCCCGCTGCGGCTCCGATCTGCACCTGCGAAAGGACGATAGCATCACCCGCACCATCTGCCTGGTGATCGCCGCCGCGGTGATGTATGTCCCGGCGAACCTGCTGCCCATCATGAGTTTCCGCGAGCTGGGCGTCACCACGGAAAGCACCATCATCGCCGGTCTTGTCCAGTTCTGGCAGGCGCGATCGTATCCGATCGCGATCGTCATTTTCACAGCATCCATACTCATCCCGATTCTGAAAATCGGAGCGCTGCTCTGGCTTTGCGCGGCGGCCAAGGGGATCGTCCCGCACTCGGCGAAGACCCTCGGGAAAATCTACTGGATCACCGAACTGCTGGGGCGCTGGTCGATGGTGGATATTTTCGTAGTCGCCATTCTCGTGACGATGGTGCAGCTGGGAAATTACATGGTCGTCACTCCCGGCCCGGGCGCGCTGGCTTTCGCGGGGGTCGTGATTCTCACCATGTTCGCTGCGATGAGCTTTGACCCGAGGCTGCTTTGGGATCAGCTTGAGAGGGAAGCGGCGGTGGCCGGTGTTGAAAAGAACGAAGACAGTGAGTGATTCCGAGCCGAAAGCCGCCCAGCCCCAGTCACGTTCCGCAAAGCGCTGGAACGTCGTTTGGGCTGTTCCCATCCTGGCGATTTTCATCGGCGGATGGATGCTATACCAGGACATCAGCTCGAAGGGGCCGGAAGTCCGCATACGCTTCGAGACCGCCGAGGGCATCGCCGCGGGGAAAACCGAGATACGCTGTCGCTCGGTCAGTGTCGGGAAGGTGACCCGCGTGGAGCTGGACGACAATCTCCAGTCCGTCCTTGTTTACGCTCGGCTCGACAGCGGGAACGAGGTTCTTCTCCGTAAAGGCACCCGCTTCTGGGTGGTGAGGCCGCGCGTTTCCACGGCGGATGTCTCGGGTCTGGGCACGTTGATCACCGGAGCTTACATCGAGCTTGATCCGGGCGAGGGGGATCTGGGCATTAGGCGATGGGTGGGTATGGAGACGCCGCCCGCCACCAGCCGCAGCGTCCCCGGTCGCCGGCTTACCCTCGTGTCCGAGGAGGCCGGCTCACTCAGCGTCGGATCGCCCATCTATTACCGTGGCTACGATGTGGGCCGGATCGAAAGCCGCGAGCTGGACGCGGACGGACGCCGTATCGTTTACGAGGCGTTCATCAGGGAGGAATACCAAGGACTTGTGAGGAAAAACACCAAGTTCTGGAATACCAGCGGCGTTGACGTTTCAGCGGGCGTGGATGGCTTCAAACTTCGTACACCCTCGCTGCAGGCTCTGATCACCGGAGGCGTTTCCTTCGCGGTGAACGAGACGGAGGAGCCTGGTGAAATGGTGAGCGACGGCTCCATCTTCCAGCTTCATGACGACGCGGAGGACGCTGCCACCTCCACCTTCGAGCCCACCCTGCAGGTTCTCCTCCTCTTCGACCAGAGCGTGCGTGGACTCAGCGTTTCCGCCCCTGTCGAATATCGCGGAATACGAATCGGCCGCGTCACCAGCATTTCCTTCGACTATGTGCAGGAAAAGGAGAACCAGAAAATCCCGGTTCTCGTGGAGGTGGATTCCGGGTTGCTTCGCGCCACCGGCGAGGACATCCCCCCGGAGGAGGAACTTCCCCGTCTGGAGGAGGGCATTCGCAATGGCCTCCGCGCCACCCTGAAAACCGGCAGTCTCCTCACCGGCGCGATGTATGTGGATTTCGATTACTATCCGAATGAGGAGATCGAAGCGCTGACATACAAGGGTGACTACCCGGTCGTGCCCACCCTCTCCTCCGGCTTCGCACAGCTCGAGGTGAAACTCTCATCCATCCTCGACAAGATCGACGCCCTGCCAATCGACGAAACCGTCGAGCAGATCACCGCCGCGGCGAAGGAGACCGCCATCACCGTCTCCGAGGCCAAACTCGCCTTGAAACAGATCGAGGAGGCCGCCGCAGCAGCACGGGAGACGATGGATAGCCCCGAGTTCAGGCAGCTTCCCGCGGATCTTCGCAACAGCCTCGCCACTCTGGACAAATCCGTTTCCAGCATAGGCCCCAATGGCGCGATACAGGGAGACCTCCTCCGGACTCTCGACGAACTCCGCTCCGCCATGCGTGCCATGGAAGCCCTTTCCGATACGATCAAGGAAAAGCCGAACTCCTTGCTCTTCGGCAAGGAGGAGTCGAAAAACCCCCGCCCCAGAGCCGCGGGAAGCCGCTAAGGATACGCCATGACCAGATTTTTTCCAGCTCTCGCATTCGCAGCCCTTCTGACCGCATGCGGAAATCCGTACCCGCAGTTCTACACCTTGAGTCCGGAAGGTTCCAGTCCCACTGGCGGGGGAATCGGCATTGGCGTCGGCCCCGTCGTGCTCGCGGAATATGTGGACAGAAGAAATCTCGTCATCCAGACCGGCCCCAACAAGATGGAGGTCTCGGAATTCGATCTCTGGTCAGGCGATCTGGACAATTCCATCGCCCGCGTCCTTTCCATCAACCTGGGTCGGCGCCTCGGCACGGGGAACATCCGCACATACCCCTGGCAGAGGGACAGTGAGATCGACTATCAGATCGCCATGGACATTCGCGAGTTCATCGCCGGGGACGATGGCTATACGCACATCGAGGCGAGTTGGCGGGTCTATGCCCTGCCGGCGCGCAATCTGGCGGACTCCGGGACATTTATCGCGAAAGATCCCGTCGCCACGGAGGATTTCGAGGCAGTTGTCGCCTCCCAGTCCCGCCTTCTTGGAAAACTCGCGGAGGAGATCGCCTCCGCCATCCGCTAGAGACGACCCATGGTATTCACTATGAACGAACGCCTCGCCGCAGGCTGCTTTGAGATCACGCGGAAACACGGATGCCGAATCCTCCTGAAAAACGAGGCGAATTTTCCATGGTTTATCGTCGTTCCGGAAGTCGCGGAGGGTGTCGAAGATCTTCACCAGCTTGATGAGGCCACCTTCAAGCAGGTGATGCGCGCCGTCCGCGAAACCTCGGCCTTCGTCTCTTCCTATTTTCATCCGGAAAAACTGAATGTCGCCTGTATAGGCAACATCATCCGCCAGATGCACATCCACATTGTCGCAAGGAGTCCGGACGATCCCGCATGGCCGGGAGTGGTGTGGTCTTTCGAGGAAAAACGGAATTACGCTGGAGGTGAGGAGGAGGCAATCATCGGCGCGGCGCGAATGTCCTTGGGCTAGCTCTATTTCACACCAAGTCGCTGGACAGCGGCCGAACCATCCGGCCAGCAGTTGGATTTCGAAATTAGAACAGCCTATCCGAGTCGCAGCCTCTCGGTGGCTCCGGTAGCGCATTCCCGGTAGAAATCGGCGTTCTCGGCCAGCTTGATGTCCACGTCGTGGATAGGGATCATCTCCTTCATCCTGGCTTTGCCTTGCTCGGATGCGAGGAGACCGGGAAAACATTTTCTGATGACCTCGAGAACGATGTGGACGGAAACCGATGCGCCTGGTGAGGCTCCGAGAAGCGCGGAGATCGTGCGGTCGGCGTTGGTGATGACCTCCGTGCCGTAGTGGACGATGCCCGCTTCCCCGTCGGTTTTTTTGATGGCCTGCACGCGGATGCCGGCGTCGATGAGTTTCCAGTCCTTCGCCTCCGCCGCAGGATAGAAGACGTGGAGGACTTTCATGCGATCCGCCATGCTCTGGGTGCCCTGCTGGACAAGGTATTTCACGAGATCGAGATTATGGATGCCGATCTTGACAAGCGTCGCGAGATTGTCCGGTTTCACGGAAAGGGGGAGATCGAGGGGGCTGCCTTTCTTGTGCAAAAATTTTGTCGTCCACGCCGCGAAGGGGCCGAGAAAGCAGGGTCTTCTTCCCATCGAGAATACGAGTGTCGAGGTGGGGGACGGCCATGGTCGGTGCGGCGTCGAGAGCCTGGCCATAGACCTTGGCCTCGTGGCGTGCGACGATTTCCGGATTTTCGCAGATGAGCCATTGGCCGCCGATGGGAAATCCTCCGAGGCCTTTCGCTTCCGGGATTCCGCTTTTCTGGAGCAGCGGGAGGCTGCCGCCACCGGCTCCGACAAAGACGAATTTCGCGGTATTGGACCGGGTTTCGCCCGTCCTGCCATCCTTGATGCTGATGTCCCAGCCAACGTTAGTTTTCCTAAGACCGGTTACCCGGTGGGAAGTGGCGATGCCACAGTCTGGCTGGCTCTCCAGCCAGGCGAGGAGCTTGCGGGAGATGTTTCCGAAATTCACATCCGTGCCGGAATCCATCTTCGTGGCGGCGATGGGGACGTCGCCGCGCCCCTCCGTCAGCAGTGGAGCCCAGCCGGAGATGGTCTCACGGTCGGTGCTGTATTCCATTTCGGAAAAGAAATGGTGGGTGGACATGGACCTGTGCCGTTCTCTGAGGAAATCGACCTGCTCCGCGCCGTGGACGAAGCTGAGGTGGGCGACGGGGTTGATGAATTCCCCCGGTTTCTCAACCATCCCTTCGGCGACCGCATAGCCCCAGAACTGCCGTGAATACTCGAACTGCTCGAAAATTCTGATGACGTTCGAGGGATCGACCGAGCCGTCGGCCTCGCGTTTCGGGGTATAGCTGAGTTCGCAGATCCCGGCATGGCCGGTGCCGGCGTTGTTCCAGCCGTTGGAGCTTTCCTCGGCCACATCCTCGGTGGCCTCATACACCTGGATCTTCAACGCCGGATCGAGACGCTTGAGTAGAGCCCCGAGATTCGCGGACATCACCCCGCTACCGATGAGGACGATGTCCGGGTTTTCAATATGGGTGGAGAAATTCATCTTCGAAACGGCTTTCTGGGTTCGCGAATCTAGCTTGCGGCTGAACACGGGGTAAAGCGGGAACTGTCAGGCGACATCCAAAGAAAAAAGGCCATCCTGGAAAGGACAGGCCTTGGATTCGAATCCCGCTGATGCGAAGACGCTATTCCGAGGCGGCTTCCGCCTTGGAAAGAACCTCGACTTTCACGGGAACCACCCCGCGTTTCACGAAACCGAGCTTCTCCGCGGTGCCGATGGTCACGTCGATGATGCGACCCTTGGTGTATGGGCCGCGGTCGTTGATGGTGACAACTTCGGACTTGTTGTTCGCGGTGTTGATCACGCGGACTTTGGTGCCCATGGGAAGGGTCTTGTGTGCGGCGGTCGGAGCGTTGTTGCAAAGAACCTGTCCGCTGGCGGTCTTGGTGCCGTAGTTGGTTTTGATCGAATACCAGGAGGCCTTGCCCTGCTGGACTGATTTCACCTTGTAAGGCTCCTTGCGGGCGGTGCCAGTGCCGGTGTTGGCGTTGCCGGTGGTGGCGCAACCTGGAATGAGGACGAGACTTACGAGAGCCATCATCGCGGATTTGAATTTCCGTGTGTGTTTCTTCATGCGTTTTTATCCCCTTGGGGGCGGGCACCGCTTAAATGCCTGCGATATGGGTGGCAAGAAAAAAATACACATGAATCTCACCCCATGCCGGGCACGGAAAACACAGCTTCCGTCACACCTTGTTGATGGGGGTACCCTCCTGAAAGGCCCTGATATTCCCGGCGGTCACTGCCATCAGGCGTCGGCGCGCCTCGATCGCCGCCCAGGCGATGTGGGGTGTGAGAGTGAGGTTCCTCGCGCGAAGCAGGGGATTGCCCGGCAGGATGGGTTCCGCCGAGACGACGTCGCACGCCGCTCCGGCGATGCGGTCGGAGTTCAGCGCATCAGCCAGAGCCTGCTCGTCGATGAGCTGGCCACGGGCCGTATTCACCAGAAACGCGGTAGGTTTCATTTTCGCGATAGCCGCTTCACCGATCATGCCATGTGTTTCCGGGGTCAGGGGGCAGTGCAGGGATATGACATCGGACTCCTGTAAGATCTCGTCAACCGAAGCCCATTCAAACGGAAAGGAAGTTTCCGCTGAGCGGGAGCGCGAGTGGCCGAGGATATTCATTTTGAAGGCCGCACCAAGCTCGCCGACCCGCTGACCAATACGACCGAAGCCGATGACACCGAGTGTCTTCCCGGCGAGTTCGGTGAAACGGGAATTCTCCCAGAAGCAGAAATCCTGGGAGCTTTCCCACGCTCCCTCGTGAACGAGAGTGCTGTGGAGAGCGGGACGCTTGAAAAAATCGAGAACCATCGCGAAGACGAACTCGGCCACCGCGTCGGTGGAATAGACAGGCACGTTGGAAACCGGGATGCCTTTTTCAGCGCAATACCCGGTGTCGACGACATTGTAGCCGGTCGCGAGCACCGCGATGAACTTCAGCTTCGGAAGCCGGGAAAGTGTCTCCGCGGAAAGCGGGCACTTGTTGGTCAGGATGATGTCGGCGTCCTCCGCACGGGAAACGATTTCTTCCGCCGGAGTGCGGTCATGGATCGTGAGGCGGCCGAGAGCTTCGATTTCAGTCCATGGGTTGTCACCCGGATTCAGGGTATGTCCGTCGAGGACTGTGATGTTCATAGCCGGAACCTCCCGTCCATGCGCGAAAAATTCAAGTGTGAACCGGTCTGCTCGAGGTTCCTATCAGAACACGAAAGTGACAGCCGCCGCGGAGCCAGAGACTACAATCATCCTCAAAAGCCGCTACCTCGCGGGCTTCGTCATCCTCCAAGGGCACGGACTCAACGAGAAGATGCACCTGTCCGTCCGCGACTGCCGTGGCGCACTCACTCGAGGTTGTGCTTTGCCTTCACCTTTTCGATCTCCTCGGTGAGGGAGGACCAGCGGGTGTAGGCGAGATCTAGGGCTTTGGTGATTTTCTCGACGGCGTTGGTGGTCTGGCGGAGTTTGTCGGAGTCTTCGGAGATTTCCGGGCTGGAGAGGGCGGTGGTGAGGGTGGCCTGGGCGGCTTCCTGCTCGGCGATCTTTTCCTCGAGGGACGCGAGTTCCTTTTCGAGAGGGGCGAGGACTTTGGTTCTGGCTTCGCGTGCCTGGGCTTCGAGTTTGCGTTGTTCCTTGCGGTTGATGCCGGGGGTGGACTGCTGTTTCGGAGCTGCCTTTGTGACCTCCGCGGCGGAGGTGTTGCTGGGAGCTTGTTTGTCGCGGACGGGGCGTCCACGCTGCCTTTCTTGTCGAGATAGTAGGCGATGTTCCCGTGGAAGAGGCGGGGTTCCTCGCCGGGGCGGAATTCGAGGGTTTTGGTGACGAGGTCGTCGAGGAAATCGCGGTTGTGGGAGACGATCATGACGGTGCCCGGATAATCCAACAGGGCGCGCTGGAGGACTCCCTGGGACTGCATGTCGAGGTGGTTTGTCGGCTCGTCGAGGATGAGGAAGTTGGCCGGTTTCAGCGAGCATGCAGGTGAGGGCGACACGGGAGCGCTCGCCGCCGGAGAGGACTCCGATTTTTTTGAATACGTCGTCGCCGGTGAAAAGGAAGCAGCCGAGGATGTTGCGGACCTGCGGCATGGCGTCGCGGGAGGCGACGGCCTGGACGGTTTCCAGGATGGTGAGGTCGGGATCGAGCTCGTCGGCGTGGTTCTGGGAGAAGAAGGAAGGTGCGACCTTGTGGCCGAGTTCGATGCTCCCGGCGTCGGCTTCCTCCTGTTTGGTGACAAGACGGCAGAAGGTGGATTTACCGGCTCCGTTGGGACCGACGATGGCGAATTTCTCGCCTTTGTTGATCTCGAAATCGAAGCCGTTGAAGATCCGGAGCGGGCCGTAGGCTTTGGAGACGTTTTCGAGTTTCGCGACGGTGTGGCCGGAGTTCGGCGGGGGCGGGAATTTGAAGTTCATGACCGCATCGTCCCGCTCCGGCTTCGGGATGCGGACGACTTTCGCGAGCAGCTTGATGCGGGACTGGACGAGGGTGGCCTTGTTGGCGGAGGCGCGGAAGCGGTCGATGAAGCGCTGGGACTCGGCGATTTCGCGCTGCTGGGCGGTATACTGCTTGAGCTGGATCTCCTTTCGGAGGACGGATTCCCTTTCGAAATAGGAGAAGTTTCCGGCGTATTCCTCGGCGCGGCCGTGGGCGAAGGCGATGGTGCGGGTGCAGAGGGTGTCGAGCAGTGCGCGGTCGTGGGAGATGAGGAGGATGGCGCCGGGGTAGTTGACGAGGTATTGCTCGACCCAGATCTGTGTCTCGATGTCGAGGTGGTTGGTCGGCTCGTCGAGGAGGAGGACTTCGGGCTGCTGGAGGAAGAGTTTCGCCATGGCGATGCGCATCTGCCAGCCGCCGGAGAATTCGGAGCAGTCGCGTTTGAAGTCCTTTTCGCTGAAACCGAGACCTTTGAGGACGGATTCGATCTTGGGCTTCATCAGCTCGGGATCGTTGGCGTAGAGTTTGAGTTCAAGCTCGCCGATTTCCTCGAGAAGATCGCCGTAAGGGGAGGAACGGGGATCCATTTTCACGAGTTCATCGGAAAGGCGGTCGACCTTTTCCTTGATGGCCATGATCTCGCCGAAGGCGGACTGCGTCTCCTGCCAGAGGGTGCGGCCTTTCACGTGGATGCCTTCCTGCGGGAGGTAGCCGATCTTGGTGCCTTTGGGGGCGGTGATCAGTCCGCCGGATGGAGGGATGATGCCGGCGATGCACTTCATGAGCGTGGATTTCCCGGCACCGTTGTGACCGGCGAAGGCGATGCGCTCGCGGGGCTGGACGGAGAAGGAGAGGTTGCTGAAGAGGACGCGGGGGCCGAATTCGACGCGGAGTGATTGGACGGAGATCATGGACGGCGGGGAGGTTGCATTTCCTGGGCGGGGGTCAAGGGATGGAGGGATTGAGCTTGAGTGACCGGGGGATGCGATTAGGATCCGGGGAGATGAGTCACATTGTTCTTCTTCCCTTCGGTAGCGCGGGGGATGTGTTTCCTTTTCTCTGGCTGGGAAAGGATTCAGAAGGCGCGGGGTCACCGGGTGACGATGATTTCGACCTGCATGTTCGCAGAGGCGGCGGAGTCGGCGGGGATCGATTTCGTGCCTCTGGGGACGGAGGAGGAATTTCTGAAGATTGCGAACGACAGGCGAATTTGGAAGACAGGGATAGGGACGAAGGCAGTGCTGGATTATGCGGTGGGGTGGAGGGAGGAGTATCTGAAGGCGGTGGAGAGACTGGACGGGGTGGATCTGATGATGGCTCCGCTGACTGCGTTCGGAGCGAGGCTGGCGAGGGAGAAGCTGGGAATTCCGCTGATCACGGTGCATCTGCAACCAATGGTTTTCATGAGCGCGTACGACACGCCGCTGATACACCACTCAATGGGATGGCTCGGCATGGCTTCCGGTGGGGTTGAAGAGGTTTCTCTTCTCACTGCCCAACGCGGTGGATTTGTTCGCGATGCCCGGAATCAGGAAAATCTGTGAGACGCATGGTGTAAGGCTCCGAAAAGTCTGTGGCGGGAGTGGTGGGATTCACCGGACGGGGTGCTCTCACTTTTCCCGGAGTGGTTCGCTAAGCCGCAGCCCGACTGGCCGAGGGACTTGCTTCAGTGGGATTTCCCCATGGAGGATTTGGGCGGGGAAATCGGACTGGAGAAGGGTTTGGAGAAGTTCCTGGAGGAGGGCGGAAAGGTCATGGTTTTCACTCCGGGCAGTGCGAATCTGCAGGCGGAGCGATTTTTCGAAACCGCGCTGGCGGTGATGAGTCGGACGGGGGGGAGGGCGGTTTTCGTAACGCGGATGGAGATCCAGGTGCCGCCGGAAATGAAGGGGAGGATCAGGGTGGAGGAGTTCGTTCCTTTCGGAAATATCCTCAAGCACGCCAGCGTTTTCATCCACCATGGCGGTATAGGGACGATGGCGCAGGGGTTCCGAGCCGGGGTGCCGCAGCTCTTGATGGCGATGGCGCACGACCAGCCCGACAACGGAAGGCGGATGGAGAGCCTCGGCGCGGGGATCATGCTGACGCCGGGGACGTTCACGCCGGACAGGGTGACGGGCGCGTTGCGGGAACTCCCCGGGGAAACTTTCAGGGCAGCGGCAGCGGTTGGTTCGCGACGGGTTTCCGCAAGGGATCCGGGGGAAACGGACGCATTGGTGGAATGGATGAAAGGGTGGGGCGGGAAAAGATGTCCCGTCAACTCGGGGCGGCTAGAGATTCTCCAGAAACCTTTCGGCCGAGTCGCGGAGCCGTTGCTTTTTCTCCGAATTGAATTTTTCCCAGGTTCTGGCCATCATGGATGAACGCGGGTTCTTCAGAAATAGCTGCTGGTGGTCGGCGACGAACGTCCAGAAGAGGGCGTCCCAAATCTCCGTCCACGGGCCTTTCTTTTCATCGGACATTTTCAGGACGTAATTGGAGCCGGAGATATAGGGTTTGGTAGTGAAGGTGCCACCGTCGGCGAACTGGGACATGCCGTAGACGTTCGGGACCATGACCCAATCGTAGGCGTCGATGAACAGCTCCATGAACCATTTGTAGACCTCGTGAGGATGGAAACGACATAGAAGCATGAAGTTCCCCAGGATCATGAGGCGCTCGATGTGATGGCAGTAGGCTTCCTCGTTGAGCTGGCGGATGACGCGGTCGATGGGCGGGATGCCGGTGGTGGCATCGTAGAATGATTTGCCGGGATGGGTCGGGTGTTTCTCAGGAAGTTCATGTTGCGGATTTCCACGCCGCGGTGGCGGTAGATGCCGTGCATGAACTCGCGCCACCCGATGATCTGCCGGACGAAACCTTCGAGGGAATTGATGGGGATGTCCGGCGTGGCGAGGGCAGCGTCGATGATTTCCCGGGGAGTGAGGAGACCGATGTTGAGAGATGGGGTCAGCAGGGAGTGGTTGATGAAAGGGTGCCGGGTGGAGATGGCGTCCTCGTAGTCACCGAATTCGGTGAAGCGATGCGAGACGAAGTTTTTCAGCCAGGTTCCCGCATCGGCGCGGGTCACGGGGTAACGGAAGCTGCCGGTTGAGCCGGGGTTGTCGGGGAAGTGGCGTTCTATGTGGGCGATGGCGGTCTCGACGTATTCGTTCCGTTTTGCTTCCGGTGGCGCCGGGGGCTGGTGTTTCCCGGGGAGTTTCTTGCGGTTGTCTTCATCGAAAGACCATTGGCCGCCCTCGGGGTTTCCGTCATCGTTGAGGAGGATGGCCATCCGTTTCCTCTGCGCCTGGTAGAAGGACGCCATGAAGGGCTTTTTCCTGGAGCCTATGTGTTCTTCGAGGAACTCCGGTGGAGAGAGGAATGCGGGGGTGGGGTGTATGCGGAGAGTGATATCTCGTTTTTCGGTGAACTCACGGATTCGTTTCTCAAGGATGAAATCGTGGACATCGGCGATGTGGAGATCGGTTAGATCGTGGAAGAAGGTGTATTGGAATGTGGCGGTGTGGGGAATGTTGTTTACCGCGTGGCCGGCACCGCGGAGTTCATCGGTGTAGGCCTGCATGGAGGCGCGGTGGAGGACGAGTTTCTGCTTGTGGAAGGCGACCGGGTAGCGGTGGTCGTTTCCGAAGAAGAGCGGGTCTTCGGCGAGGTAGACGGAACGCTCTTTTTCGACGGCAGGATGATTTTCGAAAAGCTGGTGGGGGAAGATGAGGGTGGCGCTTTTCATTGGATGGCCGGCGGCGGATTGATTTTCTTTAGAGGATTTCAACCGCAGACGGATGGGATGGTACGCAGATGGAAGAGGGGGATTTTTCCGGGAGTTTTTATGAGTAGGTTAATCCGGCTTGGCGTATGGGAGGCGTGCTGAATGGCGGATTTCGAAATAAGTGTCGAGGGCGGTGGAGGCGAGGGAGCCGATGGCGGGGAGGTCGATGGAGCCGTCTTCGGCGAGGTGTTCTCCGGCGAGCTGGACGAGGATCACCTTGCCGATGATGAGTATGGTGTTGTTGGTTTTTATCGGGATGGTCTCGGCGAGTTCGAGGGCGAAGCGGAGTTTTGATTCGGCGACGAAGGGTGCGCGGATGTCTTTTTCAAAGAAAGGTGTGAGGCCGGTCGCGGAGAACTCGGACTTTTCCTTCGGATAACGTGCGGAGCAATGGTGGGCCTGTTCGAGAATGCCGGCGTGGACATGATTGATGGTATAGGATTTCGTGGAAAGGATGTTGGCAAGCGTATGCCTGTCCACGAGATCGGGTCGGGAGACGAGCCCGATGAGGACGGGGTTCGAGCCGAGGTGGGTGACGGTGGAAAACGGAGCGAGGTTGGTGCTGCCATTGGCGTCCATCGTGCCGACGAGGGAGATGGGTTTGGCGCCGGGAAGTGAATTGGCGAACTGGACGCGTGCCAGCTTCTCCATGTTCCCGATATCAGTCAGCGTGATGGACTTCATGGCGGGAGATTTCAGAAGATGCGAACGGAGGAGAGTCCGCCATCGGGGCGGTGGATCTGGCCGGTGATGAAGGCGGACTCGGGGGAGAGGAGGAAGGCCGCCAGCTTCGCGATGTCCTCAGGCTCGCCGACATTCTGGAGCGGGTGGCGTTTCGCGGAAGCGGCGCGTTTCTCATCGGATCCGAGTAGCTGGCTCGCGAGCGGGGTGTCGGTGAGGGAGGGGGCGATGGCGTTGACCCGGATCTTCGGCGCGAGTTCGGCGGCCAGCGATTTCGTGAGACCTTCGACAGCGGCCTTGGCGGCGGCGATCGAGGCATGGAAGGCCATGCCCTGGGCGACGGCAACGGTTGAGAACATCACTATGGACGCAGCGGATGAACTTTTCAGTGCGGGGAGGGCCTGGCGGATGGCATTTGCGGCACCCAGGCAGTTGATCTGGAAATCCGCCAGGAAATCCTCGTCGGTGAGGCGGTGGAAGGGTTTGAGATTGATGGTGCCGGGAAAGTAGACGAGCCCGTCAAGTTTCTCCGGAATGTCGAGGGTAGCCGGGTTGGCGGCATCAAACGGCTGTGTGGGTACGCCGAGGGCTTCGAGCTGGTCGGAGGAACGGGACGCGGCGTGGAGGGTGTGGCCTTGGGTCTGGAGTAGTTTTGCGGTGGCGAGGCCGATCCCGGAATTTCCGCCGATGAGTAGGTAGGTCATGTGGGGAGCTACGCCGGGAATCCGCGATTTCAAATCGTAAAGGGATCGTGGGGCTGGGATCCATCATTTGCGGTCAGATTCAGGATGCGTCATACACGCTTTTCAAAAATCCGGACGAATTTCCCGCAGGGGAAGGAGGACGAACGGCCGCTCCGAAATACGTGGATGTGGGAGGGTGAGACGGGGATGGGTGAGTTTGGTTTCGCCAAAGAGGAGGATGTCGATGTCGATGACTCGGGGCGCGTTGCGGACGGGGTCAGGTTGGCGACCCAGTAGGAGCTCGATTGCCTGGGTTTTATCGAGAAGGTCTAACGGATCGTCGCCGGAATAGTGGAGATCGATCACGGTGTTCAGGAACCGGGGGGAACCGGGAGGGCATTTCCACGGATCGGTATCGTGGAGAGAGGCGGCAAGGAAGGGTTTGTCCGGAGCGGCCAGTTTTCTCAGCTCCGCGATGGCGGCCGCGATATTCGACTGGCGGTCGCCGAGATTGGAGCCGAGGGCGATGGCGACTCTGGGCAATGTCTCAGTCCTCCAGGCTGTAAAGCTTGCTGATGCCGTAGTTGGCCTGGACGCGTTTGTTCGCCTCCTCGACTTTGGCGGATGGAATGATGATAGGACGGTTGGCTCCATACAGCTCGATAACATGGAACTCGGGAGGGTTCTCCGCGTAGAGCATCTCGTAGGCCTGTTTCAGATCGCGCACGGGGAGTCCGTTGATTTTCTCGACGGCAAGTCCGTCGAAATTTCCGATACGTGAAGTGACAGGATCGGCCACCATCCGGGTGAGTATGACAATGTCCTTTTTCTCTTGGAAAATGCCCTTGGAAACGTAGTCCGAGTACAGGCGCCTGACGGTGACATCCTTGAATTTCGAGGTCGCGAAGAGATTGGTGTCCAGGGGCTGGAAGACCAGGCCGGCGAAGACAATGTAGCGTGGGTTTTTCTCGTATTGAACGGCATACATCCGGGATGGCGGGAGGGGCTTGAGAGTGACCTCGACATCGTTCCAGGAGCCTTCGCGGAGGAATCGGATCGCTACCTTGTCACCAGTGAATTTCCTCTCGACGATCTCGTTCAGGTTGACCTTTTCCCCGTCCACAAGCACCTGGCCACCGGAGTCCACGGGGTTACCGTCGAGGGAGATGAGGACGTCGCCGGTTTTCAGCACGCCGTCAACGGAGCTTTCCGGGATGACGTTGGTGACGAGGACGCCTGTGCCGTTGTCCTCGAGCTTGAGAGCCTGGCGCATGGCGGGGTTGTGCAGCGGGAATTCGTTGATGCCGAGTTCCGCGTAGTGATCGTAGGAGCCGTCCTCCACGTCCTTGAGGAAACGCTTCACCACGGGCATGGGGATGATGTAGCCGGTGTTGTCGGCCTGGCGAAGTCCTTGGAAGGCGACTCCGACGACTTTCCCATCCTGGAGCACGGGGCCACCGGAGTTGCCGGGGTTGATCGCCGCGTCGATCTGGACGACGAGGTGGGAGTCCGCCCGGGAGTGGGAATAGGGTTGGAAGTCGATGCGGGAAACAATTCCTTTGGTGACGGAAAGCCGCTCGCCGCCTACCGGGTAGCCGATGACGGTGACCTGGGACTCGAGAAGTGGAATTTCCCCTAGCGGAAAAACAGGGAAGTCTGCGAAATCGGAGAAATCCTCCAGTGACAGCAGCGCCAGATCGCAATCATGCGCGATGAACTCGACTTTCGCGGGGTATTTCTCCGGAGAGCCATGGACGGTGATGAGTATGCGCTGCTGGTCGGAAACCACGTGAGCGTTTGTGAGGATACGGTTTTCCCCTATGAGAAATCCGGTACCGATGCCACCGCTGAAGCGTCCGGAGTTCCATGGTGTCTCGTAGTCGGGATTCTGAGTCGCGACCTCTATGCGCAGGACGGATTTATAGAGTCTGGAGGATCCGTTCTGGGCGGACAGGGAGGCTGTCAGGAAAACGGTGATTGCGAGGGCGAGTCGAAGCATGTCGGCGCGGATCTTAAGAGCGGCGGGGGGAATGGCAAAGAAGAAGTGTGGGAATGAAAACGCAATAGCGGGATTCGTAGAGAGGCGTGGCGGAGGGTCAGCCCCCGGATGCGGGTTGCGTCTCAAGAGTACTCCGGATTTTCTAAGATGACTTTCGGAAATTTTTCGACGCCTTGAAAAACGGTCTTGCCCCAAGCTGCTGAATAGGCAAGAGTCAACAGCACCTCTCGTTCCGCGAAGAGTCTGTCATTATCCGGGGGGAGAATGGCGCCACGCGGGATGAGGGGCTTTTCATATCACCTTGTGCCTACTGCCAGGAGTGTTTGGAATCTGGGCGGAGTGTCTTCCTTGTCCGCGATCAGGGTCTCAATTCCTGAGAATCCGGCCTTTTCGAGCATCGAGGAGAGCTGGCTTTCGGAAAATCCCAGCCAGCGGTCGGCATATAGCTCGCGCGCCTCCTCGAATGTGTGCTGGAGCAGGTCGAGGATGATAACCCGTCCCCCTGGCGCGAGAATGCGGTGGGCGGAATCGATGGCTTTCTGGGGGTGCTCGGCGTGGTGCAGAGCCTGACTCAGGATGGCGAGATCGATGGAATTTTCCTCAATGGGAGGCTCCTCGATGTCACCGATTCGGAACTCGAGATTGTGGAGGCCGTTCGAAATGGCGAGGTTCTGGGAGTATTCGACCATCTTCGGGGAAAGATCGATGGCGATGACCTTTTCGGCACGTTGGGCGAGGAGCTGGGAGAGGGTGCCTTCGCCAGCGCCAAGATCGGCCACGCGACGGTAATTGAGTGATTTAAGCAAAGCTTCCGCGAGAGCCTTCCAGGAACGTCCCGGGACGTAGTCTTTTCCGAAACGCCCGGCAAGCTCGTCGAAGTAGGCGCGTGCGGTGTCTTTCCTTTTCCGCAGAATGTGGCCGAGGGCGAGTGCGTCGGACTGGACCTCAGGAATTTCGTCGGAAGCGCGGATCATGATTTCCCGGAGCTCCGGAGGAAGCGCCACGGAATACATGTTGTTCTTACCGCTCCGCTCGTCGGTCACCAATCCGGCGGCTTTCAATTGGGAAAGCTGTGTTGAAATGCGGCTCTGACCCATTCCGAGGATCTCCTGGAGCTCGGCGACGGACAGGGTGTCGTTCAGCAAAAGCACGAGAATCCGCAGTCGCGTGGGGTCGGATAGAAGTTTCAGCGATTTGATGATTGACGGCACGGGCGGGAGGATACATCAACGCATCACGATTTGACGATACGAAAAACGAAAAACACATGAGCACATACATTTTCTCCTCAGAATCCGTCGGCGAAGGCCATCCTGACAAGGTTTCGGACACCATCTCCGACGCAATCCTCGACGCATGCCTTGCGATCGATCCGAAAAGTCGCGTTGCCTGCGAAACCTTCGTGAAAAGCAACATCGTGGTCGTTGGTGGCGAGATCACGATCCCGAAACTCCAGGACAAGAAGAAGGGGACGACCAAGCCTATCGACGAGGTTCTGAACGTGGGCAAGATCATCCGCGACGCCGTGCGCGGCATCGGCTACACGAACAGCGACGACGTGTTTCATGCTGATACCATCTTCATCAACAACTACCTGACCATCCAGAGTCCCGATATCGCCCAGGGTGTGGATGCGAAAGCTGCCGAGGGTAAGAAAACCGCCAAGCAAGGCGCCGGCGACCAGGGAATCATGTTCGGCTACGCTTGCGACGAGACTCCCGAGCTGATGCCGGCTCCGATCATGTTCGCGCACCGACTTGGTCGCGAGATGACCCGCATCCGCAAAGCCGGGAAACTCGCTCCTTGGCTCCGCCCCGATGCCAAGACCCAGGTATCCGTCGAGTATGTCGATGGCAAGCCCACCCGCATCGTGAACGTGGTGATCTCCACCCAGCATGCCGCTGACGTGAGCCATGCCGAGATCGAAAAGTTCTGCATCGAGGAAGTGATCAAGAAAGTCCTCCCGAAGAACATGCTCACGGAGAAAACCGAGTTCCTCATCAATCCCACCGGCAAATTCGTCATCGGCGAACCGCAGGGCGACAGCGGCCTGACCGGGCGCAAGATCATCGTTGATACCTACGGTGGCAGCGGTCGTCACGGCGGTGGTGCGTTCTCCGGAAAAGATCCTTCGAAAGTCGATCGCTCCGCCGCTTACATGGGTCGCTGGGTTGCCAAGAACGTGGTGGCCGCGGGTCTCGCCGGGAAATGCGAGGTGCAGTTCGCCTATGCGATCGGCCACCCCGAGCCGGTGAGCGTTCACATCGACACATTCGGAACAGGCACGGTCGACGATTCGAAAATCCTCGGAGCTGTTCTGAAAACCTTTTCCTTCAATCCGGCGGACATCGTGAAGCAGCTCGATCTGCTTCGTCCGATCTATTCCAAGACCACGAATTACGGTCACTTCGGAAAAGAGGATTCCGATATCACCTGGGAGAAGACCGACAAGGCGGCCGCGCTCAAGAAAGCGGTGGCGTAACTTTCAAACAATAAGCAAAAGACAGACATGAGTTTCACAGATTACAAAGTAAGGGACATCGGCCTCGCCGATTTCGGCCGCAAGGAAATCGACATCGCCGAGCACGAGATGCCCGGCCTGATGGCGACACGCGAGAAATACGGCAAGACCAAGCCGCTCGAAGGCGTGCGCATCATGGGTTCCCTCCACATGACCATCCAGACGGCCGTCCTGATCGAGACACTCGTTGATCTCGGAGCGGATGTGCGCTGGGTTTCCTGCAACATCTTTTCCACCCAGGATCACGCCGCGGCCGCGATGGCGGACAAGGGAATTCCTGTCTTCGCATGGAAAGGCGAGACTCTTGAGGAATACTGGTGGTGCACATGGCAGGCGCTCGTCAACAAGGACGGCCTTGGCCCGCAACTCATCGTCGATGACGGTGGCGACGCGACCCTACTCATTCACAAGGGCTATGAAATGGAGAACGGCTCCACATGGCATGAGAGCCCCGGCGAAAGCGAGGAAGAGCAGGTCATCAAGGATCTCCTCGCCGACATCAAGGTCAAGCAGCCCGGCATCTTCCACACCATCGTGAAAGACTGGAAGGGTGTCTCCGAGGAAACCACCACTGGCGTCCACCGCCTTTACCAGATGGCGAAGGCCGGAACGCTCCTCATCCCGGCGATCAATGTGAACGACTCCGTCACCAAATCGAAATTCGACAACCTCTACGGCTGCCGCGAGTCCCTTCTGGATGGCATCAAGCGTGCCACCGACGTGATGGTCTCCGGGAAGGTCGGCGTGGTCTGCGGCTACGGTGATGTCGGAAAAGGCTGCGCGCAGGCTCTCCGTGGCGCTGGCGCACAGGTGGTCGTGACAGAGGTCGATCCCATTTGCGCGCTCCAGGCAGCGATGGAAGGCTTCCGCGTCCTGCCAATCGAGGATACCCTCGGCTGGGGCGACATCTATGTCACCACCACGGGCAACAAGGACATCATCACCTTCGACCACATGTCCAAGATGAAAGACCAGGCGATCGTCTGCAACATCGGCCATTTCGACAACGAGATCCAGATGGACAAGCTCAACAAGGCCAAGGACGTGACCCGCCTCAACATCAAGCCGCAGGTGGACAAATACACGTTCGCCACGGGCAACAGCATCTATATGCTTGCGGAAGGCCGCCTCGTGAACCTTGGCTGCGGCACAGGCCACCCGTCCTTCGTGATGTCGAACAGCTTCACCAACCAGACGCTCGCTCAGATCGATCTCTGGGAAAATCGCGACAGCTACAAGGCCGGCCAGGTCACCGTGCTGCCCAAGCATCTCGATGAAGAGGTCGCCCGCCTTCACCTTGCCAAGATCGGTGCCAAGCTCACCGTCCTCACCAAGGACCAGGCCGACTACATCGGCATTTCTCCGGAAGGGCCGTTCAAGGCGGATCACTACCGCTACTAGTCGGTAGCGAGGATAAATTCAGAAGGCCGCCCGTGATGTTCCCGGGCGGCCTTTTTTTTGTGTGAAGTGTGACGGGTTAGATCCACAGACCTCAGATCCGTCGAGTGCGTTCGTTATCGACCATCGTGCGGCGTGTGAACCTTGGCCTCCTTCAGACGATCCCGAAAGGTAGGGTCGAAGTTCGGCACCGGAGTGTCACTTTCGAAGAGCCTGTGTCCGATGTTACCGAACGCGCAGTTTAAAAGAAGGAATACGATGCTCCCCAGGGCGAGAATGAACGCGGTCCACATGCATTTGCTGGCAAGCTCCTCACCGATCGCTCCCCAGGAGCGGAGGATTCCCGAAAGGGTTGCGGCTGTGATGCAGGCGGTAAGAACCCAGAACACCATGCCTTTGATAACTGTGTGCGGGAGATAGCCTTTGTTGCTCATCGATGTTGTGGGTTGGTGCCGGGTAGGGAGAGGAACTGCCTTTCCCTGATCTACAGACGCTATCCATCCGTGTATCCGGGGCAAGCTCGGAAAGGAAGCTTTGCGCGGCGCCGTTTCGGGTGTTTGATTCCATTCACCTTATGAAAATGAAAACCCGTCTCCTGCCGTTCCTTGCCTTTGCCATTTCGTCCCTCCCGCTGCTGGCGGAGGAACTGTTCGATCCAGCGAAATACGACGAGCCGGTCAAGGTGGCCTGCGTGGGGGACAGCATCACCCAGGGAGCTGGCGCGGAGAAGGGGAAATCCTATCCCTCCCAGCTTCAGGAAATGCTCGGGGACGGGTGGGAGGTGAAAAACTACGGACTCGGCGGCCGCACCCTGATGGACAGCGGGAATTTGCCATATATGAAGGAGAAGCACTACCAGGCGGCCCTCGCCTCGGAGCCGGACGCGGTGATCATCATGCTCGGCACCAACGATACCAAGCCGAACAACTGGGAGAAGAAAGAGGACTTCGTCCCGGACTACACCAAGCTTGTGAAATCATTCCAGGATCTTCCCAGCAAGCCGAGGATCTGGGTCTGCCGCCCGTGCCCGGTGCCGGGGGAGGGGAATTTCGGGATCAACGAAGCGGGCGTGCAGGAGCAGATCCCGCTGATCGACAAGCTCGCGGAGGACATGGGGCTGGGTGTGATCGACATGCACGCCGCACTGGTGAAAACCCCGGAGCTGCTCCCCGACCGCGTGCATCCGAATACGGAAGGAGCCGGGAAAATGGCGGAGGCAGCGTTCACGGCGCTGACAGGGAATCCTGCGCCGGTTCCGGTGGGGGATTGATCATATACGAGGACTCGCAGGACATACTGCTGGCACCCCTGCCGGGGTGCGTTCCATCACGCGCCGCGAGTCCGGTGGTGTCGCTGCGCTCGACCACCGGCTACAGGCTTTGATCCCTCCGGGATGAGAATCCGTCTTCCCAAGCCGGAGGCTTCCTAGCTTGTAGCCGGTGGTCGAGCGAGGCTCTGATCCCTCCGGGATAAGAATCCGTCTTCCCAAGCCGGAGGCTTCCCAGCTTGTAGCCGGTGGTCGAGCGAGGCACGAGCGACACCACCGGACCACGCACGGAAAAACGTCGCACGCCGGAGGTGTGCCAGCCATCCTCCAGTATGCCTTCGACGCACACCAACCTCCTCTATCACATCATCTTCGCCACGAAAAACCGCGAACCCGTGATTGAGGCGGAATGGCGGCCCCGCCTCCACGAATACCTCGGCGGAGCCGTCCGCGGCTTGGGTGGAGTACCACAGGATGTCGGCGGCGTCGGCGATCACGTCCACCTTCTCCTTGGGCTCAAACCGACCCACCGCCTTTCCGATTTCATGCGGGAGCTGAAAAAGAGCTCCTCGGCCTGGATTTCGGAGACAATCCCGCTTCCCTCCTTCCATTGGCAGGAGGGCTACGCCGCTTTCACGGTGAGTGCATCCGCGAGGGAATCCGTCCGCCAATACATAGCCGGGCAGGAGGAACACCACCGCCACAAAACCTTCCGCGATGAACTCATCGGTTTCCTCCAGAAATCCGGGATCGAATATGACGAGCGTTATCTCGATTGAAACCATCCGGGAAACGCCATGACGCCATCCCCCCGCTGGCACCCCTGCCGGGGTGCGTTCCATCACACGCCGCGAGTCCGGTGGTGTCGCTGCGCTCGACCACCGGCTACAGGCTTCTGATCCCTCCGGGATGAGAACTGTCTTTCCAAGCCGGAGGCTTCCCAGCCTGTAGCCGGTGGTCGAGCGAGGCTCGATCCCTTCGGGATAAGAATCCGTTTTCCCAAGCCGGAGGCTTCCCAGCCAACAGCCGGTGGTCGGGCGAGGCTTTGACCCCTCCGGGATGCGAATCCGTTTTCCCGAGCCGGAGGCTTCCCAGCCTGTAGCCGGTGGTTGAGCGCAGCGATACCACCGGATCACGAACGGAAATGCAATCGCACGCCGGAGGTGTGCCAGCCAACCACGGCATTATGACAAAGGCGCAAAAAAAGACCCCGGCGGGTTGCCGCCGGGGTGGGGTGCCATTTCAAGGTTCCGGCGCAGGCTCCGGATCCTCAGGCGGGCTGGGGTCGCTTTCCACGCGGGAGGCGCGTTTCCAGGCGTGGATTTTGTCGGGCTGGGAGGCGTATTTGTTCTGGATGGGCCGTGGAGGGTGGTGACGGCGTCGTTGGCGCGGTTGAGGAGGATGGCGATCCCGGCGGTGGATTCGAGGCCTTCGTGGTTGTCGCTGAATTTTCCGGCGTTGGCGTCGTTGAGGGATGTGCGGGTGTCGTTGAGGGAGGTGACGAAGTCGGCAGGCATCTCGAACTCGGTGAAGCGGGCGCGGAGGGCGGTCTTTTCGGGCGAGCCGCCCGGGGGTGTCGTCCTCGGTATCGAGCAGGAGGGTGAGGAGGTGGTCCGCGTGGGTGGTGTAGGCGTTCTCGCTGTCCTCGGCGGGAAAGCGGAAGTCCTCTGCTGGGAAGTCCGGGTATTTCGTGTGGATGGAGCGGGAGGTGAGGGAAATGGCCTTGAAGCGGATCCGGAGGTCATCGAGGATTTCGTCTTTGGTGAGAGGGGTGCGGATCTGGCCGACGCTGGCTTTGCCGAGGTCGGAGATGATGCCCCGGATCTCACCGAGGGTGGTGGCGACGATGCCGCCGGGGGCGAAATCGGCGATGTGGTCATCTAGGAAGGTCTCGACCCTTTCTATGCGTTCAAGCCGGCGGACGTCTCTGTCTTTCATGGTTTCGTATTGATTGGTTGGTTATGGGATCAAGTTTCATCCCATATGAAAGGTGGCGATTCGCAGGTCGGGTGGAAGCGGGAAATGCATGGTTGTGAATTTAGTGCAAGTGACTGGTAGTCAACGGACTGCGGAGGTGATTCGCCATGGGGTGGGGGCTACCCGGGTGCAAAGTGGGGGCTGCCCGGGCACAAAGTGGGGGCAACTCCGGCATGAAGTGGGGGCAACACTGATACAAAGTGGGGGCTACGCTGGCATGGGGTGGCGGCTGCCCTGACCCCAGGTGGTAGTAACCCCGGTATGAAGTGGGAGCTACCCCGGCATGATGTGGGGGTAATCCTGGCATGGAGTGGGGGCAACCCTGACATGAGATGGGGATGCCTCGGTATTGGGTGGTAGATACACTGATAGAAGGTAGGGGCTACCCGGATATCATCTCCCATATACCCCGACACCTGCTCCCATAAACCCCGGGCCAGGCTCTCATTTACCCGGAGTGTTGGTGATCGCTGGGTGGGGTGAGAACGCCGTCTTCAGACTCCGTGGAGGCCGAGGAGCCTGATGATCACGCCGGGGTAGGCGCCGGCGATGGGGATGTTGCCGACGTAGCCGAGGGATTTCCAGGAGGCGGAGTGGGAGTGGTGGCCGCCGGGGGTGAGGGTGGCGAGTTCGCTTTCGACGAGGGGCTTTTCTCATCGGATGGGTTTGGTTGGAGAAGTCGGGATCGTAGAGGGTGTTTTTGCTCGTCGTGGCAAGGGGTGCCTTGGGCGACAAGGTGGGGCGGGAGTATTGTATTGGCGGAGGCGAGGAGTTTGAAAAGGTCGTGGCGGGAGACTTTTGTCATGGGAAGAAGTTGGAAGACTTGGGTTGTCCGGCGGCCATAGGGCGCGCCGCTCCTTGTGGGTCCGGAGGAGCGCCATGATGGCGAGGGTGGGTTCTTGACGTCCCATGTCTGGCCGTTGGGGAATAGGTTGGACCTGGAATCTAGAAGGATGCGGGCGGTCTGGCAGGTGGGGGCGGAGAGCATGACCTCGCGCACCATGGCATCGGTGATGATGTCGGGGTTCCCCCACATCCCGTGGTAAAAATACGGCTTGGAGTGATGGTCGATGTCTGGAAAATAGAGGTGTGAGCGGCACTGCCATCGGATTGGGAAAGCAGCAAGGGTATTGCGAAGGCGATACTCCGGGATCGTTGGATGCGGAGGAAGTGGATGGCACGATGGCTGGCCGTGACGGTAGCGTGGATGGCGGCAGGTCTGTGGATTCTGGACGGATGGCTGGGGGAATCGGCTCTAAGATTTCTGGTCTGGTGGGGTATCTGCGCCGTGCTCGCGATCATGCTGATGGCCTTCGCGATATATGATTCACTCGCTGTTTTCCGGGAGGAAAAGGCCGAGATCCGGCGCGGTGAGACCCAGGATGAGTGAGATGCGGATGGACGTCCGGCCGGGATCTTCCGGCTCACTTCCTTCCTTCAAGCGCTCGCCACGCGGATACGGTCACGAACCGGCCATGGAAATTTGCCCCTCCGGTTCTTGCGGTTCTTTTTCCTATGGATACCCTTCTGGGAATGAGCCGACGTTCGAGAAGAAAAAAAGGAGCCGGGAACAGTCCGTGGCTGGGGAAGGCTGCCGTGGCTGTGGGAGTAATCCTTATCATCGGGCTCGGCATCGGATACCTGGGACTGCGGGCGTATCTCCACAGCGATGCCTTCAGGAAGTTCCTCTCCGCGCAGGTAAGCGGAGCGGCGGATGTGGACGGCAGTTTCTCACCTTTCCGCTGGGACGGGCTGGCGGTGGAGACGGCCGGGTTCGATGCGACGGGGGAGGGGATACTCGCCGGGATACAGGCGGATGAGATCGCGACTGAGATTGGATTCGGTGGGATAACCCGTGGCGTGTGGGAGATCAGGAATACCCGCATCACCAGGCTGGAGATCACGTTGGGCGAGGCTGAAACCAAGATACGCCCGCCGGTTGAGTCAAAGGATCCCCGGAAGGAAGTCGCGAGGAAACAGCCCGGCTGGGTTCCCGACGAGGTGGAGCTCGAGGCTCTGGACATAGGCGAGCTCGCGCTGGGTGGCACGACCCCTTCAGGGCCGGTGAAAGCCGGCGGGATGTCGGTTGGCATCCGTCCGCAGACTGGGAAAAACGCATACAAGGCGGAGATTGCCGGGGGTTACGTCGATCTTCCGTGGGATTTCGTCCCGCAGCTGCACATCAACCGCGTGACGGGATCCTTCAGGGACGGCAGCGCTTTCGTGACGCGGGCGGAAGTTTCCGCATGGCGTGAAGGTAGGATCACCGCCTTCGGCGAATGGAATTCACGCGACGGATTCTATTCCTTCGAGGGCGAGGCGAACGGGATCAAATGTGACGAACTGCTCAACGAGAACTGGGCGCAGCGGCTGACAGGAGAGGTCTTTTCGACGTTCACCATCGACAACGCGGGCGGAGCGATGGTCATGGCCGGCGATCTGGTGATTCGCAACGGCACCATGACAGCCCTGCCCATGCTGGATGCCCTGGCCGCCTACGCGGACACCAGACGTTTCCGCCTCCTCCAACTTAGCGACGCGCGGACGAAATGGCGGTATTCTGACGGGGAAATCCTTTTCACCGATTTCGTGATGGGCAGCGAGGGGCTGATCCGTCTGGAAGGTGGTTTCTCCATGAAGGGCGAGGCGATCGACGGGAGATTCCGTCTCGGCATAGTCCCCGGCACCCTCTCGAACATCCCCGGGGCGGAAACGGACGTTTTCAAACCGGGCGAACTGGGGCTGCTCTGGACTGATCTGCGGGTCAGCGGGACTCTGGACGATCCGGAAGAGGATCTCACCGAGCGCCTGATCGAGGCCGCCGGACTGCGCATGTTCGACAGGATTCCGGAGAGTGGAGAAAAGGTTCTCAAATTCACCCGCTCGGTCCGTGGGAGAGAATCCCGTCGAGGCCATCGACAGGGGGCGGAAGATTATCGACGAGGGGGAGAAGGTGATCAAGGAGGCCGAGGGAATCTTCAAAGGTCTGCTCGGGGACTGAACCCGGGATCAGAACTCCGCCGTATTCTCTACCCCCGCATCACCCCGGAACGACGATTCGTCTTTTTTCACAGGTGGCGCGGAGACCATGGGGGAATCGCTGCCGACGCTGTCCAACGGGTCGGCTCCATCTGTGGGCTGGCATGAGGCAAAACATGCGACGGCAAGGAACCCGGTAATGATTTTCATGATTCCCTATGGGTATTGTAACAACCTCGCCGCGTCGATGACAATGTAGCCGTCGGAGTCCTTGTTTGAAATGGTCACGAGAACCTCCTGGAAATGACGATCTCTTTCCGGGCGCGGCCGGAAGCACGGGATGGAAGAGAACATCGGACGGTGAATCCTCACGACAAGCCACTACGGGAAATGGGGAAGCATTTTTTCACCGGGAGGGACACCAACAGAAAACGGCGGATGCGGTTCCGCCGGAGGGAGGAAAACAAAAACGCCCCGCCGGGGATTCCGGAGGGGCGTTTCGGGTAGGAAACCGGAAACTATCTGCGGCGCCGGAACAGGGCGATCATGCCCGCCGCCCCCAGGAGCATCGCGGAGGATGGCTCGGGGACGAAATCGACGTCGATGTTGTCCACTCGGTAGTTCTGCGTCGGTGTCCCGTTTCCGATGCCGAACTCGTTGAAACTCGTCCGGAACCCGGCGGATGTGTCAAGGATGCCCAGTGTCTGTATGACATTCGCCCCCAAGTTCTCCGGCTGGCCGGTGGGCGTGCTGTTTTCAAAATCCCGTGATCTCGCCGGACTTGCCGGGCGGATCAATCGCACTGTAGAGATGTAAGAGAAACACCTGCCGCAATCGATGATTTCACCGATCGGATCGAAAATCCTTCCGCGCTGAAAAACAAGGGAGACTGGTTCCCGGTTTCCTGCTATCTGTCCAACAGCCAATCCATGAAAACCAGAATCACCATACTCACCGTCGCGCTCGCCGGCGCTTTTCTCAACCCCGCCGCCATTGCCGAGACCAGACCTCTCAAAGCCCTGTTGATCACCGGCGGTTGTTGCCATGATTACAAAACGCAGAAGGATCTCCTCAAGGAAGGAATTGAAAGCCGCGCGAATATCACTGTCGATCAGATCCATACCGACAGCAGTTCCACCAAGCCCGATCTCCCAATTTACGGAATGCCGGAATACGCGAAAGGCTACGACGTCGTCATTCACGACGAGTGCGCGGCGGACATCGCGAGTCCCGAGACGATCCAGGGTGTGCTCGCTCCGCACAAGGATGGCACTCCCGGCGTGAATCTTCATTGCGCGATGCATTCCTATCGCTTCGGCGATTTTAAAAAACCCGTGGAAAAGGGCGCGGAGAACGGCGCATGGTATGAGTATCTCGGCCTGCAATCGAGCGGACACGGGCCGCAGAAACCCATCTCCATCGTGTTCACGGACAAGGAGCACCCGGTCACCAACGGCGCCGCCGACTGGACGACAATCAAGGAGGAACTCTACAATAACGTCAAAGTCTTCGACACCGCCCACATACTTGCCCAAGGAGAGCAGGCTGGCGAGAAGGCTGTGATCGTCTGGACGAACGATTACAAGGGCACACGGGTTTTCAGTACCACCATCGGTCATAACAACGAAACCGTCGGTGACGCCCGCTACCTTGATCTCGTCACTCGTGGGATCCTATGGGCGTGCGGAAAAATCGACGAGAAGGGCGGTATAGCCAAGGGTTACGGATTGGAGAATGTGGATTAGTCGCTATCCATCCATTCGGCTGTGGAGAAGGGGAAATAAGGTCTTGCCTTTTTTCTAAAAATGTGGGTAGAATGGCCTTACGCGATTGCGTTATAGGAAAAATTTAAGGTTTACCTGATTATTCCGACGTCGTAATTGTCAACACCACCCCACCCCCTTACTCCCCATGAACATCAGGAATGTCTTCCTCCTCTCACTATGCGTGTCCGCGAGTTCCGCGGTTTCTTCCCACGCCCAAACACTGGTTCCGGTATTCTCGGATGACTTCAGCACCAGCACGAAGTTCAATTCCGGCAATCCGTATGTCGGTGGATTTTATTCGCCACAGCTTCCACTTCAGAAGTGGACTGGCAACAATGGGGATGTCACTATCTCGTCTGGTGAGATGAAGGTGACTTCCACCAACAGTGTCCGCTCCGCCGGTATCATTCTCGGTAACACCTTGTTCGATGGAGCCGGAGAATACGTTCTTGCCTTTGATATGAAATCCTACACGGGAGCCTCCAACAATACGGCGTTTGCGTCGGTTTGGTCGGCGTCCGGATTTCAGATCGGGGCGAACAATAACAGCTCCATCGTTGTGGATACCTTCAGTGCCCAATTGAACGCTCTTGGCAACTCGCAGGCCGCGAAACTCGCGGAGGCGACCTTCAACACAGTTGGCAACGGAAAAACAGTGAACTTCACCTACGATGGAACCAGCGCCGTGGGTCTCTTTCTCGGGGTGACCACGCAGGGATTTCCGTTCCCTATCGCTACGTTTGATAACGTGGTTGTCTCGAAGGTGGTTGCCGATCCCATCCCGGAGCCGTCCTTGACATTGCTTCTGGGATTCGCGGCGTTCGGCTCGACCTTGATGCGCAGAAGAAGCTGATCAGCCCTCTGTTTTCTTCTTCAACAACGGGAAAAGCACAACGTCGCGAATGGTCGGCGCTCCCGTCAGCATCATCACCAGACGGTCGATACCTATGCCAATGCCGCCCGCAGGGGGCATCCCGTGCTCTAGGGTCTCGATGAACTCGTAATCGACCTTCTGCTCCTCCTCGCCACCGGCCTGATGCTCCAGGCGTTCCCTCTGGACGTCCGGATCGTTCAGTTCCGAATACCCTGGCGAGATCTCCTGGCCGTTGATGATGAGTTCGTAAACCTCGACGGTTTTTCCGCCAGGTGTGACCTTGGCGAGTGGCACGAGTTCGCTGGCGACCCGCGTGACGAAGCAGGGATCAAAAGTGTGCTCCTCCACCTTCTTTTCAAACACTTGCTGAACCACTTCGTGATCTTCCATCTTTTCGGACAGCTGGACTCCCATCTCCCCGCATTTCGCGCGGCGCTGCTCAGGGCTGATGTCGAAGAAATCCTCTCCGGCCACACCTTTGATAAGATCATGGTAATCCGCGCGTTTCCATGGCCGGGAAAGATCGATCGTCCGTGTAACCTCGCCCTCCTCGTTCCTGTGTTCGATTTTCAGTCCGCCACAGAATTTCTCGGCGAGTTGGCATGTCATTTCCTCGACCATGTCAGCCATTTCCTCGAAATCGGAGAAGGCCCAGTAGGCTTCGAGCATCGTGAACTCCGGATTGTGGCGGCGTGAGATGCCTTCGTTGCGGAAATTGCGGTTGAGTTCGAACACCTTGGTGAATCCGCCGACCAGCAATCTTTTAAGGAAAAGCTCCGGGGCGATGCGCAGGGTGAGCGGCATGCCAAGGGCGTTGTGGTGGGTCTCGAAAGGACGGGCAGCGGCGCCACCCGCGACGGATTGGAGCATGGGAGTCTCCACTTCCAGAAAGCCGCGCTCGTGGAGGAACGAGCGAATCTCCGCGACCATTCTGGAGCGGGTGATGAAAAGACTCGCACTCTCCGGGTTGCCGATGAGGTCGAGATGACGTTTGCGGTATTTCGTTTCGCGATCCGCCAACCCGTGGAACTTGTCCGGCATCGGGCGGAGGGATTTCGAAAGGACGGTGAAAGACTGGACCTTGATCGTCGGCTCTCCGGTCTTGGTGGTGAAGGTCTCCCCGGAAACGCCTATCCAGTCACCCCTGTCCAGGCATTTCCAAATGGCCTTCTGATCCTCCTCAAGATGCTTGATGCTGATATAGCCTTGGATCGCTCCGTTCGCATCGCCGATGCGGAAGAAACAGGATTTCCCCATGTCACGAAGTTCGGTGATGCGGCCGGCGGTGGTAACTTGTTTTTCATCGGAGAAATCGGCGAATAGTTCCGCGGGGCTGATAGTGGTCTCGAAGCGTGCGCCGAAAGGATCGACTCCCAGCTCCCGCAGCTTCGCAAGCTTGTCGCGACGCACTTTGATCAAATCTGCTTCGGTGGACTGGGGCTGGGAGGTGGCTTCGCTCATGCGAGGATTGGAGTAGGGGACAATCGGAGTGTCGGCAAGCACATCATTGCGCCGCTCTGCCCCCGCCTGAATTTACGGAAATCCGGAGTATCAGCTTTTTAGGGCTATTTGTAAAACCTGGATATGTTGTAATATTGGAGATTTACTAATACGTTATATATAATTCTTGAATGATTGATTATTCAGTGGTTTTAGTATCCCCACATGTTCACCGCGATTCTCCCCCCGCTCGCATCCGTTGACGCCGCCCGGCCGGTCTTCATGATCGTTATGGGTATTTTCCTCATGGTATTCGCCTGGCGAATGGCACGGGAAATGGATCGATGGACCGCCCGTTTCCTCGTAGCCGGAGCCTTCCTGTTGTGCTTTGGATATGCCTTTCTGATACCGATGTATGAGGCTGGGATAATCGGGGGAGTGAGTAAGGGAGCGGGCATCAGCCAGTCACAGTCGGCGATTGGCTGGCATGCGGTAAAAGTGGTGGTGATGAATTCCGGCTGGCTCTTTCTCGGTCTCGGTCTCGGCCTTCATTCCGGACTCATCCGGATTCCCGCGGCCCTGCGAATCTCCAAATCCCAACCCCAGCACGTGAACGCCCATGAATCAGCTGCTTGAATCCACTGTCTCCACCGGTTTCGTCTTCGACTCAGTGGGCGTGATAGGTCTTGGGATTCTCGCCCTCGCCGCGATGCGTCTTGTTAAGAACGACAAGTCGTGGGGTGGCTCGATGCTTGGTTATGGCGCACTGGCCCTGCTGGTTGCGCGTCTTTACGTTCTCGTCTCGCCGCAGTTCGTCACCCTGGAATTCCATGAGGCGATAGGGCCGATAGGTATCGCGTTGACCGAAGCGCTCCCTCCTCTTTTTCTAACCTTTGGCCTGGCAGGTGTGGTATGGGGGCTTTGGGGACACGAGAGATGGATGAAAGAAAAGTGCTGATTCCGCGGCGACAAGGGCTTGAATACAGCTTCTTGGAAGTTGAGCTTATTCATACCGTCAGAGATTTGAAGAAATCCAACGTCATCTCAAGCCCCTCTGCCAAGCTATAGCGGGGTGCCCAGCCTGCATCAATTAGTTTCTCAACACTTGCGCGCGAGTGTTTCACATCTCCGCTGCGTTCGGAGCGGTGGAGGATCCTCGAGGACGAGGCCGCGGACGCGACGATGTGTCGTGCGAGATCGTTGACGGTGGTCTGGCCTCCGTAGCCCGCGTTGAAAACACCGGTCACACCGGGGGTTTCGACGGCGAATGAGAGCGCGCTGGCGATGTCTTTCACGTAGATGAAATCCCTTGTTTGCTCGCCATCTCCATGGATGGTAATATCCTCGTTGCGAAGGGCTTTCTCGATAAAGCTGGGGACGGCTGCGGCGTATGCGCCCTTTCGGATCCTGGCGGGGCCGAAAACGTTGAACAGACGGATAGCTGCGGTTTCGAGCCTGCCCTCACGTTGGAACATGGCGAGGTAGTGCTCACCATCGAGCTTGGTGATCGCGTAGGGGCTTTCCGGCTCCGGAATCATCCCCTCGGTTTTCGGGACGATGGAATTGTCGCCATAGACAGCGGCGGAGGATGCCAGAGACGAGCTTTTTCACTCCGGCGGCGGACGCCTCTTCGAGAATATTGAGCAGACCGTGGACATTGATATCGACGCACTCGCCGGCTCTGGCCATTGATTCCGGGACGCTGACAAGGGCGGCGAGGTGGAAGATGTAGTCCACTCCCTCGACGGCTTTTTTCACAAGTTTGCGATCTGTGATCGAGCCTTCGATGAAAGTGTGTTTCAGGCCCTTCGAGGTTGTGGCGGTATCCGGTGCGAAGGTTGTCCAGGACACGGATCTCTTCCGCTTTTTCCTGGTAGAGTTCGACGATGTGCGAGCCGATGAATCCCGCTCCTCCGGTAATGAGGATTTTCATACGGCGAGGGCTCCGCTTGATTCGAGTCCGGCGATTTCTTCCGACGATGTCCTCCATTTCCGGGAGCTTGCTTTCGATGGATTTCACGTAGGCGAACTGGTTGCGGCAGCGCTCGAGGTTGTGCCCTTCGTGATGTGTTTTGAAATATATGTCACCCTGCAGGTAGTCGGTTAGAAATCTCATTCCGCATTCAAGCGTGAGGAGTTTTCCGGAGAACGCAAGATTCGCCGATCTCAGTGGGGTTCAGGAATTCGCGACCGGCGACCATGAAGCCTTTCACCAGCGATTCGAACCGGTCGAGACGGACGTTCAGGGTATCGGTTTCGGTGTCGTCCTCGCGCTTGTTGGTGGCGGCGGTGCGCACCATGTCGCCGAAGTCGTAGAGCGCGGAGCCAGGCATGGTGGTGTCGAGGTCGATGACGCAGACACCCTCGGTGGTGGTGTCATCGAGCAGGACGTTGTTCAGCTTGGTGTCGTTGTGGGTGACGCGCTCGGGGATTTCGCCGGATGCGATGAGACCGGTGATGCGGCTGCAATCCTCCGTGCGGGCGATGGCGAAATCGATCTCCTGTTCACCGAGGCCGCACGGCCATGGGTATCGGCTTCGATGGCGGCGAGGAAAGCTTCGAGGCGCTTCGGAGTGTTGTGGAAATCCGGGGATGGTCTCGTGGAGACGAGCGCCGTCGAGTCCGGCGGCAAGCATCTGGAATTTTCCGAAAGCCATCGCGGCCTGGAATGCCTGCTCGTTGGTCTTCAGTTCATCGTGGCCGGTGGCACGCTCGATGAACGGATAGACACGCCAGTAGCCACCGTCCGCATCAACAGCGAAAGGGCGGCCGTCCTTCGCGGGAATACAGGTCAGGGTGCGGCGGTAGGCCTCCGGAGTTTTCCTCCTGTGAGACGTGCTCAGCGAAAATTCCGTGACGCGGGAGATGTTCTCCATCAGCTCCTCGGGTCTTCTGAAAGACGGTGGTGTTTATGCGTTGAAAAATATATCGGATCCGGGAGCAGACCTGCCTGATTGAAGTTCATGCAGAACGTGTCGTTGATGTGTCCGCTTCCGTAGGGGAATCCGGAAACGAAATCGGCGCGCATGTCGAAAAGCGCGGCGATCTGCCTAGATTCGGGAGGTCTTTGGAATGATGCATGGATTTTCTGAAGTTTCCGGATACTGAGTGATTTGGCGGCGTCCAAACCGGGTGTCAAAGTTTTAGCGGACTTCCGGAGATTTGTCAGTCCGGGATTGCCGAATCGCGAAGAGTAACCTGCCCGACCGGTTTCACCACGGCACCTCCATAGGCAACCAATGGCTTGCCGCCCCGGAGGTTCGCCCGTCTAGCCTCTGCCAACGAAATCATGGTAACCCAGGCTCAGATCGCGGAAAAACTCGGGGTATCCCGGCAACTCGTCACGTTCGCTCTTTCCGGACATCCGCACGTCGCGAAGGAATCGCGGGAGCTGATCCTCGCGACAGCCACGGAGATGGGTTACCGCCCCAATCCTTTTGCCCGCGCATTGAAGCAGAAACGCACAGGCATTGTCGCACTGTGGATTCCCGATCAGATCTCCACCACTACAACCATGTCGCGCAGGGAGCTGAGCCGCCTGGTGAAACAGGATGGGCAGGAACTCATCGTCTCGGAGATCGGCGGCGCGGACATGAACCAGATCTGGTCGAACGTGCCTGTGGACGGTATATTCGCGGTGGATGCCTCGGAGGAGGCCTTCGGGGAGTTGGAGGCAATGGCCGGGAAATCGGTGCCCATCGTCTCGATGGGCGCTCACGGCTCACCAAAGACCGACAGCGTTCAGGTTGATCTTGGTGCCGGGAGCCGCAGCCGCCATGAAACATCTCATTGATTCCGGCTACAA
The DNA here is from genome assembly GCA_963758175.1 of uncultured Verrucomicrobiae bacterium. Classification (GTDB taxonomy): domain Bacteria; phylum Verrucomicrobiota; class Verrucomicrobiia; order Verrucomicrobiales; family Akkermansiaceae; genus Luteolibacter. Next base: position 124,925 of record CAVWUI010000005.1, read on the forward strand.
GCGCATCGCCCACGCCACCTTCGTCACCGACGATAAAAACCACCAGAACCGCCGCCGCGCGTATGGGAAGGCGATCCGGAAGACGCGGGTCTTAAACCGGAATTCATCCAATACCCGCTTAGTGAGAACCAACGCGCCATCGTTCGCGAACTCATTCAGGATTACGTCGCCGCGAACGGGCTTCCGGAAGCGATCTTCTGCCACTCCGACGACGTTACTCTCGGCATTTACCGGGGGCTCTGCGACATGAAGATCCGCGTTCCCGACCAGGTCGCACTAGTCGGATGTGACGGCATCGAGGATACCGAATATCTTGAAGTCCCTCTGACGACCCTCGTGCAACCTGTTGCCGAGATGTGTGGCAAGGCCTGGGAATTTCTCAAGGACAGGATGGAGAAAACAAAACGGAAACCCCGCAACAAGACCTTCCTGCCCCGCCTCGAAATCAGGGACTCCTCGAAGAAAATTCTTTGAAAAAAACGCTGCCGTCTACTAGGTTTACAGTATTTCCGGCATCCGACCGCAAATAGCAGTCAGAAATCACCCCGCTCCGACAGACTTTCGCCAGTCAGAAGACTTGTCATGGGGGATCCGCGTCGCTCTCCCGGTCTGGCCGACACGACTTGACCTACCCTGATCCGATTCGTCTCGGTTGTTCCTATGGGAAAATGCCGGATGAAATCACGGTCGATCCATGGGATTCTGCCATGGCTGGAATTCCTGTGGTGGCGGTGCGGTGAAATGCATTTTCTTTCCGGTGACAGGGTGGTTGAAGGTGAGCTGCCAGGCGTGAAGCATGAGGCGCGGGGAGGGGATCTCATGTTTTTTTCCGTAGATGGGATCGCCGAGGACAGGGGTGCCCTTGTGGTGGAGGTGGACGCGTATCTGATGGGTGCGGCCGGTGTGCAAGTGGCAGAGAACGAGGGCGGTTTTCGTCGCCGGATCGGTGGAGAGTACCCTATAATCCGTGATCGCGGCCTTGCCGCCGGGCGGGTTGACGACCGCCATTTTCTGACGATTGACGGGATGTCTGCCGATGTGGGTGAACACGGTGTCCTTCTCCGGAGAGGGGATGCCGTGGGTGACGGCGAGGTAGAGCTTTTCCATGGTGGTGCGCTCGGAAAACTGGGTGACAAGCCCCTTGTGGGCGGTATCCGTTTTCGCGACCACCAGGCAGCCCGAGGTGTCCTTGTCCAGCCGGTGGACGATTCCGGGACGCTCGACCCCGCCTATGCCTGAGAGCTTGCCTTCGCAGTGGTGGAGGAGTGCGTTGACGAGGGTTCCGTCGGGATTCCCGGGTGCCGGGTGGACGACCATTCCATGCGCCTTGTGCAAGACCAGGAGGTGGGTGTCCTCGAAAATGATGTCCAGCGGGATGTCCTGTGGCACTGCCTCGGAGGGAACCGCCTCTGGAATGGTGATGGATATGAGATCTCCGGCCCTGACTGAATCGCGCGGCTTGGCTGGCCTGCCGTTGAGAAGGATGTGACGCTCGCGGATCAGCTCCTGGATACGGGATCGGGAAAGATCGTCCAGACGGGCGGCCAGGCAGGCGTCTATGCGGTCGTGGGCTTCCCTGACTTCGATCTGCATCGTGTGGGATACCGGATATCAGCCCGGAGAGGCGGTCTGGACGAGAACTTCGGTGATGGTGCGGACGTGCGGAGCGGGTAGGGATTCCGGAACGAGGGCACCAAGGACGATGCGGCCGTAGGGTGTTTCGCAGGGAATGACTTCCAGAATGGAGTCGGGGCCGATCTTGACGTGGACATTGCCGCTTCCCGCTTCCGAATGGCGGGATGCAAGGGCTAGGTTCCGCGCCATGAAGTGCAGGCGTCCGTGGCCGCTCTCGTCGAAGATGACTTTCCCTTCCCGGTCGAGGATGAAGATGTCGGTGGCTTGGAAATTTTTCGTGAGCCAGTTTCTGAAGATCTCGATTCGCTCGAGGAAACGGGTCTTGGACGGGGCGAGGCCGGGTGGAACAGGGGAGAACGCCGTTTTCCTGTCGCTCTCGGGCTTGGGGAGATTCGGGACGGGTTTGGGAGCCACCTGGACGGCGGGAGGAGCGGCTTCAGTGACGGGTTCCCGACTTCGCTCTTCCAGGGTTTCCGCAGTCTGACGCTTCGGATCGGTGAAGCCTACGAACATGCTGTCAAATCCGGGATCCGCGGCGGCGAGCCTGGCGGGGGCGACAGGGCGCAGAAGCTGCTCGGCAAGGTGCCGGACTTCGGACGGATCCAGCCATGGATTCACCGGATCCATCAGTAGGCGCCTGTTGTGGTGTTGCGTCCGGATCTCTCAAGTTTGCCCTGGATCTCGGCGCGTAGGGAATCGAATACGGAAGCCGCGCCCTCGCCGCCTTCCATCACGCCGACGGGAAGGCCTTTCGCGCTGGCGCGTATGAAAATCTCGTCGCGCGGGATGGTGGTGGTAAAGAGCATTTCCTGAGGCAGAAGCTGGCGGAGCGCGGAATCGGCCTCGGTGCTTTCAGCGAGATTTTTCTGCAGCATTGTAAGGCATACGCCGAGGACGTTCAGGCGGGGGTTGATGATGCGGAGGCGGTTGAGGCCTTCGAGAAGCTTCGGAACCGAGCGTATCCCCAACGGTTCCGCCTGCTGGGGTATCACCAGGGCATCCGCTGATGCGATGATGTCGTTGGTCACACCGAAGAGACCTGCGGCGGTATCTATTAGACAGACGTCGTAGCGGCGGGCGGCGACGCTCCTGAAAAACGCGCGGACACGAGCGAGATGGGAGCCGGATGTGCCGCTGCCGGCCTCGTAGTCGCTGGCCTGGCCAGCGGCCACAAGGGAGAAGGTTTCCAGCCGTGTCGGGACGATGAGGCGATCCATGGGGATGCCGGGATCCGCGAGGAAATCGTAAAAACCGGAAAGCAGCCTCGACTGGCGGGTGAGCGAAAGACCCACGGATCCCTGCGGATCAGCGTCAACCAGCAGGGTGTTCAGCCCGGCGCGTGCGAAGGCATGGGCGAGGTTGATCGAGAGTGTGGTTTTACCCACACCGCCTTTTTGGCTGGAGATAGCGATGCTTGTCACGCGGGAATAGGAAATTTGTTCGCGCAGACTAGCGGCGGGCGTGACCAGCGGAAGTCTTTTCTTGTGGCTTGGCAAATGATCCGGATTGATGGAACCTGTTCTCCCCTTGAGATTTAAAGTGACACCAAGCGTCAGAAGGTTTCCGAAAACCTGCCTGTTGGCATGGATCTGGGCGTGCTCCGGGTGTGACCGTCAGGCTCCTGCCGAGGGAAGCGCGCCGGATGTGGCCGTGCGTGAAAACTCGCCCGGCCCGCAGATGAACGGACTGGCGGGGCTACCGGGCGCAGTCCTGGACTCCCAGGCGGATTCCGCGATTCACTGGCAGCCGTGGACGAAGGAATCCTTACGGCTAGCCGGTGACTCGAACCGGCTCATCCTCGCTGTGGTGGCCATGCCCCAGCAACCAGACTTCCAGAGGATTCTCGAAGAACTCGGACGGGATCAGGATATCATCGGGCGCATCAATGACTTCTACGTTCCGATACTCATAGACGGAGACGCCAGTCGCGAGCTGGGCTTGCTCGCCGCGCAACTTTGCGGGGAAATAGGCCTCGGGATGCGGCTTCCCCTGATGATCTGGATGACGCCCGAGGTGAATCCCGTGGCATGGATTCCCCTTTCAGAAACGCGATCGGGCGCGATTCCCGAGTTGTTCGCCCAATCGGACGTGATGGTGAGCCGCATGTGGTCCGAGGACAGAGCCTATGTTGTGAGGAACAGCGGATTGGACGACCGCAACCGCAGGAAGCGCATGACGGACAGGATGGCTGCGCGGGTGACGAGCCTGGAGCCAGGAGTCGATACGATGAGATCTTTGCGCCAGCTGGTCTCGCTTTACGATCCGGTTTCAGGGACATTTGACGAGGCTGGCGGACTTTTCCCCTGCGGAGCCCTGGATCTCATGGCTCTCGGCGCGGAAACTGTCGGCATTCCCGAGGATCTCCGGGAAAAATGCCGCTCCTCCCTGGGTTATCTCCTCGATGACCTTCTCCAGAGCGCGATGTTCGATCCGCTGGATGGCGGAGTGTTCAGCTCACGTAGAGGTTCCTCGTGGGCGTTGCCCGGCTTCTACCGTGACTGCGCCACACAGGCGCGCGTGGCCAGGAGTCTGCTAGACTGCTTCGTGGCCATTGGTGATGAGCGCGCTCTCAACAGGGCGATGGGAGTCCTGGACTTCATCGAGCGGGAGTATCGTGCCGGGAACGGTTTGTTTTCGCTTGGGTCGGAGCCTAGCGGAGACATCTCCAACTGGCTTTGGAGAATCGAGGATATTGAGGAAGTGGTCACTGCCGATGAGTTGGGTGTCTTCACGGTAGCCACAGGTATGCGGAACATGGGGAATCTCCCCTCGGAGGTCGATCCACTCCGTGAATTTTTCCGGGAGAACAGTTTGGGCGCGATAAAATCCTTGGCAGACATCGCGGCGGAAGAGGGGGGAGATCCAACGGAAACGGCCGATCTCTTCGATAGCGCGCGCCGCAAGCTGTTGAAAATCCGCGACGAAAGGATGGAGCGCGGTAATACCAATGCCGGAGCGAACGCCGCCGCGACATTCCGGGTTGTTTCCGCATACGCGTCCGCATACCAGGTCACCGGCGAGGAGAGGTTTCTCGAAATGGCGGTTTCGACGCTGGAGAGCGCGAGGGAGCGATTCACCAGGGGGCCGGAACTCGTTCTCTACGAAAGCGAGGCCTCTTCCAGCCTGGTTGGCGGCCGTGCGTTTCTCTATGGTCTGGCTCTGCAGGCCACGCTCGATGTCGCCGGAATCACGCTGGACGAGAACTGGCTCATGTGGGCGGACGATCTTGCCACCACTTCCGCGGAGCTTTTCGGAACGGAGGATTTTCTGCGGGAATGCCCTCCTGACGCTGATCTTACAGATCTTCCTGTTTCCGACGCCGCGATGCTTTTCGACGACTCCACAGCCGGCCTCTTCGCGATGGCAGGATCGCGAATGGAGGCCTTGGGCAGGCCTTTTCTCGAGATACTCGGAAAGCACTCCAGTCGGATGCCGATAGACGCCATCCAGAGTCCTATTCTCCATACCGATGTCGTGCAGGGCGCCATTATGCGTGAGTTCGGTTTCACGTTTCTTTACGGAGCCGATATTCCGGAGAAAGTTGGAAAAGCTCTATCCAGGATGCCGCTCAAGGGTATCAACCGGGGGCCGGCGGGTCGCGGCCATCCGCTTCCCGCCGGGACGAAACCGGACGGAGTGGTTCTGATTCGGGCCGGGGAGGATGCCGTCCCGGTGAAAGATCCGCACCGAATCGAAGATACGTTCTTGCGCAATCCGCGAAAATAGCCGTTTGTTTCTCGTTAGGAAAGCCAACAAGAAATCCCAATGTATATTCTGAAAACACCATTCGCCGTAGCCGGCTGGCTCGCGTGCCTCCAGATTTGCTCCGCAGATACCATCGTGATGAAGGACGGTGAAAAGATAGAGGGGCGTGTCCTGCGCGAAGCGAATGATGAATATGTGATCGAGGTGAGAGTGAGCGAGACAATACGGGACGAGCGGAAAGTCGCTGTAGGTGATGTGGAGAAAATTGAGAAGGAGCAACCGGATATAAAAGCATTCGGAAAGATAGAGGATCTGGTTCCCACCCCCGAACTCCTGCCGGTTGCCGCCTACGAGGCGCGGATCGAGAAAGTCGAAAGCTTCATCGAGGAGTATCCCAAGAGCGGAAAGGCTTCCAAAGCGAAGGAAATGCTCGACTACCTGTCCGAGGAACTGATCACGGTGCGGGCGGGCGGCATCAAGTTTGGCGAGGAGATGATCGCGGCGGATGATTACATGGCGAACGCCTATGAATACGACGCCATGATCAGCGCCCGGAAAATCAAGGAGGCTGTGGCTCGGCGGGAATTCGTCGGGGCTCTTCGACTTTTCACCACCTACGAGAAGGATTTCTCAGGAGCCTCCGGGCGTGACGAGATCGTCAGCCTGATCAGGCAAGTTTTATCAGCGTATAAGGCTACCATCGACGAGAGTCTCGCCAGTATCGACAGCCGTATCGAGAAGCGCCAGGCGGGTCTTGCGAGCATGGCGGGCGAGGATCGTGTCCAGACAGAGCGCGCCCTGGCCGATCAGGAGGAGATGATCGCAGCCCGTTACGAAGAGGAGAAAGGTTCGAACGAGGCCTGGATCACTCCCGATTCCTATCACAAGGAGTCCCTGACTGATGCCCTCCGCCAGGTCGAGAACGAGACCAGACGTCTTGATTCACCGGCTGCGGCAGTCCAGTCGGAGACGCCCGTCGCGGAAGCCTACCGGCTGGCATGGGGAAGGCTTTCGGGTGGAACTCCGGAAGAGAAAAACGCGGTGATCGCCGAGGCCGCTCAGAGCGGCCTTTCCGAGAAATACCTATCCCTCCTCCGAGAGCGTGGGGGAATCGAGAAACCCTGAGGCGAAGAAATTTTAGTGATGAGTGAACGAATTGCAGAGCGAAAGAGGAAGACGGCGGAAACTGCCATTGAACTTAAGGTCGATCTTGATGGTGAGGGAAAATCCTCGATCCACACTGGAATTCCGTTCTTCGATCATATGCTTACGCTGTTCGCCAAACACGGTCTTTTCGATCTCGATGTGAAAGTTGATGGCGATACGGATGTTGATTTTCACCACACCATCGAGGACACGGGCATCGTCATCGGTGAGTGCTTTAAAGAAGCGCTAGGCACCAAAGAAGGTATCCGCCGTTACGGATGCGCCTATCTGCCCATGGACGAGACCCTCGTCCGTGTTGTCGTGGATCTTAGCAACCGCCCCCATCTTGAGTTCCGTGCTCCGGCGGGCACTCCATCGGCTCCCAACATGCCATTCACACTGGTGGAGGAATTCTGCCGCGCGGTCGCATCGAACCTCCGCGCGAACATCCATGTCGAGCTTTTGTACGGGCGGGACGGTCATCACATCGCGGAGGCCGTGTTCAAAGGACTCGCCCGCGCGCTTCGCGAGGCATGTGAGAAGGACTCCCGTGTCAAAGGCATTCCCAGCACCAAGAACTCGCTGTGAAGACCGGACTTGTCGACTATGGGGGCGGCAATCTTCGAAGTGTTGAGAACGCGCTCAACGCTCTTGGAGTGAAACCTGTGATCGTAAGCGCCCCCGCAGATCTGGAAGGGATTACCCATTTGATCCTACCTGGCCAAGGCGAATTCGGGGACGTAATGTCCCAGCTTGGCACTCGCGGACTGATATCACCGCTCAGAGAATGGATTTCCGCCGGAAAGCCATATTTTGGTATCTGTGTCGGTTTCCAGATCCTTTTCGAAGGCAGTGACGAGGCTCCGGGAACAGACGGGCTTGGAATCGTCAAGGGCCGCTGCGTCCGCTTTCGTGAAGGCGAGGGCAGAAAAATTCCGCAGATGGGATGGAACGGAACGGTTCCGGCCAGTAGGAACGGCTTTTGGAAGGGTCTCGGGAACGAACCCTATTTTTACTTTGTCCACTCCTACTATCCAATTCCCCGCGATACCGACTGGAAGCTTTCCACCACTGATTACGCTGGGGAGAAGTTCACCTCTGCCGTGGAGAAAGGTGATGTCCTTGCTTGCCAATTCCACCCGGAGAAAAGCCAGGATGCCGGGCTAGTCCTGATCTCGAATTTCCTGGGGAAGTAACAGGAGAGGCTCTTTTCAGAAGTTCATTCGTTTCATACCGGGTCGCCCCGAGGGATTCAGATCTGGGGAATTCCAGCGAGAAGGAACCCGAATGAAGACTTTGGAACCGTTATTCCGGGAAAGATTCGCATTCGTTCGCGGGAGTGGAAAACTGCAGCCAGGCTAACGGGAAACCAAATGGGGCTACCATGGGCTTTTTCCGGAAACCTCTTGTGAAGCGGGGATTTCGCTTTCATGCTCCGGCGAGAGACAGCCCCCCGCCCATGCCCAGCGATCATCCTTTCCAAAAGCTTTTTGAAACCTTCGGTAAACTGCCCGACTCGCACTCCGAGGTCGTTAACAGGGAGGCCAGGGAGACGCTACGATCATGGCTCGACGCCCCTCTGGAAAAGCCCGGGCATTGCATACTTCTCAAGGCACCTCGTGCAGGGCATGGAAAGACGCATTTGCTTACCCGCCTTCAGCACGAGCTTGGATCCAGCCATGAGTTCGTGCCTCTCCATGCAATAGGGGGCAGCCGTATCGATGCCGCGACAGTGCTTGACGATACCCTTCGCCGTCTTGTCCGGGGACTGCCCGGCGGTGGCGGACTGACTGTTCTCGATCTCCTCGCGCGCCGCCTTTTTTCCGCTTCCCTCCAGCCGCTGGTGAATTCCGGCGAGGTTCCCTGCCAGGATAGGGACGCGGCCATCAACGCGCTCCGCGACCGCCCTGTGGAGACATTTGATTTTCATCATCCCGGCGCGGTGACGGCTCATTGGCCCGCGATAACTTCGAGCTTCTTGGGCCGCGTCTTTCCCTGGAACTCTCACAGTCCCACGGACTTTCCCTCCGCGAAGTCTCGTTCTGGGTCGATGCCATGTTTCGCTTCGCAGCCACTCCCGTGGACAACCCGGGTCGCGTCCGCGCGCTGGCAGCCACCGTTTTCGAGAATCCAGGTGCGGAGGCCGCGGCACATGAGAGACTTGTCGCCCTCCTCGGGCTGCTCACTTCGCTCATGCGTGTCGTCCTCGTCGCGGACGAGATCGAGGGGTTTTCCTCAGACGAAACCGCCGCCCTCCGCCTCGCCTCGTTCGTTGGAGTGCTGAGGCAATCCGTGGAAAGGGTCGATGTGGTTCTTTCCGTTAACAAAGACATCTGGGAGAGCGCCTTCCTGCCGCGTCTCAGCGGGGGGCTTGCCGATCGCCTTTCCGAAGTCGTCGTTGAACTGGAGCCGTTGAATCGTGAGTCGATGATCGCGGTGATCGAATCGCGCTCGCCCGGCTCCGGTGAGAAAATTTTCTCGGAAATCAATTCCGGTTCGGTTCCGTCCCATGCGCGCGGCCTCATCAAAGAGGCCGGGATCGCGTGGGAGGACGTTACAACGGGCAGGCCGCGCAAATCCCCGGAACCTCCGAAAACCGAAGATTCTCCGCCGGCTTACGCACCCGCCGAGGTTTCCGGGCCGTCTGCCGTCGTCGAGCCATTACCCGAACCCGCTCCGCCAGTTTCGAGGGAGACAGAAGGGCCCGTAGTTGATCCTTACTCCCGCTTCGCGACATCCGCTTCCGACACTCCGCCTCCGTTTTTCGCGCCGCCGGAAAAACAAGAGGAACAGCCCCCCAGCGCGCATCCTGCGGAAGGTGGATTCTCCGCCGAGGCCGCGATCGCCGCCTTTGCCGCGGCCTCGTCCAGGGATGCATCCGGCGAATCTTCCAGCCCGGGATCTTTGGAGAAAAGAGCGGAAGACAAGACCCCGGCAGAAATTCCAACTCCGGATTTCTCAGCCCCCCCGTCATGGCCCTCTCCGGAAATCCAGACCTCGGATTCCCCGCGGCAGATGGCGGACGAAACACCCTCACGATTCTCCACCCAGCCTCCCTCTTCCGATAAGACGCCGCCGCCGGAACCGGTCGAACAGCCCGCCCCTTCTCCTCCGGAACAGAAGTCTTCGTTTTTCCAGCCCGAACCTGAACCTCGCGAGGAGGCGGTTTCCGCATTCCAGGCTCCTCCCGAAGATATCGGATCCGACTCGCCCTTCCTTGCCGGAAAAACGCCGTCTTCGGACGAAGACTCAGAATCTTCCGGAGAGGAGAAGGCCGAAGCGCCCTCCGATTCCTCGCCGACCACTCCCGCCACCGAATCCGCTACCAATCCCCAGCCTCCGGAGGTACCGGCATCCTCTGATGAAAAAGCCGAAGGATCGACCGACCGTGTGGACGATCTTCTCCGGCAGTTCCGCGAACGCTACGGAAAATCCTGATTTACCCCGCGGCCGTGTGAGGAAAAACCGATAAAGCCCTTGCGGGAAAGGGTGCTTTGGGTGCTTATTTCCCGCGAACGAACGTATGAGTGTTTCCACAGAATATGAAGCCCCGGACACCCTCGGGAAAGCCGCCAAAGCCGTGGAATCCTACCAGGATGAAACCGACGATCTCGTCGGCGAGCGCATGGTGCTCAACATGGGCCGTCCCATCCCGCTACCCATGGAGTGCTCCGCCTCATACTTGAGCTCGATGGAGAAGTGATCCACTCGGCAGATCCGGATGTGGGATTCCTCCATCGCGGTGATGAAAAAATCGCCGAGAATATGCATTACAACCAGTTCGTGCCATACACGGACAGGCTTGATTACCTCGCACCGCTCGCGAACAACGTAGCCTACGCATGCGCGGTGGAGAAGCTGATGGGCTGGGAGTTGCCCCCGCGTGGTCAGGCGCTACGGGTTCTCTGTTGCGAACTCGCCCGAATCTCCGCACACATGCTCGGGGTCGGCGTCTGTGCGATGGACGTCGGTGCGATGACCGTTTTCCTATATACCTTCACCGAGCGGGAAAAGGTATACAATCTCTGCGAGCAGCTCACCGGCGCACGCTTCACCACCTCCTACACCCGTGTCGGCGGCCAGCTCCGCGACATGCCGCCGGGCTTCGACCAGGCCGTGCGCACTTTTCTCGAAGAGTGCGAGGTCGCCATCGGGGAAATTTCCAAGCTCCTCGACAACAACAAGATTTTCCGCGACCGCATGATGGATGTCGGCGTCATATCCAGGGAGTCCGCGATCTCCTACGGTATGACAGGCCCAATCTTCGTGCGTCCGGCTGCGACCGCGATCTGCGGAAATGCAGCCCGTATCTTGGCTATGAAAAATACGATTTCGACGTGCCCATCGCCGAGGAAGGGGATTGCTACGCCCGTTATCAGATTCGCATGGAGGAGATGCGCCAGTCCATTTCCATCTGCCGCCAGGTTCTCGATACCATGCCGGACGGCCCGGTGAACCTGGCCGATTCCAAAAGCATGCTCCCGGCCAAGGAGCGCGTCCTTATGTCCATGGAGGAGCTCATCCACCATTTCATCGTGGCCACCCAGGGCATAGACGCTCCTGAGGGCGAGGTTTATTTCGCTGCGGAAAACCCCAAGGGCGAGCTCGGGTTCTATATCCACTCGAAGGGCGGGGGAGTCCCCAACCGCCTCAAGATACGCAGTCCGTCCTACTGCAACCTGTCCATTGTCTCAAAACTTCTTCCCGGCCACATGGTATCCGATATTCCTGCCATTCTAGGCTCTCTGGATTTCGTGATGGGCGAATGTGACCGGTAGACAGCAGTATTCAAACCCGAGACCAGAGCGAAATATACGATCCCTTTCTATCCGCGGTTTCACCTTCCCGAAGCAAAGCCACATGAATTCCGTTTCAAACTTCCCACCCTTCGCAACCAGCCCGGAGCTTGAATCCGAGGCGGACGGGCGTATATCCCATTATCCGGAGAGTAAGCGCTCCGCCGTTCTTCCGTTACTCCACATCGTCCAGCATCGGTTCGGCTTCATCTCGCCCGAGTCCATCGAATGGGTGGCCGCGAAGCTTGAGCTTGAGCCGATCAAGGTGCTTGAGGTAGTCACCTTTTATCCCGGATTCCGCCAGTATGCCCCCGGGAAATATCATATCCGGATCTGTCGCACGCTTTCCTGCGCGCTTGGTGGCAGCGCGGAGCTGATGGACGATCTTTGCAAGGAGTTCAATATCGACCGCACTGCCGCCGATCCCCACCACCATCCCATTTCCGTCTCTCCATGCGGGAAATACTCTGTCGAGTTCGCCGAATGCCTGGCATCCTGTGGCACGGCTCCCGTGTGCCTCGTGAACGACGATTTCCATGAGTCCGTGGATGTCGCCCTGATGAAAAAAGTCTGCGCTGAATAGGGAAGGGCATTTCCGGAATAGACACACGCCGGTATGAAAACCCGTTTCCTCATCATACTGGGACTGCTCACTCTGATTGTCGCTCTTCCCCTTCTTCTGAAAAAGGAGAGCCAGACTGCCACGCCTTCCTCCGCCGACGACAAGTTGGTCATCCTGTCACCGCATAACGAATCGATCCGCAAGGAATTCGGCGAGGCCTTCGCGGCGCACTGGAAAAAGCAGACGGGTCGCTCCATCTATGTGGACTGGCGGACTCCCGGCGGAACTTCGGAAATCCGCATGGTGATCGACGCGGGCTTCAAGGCCGCGTCTGAAACGGGACGAAACGGAATCGGCGTCGATCTCTTTTTCGGCGGCGGGGAGCCGGATTTCGCGGGACAGGCGAAACAGGGACGCTTCGTGCCACTGGAGGTTTTCGAGACGAACCCGGAGCTCTTCGGTGAGGCAGGGGTGATCCCGGAGACTTTCACCGGGGAAAGATACTATGCGGAGGACAAGGTATGGGTCGGAACTTGCATGTCCCAGTTCGGGATATGTTACAATCCGGATTTCATCAGTCGTCTGGGAATCGCGCCCCCGGAGAAATGGCAGGATCTCGGTGAACCGGGTTTCGCGGGAAGCCTGGCTTTGGTGGATCCTACGAAGAGCGGATCGGTGGCCCGCACATTCGAACTCCTGGTGCAGGCGGAGATGCAGAAGAAAAGTGCCGCCGGGGATGATATTTCCGATGGATGGGACGAGGGGATCAGGCTGATCCAACGCATGGCGGCCAACGCGCGGTATTTCACGGACAGCGCATCGAAAATCCCGCAGGACGTGGGGCAGGGGAACGCGGCAGCCGGAATGTGCATCGATTTCTACGGAAGAAGCTATGCTTCGGAACTCCTGACCAAAGACGGCAAACCACGGGTGGTTTGGATCGCTCCGGTCGGAGGCACCACCATGAGCGCTGATCCGGTTGCCATTCTAACAGGTGCGCCCAACCCGGAGATCGCGCAGGAATTCGTGAAATTCTGCCTCACTGAGGAAGCGCAGCGGCTGTGGTTTCAGAAACCCGGCACCGAGGGCGGTGCCTGTCGAACGCGCGCTCCACCGCACGCCCATCCGCAGGGATATGTACGATGCGGCGACGGTGGCGCTGACCACCATGCCGGAAATCGACCCCTATGCTGACGAGGGGAATTTCACCTATGATCCCGCGCTCACGGGGAAGGTATTCAACACTCTGAGGCAGTTGGTGAAAGTCATGTGCATCGACTCGCATGAGGAGATGAAGGCGGCCTGGAAGGCTATGATCGCGGCGGACATGCCGGAGGAATCTGTGGCTGTTTTTCAGGATGTCTCGAAAGTTTCCTATGCGATCGCCGGTCAGGGCGATCCCGGCCTGGACAGCCGGGAATCCATGGTTCAGGCAGAGCGCATGAAGGAACTCGGAGAATGGTTCCGTGCGAACTACCGCGAAGCGAAACGCATCGCCGAGGCCAGGTGACTCTTTCTCATCTTCGCAGATCCTCCCTGCACCTTTTTTCCGGTCGGACTTTTTCGCCGACCTCGTCCACCGGATGGGTGTAGAGGTATTTCCAGACGTCCTCATAGAGAAATTTACCGTCAGGGCCCTTGGGTGACGCGCCGCCCGGGGTGGAGGCTCCATGCGCACGGTCGGCCTTCCCACTAACGTCCGCGTTTGTGATCAGTCGGCGCGTGTTTTCGTAAGGCGGCTCGGATTCATCGATATTCACGATGGGGCCGAACTTGTGTAAATCCAGCATGAGCCACGAGCGGCAGTAGTGATGAGCCCCCCAGCCGGAATCCAGGACGTGCGTGAAGCCGAAAAACCGCTCCGGTGGCGTGGCGGAGCGGCCGGACTGCCACTTCTCCGTCTGATCCCTCGGTCCCGAAAGCATCACGACCCTGCCGACCTTTATCTCCTTGGCCAACCGCGCGGAGGTGGTGGATCCGTGTGACGCGCCGGACAATATCACCTTTTCCCAATCCAGCCCCGTGCCATCGCGGGAGAGAAACTGCTTCCAGTTCCCCTCCGGATTCTTCTTGTCCAGATATTTCACAAACTGGTAGGAGCGCTCCATCAGGCCGTCCGGCTCCGGGATTTCGATGAGTTTCGTGTGATCCTCCCCGGTCGCAGATTCAAGACGAATTCCGGAAAAATGGTCGTCATCACCATCCTTGCGGATCTTATCCATCTGGCCGAACCACTCCCGCGCGTAGGTCACCTGTATGGCGTGGTGGCCGTAGGAATTCAGTCGCTCGAAAAGAGCCTGCGGTGGTGCCATCAGCCAGATCACCAGCATGCCGGAGGAGGGGACGGAGGTATCTACCATCGCGAGCTGATTGTCGGTAGGCTTTCCGTTTTTCGAGAAAACGAAGCCTATTTCTGGGTGCTCCCTGGTTCGCGAATCTATTTCCGAGGCGCGGGCGGTGAAACTGAATTTCTGTCCCTCGGCCAGGAGCGGCGAGGCGAGAGCGATGAGCAAGAATAGGGTTTTCATAAATTCCTGGCGATCTTCCACCGCGCCCCGTGGTATGACCAGTCGCAAAAATCGTGCGAGCGCATCCTTTCGTGGAATTGTATTGTATATCTTGGCTGAAACCGCATCTTCGGAAGATATGAAAAAACCCGGCTTCCTTTATGTCGTCCTTTTCTCTGGTTTTCCTCTTCTATCCTCGCATTGCGCGGAATATATGGGAGCGGAGGCAGTGATAGAGAGTGTTACCAAGTCTGTCGCGGATAAGAATGCGGGAGGCGATCCGGTGGCGAACCTCCGCTCGATGATCACAAAACAGATCGATGGAGCCGGACAATTGACGTCGGAAGAGTCTGCGAACGGCTGGCTGTCGATTTTCGACGCATATCTCGAAATCCCGGAAGCGACCCGTGTTTCGCTCCAGCGAGGAAAGGACATCCTGGGCTATGAACAGGTCTTCAGCGCCTTCCCGCCGACTGACGCGTGGCCCGCTCTTGAGGCCGCCATTCATGCGAAAGGAGAGGACGATCTCAAGAAGGCGGCGCTGATCCTGATCATCGAATACTTGCGAGGGGATGACAAAAGCCGCCTGGAGAGCGTGGAGGATTTTATGGCGACTTATGAAAGGCTCGGCGGAAACGAGGACTACAGCCGCATGTATATGCAGTCGTTCGTTTCCCGAATCGGGAACATGATCACGGGCGAGGCAGGGAACATCAAGGGATCGGTCGCAGGCTTCGAGGACATATTGAAGCTGCTGGAGGAAGAGGGTCTGGATGCCGAAGGTTATTCTGGCTCTCTGACTATCCCCAAGCTTACCGGGATTCCGGCCGAGAAGGCGGAGGCGCTCCTCCTTCGCGCCATACGCTTCAAGACATATGTCAGCATACAGGACGAGGCGACGAAACGGATGATGGCGCAGGTGATCCTCGCGCATCCGGAAGAAATCGCGGATTCAGCCTGGGAACTTGTCGAGACACCGGCGGAGATTCCCCTTTACGAGCTCTTCGTGGAAAAATATGGCAAGGACTCCGCGGGATGGGAGATGGACAGGGCTGGTTCCGTATACGCAATGTCGCTGATCACCGAGAGGAGATTCGATGACGCTGAAGCATTTGTTCTGCGGAACCTTAAGGAGCGGAAAAGCGACGCAATATCCGTGGACTACGAGTTTCTCAAAAAATGGATGAAGGAAGGCGATGAGGAAGAGGTTCTCGGATTTCTCTCGGAACTTCTCAGGAAGGAACCGACGATCGACGCCTGGGACGCATATTCAGACCTGGCTTCCGCACTTGGGAAAAGCTCAGAGGTTTCAAAACTCCTGGCGGAAGCGATCGCGGGATCGGAAAATCCGCGGACGAAGGGAGAACTCAGGGATAAATACAGGAGGATGCTTCTTGAAGCCGACAAGGTGGATGAGAGTATCGCCGTGCTGAAATCGAAAATCTCCGACTTCCCGGACCGCAAGTTGTCCGTTGAGGGAGTTGCCGAGGAGTATCTGAGGGATACCATGGATCTGGTGGAACTCGGTAGGCTACTGAACCGTCCCGAACTGGTCGACGAAGGTTTCGCTGCCGGTGAAAAGGCAGTTGAAGTGATCCGGAAAAATTCCAAAAGTTCGAGAAGCTCTGATCTCTCGGGGTATGTTCAGGCTCTGGTCAGGAACGGTCGGGGAGCGAAGGCGGAAGAGGTGGTCGCGGATGAACTCGCGTCCGTTTCGGGATTTTCCCGGGATCGCAGGAATTCGCGCGCGGATACGCTGACGATGCTTGCCTGGGTGTATTCCGAGGCGGGCCGTAGCGCGGATGTCGTCACATTGCTGGACAAGGGGACGATGTGGGACGCGAAGGATCTGGACGATCTGGAATCCAAGAGTTTCGCTTCCAAACCACTTAAGTTGATCGCTGCCGAGGCGCTTTTCGCGGAAGGCAGATCGGCGGAGGCAGCTTCACTCGTCCGTCGGATCCTTCAGGCCGAACCCGGGGAGGACGCCGCTTACGCATTGCTGCTAGAAATTGACGCACCGGATACCGTGGGATATCTCGATGAACTCGCTGCTGCCAACCGTTTCCAGGAACGGCCTCTGATATGGAAGGCGAAACTGCAGTCGGATGCGGGTCGCCTTGAAGAAGCGGAAAAGACGATACAGGCGGCGATCAACATAGATCCGAGCGACGGGGAGCAGGGCAAAGGCGACCGCATGCGGGCATATTCGGTGCTCGGGGAGATCATGGAAAAATCCGGTAACAAGGAGAAAGCGGATTTCCTTCGCGGAGTAGTCGCATCCATCCGCCTTTCAGAAGACGCGGACGACTGGTGGTCGGCAGGGATGACAGCTCGCGCGATCACCCGGTATGAGGCCGCCCTGAACCAGTTCGCGGACGCCTATTGCATCCAGTCCAGGCTGGCTCTCAGATACTCGACGACGGGCGATTTTAAAAAAGCGGCGGAGCACTACCAACGCGCATTCGAGCTTATGCCGGAGAGTTTCGGGCGCGTGGAGAGCCATTGCTTCGGTTGTGAGGGAGCCTTTTCCGTTGAAATGGCGCAGCAGATCGCCGAGGCGGTGTTCGAGCAGCTGGCTGAGAAGATACCCGATCGCGCCCAGGTGTTCTATCTCCTCGGATACCTGCGCGAGGAGCAGGGCAGGGAGGCGGAGGCAGCCGAAAATTACTCCAGGGCGGTGGAACTCGATTCCGAGTATATCAACGCGTGGAAACATCTGGAGGATGTCGCCGGAGTAGCCGGTCTGTCGGAAGAGCGCCAGGATGAGGTCCGGTTCAAGGTCTTCCAACTGGATCCTCGCGGTCAGAACCTTTCCGAAGTGTCTGATTTGAAACGGCTCTGGGACGTGGCTCTCGATGCGGACGCCGGTCTCCCGGAAAGGCTCGAGGGCCCGATATACTCCCTCCCTGCGTCCGAAGCGATTCCGGAAGGTTCCAACTACTATTATTCCAGTAGTCGCGCGGAGCCGAGGAGCCAGTTGGCCGGAAACAGCGAGTTTTCACCCGTTCTGGAACTTGTGAAGAACGTTCTCGGGCGTTGAGCGACCGAAAATCAGGTTTTGTTGCCAGGATACTTGCAAAGAGCCGTTCCTAACCGCATATTAGTTGCGTGAGAGGTTCCCCGCTGGTTCGAACACTTTTGATTCTCGTGGTGGTTGCCGCCTCTGGGATGCTTTTCGCGCGCCTGACTGCTCCGGTTGGTGTTCCGAAATCTTATCCAAAGCAGATAGCGAAGGTCGTGGGAAATCCTGTTGAGGCGAGGATATGGGTAACCTTCTCCACTCCTGTAGGATTTCTCGATCTGAAAAACGGGAACAGGGAGGTGGTTCTGAAGAATACGGGCGGGAACGCGTATGAATTCGCGGGGCGAACGACCATCGATAGGAAAAATCCGATCATCTCGCTCGAAAGCGAGTGCACGCCTATCGCAGGTGCCAGAGTGTTCGCCAAACTGGTTGTCGAGGCTGACGGACATGAGACGTTCACCCATGTGTTCGACTCGGGAGAGGATATTGATGATTTTGTGGAACTGCCGTTTTGAAAGAGGACACGGGACATGGTAGCCACGATTGCTGCGCGCATCACGGTCACCACCACGAGCTGGTGATTGACGGCGTGTCCGTCGTTTACCGGGATATCCTTGCTTTGGAGAAAGTGGAGATGGCGACCTCATGCGGGAACCGGGTGGCACTCATAGGCCCCAATGGCGCGGGAAAATCCACACTTCTCAAAGCAATCGCGGGACTGGTTCCGCGCTCCGCCGGCCAGATTCTCTGGCGGGGGACTTCGGTGAAGAAATGGTCGCGGGAGTTCGCCTACCTGCCGCAGCGCGAGGAGATCGACTGGTCGTTTCCGATAACCGTCCGGGGGCTTGTCGAGATGGGTCGCTATCCGCAGACGGGATGGTGGCGGAAATTTTCACAGGAAGATGAGGCGGCGGTGGAAGCGGCGGTCGAATCCCTCAACCTGGGAGATCTCCAGGACAGGCAGATACGCGAGCTTTCGGGCGGACAGCAGCAGCGGGCTTTCCTCGCAAGGGCGTTGGCTCAGGAGGCGCACGTCCTGCTTCTGGACGAGCCGTTCACCGGTTTGGATAGGAACGCCGCGCTTCTGCTCGGAGAGCTT
Organism: uncultured Verrucomicrobiae bacterium; assembly: GCA_963758175.1. Lineage (GTDB taxonomy): Bacteria > Verrucomicrobiota > Verrucomicrobiia > Verrucomicrobiales > Akkermansiaceae > Luteolibacter. The sequence goes on from CAVWUI010000005.1 coordinate 143,403, forward strand.
CTCGCGAAGCTCTCGCGCGAGGGTCGTCTGGTCATCGCATCCCATCACGATATGGCGACCGCACCCGCGCTGTTCGACGAGGTGCTGGTGCTGAACACCCGCCAGGTCGCCTTCGGGCCGGTGGATCTGCTAACGCCTGCCATGATTTCCAAAACTTTCGCCATGCCCGCCTGAAAATGTTCCAGGAACTACTTAGCAGCCCTTTCTACCAGCGGACGCTCGCGGCGGCGGCGTTCATAGGTTTCACCAATGGCTTTTTCAGCGGCTTCGTGGTTCTACGGAAAAACGCGCTCTCTGTTTCGGCACTCTCCCACACGATGCTGCCGGGGATCGCGCTGGGAATTCTGATCACCGGCTTCCTTTCGCAATGGAACGCTTTTTTTGGAGCGATGTTCGCGGCGCTTCTTGTCGGGCTTGGATCGGTAGCTGTTTCACGGGGAAAACGTGTGGCGGAGGGGACTTCCCTGGCTGTCCTTTACACCGCTGCATTCGCGGCGGGCGTGGCGATCCTGCCGAAACTCGAAACCCGGACCGAGCTTGAGCATTGGCTCTTCGGGGACATTCTCGCCGTTGGGAACGCCGACCTCTGGATCGCCTTTTCCATAGGCTCGGTGATCCTGATTGTCACGAATCTGCTGATGCGCCCGCTGCTCGTCACTCTCTTCGAGCCGAACGTCGCCGCCGCCCAGGGCGTCCCGACCCGTCTGATGCAGTATCTTGTTTTCGGGATGCTCGTCCTCGCACTTGTCGCGTCACTCCAGGCGGTCGGTTGCGTGCTTTCCGTCGGACTGCTCGTCACCCCGGCGGCGACCGTATCCCTTCTCACCGACAAGACATCGGCTCTATTCTGGGGCGGGGGACTGATAGGCGGAATCGGCTCGGTGGCGGCGGTAGTCCTCTCCAGTCCCCTCGGAATCTCCCCTGGCCCGGCCATCGTCATTCTTTTGGGGATTCTGTTTATTTTGGCCTATCTGTTCAGCCCGAAGTACGGTCTGCTTGTTCCGAAAACGATCTCCACGAAACAAAGATGAACGACCTCTCCGAAAATCTCTCCGCCGCCGTCGCCTCAGGAAAACTTCTCGACTCAGCGAAAAACAACATGGAAGTCCTTCTCGCAGGTGCCTCCAGCGACATCCCGGCGGAAACGGTGAAGGAGCTCGTGGAGCAGGAGAATTTCGGCGAACTCAACGACAGGTTTTTCAAAACCCTCGCCTTCGGCACCGGCGGACTGCGCGGGCGCACGATAGGTCGCATGGTCACCAAAACCGAACAGGGCGCGGGCGGCCCGAACGGACGCCCGGAATTCCCATGCGTGGGCACCGCCACGATGAACTACTACAACGTCTCCCGAGCCGTCCGGGGTCTCATCGCATACGTGAAATCCATCAAAGGGAAGGGTGCGAAGCCATCGTTCGCTTTCGCGCACGATACCCGCCATTTCTCCAAGAACTTCGCCGATTTCTGCGCCCGTATCTGCGCTGATCTCGGCTGCGACGCATACATCTTCGAGGGGCCGCGTTCAACTCCGCAGCTTTCTTTCGCCGTCCGCCAGCTCCGCTGCGACGGAGGAGTGGTGATCACCGCCAGCCACAACCCGTCCCACGATTGCGGTTTCAAGGCCTATTTCAACGACGGTGGCCAGATCGTCGAGCCACACGCCAGCGCGATCATCGAGGAGGTGAACGCGATCACCACCGAGCGTTACGAACCGCTGCCAGGAACGGAACAGGGAGAGGTAAAGATCCTTGGGGACGATTTTGATGCCGAATATGTCGAGCTGTTGAAAACCCTTCTGCTCCAGCCGGAGCTTCTTGAGAAATCCCCGGTTAAAGTCGTTTTCACCAACCTCCATGGGACGGGTGGGCATATCAACGTCCCCATGCTTCGGGGTCTCGGATTCGATGTCCTCACCGTCCCCGAGCAGGACGTTCAGGACGGGCGTTTTCCCACTGTCGATTCACCGAACCCGGAGAACGGCCCGGCGCTGGAGATGGCCATCAAGCTCGCCAACCAGTCGAACGCTGATCTCGTCATAGGCACCGATCCCGATGCCGACCGCATGGGCGTGGCCGTGCGTGACGCGGAGGGGAAGATGGTTTTGCTGACTGGAAACCAGATCGGATCCCTGATGGCCTGGTATCGCCTGAAAACCTGCTTCGATCTCGGCTGGCTCACGAATTCGAACCGCACCCGTGCCGTGCTGGTGAAGACCTTCGTCACCACGGAACTCCAGAGCGCCATCGCGGATTCCTTCGGAGTCTCCGTGGTCGATACGCTTACCGGTTTCAAATACATCGCGGCGAAACTCAAGAAATACGAGGACTCCATTCCTGCCGAAAAGAAGGGCGACTACCGGTCACTTTCCCAGGAACACACTCGCAAGCTGCGTCTGGAAATCTCCCGATTCTTCGTCTTCGGCGGAGAGGAAAGCTACGGTTACCTTGGATCCGATGCCGTTCGTGACAAGGATGCGAACGGAGCGACACTCATGTTCGCGGAAGTCGCCGCTTACGCGAAATCTGTCGGAAAAACCCTTACGGAACTTCTCGACGACCTTTATACCGAGTTCGGCTATTTTCTTGAGATAGGAAAGGCGTTGACCATGGAAGGAGCAGATGGCGCCGCTAAGATCCAGGCACTCGCCTCTTCCTATGCGAGCAGCCCCCCCGAGGAGATCGATGGATCAGAGGTCACCCGTTTCCGTGATTTTTCGACACAGGACATCTACGACCAGGAGGGCGACCTTCTGCCAAAGGAGAAAATGCTCTTTTTCGATCTGGCCGACGGCCGCTCCTTCGCGGTTCGCCCTTCCGGCACCGAACCGAAGATCAAATTCTACCTCTACGGAAAAGCCCCAGCGGGCGACGACCTCCCCGCGACTAAGGTCGAAGTAGCCAGCAGTCTTACTTCCCTCTGGCAGTGGATCGAAAAAGACGCGAAGTCACGGTAGGGTTTGTGACGTGAGAGATGGCTCGGTGTTGAGGCAGGGTGGCTCTCCGTAGGCCAACCTGGAATCATCTCGTATCCACCAGACTCTTCGTTTTTAAAATTGATGCCACAGCATTCTAGCGACCGCCGGAGACTTCGCCCTCCTCGACCACCGAAAGCATGATGCGCAACGCGCCACCGGAGATCCAGATTTCACGGACCAGGCAGACAAGCGATCCGCCCATGAGGAGCAGAGCGGCGGAAAACGCCCACATCCCGGCGGTTTCCAGTCCGGTGACCACCGAGACCATGGATACCACGCAGAGAAAGAGGCTGATCGCCCCGAGCAATTGCATCGCGCGGATCAGGACAAGCCTGTGGCCGAGATTGTCGATCTGCATTTTCAGCACCCCGTCCTTCTTCGATACCCAGTCCCCGTGCAACGTGCGTATGAGCGCGGACAGATGGAGGAAGCGGTTCGTATAGGAGAGGAACAGCAGGCTGATTGCCGGGAAAAGCAGCGCGGGGGTGGACACTTCCAAAGACATGCCTCTACAAACTCCATATTGGAGTGGTTTGCAATCCTGCGTGGGTCAGAACTGTTCCTTTCACTCCGGCACCATTTTTCTTCCGTAGAACGTATCTGCCATTTTCTCGATCCGGAACAGTCCTCTGACAGGGGGAAATTTCTAAATGGCGCCTCGGGGAGATGGATTGAGCCCCGCCGACCAGTTTCTTATCAGAAAAACCACATGACGGCCTTGACAATTGCGGCGATGACTCCGATGAAGCTGAGAACCACGGCGAGGATGGAGAGGCCGCCACCTCGTGTCTTCGGAGAAAGGGCAAGAACCAGACCGATCGCGCCGAAGATGAAGGCCACGGCCGCGAGAAGAAGTCCGCCTATCGCGCCGACTTTGAAACTGAGGATCGCCGCGATGATCGCGAGGATGGACGGGATGCTGAATGATGCTTTGCCGGTGGCCATGGGAAAACTGTTAGTTCGTTTTCTGACAGACGCAAGTGGGTTTCCGCTGGCATCTTATTTTCCACCCAGCCGCTTCACTGTCGCCGCATCAAGGACGAAGGCGCCGGAACCGAAGGGCTTGAAAGGCTCCTTTTCGGCCACCTGGTATTCGAAAGCCTTGACAGGCTTCGCGCCCTCCACCTCCGAGAGGAGATAGACGCGAATGGTCATCGCCTCCTCACCGGTGCCGCCATCGAGCTTCCTGATCGAGTACTGGACTTCGTTGGATCCGATACGCGCGCCACCGATGACGATGTCGGCGTCTTTCGCATTGGCAAAACGGTGGCGGCTGATCTTGTTGATCTGCACCTGGACTTCCCTGCCGGGGCAGAAGACATAGACCTTGGCAATGGTTGTGGCCGGGTTGGCGGCGATTGGAACGGGCGGGACGATGCCGGAGGGCTGCGCCTCAGGAACCCCGTTCAGGTACGAAAGATCTCCGGCGGCGAGTTCCTTCCGGACTTCCGGCAAGGCGGTTAGATTGACGAAATCCGCCCTGTCGTAGAGCCAGCCGCGCGGGCCCTGGACGAAGGCGAGGACGAGCAGATTCTCAGTGGGATCACCGCCGACACCAAAATCGATTTTTCCGAAGTAGGCGGCCTTGGCGGTAGCTCCATTGCGTTTGGCTTCGAGAAAGGCGAGGCCGGTGAGTGGTGGTGGCGGGGCGGGGAGTTCGAAGACGGCCGCCGGGAAAGGCTGCTTCTCGGAAACGATGCGGTTGCGCACTTCCATCTGGCGATGGGGGGCGGTCACCTGCTGCCAGGTGCGGGCGTCTTTCTTGATCAGGGCTGCCCTCCATGAGGTGTAGCTCGATTCAAGATCCTGCCGGAGATCGGCGCTTGCCACACCAACGCACTGGATTATGAACGCCAAGGTCAAAATAAACGGTTTCATGGCGGAAACGATTGGACAAACGCCCCCAAACGACAACAAACAAATCCAAGCAAGTTTCCCGGTTCCCGTCGGGGGAGCGGCTTTTTCAGCCATGAGTCATATTTTACAAAAGGTCGCCCCGATCGGTGAGTCCCGCGACAGGGAGCTCCTGAAATCCGCCTCCAGCTACATCTACGCGACACGCGACGGGGTCGATCTCCTGGCGCACGTGTTTTTCCCTGACGGGATCACGACCGGCGAGCGCCCTGTTGTGGCCTTTTTCCACGGCGGCTTCTGGGATACCCAGATGGTCACGCAGTTCGTCCCGCACTGCCACCATTTCGCCAGCCGAGGCGCTGTGGCGGTGACCTTCAGCTACAGGACCGGGACGGCTGGCAACGGCAATCCGGTGGAGGCCATCGAGGACGCGGAGGCGGCGATGGCCTGGCTGGATGAAAACGCTGAAACGCTGGGGATCGATGTCTCGAAAGTGGCCTTGGCCGGCGCCTCTGGCGGTGCCTACCTCGCACTGCTGCTGGTGATGCGGAAGGAAAAGGAATACGCTCCGCCGTTTCCAGCCAAAGCGCTGGTGCTTTTCAGCGCTCTGGTGAACACGGGGCCGAAAGGGCAGCTCGGCGAGAGATTCCCCGACACGAAGACCGCGAAGAAACTCAATCCCGCGAAGCTGGCGCGGAGAAAGCTCCCGGCCATGCTTTTCCTCCACGGAAAATCCGACCGGGTAACCCCCTACGAGGAAGTGGCTTCATTCTGCAAGCGTCTGAAATGGCGAGGGAACAAGGTAAGACTCCTGGATTTCATAGGAGCCGAGCACGCTTTTTTCAATTTCAACGTCCATCACGGGAACTTTGAGATGACCGTGGCGGCGGCCGATCACTTCCTGGTCGAGCAGGGTCTGATCTCGCCAGCGCCGGAAGAGGAAGCCTGACTGCCCAGGCGCAGACCCGGTGACCGATTTCCTGGCGATCAAGGTTTGTTGCCGGTAGATTCATGCGCATCGAAAAGACGGCGGGACGCATAGTCCGGAACAGCAGACTTCCGGATTTCACCTAGGGAAGCGGAATTGTCAACGCGCCCAAGATCGGACTCCTACAGAGAGTCATGTTTAAGACGCGCCTGTCGTTTTCTGACTGGATACCCTCGGCAGCGAGGCAGTGCCCCGTACGTTAACGATGAATTCCAAAGCTGTCAGTGGAATCATTTTCCTGAATAAAAACCCACGGGAATCATCCTAACAACATCATGAAAATCACCAACGTAACACTCACCGCGATGGCGTTGCTCACTCCGTATCTTTTCGCGGAACAGCCGGCGACCACGGAACATGACCAGGACGACCACAGCGAGAAAGCCCATGACAACGCCAGGAAGAACGCCGGCCCAATGAAGGCCGTATTCTCACCGGCACAGAACCACACGCGGAATTTTTCGTGACTCCGGAGAGGAAAATACAGATCACGTTCATCGACGACGAAGGTAACGCTCTGCCACTAGAGAATCCGACCGTCTCCGCCATCAGTGGCGACCGCTCGTCACCGACCCGCATGACGTTCGAGAAACGCGGCGGGTCACTGGTGTCCGACAAACCACTTCCCGAGGGCGACGCGGTTCCCATCATCCTTCAGATCAGGACTACGCCGGGCGCGAACAATATTACGGAAAAATTCAATGTGGATCTCGAGAATTGTCCCACTTGCGAGCACAGGGAATACGCCTGTGTCTGCGAGCACTAGACGAGCCGGTTTTTGACAACGCCTCAGATTGCCGCCAAAGGATGATGTTCGCCCCTGCTACCCTTCCATCAGCTTCTCGATCTCGTCTGGTTGCAGAGGGATGGTGGCCATCAGGTCGGTGTTCCCGTCCTCGCCGATGAGATAGTTGTTTTCCAGGCGGATTCCAATGTCTTCCTCCGGGATGTAAATGCCAGGTTCTATGGTGAATAGCATCCCAGCGGCGACGGGTTCGTTGGGTGGCGACACATCATGGACATCGAGACCCAGGTGGTGGGAGGTGCCATGCATGAAATACTTTTTCACAAGCGGTTTTCCCTCTGACTGGGCTTCCGCCTCTTCCGCTGTGAAAAGTCCAAGGCCTATGAGTTCCTTCTCCATTTCCACAAGGACTTTCTTCTGGTAGTCCGCGATGAGGATGCCGGGACGGAGTATGCTGTCTGCGAAACACATGATTCTCAGGACGGCTTCATAGACTTCCCGCTGGCGGATTGAAAATTTTCCCGAGACCGGGATGGTGCGGGACATGTCGGAGTTCCAACCGGCGTATTCCGCCGCTATGTCGAGGAGTAGCAGATCACCGGATCTGAGTTCGCGATCATTTTTCGTGTAGTGAAGGACGCAGGAGTTTCTCCCGCCCGCGATGATGGGGGTGTAAGCGAATCCTCTCGACCCGCGCCGGGTGAACTCGTGGATGAACTCGGCCTCGACCTCCCATTCCCCTATGCCGGGTTTCACGAACGGAAGGATGCGCCGGAAGCCCGCTTCGGTAATCTCGCAGGCGGTCTTTGTGAAGGAAACCTCCTCCGCGGATTTGATTGCGCGAAGCTTATGAAGAAGAGGGGCGAGGCGTCCGTATGTGTGGAGGGGGAAGCGCGTCTGGCAGTCGCGGATGAAGCGGGTGTTCCGGGTTTCGATCCCTGGGATGGCCCGGGGGTGCTCGTTGGTGGGGAGGAAAATGGTTTCCGCCTGGGGGATGAGGCGGTTCAGGATTGTATCGAAAGCGGCGACCCACTGGACGTTGTCAATGCCGGTGGCTTCGGTGGCCTGTTCTTTCGTCAGCCTGGCTCCCTCCCAGACGGCAATGGTCTCGCTGGTTTCGCGAAGGAAGAGGATTTCGCGATCGGCAGGGTCGTGGGCGGAGGGGAAAAGCAGGAGGATGGTCTCCTCCTGGGTGACGCCGGTGAGATAGAAAAGATCGTTGGATTGCTTGAAGGGAAGGGTCGCGTCGGCATTCGAGGGATAGGTATCGTTCGCGTGGACGATGGCGAGGGATTTCCCGGGCAGAAGTGACGCGAGCTTCCTCCGGTGTGTTTCGAAGAGGCTGGCGGAGGGCGATTCGGTGCGCATGGGTGGAGGCTAGATACCGGATTTCCAATCTCCAATCTCCAATCTCCAATCTCCAATCTCCAATCTCCAATCTCCAATCTCCAATCTCCAATCTCCAGGCGGGAGGACGGAAACGTCCGGACCTCCTACTTTTCCTTATCCAGGTTGGCAGTCATCTCCTCGTCAGTCGGTGTGGGGGAGGGGACGCCTTTCTCCGGGATTTCCATTTCCGCGATCCAGGCGATGGCGTTCAGGACGATACGGCGGTGGTCGTCATGTTGCCAGTTCTTGTGGAAATGGCCGCCGGTGAAGCCGAAGCCCCGGCCACCACCCAGTGATTCGGGACGCTCGAACGCCCACATGACGTGTTGCGGTTCCTTGTTCTCGAGAACGGCTTCGCGGACATGCGGATTGCCGGAGCGTGAGCCGTCGGGTAGCGACAGGCTTTCGGCGGGGGGAAGGGCGGTCAGAATAGGGGTGACGCCTTCCATTCCCTTGCGGAAACGCATGTGGTAATACCACTCGTCGCGGATTGTGAAGTCCTGGACGCCGTTCGCGATGGGATGATCCGGCATGACGAAGGTGGCATCCCAATGCGGATTGACAGACCAGTCTGTCTCGAAAAAGCCGCCTATGGTGTCCAGAAAGGCATCGCCGCCCTCATCAGCGGGAACTTCCACACCGTAGTGGATACAGCCAATGCCGGTGCCGGATCTGGCGAGACTCCGGAGTTTTTCCAGATGCCTCATGGCCGGATGGTTCCCGCCCCCGTCCGCGTAGATCACGATGGCATCCGCTCCCTCGAACACAGTCTCGTCCTTCGGCCAACCGTTGGTGACTACCGTGGTCTCGAAGCCTAGACCGGATTTTTCCAGATGATCCGCCAGCAGCATGCAGCCCGCGCGGTGCTCGTGCTCACCCGGGGCGTGGCTGGGCGAGCCGGCAATGAAAACGACTTTTGTCCCGGGCTGGGCATTTTCGTCTTCCGAGGCTGTGGCGAGAAAAAGGACGGCGCTCGCCAGGCCTGCGAAGGTAGCGAAAAGGAGAGGGTTGGATTTTTTCATGGGTTTCATACGGGAAAAGTCAGCCCGTTTTTCAGCTCAGGCGAATGATTGGAGGCGTGACCGGCCTTATCTGTTCGAGTGGCGGGTTTCGGTGATAGTGCAATCGGCGGCCTGTCGTCAGCGTCCGCTTGCAATCGGCCGGCCATGGGGCGAGAAATGCGCATGGATTTTCTCCGGGAAGACACAACCTCATTGAAAATTTGCGGGGTCAGAATTCAGGGTGATGCGGAGAGGCTCGCCGCCATGGGAGTGGATGCCGTGGGGTTCAATTTCTGGCCGGAGTCCAAACGCTATCTCGATCCGTTCTCCGCTCCCTGGATGCGGGGGCTCGCTGGAAAAATCCTGCGGGTAGGTGTTTTTGTGGACGAAACGGGCGACCTGCCTTTCCGCCTTTTCGGCGAGGGGTTGATCGATGTGGTGCAGCTGCATGGCGACGAGGACGCGGATGCCGTGTCACGTTTTTCCGAGGCGGGAATACCGGTGATCAAGGCGGTGGGTGTGAAGGCGGGGGACGATGTGGCTGCGGCGGGCGCTTTTCCCGCGGACGCGATCCTTCTGGACGCGCATGCACCACAGGTCTTCGGGGGGACGGGGGAGACGTTTGATTGGAATCTGGCGTTGGATTTCAAAAAGCGTTTCCCGGAGATCCCGTTGATCCTGGCGGGAGGCATCACGCCGATGAACGCGGCTTCCGCAGTGGCCGGTGTGAATCCCGCCGCGCTTGATGTCGCCTCGGGAGCGGAGATCTCGCCGGGTGTGAAGGATTTCGGAAAAGTGGAGGCGCTGCTGGCGGCGTGCAGGGGGCAGGCATGATCACGGACTCACACTGCCACCTCGCCTCCGGGCGCTTCTCGGACGAGGAGCGGGCATCGATCATCCGCGCCGCGTTGGACTCCGGCGTGCGGCGGATGGTCACGCTGGCCACATGCCTGGCGGACGTTCCGAAAAACCTCGAATTGGCAAACCATCAGCACGTCCGTGCCGCTATCGGAATTCATCCATGTGATGTCCACGACGCGCCTGACGACGCGGTGGAGATACTTTCCCGAATTGTGGATGACCGGCGCGTCCGCGCGATAGGGGAGACCGGCCTGGACTATTTCCATCCTGCGCCTGAAGGATGGTCGGAAGAGGATTTTCGGAAACGGCAGCGGCAGTTTCTTAGAATGCACTTTGAGCTGGCGGAGAAATCGGGACTCGGCGTGGTGATTCATACCCGCGACAAGGAAGGCCGCTCATCTTTCGAGGACGCGCTCGATATCTACAAGGGTTTCTCGAAAAACGTCCGGGCGGTCTTCCACTGTTTTATTTCCGAATGGGAGCAGGCGGAGCGGGTGATCGCGGAGGGCGGACTGGTCTCGTTCGGCGGGGTGACGACTTTCAGGAAGGCGGGGGGCGTGAAAGAAACAGTAAGACGATGTCCGCCGGGAACCTTCATGCTGGAAACCGATTCTCCCTACCTCGCGCCAGAGCCAATGCGCGGGAAACGAAACGAGCCGGCCTTCACGATGCACACGGCCCGGGTAGTCGCGGAGTTGCGCGCGGAGACGATGGAGGAACTTGCGGCGCATACCGAGGCCGCCGTCTCGGAATTTTTTGGTTGGGAAAATGATCTCGCTTGAATAAAACAGTCTCCGGCAATCGTTAACTTTCGTTAACACACCACTGTGCCACCAATCCAACCCCTTGAAATTTCCGATATGAAACTTACTCCCATCGCATCCCTCGCAATCATCCCCGCTCTTTTCGTTTCCTGCGCCCAGAACGGTGGCGGTGAGGACTACGACGTCTCCAATCCTTACGCGGCTCCCGACTACACGGATGACAGCGGCTCGCCCTACCAGTCGTCGGATGTGAACCCCGCCTACGACGCCCCGGCGGTCTACGAGGACACGGCGCCAAGCGTCCCGGCTCCTGAGACTTCCGCTCCCCCCACGCAGAGCACGAAGATCCATACGGTCGTCCGGGGTGATACCCTCTGGGGGCTTGGCAAGAAATACGGCGTGAGCGTGGATGCGATCAAGCGCGCCAACGGCATGACCAGGGACACCGTGGTTCTCGGCTCCAAGTTGCAAATCCCCGCGCAGTAGCTACATGGTTCCGCCAAGGCTACTCGCCGGACTGATGACGGTTTCACTGGTCTTCGCGCAAGTGGAGCCGGCTCAGGAAACGCCGATGGAGCCAAAGGAGGACGCCATCGAACAGATGCTTTCCGAGAGGGAGTCTCCCGAGGCCTTGGAAAAAGCGGTAGCGGACGCTCGCGCGCTGGGCGTCTCCGAACAGGCCATTCTCGAGGCGCGCTTCCTCTTCCACGTGGATCGTGCGGAGGATGCGGAGATCGCCGCTCTCCTGCCGGAGTTCGAGAAACGCAAGCCTCTCTTCAGCCTGATGGACTCGGAGATTTTCGCCGCCGAGGACGACTGGCTGGCTGTCACTGAATACGTGACCGCCATAGCATCGCTCGGGAAGGGTGATTCGGAGGGCTTCAAGAAGCACATCACCGAGGCGTTCTGGCTTAGTCCGAAACAGGGAGCGGCCTTCGCCCCGCACATCGAGCGCATGCGGCTTATGGATGCGATGAAGGCGGTGCGGGTGGACTTCGAAAGGAAATACAAGGACGTGCTCGGCGGGGAACCGGTTTCCCTGGGAGAAAAGTTGGGTGAGGGGAAAGGTCTCCTGCTCCATTTCTGGTCGCCCTGGAGCCGCGAATGCGAGGCCACGCTCGTTGATTTTTTCCTGACAGCGGAGCACATCGAGCCGAAGGGCGTGGGGGTGGTCTCCATCCTGCCGGAGACATCCGCGAAGGTTATCGCGGACGCGAAGGCGATGCTTCTCGCCACTGGAAAGGATGTGCCCGGGCAGTGGATCGTGGATTCGAAGAAGATTCCTGTCAGCCACAAGCTGAAGGTGCAGAGCGTTCCCGTCGTGGTGGTGGTATCAGCGGAAGGAAGGGTGCTCTACAACGGGCATCCCGCGGAGGAGAATTTCTGGAAAGCGTTGCAGTCTCTCGCGCCCGGTATCGAGCGCCCGGAGATGCGAGAGGGTGACTGATCTACTACGGTCATGCTAGTACGGCGGGCGCCGTAGCCGTTTTTGCGAAGATTTGTCACGGACTCCGTATATTTAACTTGACGGAACCATGAAATACTAGTTCTGTCGTAACAAGCAGACGAAGTGATACCGAATGGCCAGACCTTCCCACCCATCCAATCTCGAACTCCAGGCGCTTACCGTCCTATGGCACGAAGGGCCGTCCACTGTGAACATAATACATGGCTCTCTTGCCGACGGGCGTGAGCGAGCCTACACCACGGTGCTTTCCGTGATGCAGAGTCTCGAGCGGAAAAAGCTGGTGAGACGGATCCGTTCCGGCAGGGCTCACACCTACGAACCCGCCTATTCCCAGGAAGTCATCGTGCGCCGCGCCACGGAAGACTTTGTCACGAATGCTTTTGGAGGACGCCTCGGTGAGGCCGTTCTCGCTACCCTCTCCGCCGGAACATTGACTCCGGAAGAGAAAACCAACATCGAACGCGAACTCCAACGACACAAAACTATGGCTGCAAAAAAATCAGCAAAGAAAGCCGCGGCCAAGACCGCGAAGAAATCCGCCGTGAAGAAAGTTGCCAAAAAGGCTCCAGCGAAAAAAGCTGCCGCCAAGAAGGTAGCCAAGAAGGCGGCGAAAAAAGCACCCGCTAAGAAAGCACCTGCCAAAAAAGCGGCGGTGAAGAAAAAAGCGGTCAAGAAGGTGGCAAAGAGCGCCAAGAAGGCGGCGAAAAAAGCGGCGAAGAAAGTCGTCGCCAAGAAAGCCGCTAAAAAAGCTCCCGCCAAGAAAACCACTAAGAAGGCAGCCAAGAAAGTCGTGAAGAAGGCGGCAAAAAAGGCTCCCGCCAAGAAAGCCGCGAAGAAAGCCAAGAAGTGACCTGATAGGAACCGTCGACAGCCATAGCCGGCATCGCGGTATGAACATCAGTTCACACTTTTCCGAATACTCATCTGAAAGCGGGGGATCCTCTGATCTCCCGCTTTCTTTTTATCTGTCGGCTTCGACAACTCGGTTTCAGGAGAGGCGTGATACTCACTCCAACTCATACCATGGACAATCCATCCGGGGATGAGGGATCTCTCTCGCGACAGCGGTTCACCTTTCGCCGACTGGAAAAAGGTTTCGGACTGGCCATAGCAGTCCCGTTTCGTGGTATGGAGGAAAGTTTCTTCGCTATCTCAGAGAAAGCGTTTCTCCAGATCCTTCAAGGGGGATTTCGTGAGATCTGCACCTACCGAATCGTGAAGCTTTTCCCGGCAATCCGCACTCATTTCGGCCTCCAGCCGTTTCAGGTGCTCTTGCGGCGCGGCCAAGGTGAAAGAGCGACACCCAAGCTTCGCGACAACCTCGCAAATCTCCTCCGCAACCTGTCCGATCGCCCGCTTCTCGACCTCGATGTCGAGCTTTGTCTCGGCATGGGACATCGCCTCGCCGTTGCCCGCCGCATATCCCCGGCCGAACTTGCCCGGGTTGTCAGTCGTCTCCGCTCCTCGCGGAGGTCCGAGATCCTCCTCGGAAAGTTCCGCCAGATGCGGACGGCTTGCGGGATCGTCCCCGGGCTTTTTGAAACTCAGAACGCGCACGGTTCCTAGATCAGTCAGAATCAGCAGTCGGTCGAAGGTTTTTTTGTTATCAGACATGGTATCTAGTTCCTATCACATCAGCGGACTAACTCAAAAATATTTCGCCGGTAAATCATCGGTGGCGATGCGACGGCCTCATGATCCTGGGGAGCGGCATGAACCGCTTGGATTACCTACTATGACTCCAGTGTTTCCAGCAGGAAGGGTGAATTTTTGGAAATCTTCAGGCTGCTCTCTGAAGTTCACTTAAAATTTTAAAATAGTCTTGCTTTCCTGATTATTTAGATTATAACGCGATCCACCCTCCTACCCCCAATATGACTACCAACGCCAGACTAATCATGTATCCTTCGGGCTTTCGAGTTCGACCATCCACGCACAGACTGCGGATTTCACGCTTTCCCTGGATCAGGCTACGAACCCCATCTCTACCTATACGAACTTTCATAAGGCGGGAGCGGGCAGCGGGAACCAGGTAACCGTCGGCTTCCAGATCGATATTTCCGCGATCGGCAACACCCCCGTCTCGTTTTCGGGATCCTTCGCCGCATTCTGCATAGAGATCCAGGAACCGATCGGTCTGAACAGCTACACCCACACGTTCGTGGATGTGGAGAATGTCTCAGGAGGACGGGCGGGAGAAGCGGGAACCGCGTCCAGCAACATCCCGTCCGGCGGTCTTGGCGCTCTCCGTGCCGCCAGGGTAAGGGCGCTGTTCGATAGCTACTATGTTTCCTCAACCCTGTCGGACTGGTCGCACTCCTCGGCAGAGCCGAAAGGCCAGGCGTTTCAGATCGCTCTTTGGGAGGCCAGCCACGACGACGATCTCAGCCTCAGCCTGACCACCGGATCGATCTATGCGGGAGCGCAATCAGGAACCACCCAGATTAACGGAATGGCTCTGGCGCAGACCTATCTCAACAGCATTTCCGGAGTGACAGCGAGCTACACATCCACCGTTTACGATGTCTGGAGTCTTGAAAACATCGGGATCCCCGAGGGTAACCAGGATGTTATCTTCGCCACCTTGATCGGCTCCCCCGAATCGTCCACATTCAAGACGTTTGTCGTTCCCGAACCTTCCGCAGGATTGCTCGCGATGCTGAGCGGCGGATTGGTGCTGCTCCGCCGCCGACGTTAGCCGCCACTTCTGGATCGGTCGGTCAGCGAGGGGAAGCTCCGTTTGACAGGCGTAGGGGGGTGCGGGAAGACTGCGGCATGCGAAACTTCCTTCTCTCCCTCATCCTATTCTTCGGCATAGAGACTGCCGGGGCGCAAACCCCATCGTCCGGTTCCTCTCCATCCTCCGCTTCCGGGACGGAAAAAGGGAACAGGCAGACCGCCCCGGGGCCGAAGGAACTTCTGGAATCGGGTGGTCGTGTCCTGACTGAAAAGCTGAGGTCGATGACCCGCACGGAAGGGAGCGACAAGGGGGAGAGCGAATGGAATACCAACGGGAGCCCGCGGGAGGCTGCCATGACATTCATACGGGGTATGAATCTGCGGCTCTACGGCGATGGCGATTCGGGAGGAATCGCTTCCAAGACCCTGCCGCAGGGAACGGATCCCGGCAGCGATGAGGTAATCGCGCTGAAACAGGTCTTCGACAGATTGGGTGAGCTTTCACCTGTCGATCTGCCGAACGGGAGTTCGGTGGAAAAATCTGGAATCACCAGCTTCGAGGTTTTCCCATACGGTGTGGATCACGCGTGGATCTGGGAAAAGCTGGGGAAAGCGCCGGATGGTTCCATAGTCCTGGACAAGGGGGAGGACGGCGGATGGCGTTTCTCGCAGGAGACTCTCGCGGGTGCGCCCGTCCTGCGAGATTCCATGCTGAGCATTTCCCCTGTCTATGCGAAGGACGGGGAACGGGAGCTCTTCACCAGGGTATTCAGCGGCGCGATGGAAGATTCGCCATGGTGGAGCTGGCTGGTTCTGTTTGCTGCCACCGTTGGTGCGATAGCCGCCGGGATTTACGTCAGGAAGGGGATTCTTCACCTGGGAAAGAAAGCGGATCTGAACCAAAAATCCGTGGTAGCCTCAACGTTCCGCAGCGTGGCCACCGCCATTGCGATCCTGGCCGGGGTGGTGATATTCATCTACGGAAGTTCGTTTGTCGTCTTCACCCCGACCCTTTCCGGACTCTACTGGGGACTTGTCCGCGTCCTCCTGCTGATCGCCTCCGTATGGGTCCTCTTCGGTCTGACGGATCTCGTGGCAACCCTGATCCGGAAGTTCGCCATTCCGGATGACAACGAATACGGGGAGATGGCGGTTACCATCGTGCAGCGTGTCCTGCGATCCTTTCTGTTCGTGATCCTCGCGATATTCGTGCTCGAGAACATGGTCGGACTGAACATCGGGGCGCTCATCACCGGTCTTGGGATCGTAGGTCTGGCACTTTCCCTCGCCGGTAAGGAGATGGCTCAGAATCTTTTCGGCGCTGTCGCCATTTTCGTGAACCGTCCCTTCGTGGTCGGGGATTGGATCGAGTTTGAGAAGGAGATCGGCGAGGTGGAGGATGTGAACATGCAGTCCACTTCCGTAAGGCTTCTGTCGGGGGAGATGCTGGTCATCCCGAACATGCGGTTCATTTC
This sequence comes from uncultured Verrucomicrobiae bacterium, assembly GCA_963758175.1. Taxonomy (GTDB): domain Bacteria; phylum Verrucomicrobiota; class Verrucomicrobiia; order Verrucomicrobiales; family Akkermansiaceae; genus Luteolibacter. The sequence goes on from CAVWUI010000005.1 coordinate 159,598, forward strand.
AAACAGCGTGGAGAACCTTTCCATGAGGAAATACCTCCGCCGCACCATGGATATCTCGCTGCCCTACGGGACGTCCCCGGACGGTATCGAGAGGGCGATGGAAATCCTCCGGGAGGTGCTGACGGACGAGGAGGTGGTGGAGAAAGGAAACTGCGATATCGACAACCGTCCGCCGGTGATCTCGTTTCTCGGGTTCGAGTCCTACTACCTGCATATCCAGGTCTACTACTGGTATTTCATCAGCGGGGATGGAGAGGCGATCCAGCGCAACCACGAACGCGGCTGGTTCAGCTACCTGGATCATTGCAGCCTGGTGAACACGAGGATCGCCCGCGCGTTTGCAGCGGAGGAAATCGAATTCGCTTTCCCCACGCAGACGGTGCACGTGGAGAAGGAGGACAAGGCGGAGCCCTCCGAAACCGCGCCCGGTTGACGCAAGACTGGACGGTGACGCCCGGCAATCTTGCCGTGGATTGAAAATTAGCTTTGGAGATTGGCGGGGCGTACCCTTTGGTCTCCCTGCCGAGACAGATGCGTATGATGGAATGGTTTTTGGGTCTCTTCCGGAAGAAGAGCGATCTTTATGTCCTGGGTTCTTCGATACTCTGGGGGCAGGGTCATCTGTCGGGACAGAAGATCGGTGACAGGATCGCCCAAGCTCTTGGAAAGAAGTTCAAAGAGCGTGTCCGTATCCACATGTTTGCGCATTCCGGAGCCGTATTGTCCGGTGATCCGGACGGAGCCATACCTGCCATCCATGGGGAAATTCCTTATCCGTGGCCATCCCTCACAGCCCAGGTGCGTATGGCTCCCGGCGCCCGTTCGGATCCCGTCCGCATCCTGATCGAGGGTGGCATCAATGATGTGGGCGGCGTGCGCATCTCAAGTCCCGGGACATCAGAGGAATACATCCGCTCGGCGACCGAGAAGGCCTGCTACTCTGGATTCATGAATGTCCTCACCGGGCTTTTCCAGCGCTTCCCCGATGCGGAGGTCTACGTGCTGGGATACTACCAGATTCTCTCGGACAGGACCGACAGCAAGGAGGTGGAGGAGATGCTGGAGCGGGAGGGACTCCCACCGAAGAATGAGGAAGACGAACCGGATTTCGCCGAGCGAGCGATTGCGAACACCCGGTTGTTCAGGGAGCTGTCCGACCTTTTTCTGGAAAAGGCATGCAAGGAGATTTCCGGAAAAATGGGTGTCACCTGTATCTTCGTGAAATCCGGATTCGGCCGCAACGAAGGAATGTTCGGGCGGCCTTCCCTTCTTTTCCATCCTTGGTCAAATGATCCGATGATGGGTTTCAGAGCGAGGAAATGCACAGCCGCGCTCGCGAGGCGCCAAACCGGCCTGCACTGCTATCTCGCCGCGACGGCTCACCCGGATGCGGCCGGGACAGAACGATACGTCGGACAGATCCTCGCGGCGATGGAGGAGCGGCAGCCGATCCAATAGGCCTTTTGGCCAAATCACTTATCCGAGTGTCTCGTGTGCTGATTTGACAATGGTTTGCGTCCTTCTAGAACACAACCGGTTGCCAGAGGATTCCCGGAGTTTCAGCCCGGCGCTTCCACTGCCATGGAAGCCGTCTTCCTTTCTCGCCACAAAATAGGACATGCAGGAGCCAATTGCTCCGCCATGACGCAGACTGCAATCCCGACTTCGGTCGTCATCGGTTTTTGCAAGATCCTCTCCACAGGAACATTTCCACCCGACCTGGAAGAACGGCTCCAACCTCCGCAATCAATGCATCTCCGGCATTCCCTCGTTTTTATCGGCCACTGGCACCTCCCCTGCGATTACTGAAAATACTGGATCGGACGAAATGGAGCCTGCCCACGAGGGCTTGGCCGTATTCGACCGCTCAACCAACAACATCATGAAAACAAAATACATTAAGAACATCGCACTCGCGGCCTCATTTGCCGCATTTACCCCCCTGGTGACCGCCCAGGATATGAAGGAAGCCGAACCGGCGGAAGAATCATCCGAGGAAGTCGCCAAGGCCATGATCGAGCCAGGGTCTCTGACCGCCGCCATCAACGACAGCGTCACCTTCAGCACACTTGCTGCCGCGTTGAAAGCCGCCGAACTCGACACCGTCCTCGGGACAAAGGGTAGTTACACCATCTTCGCCCCGACCGATGAAGCCTTTCAAAAGCTTCCCGAAGGCACATTGGATAAGCTTCTCCTCCCCGAGAACAAGGAAAAGCTCCGCTCCCTCCTCCTCTACCACGTCGTTCCGGGTAACGTCATGTCCACCGACCTAAAGGATATGGATGTGAAAACCATGAATGGCGAGAAGATTGAGGTCGATGTCGATGACAATGGCAAGGACATCGAAATCAACGACTCAAAGGTCTTCAGCGCCGATGTGGTCGCGGGCAACGGTGTCATGCACTCCATAGGCGAAGTCCTCGTGCCCGAGTCCCTTGACGGATTCGCCGGTCTCGATGACTGATCACCAGGCACTCTCAAAGCCGTCCGCTCTCACCCGGCGGGCGGCTTTTTCATTTTGAAACGCAGTCTCCCCAGTCTGCTCCCCGTTTCAGCGGCAACATCAGTAGGCACGATGATACATCATATCACTCCAATCGGAATGACCCGTGAGACCGCCCATCGAGCGAACGCGGTAGACATATATGCGCCCGGAGACCATTCCGTTCACGGGTATGTTGAGGGAGGTGCCTGAGAAACCCACGCCCACCCACTCTCCGCTCGCGCCGGATTCATCCACTGGCGCGTATTGAAGCAGGTAACCCAGCGCGTTCGGTGAGGACTGGACGGTGGTGAGGCTCTGGCCGGACACGCCGTTTCGGATCATCAGGATGGATGGGGTGGGCAGTTGCTCGCTGGCGCGGTTCGTCCTCACCGGAGTGAAGCCGCTGGAAAGCAACACGGCCAGATCGTTTCCGCACCGCAGCTCCACATGGAAGGCCAGCCTCTTGAGCATCGATGACAGGATGGCGCGCTGGTTGTTCCTTTCCGCCGTGGCCGCGCTGCCGCCCTGGGCCTTCGCCGCGACCGCCGTGATGAAAACCTGCGTCTGTTCCTCGAACTCCGCCAATGTCACCGGTGGGTCGGGGAAGTTACCCGATGCATACAGGTTCGTCGCGATGGTCTCGGCGAAATCGATTACCCCGCCATCGCTGAGTCTTCGATAGCCGAGCAATACCTTCAGTTTTTTAGTCTTCATGGCGTTGGCGTGTTTCGTTGTGGTCTGCTCATGGTGCCGGAATGACATCGCGGCATCCACGGTTCCTTGAAGAGCGAATATCATATCTGCCATCACTCCGGCAATGCTTAATTTAAGGGGATCGTGATTTTCAAAGCTTCCTTGTTTCGTGGATGAAGTCGCAAGCTTCCCAGGGCAAGCTTGTGACTGTCGCATCCATTCCTGCCTTGAACGTTCCCAATGCCATCCCCTCGGGAGAACCATGGAAAACACAGCCTTCCGATAGACCCAAATACGTCCCTTCAATACGTATGACCGCATCCGACATACCGCCTCCCTGCGAAGGAAAAGCCCCCCTCCTGGACATGATCACGACGCCCCGGCACTGCAGACAACCGCCCTTTTTCGGTAAGGGAAGACGCGTTGACGGTAAGGAAAGGCGTGTTGTCGGTAAGGAAAGGCACGTTGTCGATAAGGGAAGGCGCGTTGATGGTAAGGAAGGGCACGTTGTCGATAAGGAAAGACGTGTCGACGGTAAGGAAAGACGTGTCGACGGTAGGGAAAGGCACGTTGTCGATAAGGGAAGGCACGTTGACGGTAAGGCAAGACGCGTTGACGGTAAGGGAAGGCACGTTGTCGGTAAGGGAAGGCACGTTGTCGGTAAGGGAGGACACGTTGACGGTTAAGGAAGACTCTTCCACGGTAAGCAAAGGCGCGTTGACGGTAAGCGAAGGGTGCCTCGACGGTTAGATAAGGATCTCTTTCGCTTGTAGCAGGCTCGTCGACCGTAGGCGAAAGCTATCTGACGGGAAGAAAAGCGTTGATGAGGGGGAGGGGACAGGGTGAGCGTCTCCGACCGGAGCAGGAGCTTTCCGGCTCCTTGGGTCATGCGGCTGTCTCGCCCGTAGTGGAGGAGTGCGTTGCGGGCAGGGGGCGGAGACGGCCCTCCGACCCAAGGCACGGAGACGCCTCTGCTCCCCACCGGTCTGGCAACAGCGTGGAGCGCATGCTGTTTTGCAGCGACTGCCCACATTCATGGATTTTCGCCAATCGTGCGGAGTCACGGAAGATGTCTGTCGCGGGGAGAACATCGGCTCGCGCCTCTGCCTGAAGTGCTCCCCGGTCAGTTCAGACGGCGTGTTCAGACCTTTACCAACGCCTTGCCAAGTTTGTCTCCCTCGAAGAGGCCGATGAAGGCTTCGGGCGCGTTCTCCAGGCCTTCGGTGACGGTTTCCTCCCAGTGGATTTTCCCTTCCCTGATCCACGGGATCATCTCACCGAGGAACTTGTCCTGGAGATCCATGTGATCCCTGACGATGAAGCCCCGCATGCGGATGCGTTTGCCGATGATCTTGAAAAGGTTGTTCGGGCCGGGCTTGGGTTCCTCGTCGTTGTAGCCTGAGATCATGCCGCAGCAGGCGATGCGGCCCCCGTCTTTCATGTTGTCGATGGCTCCCTGGAGATGGTCGCCGCCGACGTTGTCGAAATAGACATCGATGCCATCCGGGCAGAGCTTCCCTGAGCTTCGCGGAAACGTCGTCGGTTTCGTGGTAGTTGAACGCCGCGTCGATGCCCGCCTTCTCCTTCAGCCACGCGATCTTGTCCGCGCTGCCGGCGCTGCCCACCACCCTGCAGCCGTGGAGCTTTGCGATCTGTGCCACGATGGACCCGACCGCGCCGGATGCCGCGGAGACGAACACGGTGTCGCCGTCTTTCATGGAGGCGATTTCCGTGAGACCAATGTAGGCCGTCATGCCCGTCAGGCCGAGCACACTGAGATAGGCGCTGGCGGGAGCCTGATCCGTATCGATGCGGACGACGCCTTCCCCGTCGGAGATCCAGTTGTCGCGCCATCCGGAGTTGCCGAGAACCCGGGTGCCTTCCGGGAAATCCCCGTTCTTCGATTCGGTGACTTTCCCGACGCAGCCGCCTTCCATCGCCTCGCCCAGAGCGAAGGGTGGCACGTAGCTTTCCGTGTCCTTCATCCGCCCCCGCATGTAGGGATCGACGGACAGCCACTCGTTTTCAACGGCGAACTGCCCGTCCCCGACCTCGCCTATGTCTATCTCCGCGGTTTGGAAATCTCCCTTGGCTGGCATTCCCTCGGGACGTTTCTTCAACTGGATCTGTTTGCTCCTCATGAAAATCAAGCTGCTGGCGCTAGAGCCGAAAGCAAGCGGCAATGGGTGAGGGGACATGTGCCGGGTGACCTGTGGAAGTGGACAAGTCGTCGCCGGGGAGGCCGACAACTGCAATCAGCCCGCTCCCAAGACGGTTGGCCTTCCCGGAACCGGAAGGCACCGTCCCGGCGGGACATCAGCAAACCTTGAAAGAGTGATATGCCGTATGATAACAATCAGCTGCTTCGCAACCCCCGTCCTTCCGGTTCTACAAGTATCCAGCATCCCCCGACCAAACCCCCGCAACCCGAAACGCCAGTTGACACCACCCCCCGTTTTCGCCACCCTCCGGATCGAAAACACCGACCCCAATATCGGCGGTGGATGCTACAAATTACACTGTTCTGCAAGAAAAATGCCGTGACTCAGACGCCAGATTTCATCCTCGGCACATGGTTTATCGGCGACTTGGGTTGTGTAGCCGATGAAAATGGAATCCTCGTGATGCAAGCGGAAGTTCGAGCAATCCAATTTCCGTCGTCGATAACCCGGCCTCAGACGAATCAGATCCACAGACTTTGGTATTCCTGTCCAGATGCGAACTCGATTCAATTCAAGGGGAGGCCAGATGGCGATGAGCCTGTCGGCGAAGGTTTTGGCAGCGGGCTGGACACGCGCGTCAACGTCGGGAGAGAGGCGCGTCGAACTGGATGGAACTGATTTATGAAAAGGGCGTCCTTGGCGTCCGGAGGCGCCGCTCTGGTGGTGGCCTGGGGTGAGGCCGACCCAGGCGGCGAGTTGGCGCGCGTCGCTGAACTCGGCGAGATCCGGCAGCTCTCCGAGGACGATCTGGACGGTGGTTTCGCCAAGGCCGGGGATGGTGTCGAGGAGGTCGCTTTTGGCCTGAAGGGCGGGGTCGGTTTTGAGAATTTTCCTGATGAGGAGGCGTGTTGCCTTGATCTCTTTTTCCTGTGCTTTGATGCGGCGGTTAAGGGAGGTTGTGATGCTCTTTTCGGGTGCGGCTTCGAGCCGTGTCTTGAGCCTGGCGTTGTCACGGGTGATGGAGTCGGCGTAGCGTCCGAGCTCGGTGATCCTTTGCTGGACGGGGCTCCGGGGGTGCCAGGGGTGGAGATCCGCGTGTTGGACCTGAGGAAGGCGGCGATGAGCCGGGCGTCCGCGGTGTCGCTTTTGTTGCGCCGGAGCTTTTGTTTTCCGTAGGCCTTGATCTGGTGCGGGTTGACGACGAAGAGGCCGGCGAGGGGCTGTTGGTGGAGGGCTGTGGCCAGCGCAGCGCCGTAGTGGCCGGTCTGTTCGAGGCAGGCGCAGGTCTGATCAAGTGGCGCACATTTGGAGAGCCACTTGAGGAGGAGTGCGATGCCTGCCGAAGTGTTGTCAAAACGCTCCGAGGAGGGGTTGTCATCGCCGGTGATGTGGCAGAAGAGGAGTATTCCCGTGCAGACGAGCAAGAATCGAAGATTTACCTGAGTGGCACATAGAGATTATAAAGAGCCACCTCGCGAAGATGGACGCACTAGAACAAATCCTAGGCCAATGAAAAAGATCCTTAATAATGCGCTGATCGCGATTGGGACAGTGGTGGTTGCATTCGGGGCATATTCGCTCGTCCCCGATGTTGAGAAGCCGCCTCTAGATGCAGAATTTTCGCAGATGGCATTACATCAATATGCCTACTACAACGAGCTTGGATCAGTGCCCACAGGAATAGACCATCTTCCGGGCAGTTGCGGTGGGGGGGGGCGCCGAGGGCGCAGGGGAGAGAGACACCGCAGCTTGCGGTCTCTTGTAGGCGCCGGGACTTCTGGGATAACGTGGGACGCCGCAGCGCAGACCCTAGTTTACGAATATTCTGAACCGGTGGCGATGAGAAGATCCACACTCTCAAGATTATCGTTCGGGCTGTTCAAGACGAAGGCGAACATCTCAGGCCGCTCAATTACTCCAGATACGATTATCCAAAATACTCCGATTTATGAAGCGGAGGGACTTCTCGTTTTGAACGATCACGAACAAACAAATAAGAAGCAGAACGAGACTGTCGGAAAACCTCCGGAGAGATGCAGAGAAATAAGCAGTCCAATTGAACAGCTTTTAACCGCCTGAGAAACGAATATTCAGTCGGCTCTTTCAATGAGATCGATTCTTTTGCATTCTCAAGGCCTTCAGACCTTCAATGAAAAAGTGGGATTGGGTTTTCCGACAGTTTCAACAAGTCGGAGATGACGACGCCAAGGAAGCCGTCTGATCATTTTGGAAGTTGACCCCGGCGCCGCCATTCCTATAACGTAAGGTAAATAAATGTTTGGATATGTGATGATCGGCTACTTTGTTGGGACAGCGATCCTTTGGATTACTTTTTTCATTCAGAGCCATCGGCTTTTGTATGAATTTGTCCGTAAGCACCCGGAACAAGCTTCGAAGGATCTACCCACACCTGGCCTTGCCCACCCAGGTAAGCTCTTTTACTTCTTTGAATCATCGAGCAAAAAGTTTCTGGAGCAAGATCCTGAGATATGGCAACTCAGGCAACAAGTGAAGATTTTAGGCCTTCTATCTCTGACTCTTCCACCCGGCATTTTCCTGACTCTGCTCCTTTATGCAGTCCATATGGGCTCAATCCAAAACCAGTAAACCGAACAATCCGGAGATGGCGACACCGCGGAAGGCGTCTGATCAGATTCGGGCTTTACACCGGCGGGCCAATCCTTTGACGATATTTCCACAAAGCCACCGGCCAGCATGGAATGGGATTCATCGGGAGCTGCCCATGAAAAGGAGACCCGGTGACGCAGTGCTGAAATGAAAAAACTTTCCACAGCGAACCTTGTCGGCGTGGGATGCATGGTGACGGCGATCGCGATGGGTGTTCTCATCGTGAGTGAACGCGGCCTGGAGGATCGTTCAGGCCGCGAAACCGGGAAGGCTCCTGTGACAAAGCCGGTTCCAAGGAGTGAAAGACCGGCGAATGAGACGATAGATCCCAGGGAGGAATTCGAGGCGGCTCGGAATCGGGGTCTGACGGAGCAGGAGGTGAGATGGATCGTGAGTGATTTCACGAATCTTGGCATCGACAGTCAGGATGTCGCCGCTGGTTCCGCCGAAAGCTATTTTGTTCTTAGAAGCCGCCGGCACAGGTGGCTTGTGGACGTTTTGGCTTCGGGGTTCGGTCTATCCGCAGATCAGAAACACCAGGCTGCGGAGTCGATTGAAGCGCTAGGCGAGCGGGATCTGGCGGAGTTTACGAAGTATATCGGGGGTATCTCCGGTTTCGAGGTTGAAGGGAAGGAATACAGGGTTGTGGACGGGTCGAAAGTCAGAAAGCTGACGGACGCGTCCGCCTGGATGAAATCCGAAGACTACGCGCCGTGGAGATTGTGTGATCTCACCGAGGAACAGAAGGATCTCATTCGGTTCAGGAACGAAGAGGGTGAAGCCGTGTGGATTTCCGGAGGATCGAGGACATTGGATTTCGGATCGGATGATAGATACGAAGGCTCCGGAGACGCCTTCATGACTGATCCGGTGGTTTTGAACGCGGCCGGTTGGGTGTTCCCGCTAAGTATCTCGCAGGTCGAGCGTGTGATCGCGGCGAAGGTGGATCATGAGAAAAAGGGGCGGGAAACGAAGGATGGAGGTTCCCGTCTGGATTCGGTCAGGATTCTTGCCGCGCCGCAGTTGAAGACTCTCCTGCTTCTCGAACCCTGGATCGCCGCGCGGCTCACCGGGGAATTCGGCGAGTGATGCGCGGGTTCCGCAGAATCCCGAAAGGAGTGCCTTCCATCAGCTCGCCGCCAGGATCACGGCCAGCGCGGGCATGGAGAGGACCGTGCTGAAGACGATGGCTCCGGAGGCGAGGGCTTCGTCGCCGTTCATCTGCTTCGCCATGATGTAGGATGCGACGGCTGTGGGGCAGGCGGAAAGGATGAGCAGCACCATGCGCGAGGTTTCGTCGAGGTGGAACGGGATGGAGATCAGCGCGGCGAGACATGGCACGGCGACGACTTTGAGGACGGCGGCGACCGTCGCGCTTCGATACCTGCCCCGCATGGAGACGTATGCCATGCTGCCGCCCACGCATAGCAACGCCGCGGGTGCCGCCATCTGCCCTGTGAGTTGGAAGGAATTGAGGACGAAAACGGGCATCCGGAATGGGAGATAAAACAGCAGGGTTCCGACGATGGAGGCCAGGATCAGCGGATTCGTCGCCACCTTCACCGCCATTCCTGAAAATTTCGCGCCCAGCGAGGAATCCCGTTCGTTCGACAGCAGGACGACTGCGGCTATGTTGTATAACACCATGGAAGGGGCGAAAACGAAGAGGGTCTGCGCCATGGTGGATGCCGCCAGTTCGGGAGCGCGTCCTTGCAAGGCGAAGAGCACGAGAGGGATGCCGGTGTAACCAAGATTTCCACGGAAAGCCGCCTGCACGAAGGTGCCTGTCTGGTCGCTTTCCAGGCGAAGCAGACGCGCGGCGATCAGACCGAGCACGATCACGGCCAGAGTGGCCAGAGTGAATACCAGAAGGATGCTGCCCGTGCCGGGGGGGATGGACGTGGCACTGGCAAGTTTCTCGATGATCAGAGCGGGAAGGCAGACCCAGAACAGCAGCTTGTTCAGCTCCGTGAAAACCAGTTCCGAAAGAAAAGCCCGCCTTCCCAGCGCGTAGCCCAACGCGATCACGAGGAAGACCGGCAGGAGCGTGTTGATAACCTGATCCATCCGCCACGAGCAACACCCGCAGCCACGGCCATGGCAAGCCCGGAGAAGAAACGCTTCGACAAAACCCTTTCCGAAGCTGACACCTGTTGAGAATTTTCCCATGAAACCGACCAGCACGCTCGCGACCTCCACCACCCCCGAAGGCGAACCGCTGATCCTGATGGAGCATGACGGGCAGCACTACATGAAGGTCGGCGGGATCCCGCTGATGAGCACGAACGCCTCATCCTCCGAGCAACTGATGGCGGAGCTGGCCTGCGAGGACCTTCCGGCGAAACCACGCGTCCTGATCGGCGGCCTGGGTTTCGGCTTCACGTTGCGCCGCGTCCTTGAGATCTGCCCGCCCGGGGCTTCCGTGGATGTCGCCGAGTTACTCCAGGTGGTGGTTGACTGGAATCGTGAGTTTCTCCGTCAAGTCAATGGCGGCCTGGTGGATGACCCGAGGGTGGAAATTCACATCCGCGATGTCGCCGAAATGCTGGCAGCGGCGGGCAAGGATCGCTACGATGCCATACTCCTCGACGTGGACAACAGCCCCGACCCGCTCGTCCAGAAGGGAAACGCCGGTCTCTATGACAGCTTAGGAATCGCCTTGGCCAAGGCCGCTCTCAATCCGGGGGGGCGCGTGGTCTACTGGTCTGCGAACGAGGACAGGGGTTTTGTGCGGGCACTGGAAAAACATTTCAAGAAGGTCGATTGTGTCGGAGCGAAAGCATATCCGAAGGCGAAACGTTTCACCCACACCCTCTTCGTAGCGGAGAGGGAGAGGTGAGATGATTTATGGGCTTGATGAAGGCGGAAGGAAACCCATAGCCTGTTTCGAGAATGGTGGCACCGCATGCGATAGATACCACGTCCCCCGACGCCGTCGCGGAAGCCGTGAAATCCGCCTTCGCCGCCGTGGGTGCGGAGGACAGCCAGCCCTTTCTGGACAGCCTTTTCGACGGGGTCACCTCGGTCTTCGAAGGGCGCTATCCAGGATACCAGCCGATTGACATGCTCTATCATGATTATGAGCACACCTTGCAGGTCGCCTTGTGTCTTACGCATATGCTTGAGGGTCGCCGATCAGAGGGTGCGAGTCCGGTCTTTCAACCCCGCGACTGGGAGCTTGCCGTAATTTCCGCTCTTCTGCACGACACCGGTTTTCTCAAGAAGACGGGAGATGACGACGGCTCGGGGGCGAAATACACGTTTGTCCACGAGCGGCGCAGTTGTGACTTCGCCCGCGCATATCTTCCGGGACATGGGATCACGGGGCCGGAGATAGAGGACATATGTTCCGCGATCATGTGCACAGGCCCGAGGAACGACATCCGGAAGGCCGCGTTCCAGCGTGAGGAAGCGCGGCAGATCGCCCTCGTTCTCGTTACCGCGGACTATCTCGCCCAGATGAGCGCCTCCAACTATTTGGAAAAGCTGCCCCATCTCTATCAGGAGTTCGAGGAGGCTTTCGAACTCAGTGGCACGCCGCCTGAGAAACGGCCTTACAACAGCCTTGAACAGCTTTTGGAAATGACTCCCGGCTTCTGGCGCGGATACGTCTCGCCGTTGTTGGAAAACGAGGCATGTGGCGCGTATCGCTACCTCTCCGCGAACAGCGACAGGAATCCCTACCTCGATGCGGTGGAGGCGAATCTCGCGGAACTGGAACGGAGGTTGAGACAATAACCAGAGACATGTGGCCCGATCTACCGTGTTGTTATCACCATCCGAGTGCCGGCAATTCCCGCCCGCGTTCCCGGTTGAGGCTTGTTCCTGCGCCGGCGTGCTGATTGTCTGTTTTTGAAAATTTTTCGAAACCCGTGTCCCACGCTCCGCCCAGAACCAAAAGCAATCGATCGGAATGGCTCGCGGAGCGAGATAGCCTTCTCGCCGATGGAGTCGCGGCGCACGCTTTCCTCAAAAAAGCCAACGGAGCCGGGGAGCACCTGCTGGCGATAGAGGCGGGCGAGGAGCTCTTGTCCGGAGGAGTTTTCGAGGACAAGGTCCCATTGGTACAGCAGTTGGCGAGGGCGCTGGCAGTGATCGGATCCAGCGACAAGGCGAGGGAACTGCTCGAGAGCATTCCCAAAGGCAGGGCGGACGAGGCGGAGACAGCCGGCCTACTTGCCCGGGTGTGGAAAGATCTGGCCATAGCCGCAGAGGGCGGTGCGGAAACGGAACGGTGTTTCAAAGAGTCCTTCCGGTTTTATGAAAAGGGCTTCCGATCCGCGGAGGAACTTGGCGACAGCAGCGGCGCGGCATATTGCGGGGTAAACGCAGCAGCCGTCGCAGTCTGGTTGGAGGATGAAAACGCGACGAAGGATTTCGCGGAAAAGGCTCTGGATCATGCGTCGGAAGGCGGGAGCTACTATGCCCTGGCGACCCGCGCCGAGGCCTCGCTCATCCTCGGGCTCACCGAAGATGCGAGGGAACTCTATTCCTCGGCTTCCGCACGCGGCGAGGTCGAGCGCCGGTGGGCGGACATCGCTTCCACCCGGAGGCAGTGCCGCGCCCTTTGCATGAAGCTGCACGGTCGCCGCGATCTCCTGGACGGCTGCTTCAGCTCCGGGGCTATCGCTGTTCTCTCCGGCCAGGCCGCTGCGGAAGGCTGCGAGTTTTCCGGGGATTTCGCATGTGATCGAATCCGGGTGTGGCTGGAGAAAAACGGGATACGCCATGCGTTTGTCGGCGCGCTGCCCGGGTGGGATCTCGTCCTGGCCCGTGTCTGCGTGGACTCGGGAATAGAAACGCACCTCCTCGTTCCACCGGGAGAAGGGAAATCCCTGTGCGGGCAATGGAAGGAAATTTTTCAAGACGTCTCCAGCCGTGCCGCATCTGTCACAACTCTCGATAGCGGTGTTTCCCCTGGCGGGAAGGGGATGGAGAATTTCACCGGGCGCATGGTCGCGGCAAGGGGATCCCTGCTGGCATCGCACCTGGGAGTCCCGTTGAAAGCCCTCGCGGTTGGCGAAAAGCCGGAGGTGACCGCCGCAAGCGCGTGGCGTTCCCTCAATCTGGAGACATTCGCGATTTATCCGGGCGATCCCGACCGTGACGGGATTCCGGAAAAGGACGCTCCACCCGATCCGGTCCCATTCCGCCGAACCATGACCCCGCCTGTGGATCGCGAGCCTGTCGTCGCTTTGCTTCACGTTCATTTCGCTTCCTACACGGGACTGGTCGGCGACGGGTTCGCGATGTTTCAGAAAACCGTTCTGGAGACATTGGCCGCGGACATCGCCGCCTCCAATCATCCTCCGCAGATACGACACGGACTCGCGGGGGACTACCTGTTCGTTTTCGAGCGGCCGCATCCCGCCGCGACCTCCGCGCTCGGTTTCATGGATTCTCTGGGGAAATCGACGGAGGGGAGTGAAATTGAGCCGCCTTCCATGTGCCTTCATGCCGGCCCCGTTGGCATGGATGTGAATCCAATCCTGCACATTCACGAGCCATCCGGTGAGACGGTGGCCCGCGCTGGATCCATCGCCGCCGCTCTGCCCGCCGGAGCCGTTTGCGCGACGGAAACCTTCACCGCGCTTTCCGCCCTGGAATCCGTTCGCGGTTTCCGATTCGAGCACTCGGGCGTGATCGAGACCATCGCCCGCCCCGAAAGAATCTTCCGCCTGCATCCCACCACCAAATCATGAACCGCCTTGTCATCGTCCCGGACGAAGCCCACGAAACCTTCGGAGCCGCTCTAAAGCCACGCCTCGCGAACCTCGCCCGCGAGATCGACGCGAACAATCTCGGGAATCTCCTCAGCCCGCAGACCACCGCGTGGCTGGAGGGCACCGCGTTGAACTCGCCTGGGGCACTTCTGCTCTGGGCACCTGAGGGAAAGGACTACTCGGTCGCCTGGTCGGAGGACGGGATCGTCACCAATCTGAGGGAGCGCGCCCGCGCCGACGCCGGACTGGGTCTGGTCGCACAGGTTTTCGACAGCGGACGCTCCGCCGCGCAGACCGAGGAAGAACTGGACACCGCCGAATGGACGAATCTCGAGAGCCTTCTCGGCCAGGCCGTTTCCTCGATGTCCGCCAGCCCCGTGAATGTTTTCGGAAACTGCTCCGCCGTCGTCACACTGGTCGCTTTCACGGAATATGAGGAGCCGATGCGGCCACCCACGGAGGCCGCCGCACTCCTCGCACGTCTGATCGAGGACAGGATATTGAGAATGTCCCTGGGTTTGGAAACGGTATGAACCATCGTTCCACATGGGTCTCTCCGGAGGAGGCCGCCGATGCTGTCGAGCACGGCCGTGGTCGCGGGGTGAAAATCGCGGTGATCGATTCAGGCATCGAGCTGTCACATTCAGCGAACGCCGGCCTGCGGCTCACCGACGATCTCGCCTTCGAGCAGACACCCGAGGGTGTGGTGAAACGCGTGCCAGGCGGCGGAAAAGACGTTTTCGGACACGGCACGGCTGTCGCGCATGCGGTACGTCGGATGGCTCCCGAGGCGCAGATCGGAAGTTTCCGGGTTCTCAGCGCGACACTGGGCAGCAAGTTCCAGATCATCCGCGAGGCCGCCACGCTTGCCATCGAGTCGGGTTACAAGATCATCAACTGCAGCTTTGGGAGCGACGCGGATCTTTCCCGCATCGAGCACTTCAAGCCCTGGGTCGATCTCGCCTACCGGCGTGGAGTCCATATCGTCAGCGCCTGCAATAACGAGGATTTCCGCAACGCGGAGTGGCCGGGTCATTTCCCCGGTGTGATCACCGTGAACATGGCCGCGACGGAATCCGACGGGCTTTTCTTCCGCTGGGACGAGCCGGATGGAGATTTCTCACGCCACCTTGTTGAGTTCGCCGCCCGCGGCGTTGATCTCCGTATGCCATGGAACCGGAACCGGTGGATGAACCAGTCCGGCAGCAGTTTCGCGGCTCCGCATGTCACAGGGTTGCTTGCCCGGCTTCTTTCGAAGCATCCCTCGGTGAAACCCCCGGTAGCCAAGGCCTTGCTTCAGGAAATAGCCCTCCCATGGACGGCGGAGATGCGTGGTCCGAATCATTGAAATCCGGGAAAACTTTGAAAGCGGTGCTTGTGTTCCTGTGAACGACCACCTACCTCACCGGACTGCCAATTTTCCGGCAGTCTCACCCCTGATGATTATATTCACAATCTGGTGCCTGGTCGGCCTCGCCATCGGCATCGTTTTCGCCTCATTTTTCGAGTGGACGCTTCACAAGTATGTGATGCACCGCCCGGTCGGGAAATTCCGCTACGCCTTCAACGCGCATGCCGTCGTCCACCACCAGGTTTTCAAGGCGGATGAGACCTACCATCTCCAGCATGACAAGGATAAGGAGACCATCCCCATGGCCTGGTGGAACGGCGCGGTGCTGATCCTGATCGGTGCGATTCCTTTCACTCTCGTCTCCTTGCTTACCGGGCAGTGGGGACTCACTGGCGGCGGGGTCATCGCGTTCACCTGGTACTACTGTTTCTACGAATACATCCACTGGTGCATGCACCTCCCCAAGGCGCGCCGCATCGAGAAGCCTCACTGGTTCCGCAAGCTCAACGGCCACCACCTCCTGCATCACCGCTATATGCACAAGAATTTCAACGTGGTGCTGCCCATCGCGGATTTCTTTCTCGGAACCCTTCTGACACGCTCGAAAAAGCCGTTCATGCAGCCGACCGGGCCATCCGTGCCCGATGTGCAGCCGGTGTGATGGCCGCCAGCCACAAGCGTGGCTTTCTTTCCATCAAGAGCAGACAATCAGTCGCAACGCGTCCAGCCTTACCCGGGCCTGGCCGAGCGTCTCCAGGGTTTCTTTGAGGATCTCCTCGAGCGCGTCTATCTCTTTTCTGGATACTTGCGGATTGCGGGTAGCCAGATCCTCAAGCCTTTTGATCTGCGCAGAGATCGTCTCCTCGGCAAGAGCCTTCGCGGCTTTGGTTGGCTTTGCGCTGGCGCGGGAGGCCACTCCTTTGGCAGCTTCCAGCATTTTCGGGAAAAGGTCGCGGCGGAATGCTTCCTGCGACACGATGCGCCTTGGATCGCCCGGCTGGAGAAGAGCCGCGGGAGGGGCTTTCGTCTGGGCGATGCCAGCGTGGTCCACGATGACCCGCAGGAGGGTGGGGGGGAGAAAGCGGTCGAGGTGAAGACGGGCGGGCGCGATCACCTCCACCACGAAGGCGCACTCGAGGAGAACGGATTTGCCTTTGCCGGTCGGGAGATTTGCGAAGGATGCGTTTCCGGAATTCCCGTCGAGGAGCTGGCCGAGCGCGTCGCGGAAAACGGGATGGTCGATGGTGAGGAACTGGAGATCCTCGCGAGAGAGCGCGGTGAAACGGTCGAAGGTCACCGAAAGCCCCTCTTCCGGGACGTCGGCGAAGGCGTCCGACTGACGCTGGCCGTGCTTGAAAACGAACGCGCGGTCCGAGAGATCGGACACATCCAGGCCGAGGTGATCGAACATCCGGAGCGTGAATTTCTCGAAACGCGCGTCCCCGTCCGCCGTCTCGATCGCCTCCAGCAGTTCCTCGGCCTGGGAGGCAGGCGGGGCGCCGAGCTCCAGCAGCCTGTCATGCCCCGTTGCGAGGCCGTGGGTGACTTCGTCCTTGAGCTTCTGCGAACGTTTGAGGAAATCCTTGAATTCCCTGGATGCAGGCGGTGCGTCGGCGAGATCGTCAAGCTCCGGCAGCAGGGTGGTCGCGAGAGTCGTCGCGCCCTTGAGCGGCTCCGAGAAAACATCCAGACCCTCGTGCAACCAGCGCGCCTGGGTCTCCGATCTACTATCTTTCCCGTAGGGAATGTGGATATGGATGTCGCCCGTCTGGCCGATGCGGTCCAGCCGCCCGATCCGTTGCTCGAGCACCTCCGGATCGCGGGGAAGGCCGAAAAGAACCAGATGTCTCGCGAACTGGAAATTCCGCCCCTCGGAGCCGATCTCCGAACAGATCAGGACGCGCGCTCCCTCGGTCTCGGAGAAATAGGCGGCGTTCCTGTCCCGTTGGAGCAGGGACAGATCCTCGTGGAAAAGCGCGGTCTCAATATGGATTTCCTCCAGCAGCTTCTCCTGGATGGTGATCGCGGCGTCCGGTGAGTTCGTGATGAGAAGGACTTTCTCGGTCTCGGGCAGCTCGCGGAGAAGAGCGGCAAGCCAGGAGTAGGGCGAAGTCCCTTTTTCCAGCGGATGCAGGATGGGGAGACGTTTCGGGAAGCCCGTGAGTCGCTCGCGGGTGTTGCGGAAAAGGATGCGACCGGTGCCGAAGGAGTCGATCAGTTCGGAAACGAGCAGAGGCCGCGCCTTCTCATCGCCCTTGCGCAAAGCGCGCAGATGGGAGTCCGCACGTGGTGAGGTGAGGGTGAAGTCCGCGATGTTTTTCGGTATCCCGCCCTGGACAAGAGCCTCCACGGCCTCGGCGAGAGGAGTGTAGGATTCGGTTTCCTCCAGGAAATCCCCGAGATCGGAATAACGCGCCGGATCAAGCAGTCTGAGCCGGGCGAAGTGACCGGCCGGGCCGAGCTGCTGAGGGGTCGCTGTCAGGAGTAGCAGTGAGGGCACCGTTTTCGCGAGGGCATCGACAACGTCGTAGGCCGGGGAGGCTCCGTCTTCCGACCATTCAAGGTGGTGGGCCTCGTCGACGATGAGCAGGTCGAATCCGGCCGCCAGCGCCTGTTCGGCACGGGTTTCGTTTTCCGAAAGGAAGTCAGTGGCGCAGAGAACCAGCTGGGATTCGGAGAAAGGGTTCACATCCTCCGTGGCGCTGATCAATCCGTCATCGATGTTGTTCGAGGCCTGGCAGCGCTCCTCGTCGTAGATCGCGAACAGCAGGTTGAAACGGCGCAGGAGCTCGACGAACCACTGGTGGACGAGGGGCTCCGGGACGAGGATGAGGATGCGGTCGGCATGCCCTGTGAGGTGCAGCCGGTGCAGTATGAGGCAGGCCTCGATCGTCTTCCCGAGACCGACCTCGTCTGCCAGTAGCACACGGGGATGGAGGCGCTGGGCGACCTCCGCGACAATGGCGAGCTGGTGGGGGATCAGATCGATGCGGGCGCCCGTGAAGCCGCGGGCGGGGGAGCGGCGTATCATCGCGTTCCACCGCAGGGCTTCCAGGCGCTGGTCGAAATCCCGGCTCCTGTCGGTAAGGCCGGCGAGGAGGCGTTTGTCCGGGCGGATGAAAGAGAGGGAATCGAGAAGGTCGGACTCATGGATTTCCAACCCGTTTCCGTGATAAGTGATGAGACCGTCCTCCTCGGTGACCTTCTCAACGATGAGCTTTTTTCCGGAGTGGTTCGAAATCTCATCCCCGGGGCTGAAGCGGACACGCACGAGTGGCGCTGTGGCGATGGCATAGGTGCGCGTGTCCTCGGCGGAGGGAAAACAGATCTCGATAAGTCCGTTCTGTTCGGAAAGGACGTGTCCCAGCCCTAGGGCGGGTTCGGAGGTGGTGATGTAGCGCTGGCCGGGGATCATGGGAAGGATGTCCGGCCGTCTTCCGGCCGGTGCGGGGGGACTCTGTTCCACCTGGCCGGGGACGTCCAACATTGAACGTTGAATATTTCCCCCGTCGGCCGAGGATGCGCCGGTGAAGGTGGAGAAAGTGAAATACGTGCTGTGGGCGGCTGACTGGCGCCGTTGTCTGAAATTCTACAGGGGGATGTTCGGAGGCGTCATCAGCTTTGAGATGGAGGTGTGGAGCGAGATCGTCATCGCGGGGGCGACGATAGGCGTCCACGGAGGCGGGGAGGGGAAAAGGACGTGGACGGGACTTTCCTTCCAAGTGGACGACCTGCGCGAGGCTATCGTGATGCTGAAAGAGCACGGAGGCGATCTCACCGCCGAGCCCAACGACACGGAGGAAGATCCGCTCCATCTCGCCATGTGCGTGGATACCGAGGGCAATGAGTTCATGATGACGATGAAGCGGGGCTGAACCGGGTCTGGCCCTCCTCCTGCGCTTTCCGCTTGGACTTGCAATGCACCTGCGCTTCGTAGATGAAACGCCGCGATGTCTGCGAGAGCCACATGGAAAGTCAGCGCGGCAGTGATGCTGAGCCGCGTGCTCGGGCTGGGTCGGGAGATGATGTTCGCCGCCCTCTTCGGCGGCGGGTGGCTGATGGACTGCTTCTACCTCGCGTTCCGAGTGCCCAACCTGCTGCGGGATCTCTTCGCCGAAGGAGCCCTGTCACAGGCTTTCGTGACGACTTTTTCGAAGAAGGTGAAGTCCGACGGGCCGGAGAACGCCTGGGTGCTTGCGAACCGGATGATGACTCTCGCGGCCGTGTTTATGAGCTTGGTGACGCTGGTCGGGATCGCCCTGGCACCATGGATCGTGGAGTTGCTCACGGCGTTTTCCAGAAGCGGGGAGACGAAACGTGACTACAATCCGGGCGAGATCGCGCTGATGGTGGAAATGGTGCGGGTGATGTATCCGTTCATCGCGCTGGTGTCCCTCTCCGCCCTTGTGATGGGGATGCTCAACGCGCGGGACGTTTTCGGAATGCCTGCCCTGGCCTCCTGTTTTTTCAACATAGGCTCCATGGCCGGCGGGGCGGCGATAGGCTACATGATGGATCCGGAATGGGGGCCGCGGAGTCTGGTAGGCTTCTCATGGGGTGTGGTGATTGGCGGAGTGGCGCAGCTTGTCTGCCAGTTCCCGGCGCTGCGGGCGGTGGGTTACCGTTTCGTGGCAAATTTCAAGTGGAACGATTCCGGCGTGAAGCAGATCCTGAAACTCATGGGGCCGGCGGTGATCGCGGCCTCCGTGACTCAGGTGAACGTCGTGGTGAACTCCATGTTCGCATACGGGGTTGGCGAGGGAGCCGTCGCTTGGCTAAGCTACGCATTCCGGCTGATGCAGCTGCCCATCGGCGTGTTCGGTGTGGCGGTCGCGACGGTGACCCTGCCCGCCCTCTCACGCGCGGCGATCAACGGGGTGGGGGACGACTTCGGCCCCACTCTTGCGAAGGGGCTGAAGCTGGTGATGTTCCTGGTGTTTCCCGCCACGGTGGGACTGGTGGTGCTGGCGGAACCTATTATCAGCCTGATCTATGAAAGGGGCAGATTCGATGCCGCCGATCGTATGGCAACCGCCGGAGCGCTCCAGGCATACGGTTACGGGCTGCTTTTCTACGCGGGGCTGAAAGTCCTGCAGCCCGCCTTCTACGCGATCGAGAAACGCTGGTTTCCGATGATCGCAAGCCTGATCGCCCTGGTCGTGAACATAGGATGCAACTACCTGTTCGTGTTCGTGTTCAAGTGGGGGCACGAATCGCTGGCACTTACTACGAGCATAGTAGCCAGTCTGAATTTCGTGTTTCTGTATTTCGCAATGACGCGCTATGCCGGTGATGTGGGAACACAGGGGATCGTGGTCTCGTTCTTGAAAATCGGGGTGGCGACGGCGGTCATGGCGATGCTCTGCGTTGTCGCCGGAAGATATCTCTTCGAGGATCTTGGTACGATGGGCGTTGTGATGAAATCCATCCGGCTGGCCGCGGTGGTTGGCAGCGCGGCTGGCGCATATTTCGTAATCGCCATGCTGCTTCGTGTGGAGGAGGTGGGCGAGATGTTATCCATCGTGAAACGCAAGGCGGGACGGTAATCGTATTCTGGGATTGAAAGGCGGCCGACGCTCGCACGTAATCAGCGGATGACCCGCTTTCTCCGACATGCCGCCCTGTTGCTTCTATCCGGGGCTTTATTCGCCCAGGCTGAGGAGGGGAAACAGCCGAACTTTCTGCTCTTGTTCGCGGACGACCTCGGCTTCGAAGGTCTCGGCAGTTACGGAGGCACGGATTTCAAAACGCCGAACCTGGACGCGCTCGCGAAGAAATCGCTGCGTTTCGAGCGATGCTACACGAGCCCTGTCTGCACTCCTTCCCGAATGTCTCTTTACACGGGGACCTACGTAACAAAGCACGGCTATGACAGGGTGCTGCCCGTCCACATGGGGACAAAAGAAGCGGTGGATTTCAAAGACAAATGGCTCACCTACGCGCAGATCCTGCGGGGAGGTGGATACTCCACCTCTGTTTCGGGAAAGTGGCAGCTCGCGACACTCGAATACCATCCCGACCATATCCGTGAAGCCGGTTTCGACTCCTGGTGCGTGTGGCAGATCTGGCGGGACGGACAGAAGACCACCCGTTACTGGAACCCGACCTTCAATCAGGACGGAAAGGTGAGGGAGGACATCGCGAAGCGATACGGGCCGGACGTCCTTGCGGACTACGTGGAGGCCCGGATGAAAACGGCCGTTGCGGATGGGAAGCCGTTTTTCATCCACCACAACATGCTCCTGCCTCATGTGCCGCTGCTGAAGACACCGGATGACAAGGCGGCCGGGCGGGAGGCGTCACTGCCGAACATGGTCAACTACATGGACAAGATCGTCGGTCGTCTTGTGAAAGCCGTGGACGAAATGGGAATCGCGGAAAACACCTATGTCATTTTCATGGGAGACAATGGAACCGAGCCGGATGGATACGGGGATAGGAAACTAGCCGATGGAACCGTGATCCACGGAGGGAAGCGCGACCTGACCGAGGCTGGCACCCATATCCCGCTTTTGGTCTCCCGTCCGGGCACGGTAACTCCGGGCATCGCCCCGGATTTCGTCGACATGGCGGATTGGCTGCCCACCTTCTGCGAGTTGGCGGGAGTGAAGGTGCCGGAAAACGACCAGGTGGACGGGACTTCTTTTGCAAGCACCGTCCTTTCAGGGGCGGAAAACGCGCGTGAATGGGTGAGCGGCGGAATTTCGGGCGAGGTTAGCGTTTTCGACGGGGAGGCGAGAGTGACATCCAAGGTGAAGCGTGACGATCCTTTCACACCTGAATCATTGGAGAGTAAGGCGGGACGCGCCGCGGAAGAGCTGGTTGGAGCGAGGAAATAACCGTTTGTGGTCTCATTCTTTTTTTCCAAGCCGCAGGAATACGGAAGTTGTTCACATTTCTTCCGGAGGGTTTCTGTAATCTCCTCCGTTGGTTTGACCGGAAGGTGAGAGTTTGGCAAAAACCCGCCCACCTATGGCACAACCAGCGAAAACAACTTCCATCAATCTGTTTTCACCGAAAAACGAAGAGGCCGTGGATGATGTCACACGTGCGCTGCCGCACGCGGTAGGTCCCGAGAAATCGCTGCTTTCCACGATGCTGCAGGATCCGCAGGAATACATCGGCCTGGCAATAGAGGAAAGACTGACAGCGGCGCATTTCTACCTCCCGAACCACTCGACGCTGTTCGGTTTCCTGATCGAGCTTTTCGAGGCAGGGAACGAGGTCGAGTTGGTCTCTTTGGTTCAGAGGCTTCTGGACAAAGGGCTGCTGGAGCGCGTGGGAGGCCCCGGTTATCTGACGGAGCTTTACACCTACGCGCCAAGCCCGGGTCATTTCCGCCATCATCTGGCGCACGTGAAGGACAAGTTCACTCTACGTGCCATCATCCGCAGCTCCAATGAAGCGGTGGCGATGGCCTACGAGACGCCAGATGAGGTGCCCGAGCTTCTCGACTCGGTGGAGCAGTCCTTCCTTTCCATCCGCGAAAGCGCGGAGACGACACAGGCGCAGACTCTCAAGCAAACCGTCGAGGAGGTGATGCGGAACTTCCAGATGCTGCTGTCCAAGGAGAAGGTTTCGGCAGGATTGAGCACGGGCTTCGAGGAACTGGACAAAAAATCCGGTGGTCTGAAACCAGGGGAGATGTTCGTGGTCGCGGCGCGTCCATCGATGGGAAAGACCTCGTTCATGATGAACATCGTGGAGAACATCTGTCTGGACCAGGGCAAGCCGTGCATGGTTTTCTCCTGCGAGATGAGCTCCGCGCAGCTCGTGCAGCGTTTGCTCTTCGCCCGGGCGAAATTCGCGGCATCGCAGCTCTCGCGCGGATACACGCCAAAGAAGCAGGAACTGGAGCGTGTGCGGAACTCCTCGGTTCAGATCGTCAACTCCAAGCTTTTCATCGACGATACGGCAGGCATCTCCATCAACGAGCTAAGGGCGAAAGCACGTCGGAAAAAGCGCGACGAGGGGCTGGAGTTCATCGCGATCGACTATCTTCAGCTCATGAAATCCCGCACCAAGCAGGCGGAAAATTCCCGTGAGCGCGAGATCGCGGAAATTTCCGGGGGCATCAAGGCGTTGGCAAAAGAACTGCACATCCCTATCCTCATCCTGGCTCAGCTCAACCGGGGTCCGGAAGGACGGACAGGGAAAAGCCTCGGCGTTCCCCGTATGTCCGACCTCCGTGAGTCCGGCTCCATCGAGCAGGATGCCGGACCTTCGTCGGTCTCCTCTACCGGAACAAATACTATGCGGAAAATGAGGAGGAACGCGCCGCTTTGGAGGGCAAGGCGGAACTTGTCCTGGCGAAAAACCGCAACGGCGAAACCGGCGGCATTCCGCTGACATTCATCGAAGAACTCATGCGCTTCGAGACCGGCCCGCCGGCGGAAGAATTCGAAGGCTAGAGAGCTTCTCGAATCTTTTCCAAAATAAGTTTCAAATTGTTTGAACGTTCGGAGAGGTTGAAGGTCTATGCCCCTTGAGAGCCGACACTGTCGCTTTCATGTAAGGGTGTAACAGCAGTTGTCTATCGAATCCACGGGTGTGGGTGAAGGTATGATGACTTTTCAAGACCGCCGGGGAAGGGACTCCCCGGCGGTTTTTTTTGGATTGCCGCTACCTTCCACGATAAGCCAGTTATTCGGTATCTCGTGAGAACCGGGTGTTCGAAACTTATCTTCTGCGAACACACGCGATCGAGGGAACAGCGTGTGTGGGGCAGTAAAATTCAGAGGCAGATCGATGGCAAATTCACTTATCGGCTCTCGGAAAATTCGAGCCGCTCGGTGGCAAAAATCGTCCTCGATAACATCCAGATATGCGCAGTTGCGACTAGCTCTCAATAGAGCTTTGGAATTCTGAAATTGTTTGAGAAAAACGCTTGTGAAATTTTTCACAAGCTCGCAGTCTTTCGCAAGGCGTCCTGCCTGACACACTTCTCTTTCCCATGGCGAATATTTTCCCACGCTGGTCGAATCTCCTGCCCCTCAAAATCGTTTTCTGCCTCGGTCTTCTGGGTGCTGGCGTGGCACTGGCGTTCGCCTATTACGCGACCCCGAAGGCGCAGGTGGTCGGATACCAGCCTACCCAGCCCATTCCTTTTTCCCACAAGATCCACGTCGATCAGATCGGCCTCGACTGCCGCTATTGCCATTCTTTCGTGGATGTTGCGGGTCACTCCAATGTCCCGACCGGAAACACCTGCTGGAACTGCCACCAGCATGTCCAGAAGGACAGCGAGAAGCTCGCGCCACTCCACAGATCGATGGATACCAGCTATCCCGGTTATGACGGCAAGCCCATCGAATGGGTGCGTGTCCACAAGGCTCCGGACTACGTGTATTTCAACCACTCCGCCCACGTGAACCGTGGCATTTCCTGCCAGAGCTGCCATGGCGATGTGAACAAGATGGAGGTCGTCTACCAGGCCGAACCTCACTCCATGGCATGGTGCCTCGATTGCCACCGTGCGCCCGAAGAGCATCTCCGCCCGCTTGAGGAGGTTTACAATCTCAATTACAGCGATGCGGATGTCGCCAAATACACCACCGACAAGTCCGTGGTGACGACGAAGGATCTCGGATTGAAGTTGAAGGAGACATTCAACCTCCATCCGAAAACGACCTGCGCGACCTGCCACCACTAATCCGCTTTCCCCAGAAAATTTCTCCGCCGCCCTGATATGAGCAAACGCATTTGGAATCACCCGGAAGTCCCGCAGGACGAGAAAACCGTCTCATGGCGCAGTCCCGGACAGCTCCGCGACACCCCGGAGTTCCGCAGTTGGATGGACAGGGAGTTCCCACGTGGCGCCGCGGAAATGGAGAACCAGGACGAGATGGAGACATCCCGCCGGACTTTCCTGAAACTGATGGGCTCCTCCACCGCCCTCGCGGGTTTTGGCATGGTCGCATGCCGCCGTCCTGAGGCCTACATCGTCCCCTATACCAAGGCACCGGAGTGGGTGATCCCGGGAAAAGCGACCTACTATGCATCCAGTATGCCACGTGCCGGTGGCGCCGTGCCGCTGGTTGTCACCACTTTCGACGGTCGTCCGACCAGGGTTGGCGCGAACCGCCTTCATCCGGATTACGAGGGGACGGACGCCTTCGCCCAGGCCTCCGTGCTCGACATGTATTCGACCTCCCGCTCGCGCAAGGTTCTGAAGAACGGCAAGCCGGATGAGATGAAAAACTTCCAGATGGTTCTTGGCGGCCTCGTCCAGGACAAGGCTGCGAAAATCGGCTTCGTTTTCGGAAATGACGAGAGCCCGACCCGCCTGCGTCTGATCGGTGAATTGAGAAACACCTACCCGTCCGCGAAATTCTACCAATACGAGGCGCTCTCTGTGAATGACTCGGCCATCCTCGGCGAGGGGGTGAAACTCGTCCCCGATTTCACCAACGCCGACCGTATCGTCTCTCTCGATTGCGATTTCGCCGGGACGGATCCACAGGGCTCAAACATCGCCTTTTTCAATCGCCGCAAACCGGAAGGAAAGGGTTACGAATCGGCACCGGATGCCGCATCGATGAACCGCCTTTATTCCATTGAGGCCGCGTTTTCACTTACCGGCGGAATGGCCGATCACCGCCTCCGGGTGGCTCCCAGCCAGATCGCGGCGGTTGCCGCCCAGCTCGCCCGTGAGATCGGAGCGGACGTGGGTGGGATCGAACCTATCACCGACGCGAAACAACTTGAATGGATCAAGGAACTCGCCGCCGACCTTCAGGCAAGCGGAGGGAGAACCGCTGTTCTCGCCGGTTCCCGCCAATCGGATACCGTCAAGCGAATCGCCCTTGCGATCAATCTCGCTCTCGGAAATGTGGGCGAAGGGCAGGGGATCAACGCTTACCAGAGTGAAGCGACCGGATTCGGAGGAATAGAGGAACTCACCGAAGATCTCAATAGCGCCGCCATTGAGACTGTGGTCTTCTCCACTCCGTCCAATCCTGTCTATGACGCGCCGTCCGATCTGAAGTTTTCCGACGCTCTTGCGAAAGCGCCGATGAGCATCCATCTCAGCGATCGCACGAACGCGACCGCCCATGCCTGCAAGTGGCATGTTCCCGCCACCCACTATCTGGAGAATTGGAGCGACACTCGCAGTGCGACAGGCGTCTACACCGTCGTCCAACCGATGATCCTCCCACTCTATCCCGAGTGCGTCTCAGAGCTTGAACTGCTTCTCGGTTTTCTCGCGGAGGATGGGAAAATCCCTCCGACCGAAGGGGAGGAAGGCGAACCTGCCGCCGCCCTCGCCGCGGTCAAGGAGACTTTCGGTGGAGACCAGACGGCTTGGAAAACGGTTCTGAGAAACGGTTTCGCACCCGACAGCGCGTATGCCTCCGCGACCCCCGCATCCAGCGGAGAGACCGCTCCTGTAAAGACCAACACTCCCTCCGTAAAAAACCTCGACGTCATTTTCTCCACTGATGCCTCGGTTTACGATGGGCGATGGATCGATAACGGCTGGCTTCAGGAATCTCCCGATCCGGTTTCCAAGCTCACATGGGACAATGCGGCTCTGATCGCACCGAAGACCGCGAAGGAACTCGGCATTTACGATCTGACACAGGAACTTGAGCCGCAAAAGTCAATACTCGGTGTCAAACAGGCTTTCGCAGATGTCGGGCCTGACGGAGAAGGGGAGAACCGCGCTTCACCGATGATCAAGGTGGAGGTAAACGGAAAGGTTCTAAAAATCGCCGTGCTCGTATCGTTCGGGCAAGCTGAAAACACGATCATCATTCCGCTCGGCTACGGCCAGGCCTTCAACGATGAGGACGAACTCGGTCGTGACTCTTGGAAAAACAATCCTTTCACGGGTCTCGTCGGAGTGAACCGCGGCTTCAACGCCTATCCGCTCCGCACGCTGGAAACACCTTACTTCGCAACCGGTGCGACCGTCTCTCTGACAGGGGAGCGCTATTCCGTAGCCCTCACGCAGGAGCACAACGCCATGTATGGCCGTTCGCTTGCCCGTGAGATCTCCACCGACGAGGTGGCGCACAAGGGTGACTTCAAGAAACAGCTCGCCGGTGTGAAGAAACAGGGCAACGACTCCCATGCTCCGGTCAACCTCTCCCTTTATATCCCGGAGAGTTCCGAGACCTGGAATCCGGGCGAGGACGGCAACGCGCAGTCACTTCTGAACGATCCGCTCCATCAGTGGGGAATGTCCATCGACCTTTCCTCATGTATGGGCTGCAACGCCTGCCTTGTCGCCTGCCAGTCGGAGAACAACATTCCCATCGTCGGAAAAGCCCAGGTCGCCAAAGGCCGCGAGATGCACTGGATTCGCATGGACAGGTATTTCGCGACCCACAAGGACAACACTTTCGATGCCGACAACGTCGCGATGGTTCCTCAACCCGTTGCCTGCGTCCAATGCGAGGCCGCCCCTTGCGAGACCGTCTGCCCTGTGAACGCCACCGTCCACACGGAGGATGGTCTCAACGCGATGGCCTACAACCGCTGTATCGGCACCCGCTACTGCGCGAACAACTGCCCGTACAAGGCGCGCCGCTTCAACTTTTTCGATTACAACAAGCGCAACCCGCTCATCAAAAACAACCTGAACAGGGGGCCTCTCGGCGAACGTCAGGACAAGGAGCCCAGACATCTTCAGAAGAATCCGAACGTCACCGTCCGCATGCGCGGTGTGATGGAGAAATGCACCTACTGCGTGCAACGCCTCAAGGACGCGGTCATCCGCCAGAAGCGCGGCCAGAAACAGGAAGTCCTGGAGTCCGGCAAACTGTCGCCGGATGTCCCGGTTACCAACGAGAGGTTGCGAATCCCGGTCGA
Source organism: uncultured Verrucomicrobiae bacterium (assembly GCA_963758175.1). Lineage (GTDB taxonomy): Bacteria > Verrucomicrobiota > Verrucomicrobiia > Verrucomicrobiales > Akkermansiaceae > Luteolibacter. Next base: position 187,456 of record CAVWUI010000005.1, read on the forward strand.
TTCCGTGAAAACCGCCTGTCAGGACGCCTGCCCCGCGGAAGCCATTTCCTTTGGAAACCTCCTTGATGGTAAGGACTCCGTTATGGGTCGTTCGAAAGTGCTTGAGCGTAACTACGATCTGCTCAACTACATCGGCACCCGTCCCCGCACGAGCTACCTGGCTCGCGTAAAGAATCCGAATCCGAGAATGCCGGACGCGCCATTCATCGGGCAGACGACCATCCATATGGTCTGAAGACCGGATGTCATGCCAATGTCCTAGTTTCCCTTTCAAAATTTCCTCTCCAAATGGCCGCAACCACAGAAACCGCCCAGCATCCCGAATCAGGAGTGAAACTCCCGGTTCTGAAGCGCGAGAAGCTGATCCTGAACGACCGTTCCTACCATTGGATCACGGATCGGATCTGCGGGATTGTCGAAAACAGGCAGCCCTTTCTCTGGTGGCTGATGTTCATCCCGGCGTCGCTCATTGCGGCCATCGGCGTGGGCGGCGGGCTTTTCCACCTTGTCTCGACAGGTGTCGGGGTGTGGGGGAACACGAACCGCGTGATGTGGGGCTGGCCGATCGTGAACTTCGTCTTCTGGATCGGTATCGGCCACGCCGGCACGCTGATCTCCGCCATCCTTTTCCTGACCAGACAGAACTGGCGAACCTCCATCAACCGTGCGGCCGAAGCCATGACAATCTTCGCCGTCATGTGCGCGGGCATCTTCCCGGCCTTTCACGTCGGCCGGGTATGGTTCGCCTGGTTCCTGGCACCCATTCCGAACGCCAACGGGATCTGGCAGAACTTCAAGTCACCCCTTCTCTGGGACGTTTTCGCCGTCTCCACGTATTTCACCGTCTCGCTCATTTTCTGGTTCCTCGGCATGGTTCCCGATCTCGCGACCATCCGCGACCGCTGCAAACCCGGCATCCGCAAGATTCTCTACGGGATCTTCGCACTTGGTTGGAGAGGTGGAAACCGTCAGTGGAGCCACTATGAAATGGCCTACCTCCTTCTCGCCGCGCTCTCAACCCCGCTGGTTCTCTCCGTCCACTCGGTCGTTTCGTTCGACTTCGCCACCTCCGTGGTTCCCGGCTGGCATACGACGATCTTCCCGCCCTACTTCGTCGCCGGAGCCATCTTCGGTGGATTCGCGATGGTGCTGACGATCATGATCCCCGCCCGTTTCATCTACGGACTGCAGGATTTGATCACCATGAAGCACATCGACAACATGGCCAAAATCATCCTCCTGACTGGAACCATTGTCGGCTACGCCTATCTGATGGAGCTTTTCGTCGCATTCTACTCCGGTGCGATCTACGAGATGGATGCCTTCAAGTTCCGCATCGCCGGGCCCTACTGGTGGGCCTACGCGGCGATGATGAGTTGCAACGTCCTTTCCCCCCAGATCTTCTGGTTCAAAGCGTGCCGGGAAAATCTCTGGGTGGTCATGCTCGTCGCGATGTGCGTGAACGTCGGGATGTGGTTCGAGCGTTTCGTGATCATCGTCACCACACTCGCCCGCATGTGGCTGCCCGGCGATTGGAAGACATTTTCCCCGTCCCCACAGGATCAGATGCTTTTCGTGGGCACTATTGGAATGTTCCTCACGCTTTTCCTCCTCTTCCTGAGGTTCCTGCCCTGCATCAATATCGCCGAAGTGAAATGGACAAAGGTCGAGAGCGATCCGCACTTCGAGGACAACGAGGCGCATCCCGACAGCGGAGCCGACAACATCGCCGCCTATCAGAAGGAGGTCGCCGGATCATCCGGACACGCCGCCGGTGCCAAATAATTTCAAACCTATAACTTCTCCACCAAATTGAGCACTACCCGCAAACGAGTTTACGGCTACCTGGCCGAGTTCAAGAGCGCCTCCGCTTTATACAAAGCCGCGGAGAAGGTGCGTGACGCCGGTTTCCGGAAATGGGATTGCTACACCCCGTATCCCGTCCACGGGCTCGACGCGGCGATGGGATTGAAACGCTCCATCCTCCCCTGGTTCGTTTTCTTCGGAGGCATCACCGGCACCGCGACAGCTTTCGCCCTGGCCTATACAACGCAGGTGGTGATCTACCCGACCGTGGTTCAGGCGAAACCCACCAACATCTTCACCATCCCGGCGTTCTTCCCGGTGATGTTCGAACTGACCATCCTGTTTTCCGGTTTCACGGTGCTCTTCGGCCTCCTCGGCCTGATCCAGCTTCCGCGCCTCAACCACCCGCTGTTCGCCAGCAAACAGTTCCACCGTGCCACCGATGACGGCTTCTTCATCGCCATCGAAGCCCGCGATGCGAAATTCAGCGCGGACGCCACCCGCGATCTGCTCGCCGAGATCGGCGGAGACAACATCGAACTCGTCGAAGAGGAAGAGGACTGACCCGACTCCCGATATCTAATTTCAAAATTCCACCCAATGCGTTATTTCTTCCTAGCATACGCGATCATCGCAGTCCTCTTCGTGGGGGTCATGGGATTTCGCGGCCAGAAATTCCACAAACCTCCCGTCCAGGTTTTCCCGGACATGGATAACCAGGACAAGCTCAAGGCACAGGCGCCGAGCACGTTTTTCGCGGATCGCCAGGGTGACCGCCTTCCGGTGGAAGAAACGCAGCCGCGCGGTTTCAACGAGGGAGGCGAGATCGCCATCGGCGGAATCCCTGAATACGAATACGGTGGCCAGATCGGCTACTATTACACCGGCCATGTGGGCGACTACTACGGCACTGGTATGCCGGAGGAACTTTCACTGACCACGGAGAACGCCGGTGAGTTGATCCGGCGCGGCCAGGAGCGCTTCGGCATCTATTGCGCCGTCTGTCACGGCGCGTCGGGTGACGGGCTGGGCATGACCAGCCGCTATGGCGTCCCGGGGATCGCGAACCTTCATGGCGGCCCCTTCCTTTCCGGAACCTATCCCGACGGACGCATGTTCGAAGTCATTACCAAAGGCAAAGGCCAGATGGGTGCCTACGGAATGAATATTCCCGTCCGCGACCGCTGGGCCGTCATCGCCTACGTCAGGACACTACAGGCCGCCAAGGTTTCCGCCGATGCCGCGAAGAAGGAAGCCGCCGAGAGTGAAGCGGCCGGGAAAGAGGACGAGCCTCCCGTCGGCGCGACCGGTGAAAACCAGGCGGAGCTGAATCCCAGTGGAGCCGTGACGCAGGACGACGGGGATTCCGAATCCGTCACCACTCCCGAGGACCCGAAGGTCACTCCTGACATGGCTCCCCAGTCGGGAATCGATCCGGCGGACAATCCTGTCGAGCCAGCGCCCGCGACGGAGTCCGAAGATTCCGAAGATGCCGAGCCAGCCGAGGAGGCAGACCAATAAATTCATTTTTCCCAGATGTCCCATCACGTAACATCCGCTGACATCGCCATCCACGGCGACCACCTCGACAACTCCAAGGTCGCGAAGGTGAAAACCGTCTGCCTCGCTATCGCCGCGATAGGCACCCTCATCAGTCTGTATCTCCTTTTTCTCGCGCCAGAGAAAGTGCGTGGATACTTCGCCTACTCCTGGGTTTTCTCGTTCTATTTTTACCTCACCCTTTCCATCGGCGGGGTTTTCTGGACGTTACTCCACAATGTTTCGAACTCGGGGTGGGGGACTTCCGTCCGCCGGACTTTCGAGAACCTCGGCGCTACCTATCCGTGGGTTTTCCTCTTCGGCATCCCACTGCTTTTCCCCGACGTGAACCAGTATCTTTACGAGTGGATGAACACCCACCGCGAGGCAACGGGCAACGTCAAGGATCACCTCCATCACCATGACCATCTGCTTTACAACAAATACTGGTACATGAACCAGACCTTCTGGTATTTCCGGTTCGCCTTCTACGGACTCGGACTCACATGGGTGATCTGGTTCCTTAGGAAACTCTCCACCGCCCAGGATACCGATCCGAAACCCGGCACGATAAGGCTGTTCAAAGCCCGCTACCATTCCACCTACCCGCTCATCATCTTCGCCCTTACCATCACTTTCACCGGGTTCGATTTTCTCATGGGGCTGGATTACAAATGGTTCTCCACCATGTGGGGCGTGTATCTCTTCGCCGGATCCACCCTGAATTCCATGGCAGTCATCATCCTCGTCTGCGCGTGGTTGAAGAGCCGGGGACACCTCAAGCACGTCACCGGCCCTGAGCATTTCCACATCATGGGCAAGCTGCTCTTCGCCTTCACCGTCTTCTGGGCCTACATCTCCTTCTCCCAGTTTTTCCTCATCTGGTATGCGAACATCACCGAGGAGACCTCCTACTTCCTCATCCGCAATACCGGGAACTGGAACGTCGGGATGATTTTCCTCGTCTTCGGTCATTTCGTGGTGCCGTTTGTCATCCTGCTCCAGGCCTGGCTGAAACGAAATCCCAAGTATCTTTCCATCGTCGCGATTTACACCCTCTGCATGCACGTGCTGGATCATTACCTGATCACCATCCCGGAACGCGGAGTTTCCCTTGGGAATATCAAGCCCGATGTTTTCGGCGAAATCAGCGTTTCGGTTGGCGGTGCCTTCTGGGGTGACATCCTGGCCTTCGTCACCATAGGAGCCGCGTTCGTGTTCTTCCTTCTCCGAGCCCTCGGCCAGCATTCCCTCTACCCGAACCGCGACCCCCGCATCCTGGAGAGCGCGAACTTCACCAACTAAGCCTTTCAATTCCACCGACCGCATCGACCCCACCCGCGACAATCCCCTGATCCGCGTCAAAGCCTTTTTTGACGGACTTGGCATCCTCACATTCTTCGGAGTGTTGCTCCTGCTTGTGCTCGGGGCGGCAGCCGTTTTCGGTCTCATGAGAAAAGGCGAGGAGCCGGAGGACGTGGCCGGAAACATCCGCTACGAAACAAAAAAGGAAATCGATGAGGCCCAGGCGCTAGTCCTCACACCGGATCAGATTTCGGCCGTGATCGAGGAAACCGGAATGAAACTTGCCGCCTCCAAACCAGTAGCCATCGAGAAACCCGAGCAACTCGTCCCGGGCTCTCCCACCGCTGAAGGTCTTGCCAACGCTCCGGCCGGTGATTACGCCGCTGTCGACGTTCCTCCCGAGAATCCCGACGCTCCGATCGACCCAGCCCAGATGGAGATTGGCAAAGCCCAGTATCTCGTATGCGGCGCGTGCCATGGGCAGAACGGAGAGGGCGGGCCCATCGCCCCACCCCTCGCGGGTTCCGAATGGGTGACTGGCCCGTCTCCAACCTGATCAAGATCCAGCTTCGCGGACTTGCCGGGCCTATCACTGTGAAAGGCGTTGACTACGATCTCCCCGCGCCCATGAACCAGATGTCCTACCAGACCGACGAGCAGATCGCCGGTGTGCTCACCTACATCCGCAACAGCTTCGGCAACAAGGCCTATGCCGTGACACCCGAACAGGTCGCCGCCATGCGCGCCGAGGTCGGCAAACCAGCGGCGACCGTAGATGACCTGATCAAGCCGTAACACTTTTCCCCGATGTCCTCCGATACCTCCACAAATCCCGATCAGGACGCCCTCCTGCGCTCCAGCATCGACCGCTCGCTGCGCAATCCCGTGATGTTCTTCCTCACCAGTGGAGCCGCTTGGCTCGCGGTATCCATTATCCTGGGACTCGTCTCCTCCGCCAAGCTCCACGCACCTGGTTTCCTCGACGGCTTTGCGTGGCTTACCTACGGACGCACCCAGGCGGCCCACCTCAACGCCATCGTGTATGGCTGGGGCTTCCAGGCGGCCTTCGGCGTGATCGTCTGGCTGATGTCGCGGCTTTCCCGCCAGGAGTGCCGCGCCGCCGGTCTGATCCTTACCGCCGGACACGTCTGGAATTTCGGCGTTTCCGTAGGCGTCATCGGTATTCTCGCCGGCTTCGGAACCGGCATGCCTTGGATGGAGTTCCCGTCATTCGCATGGCCCGTGATTCTTATCAGCTATTTCGCGATCGTGATCTGGTCGTTCATCCAGTTCAAGCTGCGCCCGGTAGGTCACGTCTATATTTCCCAGTGGTATCTCATGGCGGCGATGATCTGGTTCCCCTGGATCTTCATCACTGCGAACGTGCTGCTCCATCTCATGTCCGGAAATCCTGTCATGGCGGCGGCGATCAACTCCTGGTACAAATCCGCCCTGATCTTCCTTTTCTTCACACCCGTGGCACTGGGAACCGCGTTCTATCTCGTTCCGAAGGTCACCGGACGCCCCATCCACAGCTATTCGCTCGCCAAGCTGGGCTTCTGGTCGCTCGCCGTCCTCATGCCATGGGCTGGCATGCAGAAACTCACCGGAGCGCCGATTCCCTACTTCATCCCGTATCTTGGAGCGGCGGCCACAGTGATGTTCTTCATTCCTGCCATCACCGCGGCGGCGAACCTTTGGAAAACCTCCGTTTCAGCGGGTGATGTCGTGAACCACAGCCCCACCCTCCGCTTTACGATGGCGGGAATCATCGGTCTCATGGTGATGGCGGCAGCGGCGGTGTTCCTGAACATTCCCGGATACACCCTGGAGCTTTCACAGTTCTCCATGTCGGGATACGGATTTGAAATCCTCTCACTCTACGGTTTCTTCAGCTTCGTCATGTTCGGAGCGATCTATTTCATCGTCCCGCGTGTGACCTGCCGAGAGTGGCTCTCACGCCGCCTCATCAAGATGCACTTTTTCATCTCCATCTACGGCATCATCCTCATCGCACTGGTCGCCATTTTCGGTGGAATCCAGCAGGGGATAGGTCAGGAGGAGTTCTCAAAGCCATGGATCACGATCGCAGAGCGCACCTACCCCTACGCCTGGGCGGTCACGATCTCCTGGTTCTTCATCCTGATTTCAAATGTCTTCTTTTTCATGCACCTGACGGTCATGTGGCTCCGCCTCGGCCGTCGTAGCAACCACCCGACCCTCCTCGGCGGTGCCCACGGGCACAGCCCCCATGGTGAGGAGGGCGATATCGACAACTGCGGGCCCGGCACGGCCTCAGCCTCCGCCCACTAATCCATTTTCCTTCCAACCAAATGAGTTTCCGCACTTTCTTCTACGGCCTCTCCGCCAGCTTTGGCGTGGCCTGGCTGGCCATCATCATCATTCCGTTTATCATGATGCGTTCGCTTGAACCCATGGAAATGGAAGAAGCGGAAGGCACCAACGCGGTGTATATCCCGAAACGCGCCGGTCGTATCGCCGACGGAGCCGAGGTCTATGCTGAGAACGGTTGCTATCTCTGCCACAGCCAGCTCATCCGCCCCACCTACGCGGGTAATGACATGTTCCGTGCCGACTGGGGGGGGCTTGCCGCCGATGAGGACAGGGGCGATACCCGCCGGGAAACCAACGCCTTCGATTACGCGGGAGAGGATTTCGCGCAGATCGGCGTATCACGCATGGGCCCGGATCTGTCCAACCTGGGTCGCAGGGTGGAGGCTCTTTACGCTCCCGCCGAGGAAATGGAGCCTGAGCAATGGCTCTACCGACACCTTTACAACCCGCGTTGGAAACCGCAGCGCCGGGACTCCACCTGCCCTTCCTTCCGTTTCCTTTTCGATGAGACGGAAATCAAAGGCAACCCGTCCGACGAGTCCCTTCCCTTTGCCGGAAAGGATGGACGGGAAATCTCTCCGAAACCTGAAGCCCGCGCCCTGGTTTCCTATCTCATTTCCTTGAAAAAAGACCAACCGGTGCCAGCTTCACTCGATTTCTCTCCCGACGCGGTCGAGGACTCCATCCCGGGACAGGCACCCTCCGTCGAAGAGAAGGTGGAGGCACCCGCCGAAGATGGCGCGGCTGAAGGAGAGGAACCTGGTGAGGCCGAACCCGCCGAAGAAGCAACTCCAGCCGAATGACCGGTTTCCAATTTTTCAATCTCCCGTTTTTCTTTCAAAAGTAATGAGCCAGCAACCGATCAAGAAACCGGATCTCGATGAGGGGATCAACGTCACCAAGGCGCATGGACGGATTGACCGAGAAACCGCAGCTACCGCGAGGGAGAGGCGTATCGCGGACAACGGACATGAGCCGGTTTCGCTTTGGGTGATTGTCGCTTGCGGAGTCGTGTTGCTCGTTGCCGGTGGCGTTCTCGGAAAAGCCGGAACTCTTTTCGCCTACACCAACACTTTCCAGAAAGATTACGTCCGGGGAAAATCTCCCGATGCGGAGAACGAGGGGCCTGCGGCAAAACCGGCTCTCGCCGCGTTCAGCGCGAAGGGTGCGAAAATCTATTCCAAGTGCAACGGCTGCCACGGTGCGGACGGCAAAGGCGACGGCGCGAACTATCCTTCCCTCGCAGGCTCGAAATGGGTGATCGGAGACACCGAAAAATTCGCGATGATCATTCTTAACGGCCTCCAGGGCCGACCAGGTACCGGCAAGACCTACGGAGCCGGCATCATGCCCGCCCAGGGAGCGGGCATGGGAGCCGCGGATCTCGCCGGCGTCATGACCTATGTGCGGAATAGCTTCGGAAATTCCACCGGCGATATCGTGACGGTTGAAATGGCGCAGGCGGCTCTTGATATATCCGCTTCACGAGCGAACGCGGGAGAGGCGGTCACCGGGGAGGAAATCAAAGCCGAGCACATGAAAATGCTTCCAGGAGAACCACTTGATCCCACCACTCCCGTCAGCCCCTCGACCCTGAAGCCCGCTGGCTGACCTTCGGTTTTTGAATTTGAGTTTAAAGTTTACAATCTATCTATGAGCGCCCACGCAGCATCCGATCACGGTCACGACGACCACGGCGATCACCACCACGATCCCGGATTTCTGAGAAAATACGTTTTCTCCACCGACCACAAGACCATCGGTATCCAGTATGGTATCACGGCCATGCTGTTCCTTGCATTCGGCTTCTACCTCATGATGGTCATGCGCTGGAGCATCGCCTATCCACACCAGCCGCTTCCGGACTGGATGAGTTTTTTCCTGACAGATACCTGGAAAGCCCGCTGGCTCCAGGACGGCAAAGTAACTGGTGAGACCTATAACATGTTCGGCGCCATGCACGGCACGATCATGGTTTTCCTGGGCATCGTGCCACTGGGCTTCGGCGCCTTCGGAAATTATGTGACCCCGCTCCAGATTGGCGCTGTCGATATGGCGTTCCCGAAGCTGAACATGATCTCTTACTGGGTGTATTTCCTCGGTGGTGTCACCATGTGCGCATCCTTTTTCATGGAGTCCGGTGCCGCGAAATCAGGCTGGACGAACTACTCTCCGCTGGCGGGTTTCGCCGACGGGCAGATCGTGAACCAGTGGCTGGCAGGGCAGACCCAATGGTTGCTGGGGCTCGTACTGCTGATAACCTCCTCACTACTTGGGCTCGGTGAATTTCATCACCACCATCATCAACCTCCGTGCCCGCGGGATGACCTGGATGCGTCTCCCGTTCTTCGTCTGGGCCATGCTTGTCACCGGCTTTCTGCTCCTGCTTGCCTTCCCGCCACTTGAAGCGGCCGGCATCATGCAACTCATGGACAGGGTGGCGCATTCCTCCTTCTTCATGCCTTCCGGGCTTTTCACAAAGACCGAAGGACTTGCGGATCTCTCCGGCGGAGGATCACCCTTGCTCTTCCAGCACCTTTTCTGGTTTCTGGGTCACCCGGAGGTTTACGTCCTTCTCCTTCCCGCCATCGCTTGCGTCGCGGAAATCATTCCGGTCAACACCCGCAAACCGCTCTGGGGCTACAAGTCGATGGTCTATTCCGTGCTCATCCTCGGATTCCTTTCCTTCATCGTCTGGGCACACCACATGTATATGACGGGAATGGGTTCGGCGGTCTCTACCTTCTTCCAGACCACGACGGTGCTGATTTCCATTCCTTCGGTGATCATCATCACCGCGATGCTGATCTCCCTCTGGGGCGGTTCGATCCGCTTCACCATGCCAATGCTCTGGGCGTGCGCATTCATCCCGATGTTCGGCATCGGAGGACTGACCGGCCTTCCACTCGCCTTCAACCTGGTCGGTCTGCATCTGCACGATACCTACTACGTCATTGGCCATTTCCACTACGTTGTCGCCCCGGGCATCCTCTTCGGCCTCTTCGCGGGGGTGTATCACTGGTATCCGAAGATCACGGGTCGCTACATGAACAATTTCCTCGGGCACCTTCATTTCTGGCCCAGCCTCGTCTGCATGAACATCATCTTCTTCCCTATGCTCATCCAGGGAATGTCCGGCTTCCATCGGCGCTGGTATAACGGTGGCGACGCCTATCTGGAGAAGGCGGCCGACGGAGCGAACGTCTTCGGCCAGGTTGTGCGTGAGAACATCGATTTGAACATCGTCATGTCGATGGGTGCCTGGGCTCTGGCGATTTTCCAGGTTCCGTTCATCATCAACGTTCTCTGCGCCTGGTGGGCCGGGCGCAAGGTCGAAAGCGACAACCCGTGGGAAGGAACCACGCTGGAGTGGGCGACGCCGACCCCTCCGGGACACGGCAATTTCACCTTCGACGTCGCCATTTACCGCGGACCCTACGAATATTCGCGCCCCGATCATGAGAAGGACTACTTCCCGCAGTGGGAAGCGCCGAAAAGGGAGACGCAGGAACCGCAAAAGGATCCGGTTGTCGCAAGCACCAAGGACAAGGAAGAAACCTTCTGACCTTCCGTCCCCGACCCCAGCCAACAATTTTTAGAAATGGAAATCCCATACATCGTTACCCCCCGCAAAGACACGGGACTGATCAATTCCAAGATCGCCATCTGGCTCTTCCTCGCCTCCGAGGTAATGCTTTTCGGCGGATTTTTCTCGGCCTATGTTTACCTCCGGATGGGAGCGGACTACCCGTGGCCGGAACGGACTCTCCCCGTTCTTCCAGGCCTGATCAACACCTTCGTCCTCATCGGTTCCTCGGTTACCGTGGTCTTCGCATGGGTCGCGCTGAAAATGCGACAGTGGAGAAAATTCCAGATTTTCATGGGTATCACCGTCGCATGCGCCGCCCTGTTCATGGTTTTAAAAGGGATCGAATACAACGTGAAGTTCCATCACCAGGCGGTGCGACTGAATGATTATTCCGTCGTCGAGGGACACCTTGGTTACGAGAAAGAAGGCAGCGAATACGTGCTCGACCGGAACGGGCACAAGATCGAGGAAAACATGATCCGTGTGAAAGCGGACAAGCTCACCTTCAGCGTGAACCGTTTTCACAAACCCTGGGTTGAGGAGATCCTCGCCGAAGCGGAACACCAGAAGATCACTTACAGGCTCGCGGAAGACATCGAAGCCTATACCGAACCAGCCGCATCGAAGTCCGCCGAGCGGGAACCGGAGATGCTGGCCAGGGAGGGGACGGAACTCTCAGTGGATCTGCTGGAATCTCTCAAGAAAAGCTACCTCGCAGCCCGCGCGCACAATGCGGAAGTCCGCACCGAGGCACTTCGTGGCGAATGGGTTGTCGCAAAGAAGGAGTATCCGGATAAAAAGGGCTGGGAGCTGGCGACTGATGTGAACATCGACGTTGACGCCATAGAGCACGATCTGCTCACCGAGGTTCCGTCCGCCAGTTTCGTCGCCGAGGATGGAGCCGAACTGATTTTCAAGCCCCGCGATATAAGGGAAGGTGCGACCAGTTCCCGTCTGCGTGACGACACGGTGATCGATGGCGAGATGGAGGACAGCCCCATGGTCTTCCACAATGTGGATGCCATCGACTTCCAGTGGATGGTGATGAAAGCCGAGGAAAAGGGAATTTCACCGGAATCCGCGATCAGCAACTCGTGGCTGATGCAGAACAACGCGTTCGTCCGCGATGCCTGGGCGTGGCATGAGAAAAGAGTCGCCGACCTGCGTGAGGATCTCATCGAAAAATACGGTCTCGATAAGAAAGGCGACCCGAAGCGCGAGCCCACTCACAAGGAACTATACCGCATGGGTTGGAAAGATTTCGCGAAAATGGCGGAGGAAACCAAGGATATCAAGGTCGGCGGCTTAACGGCGTTCAGCGAGGAATTCCTTGGCCCGAACTACAAACAGCGGGGTGAGGAGACTTTCCATCATCTTTCCCTGCCACGGGAGGAGATCCGCCACGCGGCGAAGTTCACTCCGGCATGGAACACCTACTATGCGATCTATTTCACCATCACCGGTCTCCATGGTCTGCACGTCATCGGCGGAGCCATCGTCCTTGCCTACTACCTGTTCTTCGGTCGGAAGATGTATCTTGAGAACCCCGAGTGGCTGGCCAACCGGGTCGAGGTCGGCGGTCTCTTCTGGCACTTCGTCGATCTGATCTGGATCTTCGCATTTCCGATCCTTTACCTCATGTGATCCGTCCATCACTCCTTTCCAACCTATCAATTACCTTTTAGAAAATGGCAGATTCCATTGAAGCTCTCGAAAAGTCGAAAAAGACGTATATTCTCATATTCGGCGCGCTCCTTGTCGGCACGGTTCTTACCGTTCTAGTCGCCGAGGGTCCGGTGATGTTCTCATGGCTTGCCTGGATGGATGTCGGCGGTCATGGATTCGATATCTGGGACGCGGTCGTGGGTCTCCTGATCGCCACGACAAAGGCTTTTCTGGTCGCCTACTTCTTCATGCACCTGAATCACGAAAAAAAAGCCATCTATTGGATTTTTGGTTCCGGGATAATCTTCGTGGCATGGATGGCGTTTCTTCTCGCTCTCGCCTACCGTAACCCTATTCACGACTACCTTTTCTACAAATAACCGCCATGTCCCTCCGCAGTTTCCATATCGTCTTCGTAACCGTCTGCACCCTTCTCTGCGGTTTCCTGGTTCTCTGGGCGTTCATACTGCGTCCGGAACCCTCCGCGATGGCGACGGCTTTCGGCGTGGTGGGCTTAGTCGGGATGCTGGCCATGCCGGTTTACGCGGTCTATTTCTTGAAAAAAGCCAACCAGCTACACCTTTGATCCTGACATGAATCTCGTCAATTTTCTCGCCTGCCCCACCTGTGCCGTGAATTTCTCGGAAACCGGGGATTCCATTGGCTACTCGATCCTCTTTCTTCTGGTCGTGATCCTTGCGGTTCTGGGTGGTGTCGCGTTTTTCATGATACGTATGGCTCGACGGGAGATCGACAGTCTCGACCCTGAGTTGCGGGATGACTTCGTCCGTAACTGACCAATTTCCAGCCCTTCAGATCTCACTCAAATGACCTTCTCAGAACTTCTCGGCCTACCCGAAAACTATTCCGCGCATGGCGGACACGTCGATCACCTCATCGTGGTCGTGCACTGGTTCATGACCGCTCTTTTCATCGGCTGGACGGCGTTTTTCTGCTACTGCCTGTGGAAATTCTGGCACAAGCGTAATCCGAAGGCGTCCTATGACGGAGTGAGAAGCCATCTCTCCAGCCACATGGAGGTCGCCGTGATCATCATCGAGGCGGTTCTCCTCCTCGGCTTCGCTTTTCCGCTCTGGCATTCCCGCGTGGACAGTTGGAAACTCATTCAGGAAATGGATCCTGTCCGGGTGCGTGTGGTCGGTTGGCAGTTCGGCTGGACCTACCACTATCCGGGTCTTGACGGCAAATTCGGGCGAACCGATGCCGCTCTGATCAGCGGAACCAACGATCTTGGTATCGATTACACCGATCCGAACGCGTATGACGATTTCGTCGCTCCCGTGCTCAAGCTACCCGTCGACAGGCCGGCGGTTTTGAACATCGGCACGAAGGATGTGATCCACAACTACGCCATTGTCCCGATGCGTGTGCAACAGGATGCGATACCAGGGAAGGAGATCGCCATGTGGTTCACTCCGGTGAAGGTCATGGAAACATCCGTCGTCTGCGCACAACTCTGCGGTGAGGGACACGCGAACATGATAGGCACGATGGAAGTGGTTCCACAGGAGGACTATTCCGAATGGGCGAAGACACAGTCCGGAACCGCGCTTGAGGCGCAGCAAAAGAACGCCGGAGAGACCGCTCAGCTCGCGGAGTAGATCTGTGAAAAAGTCGGGCGGAAGAGTCGAGTTGCTCAGCCCAAGCCATATCGGACTGTGGTATGCTGCCGCGCAGAAGGTTTTGTGATTTCTTTTGAAAATCCCGGAGGGATGGCCGGAACGTAGCCGGGGGTGAAATGAAATGTAACCCCCTGATTCCCATTCCGAAAATCCCCGCGTCCCGGAGGCCGCCGGAAGGCTTCCCCGGAGCCTGCAACCTTGGTTCACCGGAGCGACTCCGACGACCCTCCGGGGCGCAGAACCCTTGCTACCCTCTTCCGGGGGTTGCGCTGCGCTCCACTCCCCGGCTACGTTCCGGCCATCCCTCCGGGATTCTTGGTTTTCACAAATCTTGCTGCGCGACAGTATAGAAAGGGGTGGCATCGCCACACCACCCGTCTGATCTCCGACACCGTCTCCGCCACTTTCAGTTTCACTCCCCCGGTTGGGGCTTGATCGCCAGATGCGGTTGGAAAGAATCCCGTCCGTGAGTTTTTCCGGGAAATGGAACTACCCGGCGGAGCTGCCGGTGGTTGAGAGGAGGGAGGAGATCGTGAGTGCGATCCGGAACAACCAGGTCGTGGTGGTGGTATCCGACACGGGATCGGGGAAGACGACCCAACTCCCCAAAATGGTGGCAGAGGCACTTTCATCTGATCCCGCGATCCGGGAGCCGGTGGGGCGAAAGAAACTGATAGGCTGCACCCAGCCACGGCGGATTGCCGCAGTGAGCGTGGCGAAGCGGGTGGCGGAAGAGCTCTCGGTTCCGTTGGGGGACTTCGTCGGTTACCAGGTACGCTTCGATGACAGGACTTCACGGGAGACGCGGATCAAGTTCATGACGGACGGAATCCTTCTCGCGGAAACACAAGGGGACGCTGATCTCAAACGGTATGACGCGCTGATTCTTGACGAGGCGCATGAGAGATCCCTGAACATCGATTTCCTGCTGGGATATCTGAAGAGGTTGCTGGAGAGGAGACCGGCTCTGCGAGTGGTTATCTCCTCGGCCACGCTGGACGCGGGAGCTTTCGCGAAATTTTTCTCGGATCACAGGGGTGATGGAAATAATCCGAACGTGCAAGGTTTGGAATCCGCTGGCGAAGTTCCGGTTATCGAGGCTCCGGGGCGAATGTTTCCGGTTTCGGAGTTTTTCCTTCCGGGTAAGGACGACGAGGAACTGGCGGCACATGTGGGGCGCGGTGTGGAATATTTGAACGATCTTGATCCGCTGGGGGATGTCCTGGTTTTTCTGCCCGGTGAGCGGGAGATTCGGGAGTGCGCGGATCTCCTGGACGGACGGCGTTTCCGCAACACGGAGGTGCTACCGCTGTTCGCGCGACTTGGGATTGGCGATCAGCAGAGGGTTTTCCAACCGGGGAACAGGAAGCGCATCGTGCTGGCGACGAATGTGGCGGAGACCTCACTGACGATCCCGCGCATCGCCTGTGTGATCGATTCCGGGTTGGCACGGGTCAGCCGGTGGAATGCGACGAAAGGTGTCCAACGACTTCAAGTGGAACCGGTCAGTCAGGCGAGCGCAAGGCAGCGAAAGGGGCGCTGCGGGCGGGTGCAAGACGGGATTTGCCTGAGGCTATACGAGGAGGTGGATTTGCAGGACAGGCCGGAGTTCACAGAGCCGGAAATACGGCGCAGCTCGCTGGCGGGGGTGATTCTGCGGATGAAATCCCTCGGTCTCCCCGAGATTTCCGAGTTCCCGTTTCTCGATCCGCCGAACGCGAAGGCGGTATCCGAGGGCTACCGGACTCTTCGGGAGGTCGGTGCCCTGGACAAGGAGAGGGAGTTGACGGAGACAGGTCGTGAGCTGGGTCGCCTTCCGGTAGATCCTCGGATGGGGCGAATGCTCATCGAGGCCAGGTATGAGAACTGCCTTGAGGCGGTGGTGGTAATCGTGGCCGGTCTGGAAACAACCGATCCGCGGGAGCGTCCTTCGGAGAAAAAACGGGAGGCGGACGCCGCGCACTCCAAATGGCTGGATCCGGAGTCGGATTTCATTGCGATGCTGAACCTGTGGAAGGATGTGTCCAGATACCACGACGGGCGCAGATGGAAATGGAACCAGTTGCGGAAATTTTGCGGAACCTATTTTTTGAATGCCAAGCGTGTGACGGAGTGGGGAAACGTGGTGGAGGAGTTGCTGAGGATCGTCGCACAGGATTCAACGACGAACGGTTCCTCGAGAACGGCCTGGGGCAATATGCCCGCAGTTCATGACTATGGGGCGATCCACCGATCTCTTCTGGCGGGCGCGCCCAGGCAGTTCGGGCTTTGGGACAAGGAGAACAAGGCATACCGGAGCGCGGCCGGGGGGGGGTTCGCGATATTCCCCGGCTCGGGGCTCTTCGGACTGAAGAAGCGCAGCGAGTGGGTGATGGGGTTGGAGTTGGTGGAAACTTCGCGGTTATGGGCGCGGCGGGTTGCCGTCCTCGATCCGGTATGGGTGGAAGTGGTGGCCCCGCACCTTTGCCGCCACCGTTATGGAGAGGCGCATTGGGATGACAAGCAGGGAGCGGTCTACGGAAAGGAGACGGTGATCTGCGGCGGACTGCACGTTGTGGAGGGCAGACGGGTTCACTATGGGCGGGTGGACAGGAAGGCAGCTCATGAGGTCTTTCTTCGCGAGGGGATTCTTGGCGGCGGGTTGCGAAGGAAAACGCGATTTCAGCAGCGCATGGATGAGCTGCGGGAGGAGATCCAAGGGCTGGAGGACAAGCTCCGTCGCCCTGGAATGCTCTGGGACGAGAACGCGGTGGTAAGTTTTCTGGAAAAACGCATCCCCGTGGAAATCTCCACGGCGGTGGCTTTCCACAAATGGCGCGAGGATAATGAGGATCTCCTCATGATGGGGATGGGGGATGTGGTCTGGGAGGATCTTCACGGATTGGATTTCTTTCCCGACGTTCTGAAGCACGACGGTGATGAATACCCGCTCTACTATCACTGCGCGCCGGGAGAGCGCGACGACGGCGTCACGATAGGCTTGCATGTGGATCAGCTTCCCGGTCTTCCGGACTGGCTCCCGGGCTGGGGGGTGGACGGGAATCTGGAGGAGCGCGCGGAGCTACTGATTCGCGGACTTCCCAAGGACTACCGGAAGAACTGCCAGCCGGTCGCCGAGACCGCGCGGGGATTCGCGGAGCTGTGGGCTGGCGCACCGAAGGATTCCCCGGTTCTCACAGCGCTGGCCGCGCACATCCGAGAGCGCACCGGCTCGATGATTCCGGTTGGAGAATTCGATGCGGGGAAACTTCCTCAGGAACTGGTGACCAAGATTTGGATCTGTGATGACGAGGGTAAGGAACTCGCGATGGGCACCGATGTCGCCGAGCTGAAACTCATGCTGGCCGATAGAATGCGGGCGCGATTCGAAGCCGCGGCGACGGCGGATGTGGAGCGCCGGGGGATGAGCGCGTGGGACGGCGAGAAGCTGCCCGAGCAGGTGATGACGGCGGGAGGCCCGGCATATCCCGCTCTGGTGGATGAAGGTGACACTGTCGGGGTGCGCGCATTCACTGACATCTACGAAGCCCGCGAGGCTCACAGAGGTGGTGGGGCAAGGTTGCTGATGAATGCGGCAGAGAGGGAGGTGGATTATTTGAGAAAGAAGTTTCCCATCGGCATGCTTGCCAAAGTCGAAATGGGGCGTTTGGGCATCGAGATTGAAAAGCTGATCCAGTTGGCCGCGGAAGGAGTTGCTACAGGCATTTTCCCAAGGAGTCCGGAAGCCTTCGCGCAGTTGAACGAGACGGTAAAGGGGAAATGGTTCGACGCCGCGACTCAGGTAGGCAGGTCTCTGGATGCCATCGTGGCCGACGAGAGAGAGCTTCGTGAGTGGATTTCACGATACAGGGGCGACCGGAATTTTGGCGAGATCGCCCAAGATCTGGAGCAGCAGCTTTCATGGCTTTTGCGGGATGGCTTTGCCTGGCGAGCGGGCTACCAGGTATTGATCGACTACCCGAGGCGTTTTCGCGCCATCCGGTCAAGATTGAGCCGCGTCTCGAGTCTTCCGCTTATAAAAGACTTGGAGAAAATGGATCTACTTTATCGCCATTGGCCACGATGGTTTGACGCTTGGTCGGAATCTCCGGATAGGTCAGACCTTTGGGAAACCGGTTGGATTCTGGAAGAATGGAGAATATCGATTTTCGCTCCTGATGTGGAGCTGAAATCGAAAGTATCAGAGAAAATGGTGGAAAAGGCTTTATCGGGCCATCGCTAAGAGGCGAATGGCCGTACGAGATTTCCTTTCCCAGCGCTATTTCCGGGATTGCTCCTCGACGATGTCGTAAAGCTTTGCCGCTCCAAGAACGAGCAGGGCAGGCTTTGCCAAAATCGCCGTGAGGCGCAGAGGTGCGGCAATAAGTCCTGCGATGGGCAGACGGTTCAGACAATAGCCCGCACCAATAGCAATCAGCACTGCCTTGGTCGGGGACTGCCGGACTTTGCTCTCGCAGACCTCGAGCCTTTCATTGGCCTTGGACTTCACATTTTGGACGACGGCTTTCGCGCCTTCGCCAAATTTCGCCTCCTGTTCGATGGGAATGATTTCAGAGTTCATAGGTTACCAGAATTTAAGGGATTCATAAATGGAACGAAGTGAATCGTTCACGCTGTCACCGGCGTTGGAAAGCGGGCCGGATACATAGCGATGGCGGAAGGTTGGCTGCGGTCTGCTTTCCATGATCAGGTAGCAGACGGCCGCACCGGCTATGGCAGCGCCCACGACCGCCGCGATTGGATTCTTGCGTATACCTTCAGAAGCGGATTCGCAGATCTGACAGGTCTCGGTTCGAATGGAATCACAGCATGAAGCCACGGATTGTTTTCCTGATTCGATGGATTGTTGAAGCTTGTCTCTGACTGGCTCGCCAGAGGGCGTGGTTGGATCGGTTTGCATTTGTTTCGGTCGTTTGAGGATTTACTGTCAGGTAGATAGCAGATCATGTTCCCCGGGAGAGGTCGGCCCGTCGCCCCCGTAGTTGCTTGAGTGCGCCTTGTGTCACGTCGAAACTAGAT
The DNA here is from genome assembly GCA_963758175.1 of uncultured Verrucomicrobiae bacterium. GTDB lineage: Bacteria > Verrucomicrobiota > Verrucomicrobiia > Verrucomicrobiales > Akkermansiaceae > Luteolibacter. The sequence continues at coordinate 206,377 of CAVWUI010000005.1, forward strand.
GGCATTCTGCAATGTTCGATGTTGCCTACCGTGCGTGATTCCTATCGCTCCAAGAGAATCTCATTCCCCAAGATGACTAGGTCGATTCGACCCTGGAGAGTTTTGTCCAGAAAAGGGGTGTTCTGTGATTTGGATTTCATGAAGTCCTTTGTGAAAACGGATGTCGCTTCCAAATTAAAGAGGACAAGATCGGCGGGTTCGCCTTCCGAGATGGTCGGCACCGCGATCGACATCATGCGGCGCGGCTCGGCGGAATACTTTCTGACCAAGGTGTCCCAGCCGAATTTTCCCTTCAGGATGAAATGGTGGTAAAGGGACACGACCGCCGTATCGAGTCCGGTGATGCCGTTTGGAGCGGATACGAAATCCTGGGCTTTCTCGAAAGGTGTGTGCGGGGCATGGTCGGTGGCGATCATGTCAAAGGTGTCATCGAGGAGGCCTTCAAGAAGCGCCTCGTTGTCCGCCTTCGTCCGCAGGGGCGGGTTCATCTTGTAGTGGGTGTCGAAGTTTCCGATGTGCTCGTCGGTGAACAACAGATGGTGTGGCGAAACCTCGGCGGTGACTTTCACGTCGCCGCGGGATTTCCACCAGCGGATGGTTTCCATCCCCATTTTCGAAGAGACATGCTGGATATGGATGTGCGCGCCGGTGGCGTGGGCGAGACGGATATCGCGATCGATGATGATTTCCTCGGCGCATGCGGGTGAACCCTGGATGCCGAGTCCGTAGGAGACCGCGCCGTCGTTGAGGGCGCGTGGGCCGGCGAGTTCCGGCACTTCGCAGTGGGATGCGAAGAACATGCCGAACTCCGAGGCGTATTGCATGGCGCGGTAGAGGATGGAGGAGTTGATGGTGGTGTCCCCGTCGTCGGTAAGCATTTTCACTCCGGCGGCACGCATCCCGTCTATCCCCGCCAGTTCCTTTCCCTCGCGGCCTTTGGTAACGCAGCCTGAAGTGTAGATCGGGATACGGGAATTGCGTTTGGCGGATTCGAGTATGGCATTGATAGCGGCACCGGAGTCAAGGGAAGGGGATGTGTTCGGCATCATGACAACGCCGGTGATGCCCCCGTTGATCGCGGACTCGGAACCGGAAGCGATGTTTTCCTTCTGCTCACCGCCCGGTTCCCGGAAATGCACGTGGGCGTCGAAGAAACCGGGGCAAAGGATCTGGTTACCACAGTTTATCTCGCGGCAATCCCCAGGTGTCGAGATTCCGGATTCGATTTTCCTTATGATCCCGTCCATGATCAGGACATCTGCGGAAAGAAGGTGCGGGGTGGATTCGGAGGCAATGCGGGCGTCGCGGAGGAGGAGGTTCACGCCGTCTGTGTAAACCGGGAATTCCTTCCTTTAAACCCTAAAGCAGACGGATCGCTCTTACCCGTGGGGTAAAAAGCAAATCGGCAGACAACCGGGGGGGGATGTCTGCCGACTTTTGTTATTCGGGGGGAAAACGGAGGCCTCGGGGGACGATCTTTCCGTCGATCTTTGGGGGGAGTGTCGTAGGCTAGGGTATTGGGGGGAGTCCTTTTGCCCGCTGACAAGCGGTGACTTATATGAATCGAATCCTCCTGGACAACAAAAATTTTTCCGAAATCGATTTTTATCTGAATGAACCGGATCAGGTCGCGTCAAATTGGGTCGGCCGATATTTTTTCCGGAAAAGTTATCACGGGAGAGCGAACCCGCCGATCCAGGATTACTGGTAGTGAAAGCGGATCGCGGAAAGGCAGAACATGGTGGCGGTCTCCACGCGTAGGACCAGGTCGCCGAGGCTGACGGGATGGAATCCAGCGGACAAGGCCGCCTTGGTTTCCTCCGTTGAAAAGTCCCCTTCGGGGCCGATCAGGACGGTGACGGATTCCGGCGTAGGATGCGCGGCAAGGGCTTCCCGAAAACTCAAGGGATTCTCCGCAAGAGAGGCGATGATAGATATTTCCGACACATCCTTCGTCTCGATCCATTGATCGTATGCGACCGGATCGGAGATTTCGGGAATTGTGAGCTGCGCGCATTGTTTGCAGGCCTCAAGCGCGGTCCTGCGCCATTTGTCAGCCTTGTTCCCCCCGGGGGAGACGATGGTATGCCTGGTCACCAGCGGCACGATTTTCGAAACCCCGAGTTCCACCGACTTCTGGACGATCCAGTCCATGTTCTTCCCCTTCGGTATTGCCTGTGCCAGCGTGATCTCCGGCAGCGTCCTCTCCTTTGATTCTGCGAGACCCAGCATGAGATCCACGCGCTGTTTCGATACGGAAAGCACTTTCGCCTCCGCGTGGTTTCCAAGCCCGTCGAAAACGGTGATCCAGTCATCTTCCTTCACCCGGAGCACTTGCGCCAGATGCTTCGCCTCGTCACCTTCAAGAAATGGCGTTTCTGTCCAAGAAGCGGGTGGCAGGTAGGAGCGGGGCATGGGGGATCCGGTCGCGGAAAAAAGCTACAGTTTCAGGAAATTCTCAAGCATCTGCTTCCCGTGCTCGGTGAGGATGGATTCCGGATGAAACTGCACGCCATGCACGGGATGTTCCTTGTGGCGCAGACCCATGATCTCCTCCTCCGCCGTCCATGCCGTGATTTCCAGGCACTCCGGTAGCGTTTCACGTTTCACGATGAGGGAGTGATAGCGGGTCGCCTCGAAGGGATCTGGCAGCCCTGAGAAAACGCTCTTTCCCTCGTGACGGATGGGCGAGGTCTTCCCGTGCATCAGCCGCTCCGCCCGAACCACATCCCCGCCATAGACCTGTCCGATGGACTGGTGCCCGAGGCACACCCCGAGAATGGGGGTCGTGGCTCCCATTTCCCGTATCAGATCCATGGAAATACCCGCTTCATTCGGAGGTACAGGGACCCGGTGAAATACAGATCTTCTCCGGTGAAAGAGCCTTCACCTCGTCCACGGTCAACGCGTCATTACGGAAAACCCTCATCTCCACCCCTAGCTCTCCGAAGTATTGGACGAGGTTGTACGTGAAGGAATCGTAGTTATCGAGGATGAGAAGCATCTGGCGCGAGACATTAGATCCCCCTTTTCAAAGCTCAAGCCCGGAGTCGCCGTGCCGCTCCGGCCGGATCTAAAGGACGTGTGCCGCGCTTGTTCAGCAGAGCCTTTCGAGGGTGACAGCCCGGGTGGAGGATGGTACCTTGAAGACATGAGCATAGAGGAGATTCCACTTCTGAAATCTGACGCAACCGGTGTGGCTTTCCGACTTTTGTGGGATGCGGCGAAGCTTCGAATCTCAACTCAGTATTCAAAACCGAGAATCAGACAACCGTGAGAATCGCTTTCTATGATACAAAACCTTACGACAAGACGTTCTTCGAGGCGGCGGTGGCGGAAAGGGATTTGGAGATCGTGTTTCATGATTTCCGGCTGGCGGCAGCGAACGCCTCATCGGCGGAAGGTTCCGGAGCGGTCTGCGTTTTCGTGAATGACGGCGTGGACAGGGCGTGTCTGGAGACGCTCTCCGAAAAAGGGGTGAAACTGATCGCTCTCAGGTGCGCCGGCTACAACAATGTCGATCTGAATGCCGCGCAGGAGCTGGGAATGACGGTCGTGCGGGTGCCCGCATATTCGCCTCACGCCGTAGCGGAGCACGCGGTAGCGCTCCTGATGACGCTGAACAGGAAGATCCATCGCGCCTACAACAGGGTGCGGGAGTTGAATTTCTCATTGGCTGGTCTCGTTGGGTTTGATCTCCACGGGAAAACTGTCGGGATCGTGGGGACGGGGGGGATAGGACGATGTGCCGCGAGGATCTTCCGTGGCTTCGGCTGCGAGGTGCTGGCACATGATCCGTTTCCGCGGAAGGAATGGGCTTCTGAGAACGGGGTGACCTACACATCCATGGACAGGTTGCTGGAAGCCTCTGATGTGGTAAGTCTGCACATGCCACTGACTGAGGAAACATTCCATTTCTTGGGCGCGGAGGCACTTTCCAAGATGAAGCGCGGAGCATATCTCGTGAACACGAGCCGGGGCAAGCTGGTGGACAGCAAAGCGGTGATCGCGGCGCTCAAGTCCGGACAATTGGGCGGAGTGGCGCTGGACGTTTATGAAGAGGAGGAGGGGGTGTTTTTCGAAGACCATTCGGACGCCGCCCTCCAGGATGACGTGCTATCGAGGTTGCTGACGTTTCCGAACGTGCTGGTAACATCCCACCAGGCATTTTTGACGGAAGAGGCGCTCGTGGCTATCGCCGGGACTACGGTGGACAGCGTCGAGAGATTTGCGAAGGGCGAGGTAATCGATAAGGCGAGGGTGGTGGTATGAAGTTGAGGATTCTCGCATTCGCACATGCCCGGGACACATTCGGATTTTCGGAGAAAACGGTGGAATGCGATTCCTTCCGAACGCCGCGTGAAGTGATGTCAGAGGTCGCTCCCGGGATTTCACTGGATGGGCTGCGGGCGGCGGTGGATTGTGAATTCGCGGACTGGGACAGGCCGCTTGGCGAGGCTGAGGAAATGGCATTGCTCCCGCCGGTATCGGGAGGCTGAAATGAGGATAGACATTACATTTACCAGAGACGTGATCGTCGTGCCGGAACTGGAGCTGTCCTGCAACGAAATCGGGGCGGTTGTGGAGTTTCAGGGACTGGTGCGTGAAATGGAAGAGGGCGATGCGCTTGAGGGACTCTACTATGAGGCATATGACGGGATGGCGCGGAAGGTCCTCAAGCGTCACTTGCTGGAATTGGGGGAGATGTATGGGTGCGCGGCGGTGGAATTCATTCACCGGCTGGGCTGGGTGCCGGTGGGGGAGGCGTCTCTATACATACGTGTGCAGAGTTCGCACAGGGCGGAGGGATTGAGATTTCTCGCTGATGCCATAGACCGACTGAAACTCGACGTTCCGATCTGGAAACGGGTTTCTTGAATGTTCTTTCACTGCGAATAGGCCTGAACCCGACATGATGATACGCGGAGGCTTCTACGGCATCATTTCATGGGGAAATATTCTCCGTTTTTCACGGGATCCATGTAGTGTCCCGTCATGGAAATGATGATTCGACCGAGACGGAACAGGCGGACTGCGGCGATTCGCGGACTGGTGCGGGAGACGCGGCTTTCGGTGGATGCCCTGATACTCCCGTTGTTTTTTCATGCGGACGCGGAGGACGTGGAAATCGCATCGATGCCGGGATGCACCCGCTGGTCGGTGAACGGGTTGATCGGCGAGGTGAGCTCTGCCTGGGAGCTCGGAATCCGAGCCGTCGTGCTCTTTCCGAAAATTGAGGAGAGCCTGAAAAGCGCGGACGGAGCCGCGTGCGCAAATGATGACGGTCTCGTGCCACTTGCGATACGCACGATCAAGGAGGCCTGTCCGGGCATGTGCGTGATCACGGACGTGGCGCTCGATCCCTACAGCTCGGACGGTCATGACGGAATCGTGGAGAAGGATGAAAAGCGGCAGGCTGAAGATCCTGAACGACAGGACAGTGGAAATCCTATGCCAACAGGCGCTCTGCCATGCCCGCGCCGGGGCGGACGTCGTCGCGCCATCGGACATGATGGACGGTAGGATCGGCGCGATCCGGGTGGCGCTGGATGAGGCGGGGTTCGAAGAGACCGGGATCATGGCTTACACCGCGAAATACGCTTCCGCCTTCTACGGCCCGTTCCGCGGCGCCCTCGACTCCGCCCCGAAGGAGGGCGACAAGAAGACCTACCAGATGGATCCCGGCAACGTCCGTGAAGCGGTGCGGGAGCTTCTGCTCGACGAGGAAGAGGGCGCGGACATCGTGATGGTGAAACCCGCCGGTCCCTACCTCGATGTGATCGCGCGGCTTCGCGACGAGACGACCCTGCCTGTGGCCGCCTATCAGGTGAGCGGCGAATATCTCATGATCAAGTCCGCCTGCACGGGAGGCTGGTTGGATGAGAAAGCGGTCGTTCTGGAGAGTCTGACGGGCATCAAGCGGGCCGGTGCGGACATGATTCTCACGTATTTCGCGAAGGACGTGGCGGGATGGCTGGAAGAGTGACTGGTGCCAAGCGAGAAGCGGGATGATGATGGATGGACTAGAAAAATATTTCCGGGAAAATTTTTCGGAGCGTGGCGAGCTCGGCGCTTCCGTTAGTATATGGAAAAACGGTGAGGAGATCGTTTCGCTCTCGGATGGTTTCCGGAAGCGCGAAAGGAATACTCCGTGGACAGCGGATACCATCGCGCCCGTTTACTCGGCCACGAAAGTTCCCTCTGCGGCGACCCTGCTGCATGTCCTGGAAAAGCACGGGCTGGATTGCGACACGCCGGTCAGTGAGGTGTGGAGCGGTTTTCCGGTTCAAGGTTCGACCTTCGCCGAAATGCTCTCCCACCAGTGCGGGCTGGCGGCGTTGGGAGGGACTGCGGACGTGTTCGATCATGACGCGGTGGCCGCGATGGTGGAGAAAACGGAGCCGGAGTGGATTCCGGGAGAAGGCCATGGCTACCATCCGCGCACGATGGGATTTCTCGCAGACGAATGCGTGCGTAGGCTGGAGGGAGTTTCTTTAGGCGAATTTTGGAACAAGGAGCTTGCCAACCCGATGGGGATTGATTTCTGGATCGGTCTTCCGGAGAGCGAGTTCGGGAGGGTGGCTACGCTGGTGCCGGGTCGACCGAAGCCCTCCGCTTCAGAAGAGGGTTTCTATGCTGAGTTCAACACCCCCGGTAGCCTGACACGCAGAGCCTTCAGTTCCCCGAAAGGTCTTCACGCTATCGCGGAAATGAACACGCCCAAGGGATGGCAGGCGGCTCTTCCTGCCATGGGCGGGGTTGGCTCCGCGAGCGGACTCGCGAAATTCTACCAGGCGGCTATCGGCGCGATGCCCGGTTTTTTTTCCAAGAAGACAAGAAGGTCGCTCGCTACAGTCCAATCAGCCGGATATGACAAGGTGTTGCTCCGTGAAACGGTTTTCACCTGCGGCGCGCAGAAAGATCCGGTGGATGGAGACGGAGTGAAAAAACGGGAACTATACGGTGAATCCTGCGAAGCGTTCGGCCATCCCGGAGCCGGGGGAAGTCATGCTTTCGGCGATCCTGCCAGCGGCATTTCTTTCGCTTATGTCATGAACCAGATGGAGCTCAGCGTGATGCCGGGAGAGCGGTGCATGGGTCTGGTGAGGGAACTCCGTTAGAATTCATCCGGAGTTGATTTTCTTCCGTGAACTATTCTCCAAATCCGGAAAATCAGTCGTAGACATGCCACTTCCGGGTCGCCTCCGACTCGAAAGCGGATGGTCGGTTTTTACTAAGGGAAAAGGATGCAGATGGGGCTGGGAGTTTCCACCGTGCCCTGTGGGTCGCCGAGTTTTCCAGTCTCGGGGTCAAGGCTCAGGATGGAGAGTGTGTTGCTGTTCTGGTGGCCGCAGAGGAGCCATTTTCCGGAGGGGTCGATCTTGAAGTGGCGCGGGCCGTCGCCGCCGCAGGGGGCGTGCTGGAGGAAGGTGAGTTTGCCGGTTTCCGGATCGCGTTTGTAAACGACGATGGAGTTGTGGCCACGGTTGGAGCCATAGACGAAGTTTCCGTTGGGGTGGACCTCGATCTCCGCGGTGGTGTTCTCTTTCGCGAAATCCTCCGGAAGGGTATCGATTGTCTGGATCTCCGTGAACGACCCCTTGCTCTCGTCATAAGCGGTGACGCTGACGGTGTTGGTCAGCTCGTTGATGATGTAGGCGTGTTTCTCATCGGCGGAGAAATCCATGTGGCGCGGTCCGGAGCCGGGAGGTGCGGCGAACCCGGCGGGGTCGTTGGGGGTGAGCGCTGAGGTGGCGGCGTCGAATTTGAAAACGACCGTCTTGTCCGCCCCCAGGTCGGGCGCGATGAGAAAGCGATTGGCGTTGTCGAAATAGACGCCATGGGTGTGCGGATCCTTTTGGCGACGTTCGTTGGGGCCGGAGCCGGTGATTTTCATATCCGATACCATTTCGCCCGGCTTGCCATCGGCGCCGAGCCGGATGGTGGTGACCGTGCCACTGCTGTAGTTGGCGACAGCGAGGGTGCGCCCGGAGGCATCGACGGCAAGGTGGCAGGGCCGTTTCCGCCACAGGAGGCTTCGCCTAGCATCGTGAGGGACTTGTCCTCCGCTATGGTGAACGCGGCGACCTTGTTGTTGCCGCCAATGGAGTAAAGGACGGGAATTTCCGGGTGGAGGGCGAGGAAACCGGGTTGCTTGAACTCGGCGGCGAGTTCGGGCTGCGTGAGGGTGCCTTTTTCCGCGTCGAAATCGGCGAGGTAGATGCCGTCCGCGCCTGTGCCCAGATAAACGGGCTGTGCGTGGAGGATTGCGGAGGTGAGGAGGAGGGCTGCGATGGATTTCATTGGTTTGCTAAATTTCGGGGTTCGTTTTCAGGAAAGACTGTTCGCGGCCGCTACACATTGAAGCCGAAGTGGCGGTTGGCGTTGTGGAAGCAGATGTCGGCGATGAGTTTGGACAGGGTGTCGAAGTCGTCGGGAAGCTCTCCCTGCTCCGCCTCACCGCCGATGAGGTTGCAGAGGATACGCCGGAAATACTCGTGTCGCGGGAAGGAAAGGAAGGATCTGGAATCGGTGAGCATGCCCACAAAACGTGACAGGAGTCCGACCGAGGAGAGGGCGTTGAGCTGCATTTCCATTCCTTCCTTCTGATCAAGGAACCACCAGCCGGATCCGAACTGGATCTTGCCTGGAACGGTGCCGTCCTGGAACGCTCCCGTCATGGCCGCGAAGAGATAGTTGTCGCGCGGATTCATGTTGTAGATGATGGTTTTCGGGAGTGACTCGCGGGAGGCTAGCGCGTCGAGGAATGTGTGGAGGGCGTCGCCCTGGGGGGTGTCGCCTATGGTGTCGAATCCCGAATCGGAGCCCAGTTTTCCGAACATGCGTGAGTTCGTGTTCCGGAGGGGGGCAAGATGGAGCTGTTTCGTCCAGCCACGCGCGGCATCGAGCTGTCCGGTGAAGAGCAGGAGATAGAAGGAGAACCGTTCCTTTTCCCCAGCCGAGACCGCTTTTCCCGAGCGAGCCTTGTCGAAGATGTTCGTCGCCTCCGCATCGGAGCAGGGGAGGGCGGGGCAGCGGTCGAGTCCGTGATCGGACAGGCGACCGCCTGCCGCATGGAAGTCATCGTGGCGCTTTTGAAGAGCGGCGAGAAGATCGGAGAGGTGGGTGATGGAAATGCCGGAGGCGATTTCCAGCTTCTCCAGCCAATTGTTGAGAAGATCGGGTCTGTCCACTTGGAACGCTTTGTCCGGGCGGAAGGTGGGGACGACTTTCGTGGTCAGATCCGAGGCGGCGATGGCCTCGTGGTGCTCCAGCGAATCCGCGGGATCGTCCGTGGTTCCGACAACGCGGACATCGAACTTTTTTAGGAGTCCATGGGTTGAGAAATCCGGGTCGGCGAGGGCGGCTCCGGTTTCTTCCCAAATCTCATCAGCGGTATCAGGGGTGAGGAGGGTTTCTATACCGAAGTAGCGCCGCAGCTCCAGGTGAACCCAATGGTGCATCGGATTGCGGAGGGTGTAGGGGACGGTTTCTGCGAATGCCTGGAACTTGTCGCGCGCATCGGCGGAGCCGGTGATCCTTTCCTCGTCAATGCCATTGGCGCGCAAGAGTCGCCACTTGTAGTGATCATGGCCGAGCCAGAGGTCAGAAATGTTTTCCCAGCGTTGGTTCGCCGCGATTTCCTGCGGCGGAAGGTGGTTGTGGTAATCGATGATGGGTTGGCCGGCTGCGATCTCATGGTAGAGTAGGCGGGCGGTCTTGGAATGGAGCAGAAAATTGTCGTCGAGGTAGGCCATGTCTGGAGGCGATTTGAGTCCGGTTTCCCCTTGATGGAAAGCAAGAACCTGCGAACCGGGGGCAGAGGGCGGCGGGTTGCATTTTCCCAAGAGTTGTTCCGAGGGATGTGCAGATTGCAAGCGATGCATCTGGCCGGATGCTTGTAACCTAAGGCTTCAAGGCTGGTATCGTTGCTGCGATAGGGACAGTAGCCGTCTCGGACGGCGACCAACCAAATCTAAAAATTATGAGCACTACACTGATTAACGAAAAATGTATCAAGACTTGCAACAGCTTGCTTCGAGGCGAGCTGTCCGCCGTGGAGACCTACGGGAAAGCAATTGAGAAACACCCTGCCACACCTGTTACAGCTGAACTGACACGTATCCAGTCAGAGCACCGGCAGTCCGCCAACACACTCGCCGCGAATGTCCGCGAAATGGGCGGGACGCCGGAAACGGATTCAGGCGCATGGGGCGTGTTTGCAAAAACCGTCCAGGGCGCTGCCAATTTGTTCGGAGCCGAGTCTGCTATCGAGGCGCTCCAGAGGGGCGAGGAACACGGACGCGAGGATTACCGTGAGGCTCTCGAGTCCTCGGATGTCATGGACTCCTGTAAGAACCTGATCCGCACGGAACTTCTTCCAAGGGTCGATGATCATATCAAGACCCTTGAGCGGCTTGAAGAGGTTGTTGACTAAAGTCTGGAAATATCCAATCAATTCAAGGAACCAACAGCCCCGCATGCCGAAAGGTGGCGGGGTTGTGTTCGTCCCCGGACGACCGGCAAACGACCAATTGATCTCCCTAATTTATCAACATGAAATTTAAAGTAAGCTGCCAGCTCGAATACGATCTCCACGATCCGGCGACGTTTCTCTTCGCATTGAAATGCCTCCAGACCGGTGGACAGCATATCATCTCCGAATCCCTGACGACCACTCCCGCGGTGGAGATCGAGGATTTCCACATCCACAGCGGAATGAACCGGTTCTCGCGAATCCGTACTCTCAATCCCGGAGACTTTTCCATTTCCTACGAGGCGGAGATGGATGTTTCCACACGGATCGTGAAGCTCGGAACGCTGGGTGCGGATCCGACTTCCGAGATGAACCCGGAGGGAATCCCCTTTTTGTTCCCCAGCCGTTACTGCCAGTCCGATATCATGAGGCAGCAGGCCAACGAGTTGTTCGGAAACATCCAGGGTTCCTATGCGATCGCGACCGCTGTAAGCGCCTGGATTTTTGAAAACATTTCCTATGTCAGTGGCAGCTCCGGTGAGACATCTTCGGCTATTGATACGATGCAGGATAAAAGGGGCGTTTGTCGTGATTTCGCGCACCTCGGCATCGCGCTCTGCCGGGCGCTCAATGTCCCGGCACGTTATGCGACGGTTTACGCCTACCAGCTTAACCCGCCGGATTTCCACGCGGTATTCGAGGTGTTCATCGATGGTTGGTGGTATCTCTTCGATGCGACTCATCTCGCGCCCTTGAACGGCCTCGTCCGTATCGCTACGGGTCGGGATGCTGCCGACGCGGCGGTCTGCACCATTTTTGGAAATCCGCAGTTGAAGAAGAGCCTGGTCTCATGCGAGGTTATGGATCCCGATTTCCAGGCCGTCACCCGTGACCTTCTCACGGAGCGGGGCGAGGCGATCGCCTTGCTCTGAGTTCCTAAGATGAAAATTTTTACCGCCCCACCCGAGACATGGGAGCAGATCCATCTCTCACATGAGACGGTCTATACCTATACGGCGCCTGTCACGTTTTCGCCTCACCGATTCGTCCTCCGTCCCCGCGAGAACCACGATATCCGGCTGAACACGATGAATCTCTCCACATTTCCCGAGTGCGACATCAAGTGGCACCGCGACATGCTGGACAACTCCATCGCGGTCGCTGAGATCACCTCGAGCGCGAGCGAGTTGAGAATACTTAGCGAATTCACCGTCAGCGTACCTCCGGAGGATGAGGCCGCGCGCGCGCCCATTTTCGTGCCGCATCCGTCCGTAGTCGCGGGAATCGAGCAGATGGTGGCGGTTCCGTATCTCCAGTATATCTACCCCCCGCAGGTGGACACTCTCAGGAAATGGTTCGCGGGCTCAGGTCTCGCGCCGAAGCCGGGGCAGAAAGCGGCCATTTTCGATGATATGGCCATCCTTATCCACCGCACCATCAAATACACTCGTCGCGAAGTCTCAGGTGTACAGTCTCCCTCAGAGACCTTGAAACTGGGAAGCGGATCCTGCCGGGACATGGCCGTCCTGATGATGGAGACCAGCCGCGGTCTCGGTTATCCTGCCCGGTTCGTCAGCGGCTATATGGAAAGCGGGAATTCCATCGTCGGCCGCGGTTCCACCCATGCCTGGGCGGAGATCTATCTACCCGAATATGGCTGGACGGGATATGATCCATCCATCGGGAAACGCGTTGGATCCTCCCACATCGCAGTGGGAGTGAGTCACCATCCGCGTGGCGTCATGCCCGTCAGCGGGGGGTTCACTGGCCTCTCGGGAATCGGCACAACCTTGAAAGTTGGCATTTCCACAAAGCGACTTCCACCAGTGGAGAGCGAGGTTCTCCTTCATGCCGGGCAGCTCCAGACTCAGAAGTAGGCTTCCCGGAAATTTGCTGGTTTCACTGGAGACCTTGGTCGTTCGAACGCCGTCGAATCCGCAGGATTCGGGAACAGCCTCCCACATTCGTTTAGCTAGGGAAACGCTGAACAAAGGCGTAAGTTCGGATTTCGAACCGGTCTGATGACTTCGCGTGTTGCCGAGATCCGCCGGAAGCGGTTTCGGGATGGTTTTTGATGACCGGGTTGGCAGTTGTTCGTCCCTTGCGGGTGCGTTTGCCGCTTTTTCCGGCCTGGCTGCGCTCCGTTCACGCGGTTTGCCGGGCTGCGACCACGAGATTGCCCAGTCCGAAGAGGACTTGCAGCTGGTGGTGGTTTTTGGCCAGACCCCGGTAGCGGGTCTTCCGGTGCCTGAAGAGGTTCTTGATGATATGGAAGGGGTGCTCGACGAAGGCCCTTACGGAGGCCTTGGCTTTTTCGGCGGCCAGCAGGGCGTCTTTCTGCATCCCGTCCCCCATCTTTCTGATCGGCTGGCGGCGGCTGGCGATTTGCCAGTCGATCTTCCCCTCGGGATCGGCCCGCCTGATTTCGCCGCGCTTCGCAACCCCGACGTAGCCTGCGTCGGCATGGACCTGCGTTTCGCTCCCGTGCAACAGTTCGGCTGTCCGGGAGATGTCGGAAACGTTCGCTGCGGTTGAGACGACGGTGTGAACCATTCCGCTGTGACGGTCGGCCCCGATGTGCGCTTTCATCCCGAAATACCATTGGTTGCCTTTCTTGGTCTGGTGCATTCCGGGGTCGCGCGCCTTGTCCCTGTTCTTCGTGGAGGAAGGCGCGTTGATGATGGTCGCGTCCACAAGCGTGCCTTCGCGCATGAGCAGGCCCCGCTCTTCGAGGTGCGCGTTGATGGCTTCGAAAATGGCCGCGCACAGGTCGTTTTTCTCCAGAAGCCGCCGGAACTTGAGCAGGGTGGTGGCGTCGGGCACGGGATGGGAAGCAAGGTTGATCCCGAGGAAAGAGCGCATGGCCTGGCTGTCGTAAACGGCATCCTCAAGGGCTTCGTCGGCCAAACCATACCATTGCTGGAGGAAATACAGGCGCAGCATGCGCTCCAGCCCGATGGGCGGACGCCCGCGTTTGCCCTCCGGATAACTAGGTCTGATTACGGCGAGGAGCTCCTCCCACGGAACCACTTCTTCCGTGGCTGCGAGGAATTTCTCGCGACGTGTGATCTTTCGCTTCCCTGCGAACTCGAGTTCTGAAAATCCGGCCTGATGATCCATGGCCGAAGATAACCATTTTTCGCTTGGAGACGAGCTGGATTAAATCAGCGTTTCCCTAGATAATGTGCCGTCACTTTTATAATTGACATTTGTTGATAATCGGGATTTCCTCTGCTCTGTTATGACGAGCAATGAGGATCTGAACAAGTTGTTTGAGGCGGCACTTGGTGACAAACAGGCACCCAGCCGCTACGGAACACCCGAGGAACAGCGGAAATTCAGTCCGGTTCCCGTTCTCAACAATGCCCCCGCACCGGTTCAGGGAAGTCGGTTCCAGGCATCTCCCGCGGAACAGGCTTCCACTCCACAGCCTGCTGTGGAATCTGACTTGAAAACCTCACCGGCGCCAGCCACTCAGGCCTCTCCCGCCACTCAGGAAGATTTCGTTTCGCTGGATCAGAAAGGCCTGGCCTCTCTCGACACAGGAATAAGCGCGGAGTTGGGAGCGATCATGGATGCGAAAGTCGCACGCCAGAAACGCAAGCGACGCCGCGGACTGCTTCTCATCGCGCTTTTCTTCACGGGAACGGTAGGTGGAACCGCCGGATGGGTGGTCACCAATCCCGAGCGCTTCGAGGCGATGAAGAAAGTGGTCGCCGAGATCAAATCCGCCGGTGATATCAAGGGCATGGTTGCAAAGTATCAGAAGGCTCTCGACAAGATCGCGGTTCGCGGAGAGCAGATCGATGCGGCGACAACTTCCATGGGAATCGATCCCGCGTCAGCGGACCACATGGAAGACCAGGGCTTCGACAAGGAAATGCGTGAAATGATGGGCGAGGATGGCGGCCCGACCACCGCATCCCGGAACTCCAAGCTCATGGAGAAATTCAAGCACGTGAAGGAAGGCGGAAGTCTCATCAAGAAAAGTGATGAGTCTCCGGCCACGGAATAAAATTCATCTGGCGCCGAGAAGGGTCTTGGAACCCGTTGCTTGCGGCGATCCGGATCTCCGAAGGATTCCGAAACGACTTTCCGACAATTGAACGAGTTACCTTTGGTTTCGCGCTGGAGTCCGGGATCGGACCCGCTATGATGGGAGGTGTAGGGAGTGTTTCGTTAACATCGCTCCCTCCTGAACGCGATGAGCAAACGATCACCGGAAATGCCGAAAGCTGAGTGGCGGCCGGATGGTTCCGGTACCGTGCTTGAACTTTCCGGTGACTGGCTGCGTGGATCCTCGCTCTCCGTTACCGAAAAAAAACCGTCATGGCCAGACAGGTTTGTCACTGAAGATCTTGGAGATTTTGATTCAATGCTCCCGGCCTGGCTTTTACGTGTGCTCCGGGAAAGCGGCGAGGAAAACCCCGCCCTGGATGGGCTGCCCGAGGATCTCCGCGGACTGATGGAGCTCGCCCTGAAAGTTCCGGAACGTAGCGATGCAAAATCACAGGAAGAGGAACCGCGGGGACTCCAGCGTCTCGGCCATCGAAGCGCCGCGACGTGGCGGTCGGTTGAGGCCGTTCTCGAATTCACCGGCGATACCGTCCGCGCGACATTCAGATTCTTCATCGGAAAAGCGAGATTCCGTGCTTCGGATTTCTGGCTCACAGTCCAGGAATGCGGCGTAGGGGCACTCCCCATTGTGGCACTGATCAGTTTCCTCATCGGCATGATACTCGCCTTTGTCGGAAACGTGCAGCTCGCGGATTTCGGAGCCAGTCTCTACGTGGCGGATCTCGTCGGGATCGCCATGGTCAGGGAAATGGGAGTGATGATGACGGCCATCATAATGAGCGGCCGGACCGGGGCAGCCTTCGCCGCCCACATCGGCAGCATGAACGCGAACCAGGAGATCGACGCCTTGAAGACCTTCGGATTCAACCCCTTCGATTTCCTCGTCCTGCCGCGCGTCTTCGCCCTCGTGCTGATGATGCCGCTACTGACCATTTACTCGAACACCATAGGCATACTCGGCGGCATGGTCGTCGGCGCGGGAGTCGGTATTCCACCAAGTCTCTTCTGGGCTGAAATGCTTACCGCCGTCGATGTCACCCAGGCCTCCCTCGGCGTCATCAAGAGCGTGTTTTTCGGTGTGGCCATTGCAATCAGCGGGTGCCTCCAGGGTATGAATTCCGGAAACTCCTCCGCTGCCGTCGGCCAGGCGACCACACGAGCGGTCGTCGCGTCCATCACCGCCATCATCATACTGGATTCTGCCTTCGCGGTCATTTTCACCGTCCTGGAAATATGAGCAAGGCAGCCCCAGGGAACAACTCCAAGATCTCCGTCCGTGGCCTCACCATGGCATTTGGAAATTTCGTGGTCATGAGGGATCTGGACTTCGATGTGATGGAAAAGGACATTTTCATCATCATGGGTGGAAGCGGCTGCGGTAAAAGCACCCTCCTGCGCCACATGATAGGCCTGAAAGAACCCCGCGAGGGCGCGATATTCTACGAGGGCGAGAATTTCACCACGGCGGATGCCGCGGAACGTCTCCGCTATATCCGCCGCTTCGGGGTCATGTATCAATCCGGCGCCCTGTGGTCTTCCATGACCCTTGCGGAAAACATCACCATGCCCATCGAGGAGCACACCGATCTGAAACCTCGCGAGATTCGCGATCTCGCCTACTACAAACTCGCGCTCGTCGGCCTTTCGGGCTATGAGGACTACTATCCCGCCCAGGTGAGCGGCGGCATGAACAAGCGCGCCGGCATCGCCCGTGCGATGGCGCTGGATCCCGATGTCCTTTTTCTCGACGAGCCGGGCGCGGGTCTTGATCCCCTCAGCTCCCAGCGGCTCGACGAGCTCATTCTCCGCTTGCGCGACTCACTTGGCTCGACGTTTGTCATCGTCACCCACGAGCTTCCCAGTATCTTCGCCATAGCCAGCAATTCCGTCTTCCTTGATACGAACACCAGGACGCAGGGTGCGACGGGGGATCCGAAAGAACTCCGTGAATCTTCGAATAACGAGACAGTCCGCCTTTTCCTGAACCGCGGCCAAACCCCGGAAGACCAGACAGAACATGAGTAAGAAAGCCAGTTCCACGATGATAGGCCTGTTTACCCTGCTCGGACTGGTTATCGCCGCCGTCGGCCTGGTCACTCTTGGCGCGGGCAAATTTTTCGAGAAAACCCACAAGATACAGCTCTATTTCGACAAGAGCGTCTATGGCCTCCAGGTAGGCTCGGATGTGCGTTTCGGAGGAGTGCAGATCGGGCGTGTGGATTCCATCAGCGTCATCATCGATACCATGGAGAACCGGAAGATCATTCCGGTCGTCGTGGAACTCACGGAAAAGGATCTCCGCAGCGTGGCGGGCGGAGGCGGGGAGGGGATACTCGATTTCTCCACGGAGGAGGGAGTGGCGAAAGCGGTGAAACAGGGACTTCGCGCCGGGATGAAACAGCAGAGCCTGGTCACCGGACAGCTCTACGTGGAGTTCGACATCAATCCGCAGACGGAGGGTTTCACCTACGGCGGGGCGAAGGTTTCCGGTCATCCCGTGGTTCCGACAGTCCCTACGGAGATCGACGAACTCATCTCAGGAATCACCGACGGTCTGAAAAAAATCAACGATCTCGACATAGCCGGCCTGATGACGGAGATGCGGGATGTGCTCAAAGGCGCGAACAAGCAGATTTCCGATCTAGATCTGAAAGAGATCAACGAGAACCTCACCGGTATCACGAGCGACCTGCGCAAAATCACCTCTGACGAGAAACTCGGGGACTCCCTCGCCAACCTCGACGCGGCTCTCATCGAGATCCGCGAACTCAGCGCGAAGGCCAACCGGAACATCGATCCGTTGCTGGCGGATGTCCGGCTACTGGCTGAAGATACCCGGGAAAGCCTCGCCAAAGTCGAGGCGACGGCGGACGAGCTGTCGAAGGTCACCGATCCACGCTCGCCCATGCTTCTGAACTTCCAGAACCTCCTTCATGAAACGGAGACCGCCTCCCGCGCCCTGCGCGAGCTGACCAACGACCTGAAGAGAAACCCCGACAGCCTCCTGCGTGGCAAAGACTCCGAATGAAAACGTTTCTACTGCTACTTTCCATCTCCCTCACCGCCTGCTCGATACTCGCTCCCGTCGCGGACGATCCGGTGAGGCACCTTCTAGAGGCGACCGTGTCGGGGAAGACACCCACCGCCGCCAGCCCCTCCATTGCTATCGCGCGGCCATCGCTGCCGCCTTACCTCGAGCGGGTGGAACTTGTCACCCGCACCGGAGACGGACGTCTGGTAGTCCATGAGAAGAACCTCTGGTCGGAGCCTCTGGACGCCGCAATCACCCGTGTCATCGCGGACAACCTCCGCCGCCTTACCGGCTCCACGAACATACAGCCGTCCACCAACTTCATCACCCGCGACTACTCCGCCCTCGTCGAGATCCGCATCGAGCGATTCGATCCGCTACCGGACGGAAGCCTGCTGCTGGAATGCACCTGGAAACTCCAGCCCGTTGGCGGCGGAGACGCCTCTCCGAAGGCATTCCGCACCACCGTTCCCGTTTACCCACCGGGCGAACAGGCCTTCGATAAGATGTCGCCCCGCATCAGCGCCATGAACCAGGCTTTGGAACAGCTTTCAAAGGTGATTGCGAGACGATTGTAGCGGTATCCTCTCAATATCTGAACCTATTTCGTCTCCCCGCTTCCGATGGCAGCCGGAACGGTGATTTCCGGGGATATGGCGATGAATGAGTTGCCTGAGCTGCCATTTCTTGTGATCGGCCCGTGCTTTCGACGCGATTTGCATCGCCATGGATCAGCCTCCCTGATTGGCGTAGCGGACAGAGCCCGCCTTCGCCAGATACGTGCTCTCATCCGCCGTTAGACGTTCGCGGATCTGAATCTCACAAGAAATCCCCCTTATTTCTTCTTCCCGGGAAACTTCGGATTGGTCATTGCGCCGGGCGCCACCTCCGACAGGTTCGCGGGGATTTCCGCGTCCACCTCTCCAGTCGCCCAGCGAATCGCTCCATCCAGAATGTCCTGGAATGTCGAGTTCGTCCAGACGTCCTCCCGGTGACCCATGGCCGTGTAAAAGACACGGCCTTTTCCCTCGGAGCGCGCCCATGTCGTCGGATAGGCTGGCCTGTCATACATGGGGCCTTTCATCGAAGGGGAATCGATGACTGTGAGGCAGTGCAGGTCGTTGCGGAAATCCTTCAGCGAATACCATTCCTCGTGCATCTCGAAGCTGTCTCCAGCCTTCTCGAAGCCCGGGAATTTGTCGTTGATCACCTTGTTCAGAGCTTTCTGCTGAGCCCCATGGATAATGAATTCGCCACCAAGCATGCAGACATATGGATCCGCCTCGTCCCCATGATTCTCGTAACGGTCGGGGCCTTTCTTTGACTCATTCGCCGTATGGAAGGTATCGCTGGCTGAGTGAATGCCGATGAAGCCTTTCCCGCTCCTGACGTAGTCAAAAATCGCCTGTTTTCCCTCCGCTGTCATGGGCGGCTGCTTGTCGGTGCCGGGGGTGGTCAGATCCCCGGTGGTGTAGAAAATGATGCTGTCGAATTGCGCTAAATACTCCGGTGTGAACTTCGATCCGTCTTTGGAGAACTCGAACTCCCAGTCCTTGCCCTCGGACATTTTCACAAGGACGTTCTCCGCGTAGCTCGGCTTGCCTTTTTTCCAGGAAATCACGTCGTGCTCGAAGCCGCTGGATTTTGTGAAAAACAGGAGCTTGTGGTTTTCCGCACAAAGGCTTCCGGACATACCCGCGGCAACAGCGAGAATAGGCAGCAGGTTTTTGATCATGGTGGCATTGTAGGGGAGACAAGCCGCGACGCTAGAGGAAAATCTGGCACATATGAGAGTGTCTATCCATGGGTGGTGACGGGCTGCTGCAAAAATGACATTTTGACAAAGCGCTACGGTGCGCCGTGTGTCCCCACGATGCGCGATTTCTTTACGAACTTCAGCCTGGCCATAGGGTTTCTCTGGCTTTCCTCTGGCGTAACCTCACCAGCAGCGATGGAAGAGGATGTCCGCATCGTGATCGAGTCCCAGCTCGACGCTTTCGCGAAAAAAGATTTTGAGACCGCCTACAGCTTCGCTCATTCGGGAATCAAAGCGCAATTCACCCAGGCGGATTTTGAACTGATGGTGCGCGGTAGTTTCGGCGTGATGCTGGATCCGGCTCGCAAGGTTTTCGAAAAGATCAATCGGAGTGAGACAGGCGCGGAGGCGGAGGTGGTACTCACGGACAAAAACGGGACGAGGACGGGCTACCGTTATCTCCTCGAAATGGACGGAGGGAAATGGCGCATCTCCGGCGTGATCCCCTTCAAGCCCGTCGATGCGCTTGTCTGAGATAAGAAGCCAAACGGATAGCTCCGGAGGAAACCTGTTGCGGATAGTGCTCAGGGCGTTTTAGGATGGCCCGTGTTCAATGCGGACGAGAAAACCAACAACCCGACCGTGCGAGCTGACGGGGATTTCCTCCGCTCCGCTTTCCAGTCCATGCTCAAGGCCAGGATACTGGAAAACAAGCTCTCCAGTCTTTACAAGGCCGGGAAAATCGTGGGCGGGGTCTATCTTGGCCGGGGACAGGAGGCGATCAGCGCCACCCTCGGCACCGCGCTGGTTCAGGGCACGGATTGCTTCGCGCCGCTGATTCGGGATCAGGCCGGGCGCACCGCCTTCGGCGAGCCTCTGATCGACTGCACACGGACATATCTCGGCTCTGTCGAGGGGCCGATGAGAGGCCGTGACGGAAACATCCATCGCGGACGTCCGGAAATGGGAATGCCCGCCATGATCTCCCACCTCGGCGCGCAGGTTCCGCTGATCGCGGGCATGCTTTTCGCGAAACGACTCAAAGGAACGCTCGAGGGATGCGTTGGGGCGACTTCCGTGGGTGACGGAGCCACTTCCACAGGAGCGTTCCATGAAGGGCTGAACCTCGCCGCTGTTGAAAAGCTGCCAATGGTCGTGGTGGTCGCGAACAACCAGTTCGCATATTCCACTCCGAACAGCCGTCAGTTCGCCTGCGGGGATCTTGTCGAGCGCGCGAAGGGTTACGGCATAGGGGGATTTTCAGTGGACGGGACGGATCTTCTTTCCTGCGCATCCGTCGTCAGAGAGGCGGTTCGTCTGGCTCGTGAGGGAGGAGAGGCCGCAAATGGTCGTCGCGCATCTGCTCAGGCTTGGTGGGCACGGCGAGCATGACGACGGCTCGTATGTGCCGGAGGCCGCGCGGGGCGGTCACTACGGACGGGACTGTATCGAGGTGGCGATGCGCCAGCTCGTTGAAGGAGGCTTCGCCACCGCGGACGAGATCCTCGCATGGCAGGACGGGATCGCGGAGGAGGTGCAAAAGGCCGTCGCCCAGGCGCAGCAGGAGCCGTCGCCCGATCCCTACCGTGAGGATTGGACGGCGCTTTCAACCGGATTTCCTCTAACAGCGACGTGAGTGTGACCTATATAGACGCGATACGCGAGGCTCAGGAACACTTGCTCCGAGAGGATGGGAGGGTGTTTCTCTACGGCCAGGACATCTCGAGCTTTGGCGGCGCGTTCAAGGCGACCAAGGGACTCGCCGAAGCCTTTCCGAACCGTGTTTTCGACTGCCCCATTTCGGAAGACGCGATGATAGGGCTAGCGGTCGGCGCGGCCATCGAAGGTATGCGACCCGTCATCGAGATGCAGTTCGCGGACTTTTCCTCGATCGCTTTCAACCAGATCGTCAACCAGGCCGCTACGCACTTCTACCGTACCGGGATGCCCA
This sequence comes from uncultured Verrucomicrobiae bacterium, assembly GCA_963758175.1. Classification (GTDB taxonomy): domain Bacteria; phylum Verrucomicrobiota; class Verrucomicrobiia; order Verrucomicrobiales; family Akkermansiaceae; genus Luteolibacter. The sequence goes on from CAVWUI010000005.1 coordinate 227,669, forward strand.
TCCCCATCACCGTGCGGCTCCCATCCGGCGGCACGCCCGGCTCCGGCCCCTTCCACAGCCAGAGCATGGAGGGCATCTACGCGCAGTATCCGGGGCTGGTCGTGGTGACACCGGCCACGGTCTCCGACGCATATCACATGCTCGTCGACTCCGTGAAACTCGACGATCCCGTCCTTTTTTGTGAACACAAGTTTCTCTATCGCTGGCTGAAGGCGAAGAAAATCAATGGTGACCATCTCCCGATAGGCCAGGCGCGTATCGCGCGACCGGGGAAACACGCGACCGTAGTCACCTACAGCGCGATGGTTCACGAAGCCGTCCGCGCCGCTGACCGCCTTCAGTCCGATGGCTACGAAATCGAAGTGGTGGATCTCCGGTCAGTGAAACCCCTGGATCTCGATACCGTTCTCGCATCGGTCGCCCGCACGGGGAGGTTGCTTGCCGTTGGAGAGGCCTTCCCCTGGGGTGGAGTCACGGCGGAAATCGTCGCGAAAGTCACCGAGGAAGGGTTCCACCTGCTCGACGCGCCGCCGCAGCGCCTGAACGCCCGCGACACCCCGGTTCCCTATCATCCGAAGCTCTGGGCGGCCGACCGGCCAACCCCGGAATCCATTTGCGATGCCTTGCGCAAACTACTATCCTTCTAGTCAGAAAGCCATGCCCACCGTCCCAATCCTGATGCCACAACTCGGAGAATCCATCGCCGAGGCAACGGTAATCCGTCTGGGCGTCGGGGTCGGAGATTCGGTCAGAACCGACCAGGAGATCATCGAGGTGGAGACTAACAAAGCGGTGATGGGAGTCACCACACTCTGCGACGGTGTCGTATCCGAGATCCGCGCGACCGAAGGCGTTTCCTACTCCGTGGGTTCCCTGCTCGGTTTTCTGGAGGTAACCGAGGATGAGGTTGCCCGCACGGGCGTGGATACCACCGAGTCCCTGGAGGCGAAAAAAGATCACCAGCCCGATCAGAAAAACGACGGGGAGGAGAACCTGCACTTCGCCATCGATGGCGATTCTTACGAAGAAGACCCCAGCATCATCCCCAGCGTGAAAGGTCTGCCCGTTCCCACGGGTGTGATGGGCGCCCACTACATTTCCCCCCGCATGCGCGCCCGAATGGATGACATGGGTCTGCGCGAGGCCGACATTTCCGCCATCGTCGGAACAGGCGCGGGTGGCCGTGTCACAGTGGAGGACCTGGAGCGTTTCCTCGACTACCTCGACGAGTGGCCCAGTGTTGCCGCGTCGCCCATGAGGATGGCGGTGGCCGATGCGATGCGCCGGAGTTGGACAAGGCCGCTCGCGACCGTGGGCCTCCCCGTCCTCCTCGACCGGGCGCTGGATCACCGCAGAGCCCAGAATCCGAAACCCGGCCTGACACTCTATCTGCTCCGCGCCCTCGCGCTCGCGCTTACGGAGCAGCCCATGACCGCCGGTTATCTGATCGGGGAAAAGGTTGTCCATCCGCGCTCCTTCGACATTGGCGTGGCCGTGCAGGTGGAGGACGGAGTGGTGGTTCCGACAGTCAGGAAAGTGGATCAGAAACCTCTTGCCGATCTCATCGCGGAATACGACGACCTGGTTGACAGGGCGCGCCGACGCAGACTTACCGAGGAGGACTCCAGCGGGGGCATCGCCACCGTGACGAATTTCGGAACCTTCGGGCTGACCACGGGCACGCCCATCCCGCTTCCGAACGAAACCCTGATCCTGGGAATAGGCGCGGGTATAAAAAAACCCGTGTGGAGCGACCAGGTCGAAGCGTTTCTCCCGGCAATCGAAGCCGAACTGCTTTTGACCTTCGACCACCGCGTGGTGGATGGCGGCGGGGCGGGAGTCCTGCTCAAACGTGTGGCCGCCCTACTTCAGCAACCGGCCAGCCTCTGAAACAGCGACATCGTGGACGAGGAAACCGAAAAACCGGAGAAGGTCGATATACCGAAAAAGGCGATCTACCGCCTGAGCATCTATCACCGCTGCCTTCAGAAGCTCAATGCCACGGGCCAGGAGACAGTCAGCTCCACCACACTCGCGAAGGCCGCCGGGGTCACGCCTTCCCAGCTCCGTCGCGATCTCGGATACTTCGGTCAATTCGGCACACGCGGCCTCGGTTATCCTGTGGAAAGTCTCATTGCCACGATGCGGGAGGCGCTCGGTCGCGAGCACTTGCAACCTGTCATCCTCGTGGGCGCGGGAAATCTAGGTTCCGCCCTCCTGCGTTATCAGGGTTTCCAGAAAGAAGGCTTCGAGGTCGTCGCCGCCTTCGACGCTCGACCGGAAGAGGCGCGGGCGAGGGCGCTCGAGATTCCCGTCCACGACGTTTCCGAGATGGGTGATTTCATTTTCAAAAACGAGGTCAAACTGGCCATCCTCTGCGTCCCGGTCGGCTTCGCGCAGGAGACGGCGAACCGCCTGGTGGCATTCGGCATACAGGGGATCCTCAATTTTTCCGCCATCATGTTGGAGGTTCCTGCGGACGTGACGGTAAACAACGTGGATCTCGCGATGGAGCTGGAGCACCTGGGCTATTTCATCAGATGATCCCGGATGCGGAAAATTTCCCTAAGAAGGATAGCGGGACGGACGTTGCTGAAGGCAGCGGAGATGAGATGCCCATGAAACCGATGGAACCGCACGATTTCGAAGCCTTCATCGAACAAGCGGTCAACGACCACGAATCCGCCCTTACCGGCTATGCCAGAACCTACCTACATGACCTCGAAAGGGCGCGCGACGTCGTCCAGGACACCTTCATCCGCTTGTGCAAGCAGGATCCTGACAAAGTCCGCGAGAACCTCAAGTCCTGGCTTTTCACCGTCTGCCGAAACCGATGCCTCGACGTCATACGCAAGGACAAACGCGTTCAACCCCTCGACGAGGTCAAATGGCGGAAGGTTGCCGGACCGGATTCCGCGCCGGACGAACAGGCGGAGCAGGAAGAGACTCTCTCCGACGTCATGCGTTGCATGGACAGGCTTTCAAAAAACCAGAAGGAGGTCATCTTGCTGAAATTCCAGCAGGGTATGAGCTACGGCGAGATCGCCGAGGTGACCGGCCTCACCTCCGGAAACATAGGCTTCCTCATCCACACAGGCTTGAAACGGCTGCGCGAAATCATGCCGGAAAATCTGAGAATCTGATATGAAAACGAACCGGGACGACCCGCGACTGACCACCTATCTGCTTGGCGAACTCCCCCCGGAGGACGCCACCAGGCTGGAGGGTGAACTAGCGTCCGATCATTCCCTCCGCGCCGCGCTCGGAGAGACCGACCGGATGTGCGTGGAGCTGCGCGGACTTTTCGGCAAAGCGGATGACCGTCTCCTGCCCCGGCACCGCGAGAACATCCGCAAGGCCGCGAAGGAAGCCGCACGCGGCGGCCGGATAGAGATTCTCGATTCCCACCGCCACACCCGGAAGGTCTGGCAGGTGCCTCTCGCCGCCGCCGCCGCAATAGGAGCGGGGATTTTCCTGCTCACCATGATCCCTTCGACAAAATCCGGCGGAAACAAGCCGGTCTCGACGAAAATCACCGATCCGTCCCCGGACGCCACGTCGCTGGAGGAAATCGCCCGTGAAGGGAACCTGATGCGCCTTCCGCTGGAGGCCGGTAAGCGCAGTCTTTCGCGTATCACTACCGCCGTGCGATCGGAAGACCGGATGCCTACGCAGGACGAAGTCCGCATCGCCGAGCTGCTCAACGCGTTTCCACTGAAAGCAACCGGCTCCGCCGCGCTCTGGAAGGGCTGCTTGCTCTCCGCCGAGATTCTGCCATGCCCCTGGAGGCCGTCGGGAAATCTCGTCCTCGTCTCCTTGCAGGGCGCGAGGGATGGAGAAAGGAAAGTTTCCGTCAGCTTCAAAGGCAATGCCGACTCTCCGGCAAACCACAGCGTCCTCGGCTACTCAATCGCAGCGGGTGCCGCCAACCGGCCAGCCGCGGAATCGACCTTGCCCGCTAGCGGTACGGTCGTCCTGATGATAGAGACATCCGGCAGCGGCAAGGAGATAGGCAGTCTCGTCTGGGCTGTTGACGGCACCGAAGCCCCGCCCGTCGGCCTCACTTTCGATCCCGAGCGGGAACCTTCCGATGACGCGACCTTCGCTACCCTGATCTCCGGATTCGGCCTCTGGCTCCGGGGCGAGGGGAAGCCGTCCATCGACGATTTGCTCATATTGGCTCTAGCCCGCGAAGCCGCCGCCGAGAGCCTTGTCGCCGACAGGTATGATTTCATCACCCTGGTAGATCAGGCGGTGAAGATCTCCTCGGAGTGATCAGGGGACGCGTTGTACCTCTATCCGCTCTTTTGTGAAACGGACAACCACTTGGTAACCCCGTCCCAGCCGGGCGGTTCCGAGCATCACAGTGCCGCCGTGATCCAGCTTCCAGAGATGGCTGGCCAGCATCTGACCGTCTTCCAGGGATGCGGCGGATGGAATGGCGGCCCTTTGGCTGGGATTTCCGTGTATGGATGTGATGAGCGGCACGCATTCCTCCCAGCAGGGCTTGAGAATCCCGTCATATTCCCCGGACATCTTGTTTTCCGTCTGGAGCGTCACCTCTTTCAACTTGCCGGATTCAGTCCAATCGAAGAACAGGTAGCAGAACAACCCGCCAATCTTGTGCTTGGTTCGGTAGATCCCGTTCAGTCCCGTCCTTCCTTGGAAAATCCCTTCCACACCTGTCTCGACAATCTTGCTGGCATCCAGCTTGGCACTCACCGTTTCCCTGTCGTCGCCGAATTTCAGGGTATCGAATACCGCGTTCGGATCCGGCATTACCTCGGGCTCGCCGTCTTTATTGAGAGGGTGTTTTAGATTCAGCCAGCGCCTGTCGTCCTCGTGGAGTCTCACCAGATCGAATGTCAGCTCTTTCCCGTCCTCACGCAATAAAGTCACCTCATCCCCGGAGCGGCTGACAAATTCCGCGTCGAAATGCTTGGTTCCGTCCTCACTCGTCCACTTGCGGGTCTCGCCGGAATAAAGCGGGGCGAGCATGGCCAGGGAGAGAAGAAGCAGGCGGAAAGAGTGCATGGGTTGAGCCTAGTGGGATCTGAGGAAATGGGACGGTTGACGTGCTGCTTCGATTCATTCTGATTCGCTTGCGACCCCCGCAGGCCGCTTTGGCTTGAAGCGCCGCGCTTCATAAGCTATGAATGGCTCCAAGCGAAGCCTGATTTATCCACCATGCCCGGTTTTTTCCCATCTCTCACAGCTCCCACCTTGGCATTCGGGCTGTGTCTCTGCGGAATAACCGGAGCGCAGACCCAGGTGAGCGGTGCCCCACGTGTTGTCATTCCCACCGGGAATCGTGCCGCGAATCCCATCCGCCAGGTCGCGCCCTCCTCACGCATCCTCTACGATTGGAAAACCCACGTCACCGCCACCATATTCTGGTGCGGAGAGCAGCCCACCGCGCGGAACCCCACCCCGAACTGCAAATCCTCCTGGGATACCCAATGGGCCATCAACTTCGGCGGCTACGACGATCCGGATCCCGCGAACCGTATCGCTGACCACGCCACCGGAGATTTCCGCCCGAAAGCTTTCATCCCCAAGCTCAATCCCTTCTACATCGCTCTGCCCTACAACGACGTGAAAGGATGGGGCGCCCACAAACCGGAAGCCTCACGCGTGATCCCCTGGTTCGCCCGCGCCCGCCCCGCGCCGGGAAAAACCGTCCTGAAAGGCCGCTGGATACAGATCTATCATGAGAAGCGCAGTTGCTACGCCCAATGGGAGGATTGCGGGCGGTGGGTGACTGACGACTGGGAGTATGTCTTCGGGAAAAAGGCTCCCAAGGCGACCCAGAACGGCTCGGCGGGCATCGATCTCTCTCCCTCCATCCGGGATTACCTCGGCGTATCCTCCGGCACGAAAATTCACTGGCGTTTCGTCGAGGAAGCCCAGGTTCCTTACGGGCCATGGAAGAAATACGCCAACACCGCCCCCGCCGCCATGACCTCCAATGGCGGGGCTACCGCTCCCGTAAAAGACGGCGAGAGTCTTGAGGCGCAAAGGAAATATCTCGAATACCTCCGTAAGCTCCGCGACGAGGAATTCCTCAAAAAACCTCTCAAGGATCTTTGAGAGTCCTGTAACCACCCGACAATTCGTTTTCCGAATCGGGCATCCGGTCGAATGACGGTGACTCAGAAAGATTTTCTCAGGTGGGAGGGGAGTATGTTCAGTTGCTCCCTGTATTTCGCGATCGTGCGGCGGGCCACGGTGATGCCCTGGGTCTGGAGGGCTTTGGTAATGGCGTCATCAGAAAGGGGTTTGGCGTGGTCTTCCTGGGCGACGAGCTGCTGAATGGCCTCCCGGACGCCGGCGTTGGAGACTTCCGCCCCGCCATCGGTCTGGTAGCCGGTGGCGAAGAAGGCGCGCATTTCCATGAGACCTTGCGGGGTGAGTATGTATTTCCCGGCGACAGCACGGGAAACGGTTGTGGCGTGAAGGCTCAGTTCGTCGGCGATCTCGTTCATCGTCAGCGGACGAAGATGGCGGGGCCTTTTTCCAGGAAAGCGGGTTGTTGCTCGATAAGCTTGTGTGCGATGGCAAGGATGGTCTCCTGGCGCAGCGAGATGGAGCGTATGAGACTGCGTCCGTCACGGATCTGATCCCGGAGAAAGGCGCGGGCTTTCTGGTCGACACCGTTCTTGCCTATCATGTCCTTGTAAAAATCGTTGATGCGGAGACTGGGGAGGTGCTCGCCGGTAAGACGCGCGCCCCAGGTGCCCTCGTCGTTCCTCTCGATCACGACATCAGGCAGGATGTAGGGATTTCCCGTCGGATCGAACTCTCCACCGGGATTCGGGGAGAGCCGGCCGATGTTCGACGCGGCTTCGGCGATGCGCTCGACCGTCGCACCCAGAGCGCGGGCGATCTGCGGGTGGCGCTTGCGGGCGAGATCCTCGAGATGATCCCTGACAATCCTGTATTCGAGGGTGTCTTTGCCGGAAGACCTCTCCAACTGAATGAGAAGCGACTCCGGGATTCCTGAAGCACCCACGCCCGGCGGATCGAAGGTCTGGATCAGGGTGAGAGCCTCTTCCAGATTGTTTTTGGATGACGAACACGTTCCAACGATGACTTCGATGGGGAATTCTAGAAACCCACGGTCATCGAGATTCCCCAGAAGCGTCTGTCCCGCCTCGCGGACTTCCGGATCGATGAGCGAGAGATCCAACTGGTGCTGCAGGTGCTGCTGCAATGTCTCCGGTGCGACAATGTTATCATAGAGTCTCTGGCGACGTTCTTCGTCCTCCTGAGTCCACTGGTTGTTCCGCCCTTCCAGTATGGCGCGATCACGCCAGTCGTCATCGGTTTCGTTCAGATGGTCGAGGGAGTCCGCCTCTTCAGGTCCGGACACTTCGTCGTCTAGGGAGGCGATCTCGGTAATGTCTTCCAGGGTGGGATTCGTCTCAAGAGCCTGACGCATGAGCTGGGATAGCTCGAGGGTGCTTGCCTGAAGAATCTCCAGGCTCTTGCGCATCTGTGGCGCGAGAGTCTGGGATTGCGAGAGAGATTGGTATAACGAAGCTTCAGCCATACGTCCGGAGAACGGGCAATGCTACGCTGTGGATGGAAAATTGCGAAGCATTATTTATGCCAATCGAAATTTCGGATGTCGCCACGGGATAAGTAAGATCTACTGAAAATACTCTACTCCGGCGGAAAAGACGGGCTGATTTTTCTCGCCCGGAATGTTTTTCGCGACATTTTCGGAATACCGCTCCGAATGCGCCATTTTTCCGAACACCCTACCGCAAGGGGAGGTGATGCCTTCGATGGCGGCCAAAGAACCGTTGGGGTTGAAGGGATGGCGCATGGTCGGATTGCCATCGGGATCGCAGTATTGGGTGGCGACCTGACCTTTGGCGAAAAGGGTTTCGATGACATCGGGTGTGGCCAGGAATTTTCCCTCGCCGTGTGAGACCGGGACGGTGTGGATCTCGCCTATCCCCATGTTCGCAAGCCAGGGAGAAGAGTTGTCGCAGACTCGGGTGGTGACGTATTGTGAGATGTGGCGGGAGATATCGTTGTGGACTAGCGTCGCGGATCCGCTTCCCGAATCGGTGATTTTTCCGTGGGTGGCGAGACCGGTCTTGATGAGTGCTTGGAAGCCGTTGCAAACGCCGAGGATCAGACCGTCCCGGTTTTCCAGGAGATCGGAGATGGCATCGCTGATCCGCGGGTTTCTGAGGATCGTGGCGATAAATTTCGCTGACCCATCGGGTTCGTCGCCCGCGGAGAACCCGCCCGGGAGGAATAGGATCTGTGAATCAGAGATTTGTTTCGCAAGGGCGGAAATGGATTCGTCGATGTGGCTGGCGGTGAGGTTACGGAAAACTTCGATACGGGTTTCGGCTCCGACCCGCTGAAAAGCGCGGGCGGAATCGTATTCCGAATTCGTGCCGGGGAAGGTTGGGATCAAGACCTTTGGTCTGGAATGACTGGTGCCGGATGACCGGCGAGCAGTGGAAGGCATTCGTTGTCGTGTTGCCAGAGGCAGACTCTCAAATGACTGCGGAGAGGTAGGGTAAACGGGCTGGAGGGTCTTTGTCCATGCGACGGCGAGATCGGAAAGTTGGTGAGTTTCCGCACCGAGGGTGAGTGTGGCCTCTTCGGTGGTTTCTCCGATTACCGAAGAGCGGGGAAATTCGCCGCTCAGGTCACCAGTGTGCTCGATGAGAAAAGCGGAATGCATCGGGGAATACTCGTCCGACCCAACCAGCGCTCCTTTGAATCCGATGTGGTTGCCCAAGCACATCTTCGAGAGGGCGGCAGCGATTCCCTGCGCGCCGATGTGGTGGGCGGAGAGGATTCTTCCCGCTTTGTTCAGGGTGTGAAGAGAGGCGGCGATTTCCTTCAGGACTTCAAAATCGGGAAGACCATTCACTAGGATGGGAGTTTCCACTACGGATACAGTAGATTCTGTTTGCTTGAACTCGGGGGAAAGCGCCATGGTTGCGAGACCGGGAGCCAGGGCAAAGGATACGAGCGTGGGCGGGACGTCGAGTTCGTTGAAGGAGCCGGACATGGAATCCTTTCCACCGATGGCTCCGAGGCGTAGCTCGTGCTGGGCGCGGAAGGCTCCGAGGAGGGCGGAGAATGGGAGTCCCCAGCGCTTCGGGTCGTTCCCGAGGCGGGGAAAATATTCCTGAAGCGTGAGACGGATGTCGGTAAGCCGGGCACCGGCGGCGACGGCCTTGCAGACGGAATCCGTGACCGCGTATACCGCATCCAGGAAACGGGGATTTTTCGGAAAGAAACGGATCGAAACCCCAGGACATGTATGTGGCGTGGTCGGTTTCTCCCATCCAGCAGCGGGAGTTTCGCGACCATGGCGTCGGGAGGGGTAAGCTGGTGCTTGCCGCCGAACGGCCAGAGCACCGTGTTGGCTCCGACGGAAGCATCGAACATTTCGCCAAGGCCTTTCTGAGAGGTGATGTTCAGGGAAGAGAGGTGCTGGGGGAGGGACGTCGGAGTCTGTAGGTTTGACAACGGTTTGGCGCAGTCCACGACCTCCACTTTTGCGGTCTGCTGGACTCCGTTGGTGTCCAGGAAAGCGCGGGAGAGGTTCACGATTTCCTTACCGCGCCAGGTCATGATCAGGCGTCCGCTGTCGGTGACGTCCGCCACGTGCACGCATTCGAGGTTTTCCTTGTCGGCCTCGGCGATGAAGTAGGCGGTCTCGGAGGGATCGACGCAGACGGCCATCCGCTCCTGGGATTCGGAGATTGCGAGTTCGGTGCCGTCAAGACCGTCGTATTTTTTCGGAACAGCGTCGAGGTTGATGACCAGGGAGGGGGCGATTTCTCCGATGGCAACCGAGACTCCACCAGCGCCGAAGTCGTTGCAGATCTTGATCTTGCGGGTGAGTTCCGGATTGCGGAAGAGTCTTTGGATTTTCCTTTCCGTAGGGGCGTCGCCTTTCTGGACTTCGGCGGAGTTTTCCAGAGCGGTCTCGGTATGTTCCTTTGAGGAACCTGTGGCTCCGCCAACCCCGTCGCGACCGGTGCGTCCGCCGATCAGGAGGATGACATCGCCAGGGGAGGGGCTTCCCCGGAAAACGTTGGAACGGGGGGCTGCTGCCACGACGGCTCCGATTTCCAGGCGCTTGGCGACATAGCCGGGGTGATAAACTTCGGAGACCTGGCCGGTGGCGAGGCCGATCTGGTTCCCGTAGGATGAGTAACCTTTGGCGGCGACCTGGCAGATTTTCTTCTGAGGGAGTTTGCCGGGAAGGGTTTCGGAAAAAGGAGCGAGAGGATCCGCGGCACCGGTGACGCGCATGGCCTGATAGACGTAGGATCGGCCGGATAACGGATCGCGGATGCAACCTCCCAGGCAGGTCGCGGCTCCGCCGAACGGCTCGATTTCAGTAGGGTGGTTGTGGGTCTCGTTTTTGAACTGGATGAGCCATTCTTCCGCGGGTTTGCCATCTATGACAACGGGAACCACTATGGAGGCGGCATTGATTTCCTCGGAGACCTCGACGTTGTCGAGTTCACCGGAGGCGAGGAGTTCGCGCATGCCGATGAGGGCGATGTCCATCAGTGTGACAGGCTTCTCGTCGCGACCCAGCTTGTTGCGAACCTGGCGGTAGATACCGTAGGTTTCCTCGATGAGTTCGGTGCCAGGAGCGAATGTGATCTCGTCTATCGCGGTGAGAAAGGTGGTGTGCCGGCAGTGGTCGGACCAATAGGTGTCCAGCATGCGGATTTCCGTGAGGGTGGGGGGGCGCCCTTCCTCTTCGGTGAAATATCTCCGGGTGAAGGCGATGTCCTCTTCCGACATGGCGAGTGACATCTCACTGCGGATCGACTCCGGGGTGGCTGTCAGGAAGCTTTCGAGGATCTCGATCTCACCAGGGGCCGATGCGGACGAGTGGCGAAACGATTCCGAAACTCCGATCTCGTGAGAGTCGACGGGGTTGATGACGTACGACCTGATGGAATCGATCTCGGCGGGCGAAAGGTCTCCGTCAAGTATGACGACTTTCGAGGAGAATACCTCGGGTTTTTCCTTTCCGGTAAGGATCTGGACACATTGGGCGGCGGAATCTGCGCGTTGGTCGAACTGGCCGGGGAGGTAGGAATAGGCGAAGGCGGTCTCGTTTCCAGTAACCACTAGATCTGTAGTAGTTTGATCGATCTGCGGTTCTGAGAGGATGGCGTCGGCTGCGAGTCGGAATTCCGTTACGGAAATTCCCGCAATATCGTATCGGTTGACCAGGCGTAGGGATTCCAGGCCGGGGAGGTCGAGATTCTCGCGAAGATCATGTAGGAGGTGGTTGGCTTCTGAGGCGAAAGCGGGACGTTTCTCGACGTAGATTGTCTGGAACATGGGGAAGGGGAAGTGCGCTTCACGGGATCGGGAAGCCGGCTGAGGCGCGGCTCCCCGTTACGATCAACCTTTGATCTCCAGAAGCATCTGTGGATTGTTCGGGAACTTCTTGATGAAGTACAGGAGGCGCTCCATCGCCTCGAACGGGCGGTGGCCGGAGAGGCCGCGGCGTATCAGGTGGATCTTGTGAAGTGTGTGCTCGGGGAGGAGAAGTTCCTCGCGGCGGGTGCCTGACTTGAATATGTCCACAGCCGGGTAGATGTAGGACTCGGCGATTTTCCGGTCGAGGACGAGCTCCATGTTTCCGGTACCCTTGAACTCCATGTAGATGGCTTCGTCGGCGCGGGAATTTGTCTGGATGAGGGCGGTGGCCAGGATGGTAAGTGAGCCGGCTTCGCGGGTGTTGCGCGCTGCTGCGAATAGACGGCGGGGGATCTCCAAGGCACCGATGGTGATTCCTCCGGAGCCGGTGCCACGTCCGCGTCCGCCTTTGCCACCGCTCATCGCGCCGTTGTAGGCGCGGGCGAGACGTGTGATGGAGTCCATGAGGAGGAAGACGTCCTGACCGGCCTCGACGAGACGTTTGGCACGCTCGATGGCCAGTTCCGCGATGCGGGTGTGGTTGCGTGACTGCTCGTCGTTGGAGGAGGCGAAGATCTCGGCCTCCGGTAGGGCGCGGCGGAACTCGGTGACCTCCTCGGGACGCTCGTCGACAAGCAGGATCATGAGGTGGATCTGCTCGTCGTATTTGTCGCGGATCGCCTCCGCCATGTGGAGCAGGAGGGTGGTTTTCCCCGAGCGTGGAGGTGAGACGATGAGTCCGCGCTGACCCCGGCCGACGGGGGCGACGATGTCCACCACGCGGGTGGTGTAGCGCTCGGGAGTGGTCTCGAAGGCGATGCGCTTGTTCGGGTTGATCGCCTTGAGTTCGTCGAAGTGAGGCAGTTTCGCGGCCTCCGCGGAGGTCAGGCCGTTGATGGTTCTGATCTCGACGAGCTGAGGTCCCCGGTTGCTGCCCTGGGTTTTTCCGTGGATCCACTGTCCGTGCCGGAGGGAGTGGCTGCGGATGGTCTCGGGGGAGATGAAAATGTCCTCCTTGAGCTGTTCGAAGTTGTTTTCGGAAAGGCGGAGAAATCCGAATCCTTTCGGGGTGATCTCGACGATGCCGTCCGTATCCGTCACAGGGCCTTCCAAAACCGTGGGGGAGCGGTCTTCCTGCTGGCGGTCGTTCCTGTCATTCCTCTCGTTACGGTTGTTCCGCTGGTTGTTGTTACGGGCGCCCCTGTTCTGGTTTCCCTGGTTCTGATCATTGAAGTTTTCGCGACGGCGTTTGCGTTTTTCACGGCGCTTCTTTGAGCGGGACTGTTGCGGAGACTGGTTCCCCTCGTCCCTGTTTCCCGAATCCTGGTGATCCTTGGGTTCCTGCCTGTGCAGGGACTGGTTGACCGGACCACCTCCAGGGACACGACCGATTCGCTGGTTCTCCTTGCCTTCCGTAGCGGCGCGGGTCGGTTCTTCGGGGCGAGGCTCAGGCTCGGGGGCTTTCGGGGATTCGGGAGCTTCCGACTTGGCGGGTGATTTCCTGGCGGGAAGCTTTTTCGCAGCTTTCTTCGCGGCTTTTTTCGCAGGGGTCTTCTTGGCGGCCGCCTTCTTGGCTACGGTTTTGCGGGCGGGTTTCGCGGGCTTCGTTTCCTTGGCGGAAGACGGCATGTCGAAAAGATCGTCGGTGGTTTCTTTGCTCATTCGGGAAAAGGCAGGTGGAAAAGGAGTTTCTGGCGTTGCCTGTGACGGCGTGTCGCTGATCGGATTTTGTTAAAAGTGGAGTGCCGAAAATATGGAAATCCATCGGTCAGGGTGGAGAGGACGGTTGTAGCAGAGGATTTCCTAACAGAACGTCCGGCCGGAAGGTCGGAAGGTGAGGCAGGAGACGAATGCTTATATGGTGGCCGGGGAGAGTGTCCCGGAAGGCCGCCGACCATCGTGTCAACGGGCGCAGGTTGCGGTTGCGGTGATATTTTGGCAACTTTAAAAATCGCGCGGTGTTCGAGAAGACTCCAGCGTGATTCCGAAAAAATCTTCCATCACCGCAATGTATACATCGTGTTTGAACGCGGGGAGCCAGTCGAGATCGAATTCCTCGGGCCTGATCCACCGATAGGCACCGAATTCCTGAGGCGTCTGGTGAACATTCACAGGCGGAGCGCCGGTTTTCAACTTGCAGAGGAAGTAGGTCTGCTCCTGACCGTGGTTGCCGTGTTTTCGGATTTTTTTCGCCCGCACATCGGGAGGATAAAGATAGCGGTAGCCCTCCCGCGTCTCCAAGACATCGTAATGTTTGGGCTTGAGCCCGATCTCCTCGTAAACCTCGCGGAAGAGGCCTTCCTCCATGCTTTCCCCGTCATCCACCCCTCCCTGGGGGAACTGCCAGGCACCGGGCATGGTGTGTCGCTCGCAGATGAGAAGGCTGCCGTCCTGGTTCACCATCAGCGCGGCGACGTTTGGTCTGTATCGAACCATTCCCAATGATTATGTCCGGTTCGTGTCAAAGGGCAACCCTTAACTTTTCCGTAATAAATCTGCGTTCTGGCCAAACGGTCTTCCGGTGCCGTAGAATCTACGGCATGAAAACCCCAGTCCTTTGCCTGATGATCGTTGTCGCGCTGATTCCGTCCGCTTTTTCCCAGAATGGCAACGGTTTCGATCCGAATCTGAATCCGGACAACAACTCCGGTGGCAACAACGAACGCGACAGCCAGGGGCAGACAGACCAGCCCGGACTCCCGCGTTTCTGGGAGGCGAAGCTCGGTGGCGGGGAGTTCGTCGTGGCCTTGGACAGGATCGCGTCTGTCAGCCGCCACAGGTATGTCCTTGACGGCGCGCTGATCGTTGACGAGGTGACCATCGATACGACCGGTCAGGCGCTGGCTAGATTCTACTTCATCAGTCCGATCACATCCGGCGTTCCGGGAGCCGCCGCGTCACAGGTCGCCGAGAAAGCGATGGGTCTGGCGGATAGCGCGGCGCGGACTGGCGGAAGCGACCTGCAGAACATGGTTGTGAAAAAATATCCGGTCACGACCCATGCGAAGACGGTAGAATACCGGCTGCTGTCCGAAGCGCAACTGAACGTGCTCTTCGAGAGCGCGAAGAGCGCGTGGCAGACAGGCAAGGGGCGGGTCTTCACGGGACGATAGATTCCGCGCTGGATTTCCCGGAGCCGGGCGGTCACCTTGCCGACGATGACTGGTCAGGAGATTCGCGGGTTGCTGGATGGGGCGGGGGTGTTTCCTAGCAAACAGCTCGGCCAGAATTTCCTTACCGATGCCAATATGGCGCGGTGGATCGTATCCCAGCTCGAGATTTCCCCTGAAGATACCGTCGTGGAAGTGGGTCCGGGGACTGGAGCGCTCACCGAGCATGTCATGGGGAAGGCACGGCGTGTGATCCTGATTGAGTTCGACGGACGTCTTGCGGCAGCCCTGGAAGAGCGATTCAAGGACAGGGCCGACGTGGAGGTGCATCATGCGGACGGCGCGAAATTCGACAGGCGGCTGCTGTTCAGGCATCGCCCTGTGAAATTTCTCGGAAACCTGCCGTATTCGTCCGGCGGGGCGATCATGAAAAACCTTCTGAGCCGTCCGCATCCGTTCTCGCGGGCGGTGATCATGTTGCAAAAGGAGGTGATCGAAAGGCTCGGCGCGGGGCCAGGGACGAAGGATTACGGGATTCTCAGTCTGCGCATTCAGGTGAACTGGCATGTGAAGGCTTTGCGAGTTGTTCCTCCTGAAG
Organism: uncultured Verrucomicrobiae bacterium; assembly: GCA_963758175.1. Lineage (GTDB taxonomy): Bacteria > Verrucomicrobiota > Verrucomicrobiia > Verrucomicrobiales > Akkermansiaceae > Luteolibacter. The sequence goes on from CAVWUI010000005.1 coordinate 242,810, forward strand.
CATTTTATCCACGCCCAGGCATCGATTCCGCCGTGGCTGTGCTGACTCCGCGGGAGGATGCTGCCGCGCCGACTTTTGACGCCCGCCTGTTCGATGAACTTGTGCGGAGAGGTTTCGCGCAGCGCAGGAAGCAGCTACGCAAGCAGCTACCCGATTCTCCGCCGTGGGAGGATGTCGCGGAAAAGCTGGAACTGCCGACTTCGGCGCGGGGTGAGGAACTGGATCTGGAACAATGGATTTCTCTGACCCGTGCCTACGATACCCACGCGCCGGGGGACAATCCGCAGAGAGACGACGAGTTGTTCGATGTTGTTGATAACGACGATACCCCGACAGGTACAGCTACCCGCGCGAGGGTGCATGCGGAAAATCTTCTTCACCGGGCGATACATGTCTTCGTCCTGAACAAGAACGGAGACCTGTATCTTCAGAAACGCTCATTGCGGAAGGATAAGAACCCGGGAGCCTGGGATTCAAGCGTCTCGGGGCATCTGGACGCGGGGGAGGACTATCTTTCCGCTGCGATCAGGGAGCTGGGGGAGGAGATCGGGATTCGGGACGCTCCTGCGGAAAGTTTGGAACATGCGCTCACTCTGCAGCCGACAGAGGAGACGGGTTGGGAGCATGTCCGGCTATTCGTCACACGCAACACTGGAGCGATCTCCTGGCCGGCGGCGGAGGTGGATTCGATCATGCCGTTTCCGATCGAGGAAATCAGGGCTTGGGTCGAAGCCAGGCCCGGAGATTTTTCCCCGGTTTTCCTGACGATGTTCAAGGGGTATTTCTAACGGCGTGGCCGCCCTTCCGAGCAGTCGCGGAGAAACGGGATAATACCGCCTGGAAATACGGCTCCACGCTATTTTGACAGCGCTTCCAGATAGTCGAGGAGACTTGCGAATTCCTCAACAGTGAGACCGGAGACCAGGCCGGGTGGCATCATGGATATAGGCGGCTTGTCGCGGGACTTGATGTCCTTGGTGGCGACGGTGGTTTCTTTTCCCGTGATGTCCCGCAGGGTCACCTTATCCGCGCTCTCGAAGGAGACGAAACCCATGGTGGAGGTGCCGTCGCCAGTAGTGATGACATTGGTGACGAATCCCTGGGAGACGGTCTTATTGGGATCGAGGATGGCCTCGGCGAGTTCGGCGCGCTTGTAGGTTTGTGCGATGTTGCCGAGATAGGGGCCTTTCTGGGATTCGCTCTCTGTCACGGTGTGGCAGGTGGTGCAGGAGGTTCGGACGAAAAGCTGCTCGCCGAGTCTCGGATCACCTTTTGTTTTCATGATGGCGGCTATGGCCTCGTCGTTGCCCAGTTTCCCGATAAGCGGTCCATCCGCCGCCGTTTTCTTTTTGATTCGCAGGGCGTTGGCGGCATTTTTGGCGGCTTTGGCTACGGCCTTGTCGCTATCGTCCAGCGCTGCCAGCACTTTGTCGGAGTAGGGGTTGTGTTTGATGCGGGCGACGGCATTCAGGATCTGCTCACGGCGTTTCGGGTTTTCCCAGCCGTGGTCGAGAGCCCTGGTGGAAAGGTCGCGGGATTCCGGGCTGCCGTTTTTCCTGGCGCTGAGATTCAAGAGTGCGGCATCGGCCCAGATGGAAAGATTTCCGGAGAGTTTTTCCGCCTCCTCTTCCAGTATCTGGTGGTGGTTCTCGAGTTTCTGAGAATTGAAAAACATGGATTTCACCGCATCCTGCTGCCGTTCCGAGCCGAAGACACCCTGGAGGGAAACCATGGCCTGCAGGGAGGCGATCGCGCCCTCGGGACTGTCAGTTTTCGCGAGAGCCGCGACGGCGTTCGCAAGGAGTGTGGCGGCAGCGTTCGGTTCCATGCCCTTGGGATCTGTTTTCGCCGCCTTGATGAGCAGAGGGATGGCATCCACCGGGATATCCTCCGCGGTGGCGAGCTGGGCGGTCGCCTCCGGGATGAGTTTGTCATCCGCTTTGGCGAGGGCGAGAATGCGGAGGAGGGCGTCGTCTGACCTGATTCGGTTGCGATTCATTTCCGAGACAAGGAAGGCGGCCTTTCCCGGTTCCGCGTTTTCCAGAACTTCTTTCAGAGCGGCGAGGATTTTGTCAGTCTCCTCCCATGGCTCGGGCTGGTAGTAGGGGCCGCGGGTGTCGGGGCGGGTGCCCCAGGAATCACCTTTCCATTCGCCCTCGTGATAGTGGAGGCGCGCGAGAGCGGCGAGGATGCCATTGTGATGGGCGGCAAGGGAACCGTCCTTGAGAAGCATGATGAGTCCGTCCACCACCTCGGCTTTGTGCATACGGGCGAGAGCCATGAGGGCGTCCGCGCTTTCGAGAGGGCTTCCGTCGTGGCCGACTGTCGAATTATCTCCGGAAACGTAGCTGAGGGCGAGCTTGTGGTCGCCGAGCTTCGCCAACGCCTGGACAGCGGTGTGGCGAACCCGGGAGTCGGAATTGCCTAGCGTGAGGTTGAAGATGGAACGGCGGGTTACCTCGTTCCAGAGATCCGTTTCGGAAACTAGACGGTTCAGTTGCACCAGGGTGGCGGGTTGGTTTTTCCAATGGTCGGGGATCGTGAAGGATCCGTCATGTTTCCTCGCGATCCACTCCGCGTTCTCCGCCGTGCCGCGCGCGACTATAACGTCAAAGGCGGGATCCGGTTTCAGTTTTTGGATCGCGGCTGAGAGCTCCTTGCCCTTTTCCGGGAAATGGGTGAAGGCAAAGAGTGCGGTGGCACGGGCTGCGATCGTTTTTGTTGGATCGGCGGCGAGTTCGGTCAGTCCGGACACCGCTTCGTCCGGGAGTTCGCGGCGGACAAGTTCGCGCTGTGCTTCGATTCGGCGGCGATAGCTTTCGTGCCCGCAGAGTTTCACGAGCTCCGCGACGGATGCCTTCGTGAAATCGGGAAGTGGCTCCGGAGAGAAGCCCTCCGGTTTCACCTGGACGATGAAGCCTACGTCCGGCCCCTCCCAATTGAAGGTCGCGCCCTTCCATGAGGCTAGATAGACTCGGCTCATGGCATCGACATCGGCATCGGTGGGGCGGTAGAGCTGGATGAAAGGCCGGGGTTTCGCGGTTTCCTCGAAGGTCGCGCTTTTCGGCTCAAGGGAATGGCGGTAGAGAGCGCCGGTGCCCCAGTCCGCGGTGAAGGGGGCGTTGTTCCATTCTCCGAAGCCCGGTTCGTCGATATACACCGCCCCACACCCGGAGCCGCCGCCGTAGTCGGCGACGGGCTGCACAATCTCGTCCTCGAAGTTCTTGTAGAGCCTCGGATAACCGTGATCAGTGAGGCCTGTGAAGTGATGGAAGCGGACGTTCCAACCGCCACCGTCGTTGGTATTGTCGCGAGTGAACATTTCCATTTCCGGGCTGATGGCGACCTCCAGGATGTTCCGCGTGCCGGTTGCATAGACTTCGAGTCCGGTTCCGTCCGGACGAACGCGGATCACCCCGCCCGCGCGGTGCTGTAGGGTGATTCCGTCGCTGCCAGTGGCCTTCATGATCGCGAAATCCCCGCCCGCGATATACAGGTAACCGTCAACTCCGAGCGAGAGGCCGTTGGTCGCGTGGTCGGCGGGGCGGCCTGTCGTAAGCCCAGCCTATGCCCTCGACGAGTGTCTCCCGTTTCTCGGAAACCCCGTCACCATCCGCATCGATAAATGCCGTGAGGTTCGGAGGATGGACGACATAGAGGCGGTCGTGATCCCAGAGAAGTCCACGCGGGGCATCCAGGTCACTGACGAACTCCTTGGTTTCATCGGCGCGGCCGTCACCATCTGTATCACGGAGGCGGACAATGCGACCACGGTTCGGCGCGGTGCCCTGCGCTCCGTTTCCGTCACAGGAAACATACAGGTCGCCATTGGGCGCGGCGGCGACGAAGACCGGGTAGTTGAAAGACGGGGGCGCGGCGAACAGGGAGAGCTCGAAGCCTTCGGGAACTTTCACGCCTTTCAGGATCTCGGCCTCCTGCTCCGGAGTGGGCCGGATCATTTCAGGAGCGGGGTTTCCTCCTTTTACAAAAGGATCGGTGGCCTTGTCATAAGCTTTTTTATCCTGGGCGGTGGCTGTGATGGACAGGGCGAGGAGAAATGCGGTCGTGCGGTTCATGCGTGCGGGTTTGTGTTGCTGAAGAGTGGTTCGGTAATGACGGGTGGTTTCTTTCAAGAATCCGGTTCGGTATCCGATAGAATGCCCGGGAGAGGCTTCGGCGGGACTTTCCCCGGCGTTTCGGGTTTTTTTTCGGGAACGACGGGCTTTTCCTTGGGAGGTTCCACTACCGTGAAAACGCCGTCGCCAATTTCCAGGGTACCGGACTGGATATCGGCGGCGGCATATTGCCCGAGTTTCTCGCCGGTCGCTCGTAGATTGGCGGCACGGCCTTCCGGCCCTGGCTCGTCAGGATCACTCCGGTGCCTACCTCCCAGGTGCCGTAAGACTGGATCAGGACGAACTTCCGGTCGGCTGGAATCGATGCGACCCGCCCAACAAGTTTGGGAGATGCCGGTTTCTCTTCCTTTTCCTTGGGCTTCTCCTCCGGCCTGTCGGCGCAAGAGACAAGGAAGGCGAAAAACAGCAGGGACAGGATGCGTCTGATGTGTGGCATTGTCCGAGGTTGAGCCTAGGGGGAAAGCCGGTCAATGTTCCAATCGCCGTCTTCGCGTCTTGTGTATAGAAATCGGTCATGAACGCGGCCGGCCTCCTTGCCAGAACTCGAACGTTTCCGGAGCTACACGGTATCCGCCCCAGAACGGTGGAAGAGAAACGTCTTCTCCTCTAAACCTCGCCTCGATCCCATCGAGTTTTTCCAAAAGGAAATTCCGTGACGGGATGACTTCGGACTGGAGGGAGACCCATGCCCCTATCTGCGATTCGCGCGGGCGGGTGGCGAAGTATTCCTCGGATGCAGCGAGAGGGATTTGCTTCGCCGTTCCCTGGACAATGACCTGACGCTCCAATGTAATCCATGGAAACAGCAGACACACGCGAGGATTCGCGGCGATGTGCGCGGCCTTCCGGGACTGGTAATTGGTGAAAAAAGTAAAGCCCTTTTCGTCAAACGCCTTCAGCAGCACGGTGCGCTGAGAGGGAATGCCCTCGGGTGAGACCGTGGCAAGAGTCATGGCGTTCGGCTCGTGAACCGCCTGTTGCTTCGCCTCGCTGAACCACTTTCCGAATAATTCCGTGGGATTTTCCGAAAGATCCTCACGTCCGAGTCCCCGTGCTGAATATTCTTTTCTGAGATCTGAAAGATCCATGTGGGGCGAATGTTAGATCATAGTGACGGAATTTCAAGCGGGTATGGATTTCCGTCCGTCGGGAATCAGGCCTATCCCGAAGAAACTCAAATATACCGGGTCAGCGATTCCACCGTTGGTTCATCGAGTTTCTCAGCCAGGGCGATGGTGAGTTTCACCATCGCCAGGTAGTCTTCGAGATCAATGATGGAATTGTGGGAGTGAATGTATCGGGCGGGCACTCCGAGCACTACGCACGGAATTCCCTGGTTGGCCTGGTGCAGCGCACCCGCATCCGTTCCGCCACTTCGTCGGACGGTGACCTGGTGCGGAATGTTCGCCTCCAGAGCGGTGCGGATGGCGAGCTCCGCGAGGCGGGGATTGGTGATCGCGCCCGGATCGAAAAGACGGATCTGAACCCCACCTCCGAGTTTCCCCTGGCTGTCCAGGATGTTGAAGCCCGGGGTGTCGTCCGCCGGCGGGCCCTCGAGGACAATCGCGACATCCGGTTTCACGAAATTTGCCAGAGTTCGCGCCCCCCGCAGACCTACCTCCTCTTGCACGCTACCGGCGTAAACGATCTCATTCGGATGATCCGTATCAGTAAGCTCGAGCGCGGTCTGAATCACTCCCGCCATACCGACACGGTTGTCGAACGCCTTGGCAAGATAGTGATTTTCCTTTGAAAGAGGTGTGAAGGGCGACCAAGGCGCGATGGGATCTCCGAGTGAGATCCGGAAATCATCCATGGCCTCACGCCTTGATGCCGCGCCGACATCGATAAACATCGCCTCCACCGGGACGGGATTGTCGCGCTGGGAAGGGGGGAGGAAATGCACCGGCTTGCTGCCGATCACGCCGATGATTTTCTCCCCGCCGCGCGTAAGTATCTGCACCCGCTGGCCAAGCATCACCTGAGTCCACCAGCCGCCTATCGTCACGAACTGTATGAACCCGTCCAGAGTGATGTTCTGCACCATGAAACCCACCTCGTCCATGTGCCCGGCGATCATCACCCTCGGCCCGTCGTTGTTGTGCGCGCAGATCACAGAGCCGTTCCTGTCCGTGGCGAGTGGCCCGGTATCCGAAAGCTCGTCAGTGAAAATCGCGCGCACCTCGTCCTCATGGCCGGATACGGAATGTGCCTCTGTGAGTTCCTCGAGAAGTGAGAGTGCCTTGGCTCGCATGGCGCGAGTATGCTTCGTCACATCACCCGATGAACACAAAATTTCGTCCCGGCAGTCCCGGATGGGGTTGCGCCGCGCGAATTGCCGCTCCATTGTCCGCTCATGAAATCCGTCCGGGTCATCCTCTGCCTACTCGGCTTCCTGGTGGCCACGGCTTCCGGGCAAATGCCCGCCGGGGCGAGCCAGTGCGTGCTCGGTGTCGCCGAGGGGTGGGACAGCACCCATGTGACGCTTTCCTATTTTGAAAAAAGGGACGGGCTCTGGCACCAGGTCGGCGAACAATGGAAGGGGCGCCTCGGAAGCAAAGGCCTTGTCTGGGGCAGGGGACTTCACAGCCCGCCATCAGGCGCGCGGCTCAAGGTAGAAGGCGATGGCCGCTCTCCTGCTGGAATGTTTGACATCGGCGGTGTCTGGGGAGCGCACACGAGTGTGAAAAAACATCCCGAAACATTTTACCACCAGGTGACCTCACGTGATCTCTGGGTGGAGGACGGAAGCTCGAAATATTACAACCAGTTCCTGACCCTCGACCATGAACCGGCCACCGCGTGGGAGAAAAAAGCGCAGATGAAACAGGATGACTATCCGCAGTCCTTGAAAATGTTCATCGCTCACAACGCCTTCCCGGATACCGTGGCAAACGGTGGCTCCTCGATATTCTTTCATATTTGGCGCCGGGAAGGAGCAGCGGCGACCGCCGGATGCACCACGATGGTCGAAGAGAGGCTGCGTTGGTTGATCGGGACAGTTGACCCGGGCCGCCGCCCCGTCTACGCCCTTCTGCCCCGGCCCGAATACGAAAAATTCAAGCCAATCTGGAAATTGCCATGACCGAGACTCTCCCTGACAACAAAGGCCACTTCGGTCGCTTCGGAGGAATGTTCGTTCCCGAGACGCTCATGACTCCGCTCCGGGATCTCGCAAAAGCCTACGAGGACACGAAAGCCGATCCCGCCTTCAAGGCCGAACTGGAAGACCTTTTGAAAAACTACGTGGGGCGACCCACACCTCTCTATTTCGCGGAGCGCTGGACGGAGAAACTCGGTGGCGCGAAGATCTATCTGAAAAGGGAAGACCTTCTCCACACCGGCGCCCACAAAATCAACAACGCCCTGGGGCAGATCCTCCTCGCGAAACGCCTGGGGAAGACCCGCATCATCGCCGAAACGGGTGCGGGTCAGCATGGCGTGGCCACCGCCACAGTCTGCGCACGCTTCGGAATGGAATGTGTCGTTTACATGGGGAAGGTGGATATGGAGAGACAGGCGCTGAACGTCGCCCGGATGCGCCTGATGGGTGCGGAAGTCCGCGCCGTCACCGCTGGTCAGGCCACCCTCAAGGAAGCCGTGAACGAAGCGATGCGCGACTGGGTCGCCAGTGTGGACAACACCCATTACATCATCGGCTCCGCGCTCGGCGCGCATCCTTTCCCCATGATCGTACGCGATTTCCACCGCGTGATCGGCATCGAGGCACGAGAGCAGATCATGGAAAGGGAAGGGCGCCTCCCTGATATGCTCGTCGCTTGCGTGGGCGGCGGCTCAAACGCCATCGGCCTGTTCCATCCTTTCCTGCAGGATGAAAACGTCCGCATGGTCGGCGTTGAAGCCGGAGGCGACGGCATCATCCCCGAACGCCACGCGGCAAGGTTCCAGGGCGGCAAACTCGGTGTCCTGCAAGGCACGAAGACGTGGTTGCTCGCCAACGACGACGGCCAGATCGAACTCACCCATTCCGTTTCCGCCGGCCTCGACTATGCCGCCATCGGCCCCGAGCATGCGTTTCTCCAAGAGGCGGGTCGGGTGGAATACACCTACGCTACGGACGAGGAGGCTCTCTCGGGCTTCAAGGATCTCGCCAGGACCGAGGGTATCATCCCGGCTCTGGAATCGGCTCACGCCATGGCTTATGTCCTGAAAATCGCCGGGTCCCTGCCCAAATCAGAGATCATTATCGCGAATGTCTCCGGCAGGGGGGACAAGGATATGGATCAGGCCATGAAATATCTTTTCAAAGATGGAGACCCGTTGAAATAAATCATTCTCCGTCCACTCTTATTCATTATGAAGAAACCATTCTCTATCGTCGCGGCTCTGTCCGCCCTTTTCATATCAGTAGGCTGCAGCCAACAGAAAACCGACCGAACCATGCAAATCGAAGCACAGAAATCAGATCCAGTGGAAGTTCCCTTGAAAGACGGCAAAGCCCGCGCGTATTTCGCCAGCGGATGCTTCTGGTGTGTGGAGGCGGTTTATGAGAGCGTGAAAGGGGTGGAGGAATCAATCTCCGGCTACGCTGGAGGACACACGGAGAATCCCACCTACGAATCGAGCAACACCGGGAAAACGGGTCATGCCGAGGCGGTCGAGATCATCTACGATCCCGAGGTCGTATCCTTCGCGACCCTGGTGGATGTCTATTTCGGATCGCAGGACATCACCCAGGCGAACGGACAGGGTCCGGACAGGGGATCCCAATACCGCTCCATTGTTTTTTATCAGAATGATGAGCAGAAGCAGATCATCGATGAGAAGATCGCCGCGCTGAACGCGGAACTCTCCAGCGGCGAGGTGGCGGCGGAGGTCTATCCATTCCAGAAATTCTGGGAGGCTGAGGATTACCACCAGAACTATGAAAAGCTCCATCCTGAGAACGGCTACATCCAGGGTGTCTCCATTCCCCGTTTGAAAAGATTCCAGGAGAAGTTCCCGGACATCCTCAAGGACGGCTCGAAGCATTGATTGTCCCCAGGTAGCCAACATGCCCGATCCGATCTTTGTCCGCGATGCCTTCGCTCGTATCGCGGATCGTTACGTCCTGACAAATCATGTCCTCTCCGGGGGTATGGATTTCTGGTGGCGGCACGTCGTCACCAACCGGATCAAGCGACTCTCTCCCGGAAATCTGCTTGATGTCGCCAGCGGCACGGGCGATCTGGCGTTGAAAATCCAGAAGGAGATTCCTTCCTGCGATGTCACCGCCACAGACTTCTGCGCGGAAATGCTAGCGCACGCATCTTCACGCGGAGTAGGAAAAACGCTTGTCGCGGACGCACTGGATCTGCCGTTTTCAGATGGTGATTTCGATGTCCTTACGGTCGCTTTCGGACTTCGTAACATGGGTGACTATGATCGCGCGCTGCGGGAAATGGGTCGCGTCCTCAAACCTGGCGGACATCTTTTCATCCTCGATTTTTCGCTCCCCGCGGGGGTTCTGCGCACACCCTACCGCTTCTACCTGCACAGGATACTTCCGAAAATGGCGGGATTCCTGACCAAGGAGAAGGACGCCTACGAATACCTGGGCGGATCCATCGAGCAGTTTCCCTCAGGCGAATCCATGGTCGCGCTGCTGGAGAAGAACGGCCTGTCCCAAGGCACCTCGACTCCGATGACTTGCGGAGTCGTCAGTGTGTATGAGGCGGTCAAGGGCGGCTAGGAGGCCGCGCAGTTATTTTCATCGAAAAAGCTCTGGCTCCATTCTGGCGAGACAACCGCACCGGAAATAATGAGGACAGTAAGTTTGTCTCCATGTTCTATAAGGCCGATGACACCGCCTCTTGCCCGTTGGCGACGGCGGCCATATAAATATCCTCCCGGTAAAGCCGGGACAGGGAGCCGCAGGAAATTTCCGGAAGGGTGCCCGCGCTGCGGAGACCGGCGAGCATCCAGGAGGCCTTGTCCGTGGAGGGCCGGTTGACAGCATCGCCATGGAACATGTGAAAGCCGCTGGCGGGAGTCCGGCCGGCTCCGGTGAAAAACACGTCCCCCAGACTGTTGCCGAGAACTTCCTTGGAGACGGCGGTATATTTCTTCATCGCGAGTATGTCGATGAGGTCGTTCCGGAAAGCGGGATCATCACAGAGCCGGCAGCCTTCGATCAGCGCGGAGACGAGGCTCACGGATTCCTGTTTCCTCTCCTGCATGAATTCTCCGGAGAGGAGGAGGACTTTCTCGGGATGGCCGTATGATATGTCCGCGGAGGTTACAGGTGACCACCCGTAACCGCCAAGGATGGCCTCGGAATTCCAAGGCTCGCCAACGCAGAATCCGTCGATATGGCCGCTCTTGAGGTGACGCGGCATGAGGGGAGGGGGGAGGAAGACGATTTCGATATCGGCATCGGCGAGTCCGTGGCGCTTGAGCCATGAATGCAGCAATACGCTGTGTGAGGAAAAGCGATGTGTTGAAGCCAGCGTGAAGGGGCGGTCTTCCTTCCAGTGGCGGGCAAGGTAACCTCGGAGTCCGGAGCCATCGTCTATCTCATCGTGGGGGAGTTTCGAGCTGAGCGTGATGGCGTTTCCATGGAGGTTCAGAACCAATGGGACGGCGACCTCGCAACGCAGATCGGTGAGGCCGAAGCCGAGGGTAAACGCGATCCCGGCGATACTTTGTGCGGCATCCAAATCCCCATAGAACAACCTGTCTCGAATCGTCGCCCATCCCAATTCACGGTGAAGGCTGACTGTAAGTCCGTGTTTCTCGAAGATGCCGGTTTCCTGAGCGACAGCGAGCGGGGCGCAGTCTGTCAGCGGCACATAGCCGAGTCTGATAATCCTGGATCGGTTTCTGTGCGCGTGGGTCGGCCGCATGGGAGGGCGTAAGCGGATGCAATGCCAATTCCCTGTCTACGGTTTAAGCGGTGCTTATCCTTGGCGACATGCAGGCGATCAAGGAGATGGCCAAACTCGGCACGGGGGTCGGCATTGTCATTGCGGACGGCACCCTGAGCGCGGTGAAATGGCCCGGCTCACAGATCAGAAGGGAGTGGGGCGTCTTCCGCTCGACGCAACGTGAACCGAGCCTCGTGGAAGAGGCGTTCACAGGCCTATGCGAGATGGGTTTCGAGAATATGCCTGGATAAGCGGGAGGTGCTTTGGCTCTTTGGGAACGACACGACGGATGGTGAAATTCTATAGCGTCAGTAGAGGCTCAGACCTATGTGCTGACACACTACTTTGAATGATCGCTTCGTATTTCCAGCCGTCCCCCGGTGAGCGGCCGGAACCTATTCTTTTTCCAGAAACTCCACAAGATCGGCGCGAGCCTTCAGCAGATCGGGAGGATTCAGATAGAACATGTGACCCGCATCGTAGTAGGCATAGCTGAGCCTGTCGTGAAGTTCCTCCGGGAAATCCATGGCCTGACGGAAGGAGTAGGGGACTCCGTCCGGCGGCGTCGCCAGATCCGCGTAGGCACCCATCACGAGAATCTTCAGTTTCGGATTGTCCCGGATCGCGCCGACCAGTCTGTCTGTCAGATTCACGATCCTGTTGTCGGATTCATAGCTCCACGGACTTACCTTCGACGTGAGCACCTCGTAGTGACTTTCCTCCTTCCATCCGAGCTCCTCGCCAAGGTAGGAAAGCATCGCGGTCGAGAAAGCGCCTGTAGCCAGGGAAAATGACGGGTCGTAGGTTGCGTAGTCGGACTCGCTGTCGGTGGCGTTCCAGGCGACCCTCGAATCGAAGCGTCCCAGAACCTTTCCCTCATCGCGCAGCAGCTCGGCGCGGAACTCCGCAGGATCGATCCTCAGCATCTTCCTTGCCCAGAAATCAGCTGACAGTCCCGTGAACTTCTCCAGATCTCCGGCCACGGATTTCAACTCCTCATCACTGATCGCGTTTCCCTTCATCAGCGCCAGCCCGTATTCACCGAAGGCGAACTCACGGACATCCTTTAGAATCTGTTCACGGTCACCTGTGATTTTCCCGTGATGGAGAGCGGTCGTGGCAAAGGCCGGGAGAAAAACCTGGTAGGAAAGCTGGCTGCCCTGTGCCGGAATCAGCGTGCGGAAATCCAACAGGGAGGAGAGTAAGACGACTCCGTTCAGGCTCATTCCATACCTGTCCTGCAAATGCTCCGCAAGCCCCGCCGCCCTGATCCCTCCGTAGGATTCGCCGCAAAGATACTTGGGGGAGTCCCAGCGCTGGTTCTCGGTGACCCATTTCCTGATGAACTCGCCGACCGAATCGATATCCCCATTTATTCCGTGAAATCCCTTCGCGTCCTCCTTCTTTTTCGCACGGCTGTAGCCGGTCGATACCGGATCGATGAACACGAGGTCACACAGGTCTAGAATGCTGGATTGATTCTCAACGAGGCGTGCGGGAGGGACGATGGGTTCGGTGCCGTCACCTGGAAATGACACCCGTTTGGGCCCAAGCAACCCAAGATGCAGCCACACCGAAGATGATCCCGGCCCACCATTGAACGCGAACATGACAGGCCGGTCGGGTTGGTCGGCAGTTTTATCACGCACGTAGCTTATGTGGAAAATGGAAGCTGTCGGTTCGTCCTCATCGTTCCGGATCACGAGTTTTCCCGTCGTCACCGTATAATCGATTTCAGTTCCCCCGATCGTCAGCTTTCCATTCTTTGAGACAGGATCTGGTGTTTTCGCTAATTTCTTCTCTACAGGCGTATTTTCGTTAGTCGCGTCCTCCGCAGATAGCGGAAACAGACCGGAGAAAAGAAGAACGGGGATGGAGAGGAATCGGGCGAAAGAGTTCATTGGAGGACGGATCATCGTGCCGGTCGGAATTCTTGCCAATCCAAACCGACAACTTAAAACTTGTTACAATAAATGTAATGCGTAGTCGAGGTATTGAGTTCCTGAGGATGAATCGATCTGTGTCACAAAAGATCCCGCAGTCCCGGTTCTCATCCAACAAATCCGGGAAAATTCGGTTCGCCCAATATCGGTCTCATGCCTATGATTCCGTCAATGCCAAGCGAGGACTCCGACGAAATGTTCTGGAAAAGACGGGCCAAGGCTCTCTCGAGACAGATCAATTTCGCCTGGTTTCTTCAGGCTGCCGCCGCGCCACTACTTATCGTCGCGACACTCGGAGCTGTCGCAGCGATAGTCGTCCGGCGTGAATTACCTGAGATTTCCACCCTACAGATTGGTATTCCGATTGGAGCGATCCTTCTTATCGTCGGAATCGTTTCCTTTGTTGTTTCCTCGCGTAGATTCGAAACTCCCGAGAAATCGATGGTGCGAATCGAAGCCGAATTCGGGATGAACACCGCTCTTTCCGCCGCTCGTGCGGTGGGTTCCCCATGGCCATCGAGGTCGCAAGGTCAGCGAAAAGCTTTGGTCTGGCATCTCCCCAGAACCCTCGCCCCGCCCATAGGCGCCATCATTCTTCTCGCTCTCGGCCTTCTTATTCCGATCAGCGCGAGACCGAAAGGTCGATCCCGCCCCTTCCAGCCAGCCTCAGGCCTGGGCTGAGTTGGAATCGCAATTGGAGGAGCTTGCGAAGGATGAGATGATTGATGAGAAATACATCGAGGAAATGGAGACCCGCCTGGAACGACTCCGCTCGCAGGAGGAGAAGGACTGGTTCAGCCACTCGTCACTCGAGGCGACCGACAGCCTGAAAGAGACCCAGGAATCCGATATGGAGCAGTTGGAACGCGATCTTTCGGAGGCCGCGGACGCCCTGGAGTCCCTCACGGAAAACACGGAAGGCATGACCTCCGAGCAAAAGCGCAAGCTTACCGAGGAGTATGAGGAAGCTCTCAAAGGATTGCAGAACGGATCGATGAAACCGAATTCGGATCTTTTGAACGAGCTATCGAAAATAGACCCTGAAAACCTCGGGAAACTTTCTCCTGAACAGCTTTCGAAGCTTAAGGAGAACATGGAGAAACTCCAGCAATCCCTGGACAAGGCAGGACAAGGAAACGGAGATGGCGATGACTGGTCGGATCAGCTTCTCGGGGAGAACGGGGAAAATGGTGAGGGTAGTGGCGAGTCGGGCGGGCTGGGTGAAGACGGCGAGGGCACTGGCACCGGCGACATCCAGCGGGGGCCTGGGCACGATCCGAGTGTTCTCAAAGGTGAGAAGGATATCACGGACACAGGTGATCTGACTGGCCTGGAGGCGGAAGATCTGTCCCGGGCGATACCCGGGGATCTGCTCCAACTCCAGGACGGTAAACACACGGTGGATGAAAGCGCGTCGGAGTCCAGCGATGGTGGGGATGCGGAAAAAGGCAGGGGCGGCGACCGTGTATGGAAGGATTCGCTCTCCCCCGACGAACAGAGGGCGCTGAAAAAATACTTCGAGTGAGCGGCTGATGACGGTCAGCCAACCTTTCCGTCCTTGATCACCAGGGTTCGGTCCCCAACCACTGCGAGACTCTTGTCATGTGTGACAACGACCAGCGTAACATGCTTTTCATCAGCTAGTTCCAACAGAATTTCCATAATTTCCTTACTCGTGGAAGAGTCGAGATTTCCTGTTGGCTCGTCAGCGAAAAGAACCGCCGGTTCATTCACTATAGCTCTGGCAATGGCGACCCTCTGCTGCTCCCCACCGGACAGTTCCGCGGGAAGATGATCGGCGCGGTCTTTCAGGCCTACCCGCTCCAGTGACGCCAGCGCGGCCTCGGTGCGATTCTCACCCGCGATCGCACCCGGGCACCGCCACATTTTCCACCGCCGTGAGTTCCGGCAGCAGATGGTAGTTCTGGAAAACGTAACCTATGGATTTGTTCCGGAACGCCGCCTGGGCTTTCCGCCCCATCCCGTAAAGATCGGTTCCGGCGATCCGGACGCTCCCACGCTCCGGCTGTTCCAATCCGGCGAGAGTGTAAAGAAGTGTCGTCTTACCCGCGCCGCTGCGACCGCAGAGAAATACCTTCTCACCCTTGGTGATTTCCAGATCGATCCCGTGAAGAACCTCGATGGACTTCCGTCCTATCCTGTAGCTCCTGTGCAGATCCCGCGTCTCAATCATCACCTCGTTCACGGCGCCCAACATGCACGCCCGTCTAGGACCCTGTCCACTATTGAAAATCTCACCCTCGCCGGACAAAAACTGGCCAAGCCCCCTGCCCCGCGTTAGAAACCGCGCATGACTCAACCCGTTATCCTCTTCTCCGGTCAAGGCGCGCAAAAAACAGGCATGGCTCGGGAGTGGTGCGAAACTTCGGAAATCGCCCGTAGTCTCGCGGAAAAGGCCGACACAATACTCGGCTACCCACTCTCGGAGATCATGTTCAGCGGCCCGGAGGAGAAACTCACCAAGACCTCTCACTGCCAGCCCGCCCTCTACCTCCACGGCCTCATCGCCCTGGAGCTTATACGGGAAAGCGTCCCGGGCTTCAAACCCGCCGCCGCGGCCGGACTTTCGCTTGGCGAGTTCACCGCCCACGCCGCCGCCGGAACTTTCTCGTTCGAGGAAGGTCTCCGCCTCGTTTCCCGTCGTGGCGCGTTCATGGAGGAGGCGTGCGATGCAACCGACGGAGGCATGGCGGCTCTGATCGGTGGTGATGAGGACAGAATCCGCGAACTTGCCGCCGCCACGGACGTGGATGTCGCGAATCTGAACGCCCCCGGCCAGATCGTGATTTCCGGTGCGACGGCGAACATCGATGCCGCGGTCGGCCGGGCGAAAGATTTCGGCATACGCCGCGCGATCAAGCTGAATGTCGCCGGTGCCTATCACTCCCGTCTCATGGAGTCCGCACAGGAAAAGCTCGCCGCCGAGCTGGTCTCATCCACGCTCACCACGCCCTCGGTTCCCGTGGTGGCGAATTACACGGCCCGCCCCGTCGCCTCTGAGGGAGAGATACGCTCGACGCTCACCTCGCAGGTCACTGGATCGGTTCGTTGGATCGAGTCCATCCAATACCTTGTCGATTCCGGTCACAGCACGTTCCTGGAGCTTGGTCCGGGGAAGGTGATCGCCGGTCTGGTTGCGAAAATCGCACCCGACGCTAAGGTTGTTTCCGTCGAGGATGTGGCGTCCCTGGAAGCGGCCATCGAACAATTCTCCTAAGACTTCATGCTCCCCGCATCCATCAGATCCGATTTTCCCATCCTCGGGCAGACCGTGAACGGAAAACCGCTCGTCTATCTCGACAATGCGGCTACCTCACAGACGCCCCGGCAGGTAGTCGAGGCTTCACGGGACTATTACGAGAAAATCAATTCGAACATCCACCGCGGCACGCATTACCTCGCCCGCGCGGCCACGGAAGCGCATGAGAGAGCACGCGAGACAATCGCCGCACACATAGGGGCGACGACTCCGGACGAGGTCATTTTCACATCCGGATGCACCGATGCGATCAACCTGGTCGCGAACATCCTCTCCCTTGATCCGGGTGACGAAATCCTCATTTCCGTCCTGGAGCACCACTCGAACATCGTCCCATGGCAGATGCTCGCGGAAAGAACTGGAGCGAAGATCGCCGTGATTCCATGTGACGAGGACGGTGTGCTGGATCAGTCCGCCTTTACCGCCCTCCTCACTGAGAAAACGAAGATCCTTGCTCTGACGTGGATTTCGAACGCGTTCGGAACCGTGAACCCCGTGCGCGAAATGGTCGCCGCAGCAAGGTCGAATGGCACGATCACCCTTGTCGACGCCGCCCAGGCTGTGCCGCATCTCGCCATCGACGTGCGAACCTTGGGAGCCGACTTTCTCGCGTTCTCCGGCCACAAGGCGTATGCCCCCACCGGCATAGGCATTCTCTGGGGAAGACTTGATCTGCTCACGAAACTACCCCCGTGGCGCGGCGGTGGCGAGATGATCAAGGAGGTGACTTTTGAGAAAACCACCTACAACGATCCTCCGTTCAAATACGAGGCCGGCACACCGGATATCGAAGGCGGGATCGCTCTCGCCGCAGCCTTCGATTACATCAATTCCATCGGGATTCCGGAAATTCACCGGCATGAGGAAACTCTGATCCGCGCCGCCGAGGAGAGTTTGGCAGAGATACCGGGAATTCGTTTCTACGGCCCTGCCGACCGCACGGGAGCGCTCTCCTTCGCCCTTGAGGGAGTTCACCACTACGATCTTGGAACGCTGATCGACCAGATGGGAGTCGCCGTCCGCACCGGCCACCACTGCTGCCAGCCCCTCATGGCGCGCTTCGGCATCACCGGCACCACCCGCGCTTCCGTCGCCCTCTACAACACCCTTGAAGACATTGAAGCCCTTGCCAGCGCTGTGAAAAAAGCGGCGGCGATGCTTCGATAGGATCCGCGTTTTTATGAAAATCGTCCTCGGAATCTCCGGCTCCATCGCCGCCTACAAGGCCGCCGATCTCGCGTCCCAACTGGTCAAGAGAGGTCACGATGTCCATGCTGTCATGACTGGATCCGCATGTGAATTCATCACTCCCCTCACCCTCCAGACGCTTACCCGTCAGCCGGTTCTCGTTTCCCTGGAGGATGAGAAAAATTCCTGGAAACCGGGACACATCGAACTCGCGGATACCGCGGATCTTTTCCTGGTCGCTCCCGCTTCTGCCAACACCCTGGCGAATTTCGCCAATGGCCTCGCGCCCGATCCCCTTTCCTCCGTTTACCTGGCCCTCCCCCGCGAGACCCCGGTTCTCATAGCTCCGGCGATGAACGGAAAAATGTGGCTGCACCCGGCGACGCAACGCAATCTGGAAACTCTGAAAGGCGACGGCTGCCGCATCATTGATCCCGCGTCCGGCGACCTCGCATGCGGCTACCAGGGCATCGGCCGTTTGGCCGATGTCGCGGACATCCTGGATGCTGTGGATCGTTGGGAACCACCCCAAGGCCATCCCGGAAACTAGGCCGGGATCAGATGCTTCACGGCATCCTTTTCTTCGAGCAGTTCGCCGATGGTCGCATCGATCTTGCCTTGGGAAAATTCGCTGACAGGCACCCCCTGAACGATCTCCCATGATCCGTCCGCCTTGGTGCGGATTGGCATGGATGCCATGATTCCTTCCGCGATGCCGTAGGAGCCGTCCGAACAGATCGCGACGGAGTGCCAGTCGCCCTCCGGAGTGGGCGTGATCAGGCTTTTCACGGTGTCCATCGCTGCGTTGGCGGCCGATGCGGCGGAGGAAGCGCCACGTGCCGCGATGATGGCGGCGCCGCGTTGCTGGACGGTCTTGATAAAATCGCCCTCCAGCCATTCCTTGTCGGAGATGACCTCGGTGACAGGTTTGCCGTTGATCTTCGCGTTGGTGAAATCGGGATACTGGGTTGCGGAATGGTTCCCCCAGATGCAGAGGTTGGAAACGTCCGAATTGTGGACTCCTGCCTTCTCCGCGAGCTGGCTTTTCGCCCTGTTCTCGTCAAGGCGGGTCATTGCGAAGAAGCGGTCGTTCGGGACACCTTCCGCGTTGTTCATCGCGATCAGAGCGTTGGTATTGCAAGGGTTTCCGACGACAAGGACACGGATGTCCTTTGCCGCCGACCGGGCGATCGCCTGACCCTGGCCGGTGAATATCTTACCGTTGATGCCGAGCAGATCCGCTCGCTCCATCCCCGCCTTCCTGGGCACGGAACCGATGAGAAGCGCCCAGTTGGCACCCTTGAAGCCTTCGTCCAGATCGGTCGTGGCAACCACCTCTTTCAAGAGCGGGAACGCGCAGTCCTCCAACTCCATCACCACGCCTTTGAGTGCGGGCAGACCGGGCTCGATTTCGATCAGGCGGAGATTGACGGGCTGGTCGTCGCCGAAGACGAAACCTGAGGCGATGCGGAAAAGGATGGCGTATCCGATCTGGCCGGCCGCCCCGGTGATGGAGACTGTGATTGGTGTTTTCATGATATGTTGGGAGTTCGGGGGGCATCCTAGGGTCGTCCCGAATCGGCATGCCAGAGGAATATTCGCGGCTTTTTCGCAGGAGGAATCTCATTGTCACCCGTCTCCTTATCGGCGCTTGCCGAAACCATCTGGCCAATCCAGCTTCGGCTGATGAGATTTCGTTTCCTTTCCCTCTTCCTTGCCCTCATCTCCATATTGGAAGGGCAATCGTATTCCCCCGTATCCGAAAGGCCACCGCAGCTCACCCGCGAGTTCCGCGCCGCATGGGTCGCCGCCATTTACAATATCGACTGGCCTTCCCGGACCGGGCTTTCCGCCTCCACCCAGCAGGCGGAGGCGCGCGCCATTCTGGACAAGCTCGTGTCTTTGAAAATGAACGCCGTGATCCTTCAGGTCAGGCCGCATGCGGACGCCCTCTATGCCTCGAATATCGAGCCCTGGTCTCCCTGGCTCACTGGCACGATGGGGAAATCCCCCGGCTACGATCCCCTCGCCTACTGGATCCAGCAGGGACATGCCCGCGGCATTGAGGTTCATGCCTGGTTCAATCCCTTCCGGGCTCTCGCCAACACCTCCCACTCCGTAGGTGGAAACCACATCACACGCACCAGCCCGCAGGTCATCAGGAAATTCGGAACCATGCTCTGGGCCGATCCCTCCCATCCGGACACACGCTCCCAGGCTCTCAAAGTCATTCTCGATGTCGTCCGCCGATATGACATCGACGGTGTCCACCTCGACGACTATTTCTATCCGTATCCTTCGCCAGGCCTGACTTTCCCTGATGGCAAATCCCCCGGCCAGCGCCGCGCCGTGGTCGATTCCTTCGTCGGCCAGCTCTATTCTTCCGTGAAAAAACAGAAGCCCTGGGTGCGCGTAGGCATCAGCCCCTTCGGCATCTGGCGACCCGGCGTTCCCGGAGGTATCGAGGCGGGCGTGGACTCCTATGAGGATCTCGCCGGGGATTCGCGGAAATGGCTGAAAAACGGCTGGGTGGATTATCTCGCCCCGCAGCTCTACTGGCGCATTTCCCCCAGGAAACAGAGCTACACCGCGCTGCTCGAATGGTGGCGCGAACAAGGTAGCCGCCCGGTCTGGCCAGGCATTGCCACCACCCGCATCCAGTCATCCGAGGACCCTGGACGACCGGCTTCCGAAATCATCAACCAGATCGCCCTCTCGCGGAAAATCGGGCGGAACTGGGTCGGGCACCTCCACTGGAGCATGAAAGGGCTGATGAGAAACCAGGGCGGCATCTCCGACCAACTCGCGAAAGCTTACACGCAGCCCGTAGCGGTCCCCACCCATGCCTTGGATCAGCAAAAGCCCCCCGGCGAGCCCCGGAGCCGGCGCGTCTGTCCGGGGCGACAAGACATCCGTCACCTGGCAGTCCGGCGGAACGACTGCGAAGATCGCCATCCAGGCGCGCTACGGCAACACCTGGCGGACAGCGGTCATCGTCCCCGCCGGAGCGAAAGCCGCCACCATCCCCCGCGCCGATGCTGTAGCCGTCTCCGCTCTTGATCGTTTCGGAAACGCATCGGCTCCAAAGGTTCTCGGTCTCCGCTGAAAGAGCCTCCCGAGATCCTGACTCGGAAATCGGAAGAGAGCGTCAGGAGATAAAGGGGCTGTTTCAGAACGATGTTCGCCAGAGAGGGCGTGATTTGGGTTTCAGTTTCCGGGGCGGCCACCTATCGTCCCGGGCATGCGCCTCGCCGAAACCTTCGCCTCTCTCAAGTCATATGATCGTAAAGCCTTCATAGCCTACGTTGCCGCAGGAGATCCTTCCTTCGACCTTTCCTTGGAAATCATGCATGCCCTGGCAGACACCGGCGCGGACGTGATCGAGCTGGGACTGCCATTTTCCGATCCTCTGGCGGACGGCATCGTCAACCAGATGGCCGCCGACCGCGCGCTCAAATCAGGCATGACGTCCGCCCGCACTCTGGATCTCATCCGGGCTTTCCGGGAAAAGGACGACAGGACACCCATCGTCCTCTTCACCTACCTGAACCCCATTTTCACCTACGGCTTCGCGAAATTCCAACTCGATGCCGTGAACGCCGGTGCGGACGGAATCCTTCTCCTCGACCTCCCGCCGGACGAGGCGGAACTCTCCGACGAACTCGCCGAGAACCACGGCCTCTCCCACATCCGGCTCATCGCCCCGTCCACCCCGCCGGAGCGGGTGAAGCTTCTCGCGGAAAAAGCCGAAGGTTTCATCTACGCCCTTTCCCGTAGCGGGGTCACGGGCGGGCATTCCGCACCGGCGGAAACGATCCCCGCGCAGGTCGCCGCGATCAAGGCGCACACGGATGTGCCGGTCTGCGTTGGTTTCGGCATCTCCACACCGGAGCAGGCCGCGATGGTCGCGAAATCCGCCGACGGCATCATCGTCGGTTCAGCCATCGTGAAGCAGGTGGAGCTGAACCAGCGGAATCCCGCCAAGGCCGTCGCCGATTTCACGAAGCCATTGATCGCGGCGATCAGATGACCCTGAGCCGCGACTGGGTCCTGCATTCCTCGTTGCAACGCCGACCAAAAGCACGGCTCTCCATCATTTTACGCAAAGTTTACTCCACAGCCTACCGAACATCATGTTAGCTGGCGGCGAGGGGTGGTTCCCTTGATCAGATCCCATGAACATCCGTATCTTCTTCTCCTCCCCCGGCGACGTGAAAATGGAGCGGGAGACCGCCAAAGCGCATCGTGGACAGGCTCCAGTCCGAGATCGGGGAAACCGCCGCGATCCAACCCTATTTCTGGGAACACGAGGTGATGGTGGCCACGAAGGACTACCAGGAGAACATCCCGCACATGGACGATTTCGATATCGTCGTCTGCATCCTCTGGTCCCGCCTCGGAACTCCGCTCGATCCCGACCGACATCCGAAGCCCGGCGGCGGCGGTTTCAAAAGCGGCACGGAATACGAGTTCTTCACCGCGATGAAAGCCCACGAGTTGAAGGGCACGCCGGACATCTTCGTTTTCAGAAACACGACCGAACCTCGCCGCCCCTCCCGCCCCAGGGAAGTCCGGGAGGCGGTGGACGGGAAATCGACAGGCTCGACACCTTTTTCGACACCTACTTCCAGGACGAGACCTTCTTCACCCGCGCGATCAACATCTACGACACTCTCGGCGAGTTCGAGGAAAAGCTGACCATCGCGCTGCGCTCTTATATCACCGGGCGCATTCCCGTTTCCCCCTCGAAGGTAGCGGCGAAAAAACGCCGCTCCTACGACCGCCAGCCATACCTCGGACTGGCCTCGTTCGATTACGAGGACGCGCCGGTCTTCTTCGGACGGACGGCGCAGACGGGCGAGATCATCTCCATCCTCCAGAACCAGGAACTTGAGGCGCAGACGAATACGGACGCGCCTCCGAGGCATTTCGTCCTCATCCTCGGCTCCTCCGGCAGCGGGAAATCCTCGCTCGCCCGCGCCGGCGTGCTTGCCCATGCTCACCAATCCGGGCGTGATCGAGGGCGCGAACGCCTGGCGCACCGCCATCTTCAAGCCCGCCGATGTCGCAGGCGATCCAATACTGGCTCTCGTCAACTCCCTCGCCGATCCCCGCGCACTTCCCGAGCTTTTCGCCGATGGCACGCAGCCAAAGGAACTGGCGGATCTCATCCGCGTCCAACCTCAGGGCGGAGGCCTCCTCCTTCGTCAGGCGCTCACCCAGGCCGGGGCGCAGGCACTGACAGTGGAACGCCGGAATCTGGAGGAGAAACTCGAAGTGCTCGTCTCAGGCCACCGCGAGGAGGACGCGAAAATCCTCCGCGAAAGGATCGAGAACCTGAAGACGCCCGCCGTCCGCATCGCGCTCCTCGCGGATCAGCTGGAAGAGCTTTTCACATCCGATCTTTCTCCGGAAACACTCAACACCTTCGTCGGCATCGTCGTCGCCCTGGCCAATTCCGGACGCGTCTTTGTCATCGGCACTTTGCGCTCGGATTTCTACCCGCGCTGCCTGGAGCACCAGGAGCTCGTCGCATCTCATGCGGGAAGCGGCAGCTACGCCCTTCCTGCTCCGTCCGCCGCCGACATCGGCCAGATGATACGCCAGCCCGCCGCCATCGCCGGGCTGACCTTCGAGGAGAACAGCCACCTCCGGGGAAAAACTCGATGAACTCCTCCGCGACGAGGCGTTGAAAGATCCCACCGCCCTGCCCCTGCTTTCCTACACACTGGAGCAGCTCTACGAGCAGCGCACTTCCGATGGCGTTCTCACCCTGGATGCCTATGAGAAATTAGGTGGACTCGAAGGCGCGATAGGCTCCCGCGCGGAGACGGTTTTCTCCGGACTGCCATCAGACGCCCAGGCCGCCTTCGATCCACTCTGCAAACAGCTCGTCACCCTACAGGAAGGCGGCGAACCGACACGCCGCCGCGCCTATTACTCCACCCTCACCCGCACTCCCGGGTCGAAAACCCTTGTCGATGCACTCGTAAACGCCCGCCTTCTCACCGCGGATCAATCACCCGACGGCGAGCGCGTCATCGCCGTCGCCCACGAGGCACTTGCTCCGTCACTGGCCGCGCCTGGTTTCCTGGGTGGAGGAGAACCGGATTTTCCTCAATACCCGCACCCGCGTCGCCTCCCGCATGGCGGACTGGATCGAGAAGGACAAAGCCGAGGAATATCTCATTCCCCGCGGCCCCAACCTCTCCGCCGCCGAGGCCATCCTCGTCGGCCACCTCGCCTCTCTGGATCCACTGGAGATCGAGTTCATCGGGAAATCCGCTGGATCGAATCCGTAGGAGGATCAGCGAAGGCTGCGGAACGCCCGCCTAATTACCATGGGTGCCGTAGTTCTCTGCCTGGTCGCAGTCGCCGGCGGAATCATCGCCATGTTCGCGAATTCCGCCGCGCAGAAGGACAGGCGCGCCGCCGACCGCGAGAAAGGCAAGGCCCAGGAGGCCACCGCCCAGGCGGTCGCGGGTGAGACGCGCATCGCCTACACGAAAGGCATCCAGCTTCTGGAGACCGGCCGCGAGCGCGAGGGTCTGACCGCCCTCGCCCAGACGCTCGCCATAGCGCCGGATCACCAGGGCGCGCTTTCCCGCATTTATTCGGAACAGCTCTATGCGAAGCCACGTCCACTCCCTGTTTACTCATCCACCTCCGGAGTGAAGGTGACCCAGAGAATAGCCGGAGGCATGCATGGCCCCCGCCAGCTCGTGATTCACTGCTCCCCGGATGACAAGCCACGCGTCTACGACATCAACTCCGGTAAAATCCTGCCCGGCCCATGGGAGGACGCAGCCCGGGACTCTCACCCCGATGATTTCGTATGACTCGAACTACGTCCTGAACATCCGCAAGGACAGCACTCTGCGCATCTGGGACACTCGCACGGGCAAGCCTGGCGCGGTCAGCACCCTCGGCGATCCACTCGGCTCCGTCTGGGTCACCATAGACGGGAAACTCTCCGGTGAGGCGCGTCCCTCCGGCGAGATCCGCATCGCGAACACCCTCACCGGCGAGGAGATCAAAAAATGGAAAACCGATGGCGATTCACTTTCCCTGGTCGCCACCGGAAGCGAATACTTCGTCTCCCTGACCGCCACCCAACTGTTGGTCTATGACGTCGCGGCGAAAAAACTCATGCCTCCGCTCACACCTCCGGATGGCTACGTTTTCATCGATGTCGTCCCCGCGCTGCCCCGCGAGGCGAACGAAGAGATGAACCGCTGCGTTGTGCGCATGTCGTTGAAGGACGCGAATCCAGCCGTGCACCGCCTGGTTTTCCTCGATGCCGCCAGCGGGAGGTTCGACGATGAGTCGCGTGCCCTGAACTTTCCGTTCATCCATAACTATATGCCGAACGCTGACGGGTCGGCCGTCGTGGTCGCTCCTTTCCGGCGCGATGTGGAGATCAGGAACGCCTATGAGGAAGGCCAGGATCTCCTGTTTCCCGATACCACTTCCAGCACTCTCGTGACAATCTCTCCGGACGGCCAGCTTCTCGTCGCATGCTCGGCTGACGGCAGGGTGGATATTTTCGACGCTGTGACCATGGAAAGGCTTTTCTCCCCCGCTTACAACGAGGCGCAGGTCGTCGAGGCATCCGTCACGGCGGATGGACGCCACCTGCTCACCGCCACCAACCGCACTGCCACCGTCTGGGATCTCTCCACCGCAGGCGCGCTGACCGCGAGAAGTCCTTTCACCGGCATCCCCGGGCAGAGCCATCTGGACGGTGATATCCTCGGGATAGCCACCACGGAAACCCTGACGCGTATCGATGTCGGTAAAATGGCCACGTCGGGAGATGGACTGGCCATGCCCGCGAGCGACGGGAGCGGCAATACGATCGTGAGCGAGCATCTCGACACGGCCGCTCTCTATGCTGGAGACGGAGCGGTCTCATTCCACGATATTTCCGGCGAATCGGCAGTGGAGAAAAGCTCGTGGAAAGCGGCGAAAGACTCCTTCGGAAACTGGCATCTGTCCCAGGATGGCAGCATGTTCGTCGCCATAGGCCAGGACTGGCTGTCACTGGTGAGAACTTCTGACGGCTCCAATCTCGCCAGCTGCGAATTTCCGGCAGCGAACCTGATCCTCACGTCGTTCAGCCCTGACAATCGCTACATCGCCTGTCTTTTCGCACCTCCTCCCGGCAGCGGCGGCCTCCCCGTCATGCGTGTCTGGGAAACGGACGGGCTGAAACCAGCACCTTTCGCCATCCCTGAAAGGTTCTACACCGCCTTCGCCTTTTCACCCGACAGCCGCTGGCTCTCCGTATCGGCTACCGGGGAGCTTTTCCGCCCGGACACGAATTTCCTGCTCTTCGATACCAAAACTCCGGAAAAGCCTCCCGGGGTTTATCCGCATCCAAACGCCATCTACCGCATGGCCTACAGCGATGACTCCTCGGTGCTCGGCATCACCGGACAGGGTGGCACGCTTCGGGTATGGAAACTTTCCGAAATGAGCTTTCAGGACGCTCCGCTCGCAAGCGGTGCGAACATGATCGACAGATACCGGTTCAGCTCCGATTTCGATCTCATCCTCACGGTTTCCACCACGGCGGATGGTGCCAGCGTCCGGGTCTGGGACTGGCGGGAGGCCGCTCCGGTCTCGACTCCGTGGATTTTTGATACCGCCGTTACCGACGCTTATTTCTCCGCGGACGGACGGAAAATCATTGCCATCACGGGTGATCCGAAGGCGGAGAAAAATTATGTCCACATCCGCGAGATCATCCCGGACCCGGACGTCGTCGCCACGGTCTTCCCTCTCGTCCAGGCGACCATCGCCATGAAGGTGGATCGCGGCGAGACACCCTCCCCCGCACCGCCCGGCGAACTGTGGGACGCGATGCGATCGGATTTGGCGGGGAGCTGGTTCCTGCGGCCTCCTTACAGCCGCGATGTCAGCCCCGGCATAGGCGTGCGCTCGACCAAATGGCTGGGAATGACGGGTCTTGGCACACGCGAGCTAACCCGGGCCATGCCCAGGGTGCCGGTGAGCCATGCGAAAATGGCCGAGTGGAGACAGGTGGCGCTGGACGGCCTCACCGCCACAGGGAACGAAACGGAAGAGGAAACGGACGCCCGTCTCAAAAGGCGGAACAGCCTAGTGGATAGCATCGCGGCTTCTGTCGATTTCGCTTCCAGAAACGCTGATGGCGATCCCGAGACCTCATACTGGCTCGCCAGCCAGGCACGCCGCAGTGGAGACAGCGGGCGTGCCCTCGAACTATTGGCAAAAGCCCTCGAAGCCGATCCGGAGAACGAGAACGCTCTGAACCTCTCCGCCGACATCGCGACCACGGAGGGTCGTCACAGCAAAGCGTCCGCATTGCTGGAAACGCTTCTCACCATCAATCCCGGCGAACCGAATTATGCTGCCCGATACGGACTCAGTCTCATCGATGAGGGCGAAAAGGAGAAAGGTATCGCGGAGCTGGAAAAGGTCGCCGACCGGCCAGGCCTTGAAGACCGCCTTCACGCCCTCGCTCTCACTTCCACCGGACGCCATCCGGACGCTTTCCCCGTCTATCTGAAAATAGCCGAGGCCAGACGCCCGTCACCAACCGCCGGCTATCCTGCGGACGCCCTCGTGTATCTCATCACCGCCAATCACTACCTGGACAACGAGGAGGCTGCCGTCCGGTATTACAACGATCTGATCCAGCTGCAGCCCGGCGCCGCCAATCCCGAGATCGTGAAGTCCGCGAAGATGACGAAATGCCTGGTCGAAGCTCTGAAGGCAACCCTTCCGGCCACCCTCGAGAAATATCCCGGCTCCGCCCCCGCTCCCGCTCTTCAGGATTAGCCTCCTTGCCATCAGGCGGTTCATGTCGCATCTTCCGCGCGACCGACTTCCAGCATGAAGGTCGAATTTCCATGTTACTCCACTTTTACAAGATGAATGGCGCGGGCAATGACTTCATAGTCATCGACAACCGCGATCTCGATATCAGCCTCGACCAGGCCACCATCGCCGACCTCTGCGATCGCCACCGTGGTATCGGGCCGACGGTCTTCTCGCGGTCGAGCCCGCCGAACACGGAGCCGATTTCAGGTTCCGCTACTACAATGCCGACGGGGGCGAGGCGGAGATGTGCGGCAATGGTGCCCGCTGCTTCGGTTTTTTCACCGCCCACCTCGCCGAGGGAGAGGAGATTCCCTCAAGCGTTTCCTTCGAGACCATCGCCGGCACCCTCACCGCGGAACTCGTGGGCGACAACGTCCGTATCGCCATGTCCGAGCCGAAAGACCTCGATCTCAGGTGCGGTGCCCGCGTCGAGAATTTCCACGAGGACATCCACTTCCTCAATACCGGCGTCCCCCACACCGTCGCCTTCGTGGATGATCTGGAGAAATTCGATGTCGTCACCCACGGTCGCGCGATCCGCCGTCACCCGCATTTCGCCCCGAACGGAACCAACGCGAACTTCGCCCGGGTTCTCGCCCCCGGTCACATCGCCATCCGAACATATGAGCGCGGGGTTGAGGGCGAGACCCTCGCCTGCGGCACCGGCATGGTCGCCGCCGCTCTCGTCCACCACCTCCTCACCGGCGCGGAAAGCCCCGTCCAGGTGGATGTCGCCGGAGGTGACACGCTGGAGATCGGCTTCGAGAAAACCGGCGAAACCACCTTCGCCAACGTCACTCTCACCGGCCCCGCCGATTTCGTCTTCGAGGGAGAGATCGAGATCTGACAGGGAGATCCGTAGCGCGGGACGCATATGGACAGCTTGCCTCCATCAAGGCAGAGAGACTATTGACTCTGGCCGTTGCGCGCGCTGGGCTTCGCTTCGGATTGCTAGCCTTCATCCGCTTCGATCCCAGCAGCGGCCAATACGCCACCTGGAGAAAGGCGGAGGGGTTTCTTCACGCCGCGGGCACATACAGAAACTTCTGAAATCCCTTGAAAGCCTCCGAAACACTTCCCGCGTCCCCCAGATCCTTCAGTGCATCCGGTATTGAATTGTGATACCTCAGCTTTAGCAGCGGTGTCAGCTTCCTCGTATCCAGCTCCTCGACTCCCACGGTCACGTAGTGCGAAAGCACGAATTCCAGGAAAGCCCTCTGCTTCTCGTTGAAAAGCCCGCTGATCTCCACCCTCGCCTTGCCTGCGCGCGCCTCCCGTGTGAGCGGTGGCATCGAGTAGGCCACGTGGGCGAGCACATCGTAGAGATCGCTCTTCTCCGCATTCAATATCTTCTGCATCTCCCGCAACTGGTCGTTGCCGAAGCCCGCCTCCGCCAATCCCTCCAGCAGCTTCGCTCGGGTTCCCGGTTCGCTCCACAGCGCGGTCAGTTCCTGTTCGTTTTTAAAAAACTCCGGCAGCTTTCCGAAAAGCATTTCCATGAACTGGATCGAAGTCATCGGCGTGCCGTCCGGATGCCAGTAGCTGGTCATCATCATGTGCTGGATGGTGCGCTCCTTG
Source organism: uncultured Verrucomicrobiae bacterium (assembly GCA_963758175.1). Classification (GTDB taxonomy): domain Bacteria; phylum Verrucomicrobiota; class Verrucomicrobiia; order Verrucomicrobiales; family Akkermansiaceae; genus Luteolibacter. The sequence goes on from CAVWUI010000005.1 coordinate 271,668, forward strand.
CCGTCAGCCAGTTTCACCCGCACCTTCCTTTTCTTTTCACACTCGCACGGCTGTCTTCCGCAGATCTCGCACTTTTCCTTCGGGCATTCGCACGGACGCATCCCGCAGACTTTGCACGGCGTCGGCGGAGTTACCTCGCACACACATGGGTGGCTCCCGCATGTCCCGCAGGCCTCCGGATCGATCGGTTCCCCGTCCCATTCCGGATCACTGAAGTGTTTGTGCGCCTGCACGAAGTCATAGATCGTGAAATAGTCCTTCCCATCGTAGAGCCGCGTCCCGCGCCCGATGATCTGTTTGAACTCGATCATCGATTTCACCGGCCTCATCAGCACGATGTTGCGGATGTTCCTCGCATCCACCCCGGTCGATAGCTTCTGCGATGTCGTCAGGATGGTCGGGATGGATTTCTCGTTGTCCTGGAAATCCCGCAGGTGCTGCTCGCCCAGCGCCCCGTCATCCGCCGTCACGCGGTGGCAGTAGTTCGGATCCTTGCTTGTGCCGAGTTGGTTGATGAGATCCCGCACTATCAGCGCGTGTTGCTGCGTCGCGCAGAAGACCAGCGTCTTCTCCTTCTGGTTGATCATCCCGAGGAAAAGCTCCACCCGCTTCTGCTCCCGCTCGCGGATCACGATGTTCGTGTTGAAGTCCGCCTCCTCATACAGCTTACCCACCTCGATCTCCCCCTCGACCACCGTGTCATCGGAGGTGTAGGTGTAGTAATCCATCGTCGTCTGGATCTGCTTCACGCGGAAAGGCGTGAGGAAACCGTCGTTGATCCCCTCCTTGAGCGAATAGACATACACCGGCTCGCCGAAGTAGGCGTAGGTGTCCACGTTGTCCTTGCGCTTCGGGGTCGCCGTCAGGCCGAGCTGCACCGCCGGGGAAAAGTATTCTAGGATCTTGCGCCAGTTCCCCTCGTCTTTCGCTCCGCCACGGTGGCACTCGTCGATCACGATGAAGTCGAAGAAATCCTCCGCATACTCGCCGAAATTCGGTGCCTCGTCCGGCCCCGTCATGAAGGTCTGGAAGATCGTGAAAAAGATGCTCCCGTTCTTCGGCACCTTGCCCTTCTTGCGAATCGATGCCGGGTCTATCCTCACCAGCGCATCCTCGGGAAATGCTGAGAACGAATTGAACGCCTGATTCGCGAGGATATTCCTGTCTGCGAGGAAAAGGATGCGCGGTCTGCGCGTCGGCTCCCCGCCTGCCATCGCCTCCAGCACCCGCTCGATGGCGATGTCCTGATAGTATCGGCCTTGGAAGAAACCTCCCTTATTCTCGAAAGGCACGGCGGCGAAGCGATCCCGCCACTCGTTCTTCTTCGCGAAGGTTTTCTCCCAGAGTTCCTCGGGGGTGGGGTAGCTGGGAATCTCTTGCTCGGTGGGATGGGAGGAATGGGATTCAGGGGAATGATGGGAGGCCATGTCCGCTTCATAAATGCCTTGGCCGTTGGTAGCGTATGTGTAGCGGATCTTGAGCTTCCCCGCATAGCTCTTCGCCTACGCGACGCCCTCCGTGAGAGGCTTGCCCCAGGCCTTCGCCTCCACCACCGCCAGCTTCGTGTTTTTAAAAACCAGCACGTAGTCCGCGATCTCCGCCTTACCCTTCCGCCCGCCGCCCTCGATCCGACCCGGCGTGATGTGGTATTCCCGCAGGATGCGGCTTCCGTCCACAACACCCCACCCCGCCGCTTTCAGGGCGGGATCGATGTGCTCGGCTCGGGTTTCGGCTTCGTTCATGTTTGTTCGAGGCTGACTTGGCTCAGGAGGGCGAAAAGCGGCTCGTTGATATAGAAGTTCGTTTTCCCCATCTTCTGTTTCCGTAAGAAGCTTGCTTTCACTAACAACTCCAGATAACGGCTCGCTGTCACGCGTGAAACCCCGAGTTCCCGTTCGACGAATTCGATTTTCGTGTAGGGATGGCGGAACAGGTTGTTGAGCAGATCCTGCGAATAGATTCTGGGAAGCTTTTCGCGGATGCCCTCCTGCGTTTCCTGCATCAGGTCGCGGAGTTGCTTGATCAAAAGGATGGCGCTGCGCCCCGTCAGGGCGGCGCCGCGTAGCAGATAAATGCACCACTCGTCCCAGCGCTCCTCCTTCCGGACAGTCTGGAGCAGGCGGTAGTATTCCGGTTTGGTGCCGGTGATGTAGCGGCTGAGATAGAGCACGGGCAGACCGAGCAAACCCTCGCGCTGGAGGATGAGCAGGTTGAGGATGCGGCCTGTGCGGCCATTGCCATCATAAAACGGATGGATGCTCTCGAACTGATGGTGCGCAATCGCCATCCGCAGCAATAGGTCAAGCCCGTCGTCGGCGTGGATGAAGTCGATGAGGTTCGCCATCAGTTCCGCCACCTCGTTGGCGTCCTGGGGCGGCTCGTAAATCACCTGTCCCGTCGCCTCATTTTTAAGGACGGTGCCCGGAAGGGTGCGCAGGCCGGCGCGGTTTTGCTCCAGCTCGCCTTGCACGGCCAGCAGCGTTTCCAGCCGGATCAAGCCCTCGCTGCGCACGGCGGAAAATCCGATCCGCAGGGCGGAAACGTAGTCACGCACTTCCTTCGCCGCCGGAGTTGTGGCGGAATCTTCGGTGGAGGTGAAAAGTTCATCATGCGTGGTGATGATGTTCTCAATCTCGGAGCTGTCCTTCGCCTCCTGGATGGCCAGTGTATCGAGGAGAATTCCCTGATTCGGCAGTGATTCGCACAGCCCTTTAAGCTCCGCCACCTGCCGGTGCGCCTCCGTCAGAGCCACCCATACCTCGCGCTGATCCAAGCAGGACAGATCGTTAAACGGCAATGGAGGAAGCGAGTTCATGTGAAGAATCCGGAGTTTTCTTCACACATCGCGAGAAACATGTAAAGAAATATCCCTTTTATTTACACGTACTTGCCCGTGTGTCGAAAAAAGAGCTATTTTTGGACATGTCCCCTTGCATTCGTCCTCCAAAACTACCCGATCAGCGGAGTGAAGTCTGGAGAGGACATGAGCTTGAGATCCTTCGGAGCCTTTCCGGAGTATTACACCAGGATCGATTAGTTCAGCGGGGCATGTGTATAGTTCACCTTCACAACCGTCACCTCGATCTCCGGAGCCTGCGGGATGCACTTCACCAGACCATCCACCAGATAGCGCGGAGCCCAGCCAACCATCACGTAATCATCCGAATGCAGGGTCACAACAAGGCGGGTGGCGGGATTGTTCACCTCGATCATCACCCGCAGCTTCTCGCTGGGATTGAGCAGCTTGGCACGCTGACGTGAAATCTCCGGAAGGTGGCGCAGACCATGGGCAAAGAACCGCAAGTGGAAGCTGCCGTCGGCATTTGCTTCGATCTTTGGAAAAGTCTGGAAGTTATCCGTTACGCGGGTTTCTCCCGATACTGACAGGATGGAGATCGGGTCAGCTTCTTCCCGCGAAAGTCCCAGCCATTCGATGAATTCCCGGGAAGTCAGCCCGCTTCGGGGAAATCACCCGGTTGTGAAACAGCGGGAACAGCTTCTCGGAAGAGTATCATCCTGGAAGTCAGGGAACGATACCAGCAGTTCGAAACCCACTTCTTTCTGCGCCCGTGTTGCTCCGCCCGTATAACGGAAACGGCAGGAGATCACTTCGGAACCGGCGGATTCCGCATCCAGTCGCCCGATGGGAAACCATGCCCGGCTGCGGTCACAGTCTTCGGGTGCTTGCCATGCAAGGAAGAGGCTTTTCATAGGATTGATGTGATCATCTTACGGCTCTCCGAAAGAAACGCTAGAATGAACTCCTTGGCCTCATCCGACATCTGGGAGGCGGGAATCCCTTCGAGAATCGGTTGTGCGAAGTCCTCCTTAAGTTCCTCGATTCTCTTTCTCCAAGGCTCGAACAACATTGGATATGTTTGCCCGACCTTCTCGGCTAATTCAATCGGAGCCATATTACAATAGAATAGTTATCACTAGGGAAAAAACCTTGGAATTACGTAGCTGTGAGAACTATTTCGCCTTCCACCCTAATTGAACACTAGTTGAATCTTCCTCCTTGTAAGATCGCCCCGATAGGTCCATTGAAGGAAGATGTTCAAATTGGTGACCGTAGGCCTCACTGCCATTGCGATTGGATACGCCCTTAGATGGAAGACTGAATCTGCTCAGGCATTTGTGCTAACCGATGGGATCCTTGGTTTGATTGGCGTCTTTGTGGGTCTGTTCATGTCCACCTTTCTCGAATCTTTTAAGAACTTTCTGCAAAAACGCTCCATCAAGCGAAGCCTCATGGTGGAGATGGAACTCAATCTTTCGTTGATTCCACACAAGACGCGGGTGTTGAGATCCACCAAAACTGATCTAACGAACGGGGCGCTCACTCCACCAAAAACTTTCTTCTTCGCGACGGCAATATATGACCAAAGCTTCAAAATATTTTCTGATGGCCTCTCCGCCAAGGAGGTGCAATCTCTTCATTTTATTCGGGAATACTGTCGAATCATCGATTGGTCGATAGAAAACTTTTTCGATCAGTTCAAGGCGGACCTGTCGAGGAAGCCTCCCGAAGAAGTTGCGGGGATGTATCAAGATTTTGCCGACGATATCATCGATCAGCTAGCATGGTTCAAAAAATACCTGATCCGCCACCTTGCTGGTGATCCGATTTCCGTCGATGAAGTAGTAGGCGCGGATGAGGCTCGCCGATCTGCTAGCTGAAGATTCTCCTCCGCGCTCGAGATGCCAGCTCCCTGCCAATCCTACTACTGATCCGTTACTTTATGGCCATGAATATTGACTCAAGCCCGTTTCACTCGCTTCGTTACAAGGAATTCTTAGAGAGTGGTGGAGTTTACGAAGTCATTCTCTCCGCCGGCGACGGTGCAGATCGACGAGGAAATGGAAAAGAACTTTGACCCCTAGGGAATGATAGGCGGTTTCGAAATCCCTACTGCTATCGGTGCCTCAACAGTTCGTGACCGACTGCTAATCCTAAACAACGAGGACGACCTGACCCGTGCAACCGTCTTCACCTATAGCCGAGGAGGAACGGTCAAATTACAGCCGCCAGCCCGATGGTTCGTATCGCTTGCGGTTCGAAGGGTGAATCTGGTTCTCACTCTGCTTCCCTCTCTCTGCGATGGCAGAAAAGTTTTGGTTTCCTGAGTTGGAAACTATCCGTCCCATTGCCTCCGGGAAGGCAAAAAGCATGGTGACAACCTATCTTTGATGAACCGGAGGATTCCCTGCCTGTGCACAGGCTTTCTCAACTTGCGGACGCAGTGACACAACTGTGAGGAGCCGTCATTCAACGGTGAGGGGTCGGCTTGCAACCGTGAGGGGTCGGCTTGGAACGGTGAGAGGCCGCGTGGAACGGTGAGGGGCCGTCCTGCAACGGTGAGGGGTCGTCCTGGAACGGTGAGGGGTCGTCCTGGAACGGTGAGGGGCCGTGATGCGACGGTGAGGAGCCGTCATTTAATTGTGAGATGACGCCTTGCTACTGTGTGATGCCGTCATTCAACTGTGAAAAACGTGAGGCGACCCGAAAAACGGGGTGTTCCACCCAGGGTTCTCGCAAGAAGATGTCTGCGAATCCGATTGCTCAAGGTCTGGGTTCGTTCGCGTTCATTCGCGGTTGGAGAGTCCATTGGTTCCCCTCCACGGCCTGGCCGCCCCGTCACGGGCTATGAAAAAATGGAATGCGCTGGCGGGTTTTTCCTCTTATGGTCACCGCAACAAGTCCACGCCCCATGAACACGATCCCATTCCTAGGAAAAATCTCCCTCTCCATTTTCGCCGCCACCCTGACGGCGTGCAGCGAGCCAACCCCAGAACAAGCCAAATTGAAAAAAGAACTCACACCCCTGCAATACAAGGTCACCATGGAGGACGGCACCGAGCCGCCTTTCAACAACGAATACTGGGACAACCACAAGGAAGGCATCTACGTATCCGTCGTCAGCGGGGAGCCTCTCTTCAGTTCCAAGGACAAGTTCGAATCCGGCACCGGATGGCCCAGTTTCACGAAGCCTATCGACGAGGGTGCGGTGAAAGTCGGCACGGACAACTCCCTCGGCATGACCCGTGACGAGGTCCGCTCGGTGAAGGCCGATACCCATCTGGGTCATGTCTTCGATGACGGCCCGGAACCTACCGGAAAGCGATACTGCATGAACTCCGCCGCCATGAAGTTCATCCCGGTCGACAAGTTGGAAGAGGCCGGTCTGGGCAAATTCGCAGAGGATTTCAAAAAGGACTGATCCTCGCGATCAGCCCGATCTCTACCCAAGCCGTTCCGGTTTCCGGTACGGCTTTTTTCGTCCGTGATCCGGGGTTTTTCCTGCGCGAGCGGCGGGCGGTTCCTTCAGCGGAAAAAAGATCCGGAGGTGGGGCGGCATTTCTCCGGCCACACGCGTGGCTCAGTCGAGTCCGGGGAATGAACCACTCCTCCCAGAACGCCAGCGCCTCGCCCCATATCCAGTGATCCAGCATCACATCCAGAGAGAGGATCTGGTAGAGGAAAACGATGGACCAGAAGATCGCCTGGTAGCTCACCTTCCGGGTCTTGTGGCGGAACTTCCGCTGGGCGAGGAAGGATCCCGGCCAACCGCCGAACAACTCCAGCCCGTGAAGCTCCGTCTCCGATACCCTCCACCGCCCCGCGGACGCTCTTTCCTTATCATGGCGACAGAGCAACCATGCGGCGACGGACAACGGCAGCATCGCCAGCGGCAGCATCCATGGCGCGACTGGTAGCCGGAAGTTCGCGATGGCTGGCAACACGAGCAGAACCGCCAGTCGCAGCGAGGAGGAAAGCGAGGGCAGCCTGTTCTTGCGCGGGCAGAACGCGTCCTTCGCGCACGGCCTGCCCTTCGGATCCAGACCCAGCGCGAAAGTCACCATGTCCCCTTCCCTCGGGACGAACCCACTTTCGAACTCCCGGATATGGACGAAAAAACTCCCCTCTCCGGATTTCACCCAGCCGAAGCCACGGTCTTTCTCCCATCCGGAAACAACGCCCTCCAGGCGCTTCCCGGCAGGAGCGCTCCCAGGCGTTTTCGATTGATCCGTCTTATCCAGAAAATTCATGTGATCCACACGCCGGGCGCTGCCAGACACCGTATGATAGCTCGGAAACATCTGTCACGCCATAGATGACAGTCAGTTTTTCCTTAATAGCGGTGCCATGCTTTCCTCGTCTGGAAAATCTTTGACTTCCCCCACCGGCAAGGGAACTTCCACGATGAATCGCAGGAACTTCATCCCGACCACGGCGGCTGCCGCCACCGCGCTCCCTCCACGTCTTTCCGCGAGATCAACCATGAGCGAGCGCAGGTTCGGCCACTTCTCTCCGGGCAACCACGCGACGAATACATAATCTCACGCTTGGCGGAGACCCCGGCCTGACACCGGGAGGCGGTCATTCACCAACAAAGGGAAAATGGAAACAACCCCCGTGACCTGTCCGACTTGCTTCGAGTCCTTTGAGATCGCGGTGCCGCCTGAGGCCGAGATGCCTACGGAATTCGATTACGACTGCGAGGTCTGCTGTCGGCCCATGCTCATAATCCTGAACTCCCCGGAAGACATTTTCGCGCAAGGTCTTGGAGACTAGGCACCGGGACTTCCGGTTCTGGCATATCGCACCCGGGCGCGATCAGAAATGTCCGCGCTCCACGATTCTCTCTTTGCGCATCCGCGCCCCGGCTGTTCAACTTGCCTCCACATGAAAAAAGCCGACAAAGAATTCCTCTTCACGCTTCTGGAAACCCCCTCCCCGACCGGCTTCGAGATGCCAGGCCAGAATGTCTGGGCGAACTATCTGAGAAAGACCGCCTCGAAAGTCGAATGCGATGCCTACGGATCCACCTGGGCGACCCTTGAAGGGAAATCAAAGAAGATCGTGATGCTCGAGGCTCACGCGGACGAGATCGGCTACATCATCAAGCACGTGGATGAGAAAGGCTTCCTCCGCATCGACCGCGTCGGTGGCTCCGATGCCGCCACGGCCCGCGGTCGCCGGGTTCACATCCTTGGCGACAAAGGAATCGTTTCAGGCATCATCGGGAATACAGCCATCCACCTCCGCAGGGATTCGCTCTCCAACGAGAAAGCACCAGCCGTCCACAATCTCTGGGTCGATGTGGGTGCCTCGAATTCGAAAGAAGTCGCTGAGATGGGACTGCGTGTGGGGCATCCCATGGTCAACCAGGACGGGCCGGCGGAACTGGCGCACAAACGCCTCATCTCCCGCGCCCTCGACAACCGCATCGGCTCCTACATCATCGCGCAGGTGATGAAGCGCATCTCCGCATCCGGGAAAACGCCACCCGTCACCCTGGTCTGCCTGAACGCCATCCAGGAGGAGATCGGCGGCCACGGCGCGATGATGGCCACCTTCCGGATCAGGCCGGAGATGTGCCTCTGTCTGGACGTCACCCACGCCACCGACACCCCCGGCATCGATCCCGCGAAATTCGGTCTCGTGAAGCTCGGTGAAGGGCAGACGCTGACCCACGGCACCAGCAACCACCCGCTCATCGTCAAACGCCTGATCGAAATTTCCGAAAAGCAGAAGATTTCCATCCAGCACGAGTCCTCCAGCCGTTTCTCCGGCACCGACACCGACAAGATCTTCAACTCCCGCGAAGGCGTTCCGTCCGCACTCGTCTCCCTGCCCCTGCGGTGCATGCACTCGGTCGTGGAAACAGCCCATCTCGACGACATCGAGGCGACGATCAGGCTGCTGGAGGCTTTCGTGCTCTCCGTGAAAGACACGGAGAATTTCCACAACGAGCTGGATTGAGAATCGCCACGTCCTTCCCGCTGTCTCGTGGGGTCAGAACTTCACCCTGTCGTTGTTTTCCAGCCAGGCCATGAAGGTATCCGCCGCCGCCACGGAGTTCATCACCGGGGTGCCTCCGGCCGCTCTCACCCGTTCCGCCTCCTCCTCCTCGAAAACACGGGCCACCACCGGCACGCCATCCACATGCTTCAGGACCGTCAGCGCGTCGCCCACCCGCCTCATCGAGGCGATCACGAGCTTTGCCTTCCTTGCGCCCGATTTCTCCAGGATCTCCACTTCAGCCCCGTCTCCGCGCAGAAAGGGAATCCCCTTTTTCGCAAGCGCCCCGCAGACGATCGCATCGTCATCCACCACCAGCACCTTCTCGCCCTGCGCGAGGAGGGGCTTGACCGTCCACATCCCGGCGGAACCGAAGCCAAGGATGAGCACGTGCCCCTCGGGAGACTGCGTGCCGACGGATTTTTTCCGGAGAGGATGAAATGGCAGCAGGAAATTCGCCACCGCCTCGCGTCCAAGGAACGGGGTGGCCACCATGGTGATGACAGTGGTGAGAGCGAGAATGGAGAAGGTGTCGTAGCTGACATGACCCAGGACGACTCCGGTGATTCCGAGCAGTAACGAGTATTCACTGGTCTGGGCGAGCAGCAGCCCGGCCTCGATCCCGGCTCGCGCGTTCAGCCCGCGCCACTCCGCGACCAGCGCGACCAGAGGCGGGGTCACCACGATCACGACAATGGAATACAACCCCGCCTGCAGCCACAGCCCTCCGTCCGGCACACCCAGCAAAGCCCCGAGAGCCACGAAGAACATCGCCTGGAAAAAGTCCACCAGCGAGGAAAGCTGCCCCCTCACCAGGCCGTTGAGGGGAAACGCGGAGAAGACGAATCCTCCTGCGAAAGCCCCAGCGATCAGCGGCAGTCCCAACCATGCCGCCACCCCCACGAAGCCAAGCAGAACCGCCACCAGCCAGAGCAGCAGGTTCTCCTCATCCGGCTTGAAGCGCAGCACGAGCTTCGGAATGACGAATCTCTGCGCCATCCACGCGATCCCCCCCATCAGGACGGTTTCCAGCAGTCCTTTCCCGATATTCCATCCTCCCCCGTCCACCCGGGAGAGCATCACGATCAGCAGCACCAGCGCCACGTCCTGAAGGAGCAGGACTCCGGTCACGACGCGCCCGTAAGGCTCGAACATCGCCATGCGCGTCTGCAGGTGACGGACAGCCACCAGAGTGGAACTCGCTGCCAGACCGCCGGCCATGTAGGTCGCCTCCAGCGTCCCCATCCCCATCCATCTCGCGCAGAGAAAACCCACCCCCATCGCCAGCGCGAACTGCGCCCCCGCCACCCAGCACACGGCTTTCCCGAATCTCCTGAAGCGACCCGGATTCAGCTCCACTCCCGAGGAGAAAACGAGGAAGACCAGGCCGAGCTCCAGCATGTCCATGGCACCCTCGCCGCCGCCGAGTCCCAGCTCTTCCGGCACGAGGCCCGCAAGGCTCAGGCACATTCCGGCACCGATCAGGATGGGAATGGAAGGAAGCCGGAAAAACCTCGCCAGCCCGTAGGCCACCGCCGCCGTGGCCAGCAGAAAAGCGAAAGCCGTCACTTCAGCACCTCCATTTCCCTCAGGATCTTCAATTGCGCCTTCACCCCGTCCACCTTGGGGATCATCAGGTAATCCGTCTCCAGTTCCAGAAGGTTGTCCACCACCGAGAAATCGACGACATGGATCGCGCACGGCACCCCGACGCTCTTCGCGCGATATGCCAGCAGGTCATTGGTCTCCTCGATCTGCAGCGCGGAGACGATCAGCTTCGCCCGCGAATAACCCGCCTCCTCCAGAACCGTCAGATAACCCACGCTTCCCAGCAAGGTCCGCGCGGGCAGCCCCTCCATTTTCACCGGATCCGTGTCCACGGCCAGCACGGCCAGCCCCTTGTCCACCATGCGTCTCACCAGATCCCGTCCCAAGTGAATTCATCCCCACAACGATGACATGCCCGTCCAGATGCTCGCCCGCATGCGAGATCCTGTCCGTCATCCCGGGCTTTCCATCGAGAAATTTCATTTTCAGAACACCCGTCCGCAACACCCAGGCATACAGGCTGTGACCGTAGAGGATCATGTAGGAGGAAACGGCGATCGTCACGACCCCGACCATCGCGGAAACCAGCATGATCTCCGCGCCGATCAGACCCTTGCCCATCGCCAGCCCGGCCAGGATGAACGAGAACTCGCTCGTCTGCGCGAGCGTCGTCCCGGTGAGAAACGCGGTCTTCCTCCCGTAGCCCATACCGCCGATGATCAACAGGAACACCAGCGGCTTCCCAAGCAGGACGAAGCCGGAGAGCGCCAGCACCGTTCCGGTATGCCCGAGCGCCCCGGTGAAATCGATCCGCACCCCGAGAGTCACGAAAAACACCGCCACGAAGAAATTCATCAGAGGATGGACGCGCCGCCGCAGATCCTCGTTGTAGGGAAGCTGCGCCAGACTCATTCCCGCGAGGAACGCCCCGACTTCCAGCGAAAGCCCGAACTCGTGCGCCCCGAATACCATCAGGAAACACCACGAGAGCGCCCAGATGAGAAGCACTTCCGGTGAGCGCGCCGCCCACTTGAAGGGACGCGGCAGAAGGTATTTCGAAGCCACCATCGCCACCACCAGCAGCACCGCCATCCCGCCGAAAGCCTTGGCCAGCCCCAGCCCCACCGTCCCCGCGTCCATGCCCTCATCCCCTCCCGACATCCCGGCGAGAAACGTCAGCAGCATGATCACCACCAGATCCTGCGCCAGCAGGACTCCCAGCCCTATCCTCCCGTAAAGGCTCTCCAGCTCCCCCTTTTCATCGAGAAGTTTCACCACCACGACCGTGCTGCTGAAGGTCAGCGCGATCGCCAGGAACACCGCCTCCATCATCCCGAAGCCGAGCACCGAGCACATCAGGTACCCGGAAAAGACGGTCAGAGCCACCTGCAGCAATCCCGCCACCACCGCCACCTTCCCCACGTCCTTTATCTTCGCGATGCTCAGCTCCAGTCCCACGAGAAACAGCAGCAGGGCGATCCCGGTCTCCGAGACCAGCTCCAGCCCCTCCTCCATTCCCACCCATCCCAGCACCGGCCCGATCAGTATCCCGCACAGCAGATAGACCACGATGGCCGGCATCCTCACCGCCCGTCCCAACGCCACGAGCACCGCCGCGCTCACCGCGATGATCCCCAGATTCTGTAAAAACCCCATGTCGCCCATCCCTGGAGATTTTCTATCCATCCGTGGAAGCATGCTCAATGCCCAATGTGAGGCTCGACACCTTTCCATGACGGCGGAAAATGTCCGCGACCACCACACATGAAAATCCATACCTTCGCACTCATCGTCGCGGCGATCCTTCCCGCCTTCGCCCAGCAACCCTTCCAGCCGGAGCCTGTGATTGCCGGCGGCGAGGTCATCCCGCTCTACCCTCCCGATTCACCGTTCCTGAAGAAAGACAGGCTCGCCGAACCGGAGAAATACAACACCACTTTCGAGAAAAAGCCGGATCAGGATCGTCAACGTCCTGAACATCCACAACCCCTCCATCGAAGTCCACCTCGCTCCCGACAACGGAAAGAACACCGGCACCTTCATCATCCTCGCCCCTGGCGGCGGTCACAAGATCCTCTGGGTGAACCCCGAAGGCGCCGCGTGGGTGCCGCGGTTCGCGGAAATGGGGATCTCCACCGCCATCCTCCGCAACCGCCTCCGCGTTGACGGCTACGAACCGACCACGGACGCCACCTATGACGCACAGCAGGCGATACGCATCGTCCGGGCGAACGCGGAAAAATGGAAGGTCGATCCCAGGCGTATCGGCATCATCGGCTTCTCCGCCGGAGCCGAACTCGCCGCCCCCGCAGCTCTTTTCTTCGAGGATTTCGAAAAAGCGAACCCATCCGGCGCGCTGGGAGGAATCTCCGCCCGCCCGGACTTCATCGGCGTGATCTATCCCGGCCCCACGCCTTTCACCCGGGATCCGGAAACGAGAATCCCCGCCAACGTCCCTCCCGCTTTCATCACCTGCTCGGGCTCGACGGACAAGGTCACATGCAGAATGGGCGGCGGATTACTTCAATCCGATGCTCCGGGCCGGCGTGCCGAACGTGGAGATGCACATCTACGCCCGCGGCGGTCACGGCGGCCAGAAACGCGGCACGGACGAGATTCCCTACGCATCGTGGCCCGACCGTCTGGACGCCTGGCTCGGTGATCTCGGCTTTCTCGCGAAACCCGGCGAGGAGACCCGCGCCGCGAAAGATTCCGCCAAGTTCGCGAAAGGAAGATAGGCTGCGGCGTCCCGTCGCAATTCCTCGATACCAATTCCCGCGGAGTTCCCGTCTTTTTGGAGTTCCAAATTCCGGATTTCGAGCTTACCCCTCCCCCCATGCCCCGCCCCGACAACCGAGCCAACGACCAGCTCCGCCCGATTTCCTTTCATCCGAATGTCGCCCCGAACGCCACCGGCTCCACCCTCGTTTCCTTCGGGAACACCAGGGTCATCTGCTCCGCGACCATCGAGGACGGCGTCCCCGGCTGGATGCGGTACCAGAAAGTCTCCGGCGGCTGGCTGACCGCCGAGTATTCCATGCTCCCCTACTCCACCCACGAGCGGAAATCCCGGGACATTTCCCGGGGGAAACTCGACGGCCGCTCCTCCGAGATCCAGCGCCTGATCGGTCGCTCCATGCGCGCCGTGGTCGATCTCCAGAAGATAGGACAGCGAACCCTCTGGATCGATTGCGACGTCCTCCAGGCCGATGGCGGAACCCGCACGGCCTCGATCACCGGGGCATGCGTCGCCACCGCCATCGCACTCAACCGCCTGATGGCCGAGGGGAAAATCAAAGACTTTCCGTTGAAGAAACTTGTCGCCGCGGTCTCGGCCGGCGTTTTCGAGGGGGAACCCGTCCTCGATCTGAACTATCCGGAAGACAAAGCCGCGACGGTAGATTTCAACATCGTCATGACAGAGGCGCTGGAATTTGTGGAAGTGCAGGGTGCCGGTGAAGAGGCGGTCTTCTCCAAGGCTCAGATGGATTCCATGCTCGAGCTCTCCTCCAAAGGCATCTCCGAGATCTTCTCTCTCCAAAAGGTGGCCATCCTCAACGCGGACAAGGCCGAGCCGGTTGATTTCGCCTCCCTGCTCTCCACCTTCAACAGATAACGCGATGAAACATTCCCTCATTCTCCTCACCCTCGCTTCCGCCCTCCACGCGGAGGATCTGCCCAATCCGCGGCTCTTCACGACCACCGAGAAAATCCACGGAAAAATAACGGCGAACCCCGATCCTTCACCGGATGGTATGGAGGCGTATTCCGAGTCCGTCCCGCTCGCTGAGGACGCCACCATCGACCTCATCCCCATCCCCGGCGGCAAGTTTGACATCGGCTCCGCGGATTCCGAGCCGAGCCACCAGCCGGACGAATCCCCGGTCAGGCAAATCACCATCGAGCCGTTCTGGATGGCGAAACTCGAAACCACCTGGAACCTCTACCGCCCTTACATGGAGAACGGCGATGCGAGAAACAAGGACGGCACACTCAACCGCGATTCCAATCTCACCACCTCCGAAGACCCGGAAATCAAAGAGGGCGAGACGCTGATCGACACCGTCACCCAGCCCACCCCGCCCTACGTCCCCATGCATTTCTCCATGGGTGACGGTTATTCGAAGGACTTTCCGGCGGTGGGCATCACCTACCACGCCGCGAACAAATTCTGCGAATGGCTCTCCGCCCAGACCGGACACTTCTACCGCCTCCCCACCGAGGCGGAGTGGGAATACGCCTGCCGCGCCGGCACCACCACCGCCTATTCCTTCGGCGATGATGCGGCCAGCCTCGGTGACTACGCCTGGTTCGCTGAGAATTCAGAGTATCAGTATCAGAAGGTGGGAACGAAGAAGCCCAACCCCTGGGGTCTGTATGACATGCACGGGAATGTCGCGGAGCTCACTCTCGACCAATACCTCCCGGACGCTTACACGAAGATCGCGGACAACGCGGTGAACCCTTGGATCCCGCCCGTCACCCGCCACCCCACCGTCTTCCGTGGCGGCCACTGGGATGCGGACGCGGAGATGCTGCGCTCCGCCGCTCGGGGGCAGACATCCGCCGCTCTCAAGATCCAGGATCCCCAGATTCCGAAATCACTCTGGTATTATACCAACGCACCATGGCTGGGTTTCCGTGTCGTCCGACCGTTGAAAACCCCGGATGCGGAGGAAATGCACCGGGCTTGGAACCAGGGGCCGGGCGACGCCGAATAGGTTCCCGTCTCACCCTGCGGAAAGTCCCTTGTTCCTGGGAGCGTTCCTCTTCCTGAAAATCAGAACCGGCAGTCTCACAAGAAAGCCGAAAAACAGACGCACATGCATCCCGGTTAGCAGGGTGTTGTCGCGCAGGTAGCGGAACTGGCTGATCCCGCCCTCCTCCGTAGTAAGGTATTTTACCGGGGTCTTCAGATTGATGACAGGCACGCCCTCCCAGCAGAGCCGCACGGCGACCTCGGGATCGAAATCGAAGCGGCGCGCGAAACCCGTTTCCGAAAACACCTTCCGCAACGGCGCGATGGGATAAAGGCGCATTCCAAAAAGCGAGTCGTGTATGCCCCACCAGCAGGTCTCCAGATTCGCCCACCAGTTCGAAACCCTACGCCCCTGCACACGGAGCGCTGGCGCGTCCGCTTCGAAAACCGGCTCGCCGAGAACAAGAGCCTCCGGGAACTTCCGCCCCTCCTCCATGAACCGGGCGACATGTCCCGCCGGATGCTGGCCGTCTGAATCCATTGCCAGCGCGTGGGTGAAGCCCTCCTCCTCCGCCCGGGTGATCCCCGCCAGCACCGCGGAGCCTTTCCCCTGTTCTCCGGCAGTCGGATCACCCTCAGTCCGCTGTCCCGCGAGTTCCTCTATGCCCGCGTCGCTACCGTCCGTGCTGCCATCGATCACGACGAACACATCCTCCCAGACTTCCAGCACCCCTGCGAGCGTCTGCCGCAGCAGGTCGCCGGAATTGTAGGATGGGATCAGAACGCAGGCCTTCATCGGGTGGCCGTCTAGATGGTCATCAAGCCGCGTTCCTGGCAACAGCGAAACGCCCCGGCACAGGCTTTTTCAATTTCAGCCGAGTTCCTTCCGGAAAATTCCCTCAAGTCTTTCCGAGAACTCCCTCACGCTTTCCCCCTGCCCGATTCGCACCATCTCACCCGCCCGGAGCCGTATCCGTATCGGCAGTTCCGGTCTGCGGGCAATGGGCCAGCCTTTCTCCAGATACCGGCTGTCCGTGGTGATGAATACAGGCAGGACCGGAGCGCCCGATTGCTGGGCCAGCAAGGCGACACCGGGGCGGAACTCATTGACTCCCACGCTGTCCCGGCGCGTCCGGGTGCCTTCCGGAAAAAGCAGGAGCCGCCCTCCGGATTTCAGCCGCGCCACCGCGGAGCGCACCATTTTCATGCGCGGAGCGTTCGGCAGAAATCCCGCGAACCTCGCCGAACTGCCCAGCAGCGGATTCGCCAGCAGCTCCGTTTTCATGATACAGCTCACGCTCACATAGCGGCGGATCACCAGGAGCGCGTCCCACATCGCGGGATGGTTGCACGCGATGATGAGCGGCCCGGGTATTTCCTCCCCCCCGCGCAGCCCCTCGTCATACACCTGAATGATACGCAGGAATATCAGGCCGCTGATGAACGTGTCCATCCCGTGCCCCAGCATCGCCTGGCCTATCTCCCTGTGCTTTTCCCTGCTGAAAACAAGTCGCGAAGCCAACCCTGTCACCAGCATCGCCACCACCCAGAACGGCCAGTAGATGATCATGAACACCGCCCCGGCGTAGAACCGGAGCGGCGAACGCCGTCGCGAAGCGGCCGTTCCGCCTGATATCTCGGGATGAAAATTGGAACTCAAGGGGCTTCTGTTCAGGCTATACTGTTTTGAAATTCCGGCAACGCTTGGCAAGCGCCTCCCGACGACCCCATCATGCCCCCAACCATGCCCTACGATCAAGAACTTCAATCACTCCCCCACGGCTCCGAATTCCGTTTCATCGGGGAAATGACCGCTCTCCAGCCCGGCGTCTCCGGCTCCGCCACCTATCTCATCAGCGGCGAGGAACCGTTTCTCAAAGGCCATTTCCCCGGCAACCCCCTCTGGCCCGGCGTCCTCATGATCGAAGCCATCGCCCAGCTCGGCGGCGTCATCGCCCAGTCCGACCCCGACCAGCCGACCCTCGCCGATCTCCGCCTCACCTCTGTTAAAAACGCCAAGATCCTCGGCACCGCCCCTCCCGGCACAACACTCACAATCTCTGCCACGGTGGAAGGCCGCTTGGGAAACCTCATCCAGATCAAGGGATCGGTCTCCGACGGGGACACGGTAATGGCAACCGCCATGGTCATGCTCAGCGGCACCTGACCGTGCCTTCCAAAACTTGTCCAAGTTTTCCCTTGCGTGAGCCATGGCCAACGTCGAACGGTTCCGCCGTCCTTGCGCTTCCGGCTTATTCAGACTTTGAAGAAGCTTTTCCAATATCTCTTTTGCCTTCTGGTCTGCCTTCAACTCGTCGGCGGACCGTCTTCGCTGGTGCAGGTCTACGCATGGGCGAACATGCTCGCATCCTACTCCGCGGAGTCAGGACTCGTGCAAGGCACACGCGACACCTTCAGCGGGGAAAAGCCCTGTGCCCTCTGCTGTAAACTCTCGGCAATCAAGAAAACGCAAGAGCCGGAGAAGGAATCCCCCGTGGTATTGCAGGTCGATACGAAGCACCTCAAGGAAGTCATTCCTTCGACCGCCCTCGACGATCTCAAATTCCCTTTCGCTTTCGAATTTCCCAATGCGATTTTCGCATCCCCCCATCTGCCACCCGGCATGAAGCCCAGCGGCCCGGATGCGCCGCCTCCGCGCGCTTTCGCCTGATTTTCGCGATCCAGATAATCCGTAGGCAGTATTGGCAATCCAGGGGGGCAACGCTTTTCCCTGCGTCATTCTCCTGCGAGGGGCATTTGCCTGGGATTACCTGCTCGCGATGCAGTCCTCCCTGTTTGGGAGAGACTGCCTAACCCTCTGGCCCGCACATCGACCCTGGTCGGCAAGTGCAAGGACAGGGCCAGTCCTTCCGTCGGACAATCGTCCCGCACGACCCGGCGGAAGGTATCCCCACCTCCCATGTCTCTTCCATGTCATTTCACAGAACCACTCCTCGCAGCTTTCTCGGCTTTATTCTTGTCGGCAAATCCGACGGCGCAGAACCACGTCCATTTCGAAGGCCGCCAGAGCCATCCCGTCGCCCTCACCCCGGATGACACCCGCCTTCTCGCCGTCAACACGCCCGACGCCCGCCTCTCCATCCACGATCTCGGCAATCCCTCTTCCCCCGTTCTCATTTCCGAGATCCCCACCGGCCGCGAGCCCGTCTCCGTCCGCTCCGCAACAACGACGAAGCATGGGTCGTCAACGAAGCGTCCGATTCCGTCTCCGTCATCTCACTTTCTGAAAAGAAGCACCATCGCCACCATCAGCGTCCCGGACGAGCCATGCCGACGTCATCTTCGCCGCCGGGAAAGCCTTTGTCTCCTGCGCCCAGAATCGCGTCATCCGTGTCTTCGACGCCTCCACACTCCAATCCGTCGGAACCATCCCGCTCCAGGGCCAGTTCCCCCGCGCGCTCGCCGCCAGCCCCGACGGCACCAGGGTCTACGTCGCATTCCTCTATTCCGGGAACAACACGACCATCCTCCCCTCCAACCTCGCTCCCAACCAGCCCGCCGCCAACCAACGCCGCCCTCCCCGCCCCGCCGAAGACCGGACTGATCGTCCCGACCCGGATCCGCGCATCAGCCACACCGTCCTTGACCACGATATCGCGGAGATCGACACCACCGCTCTCACCGTCACGCGCTACATCGGAAACATCGGCACCAACCTGTTCGACATAGCGATCCATCCCACGACAGGCTCCCTCTGGGTTCCGAACTCCGAAGCTTTGAACCTCATCCGATTCGAGCCCGCGCTGAAAGGGCAGTTTCTCCGAGCACCGCGTCGCGGAAATCAACACCGCCGGCCTCGTCACCACCCACAATCTCAATCCCGGCATCAACCACGCGCCCCGCCCGATCCCGCCAGCAAAGCCCTGGCGCTTGCCCAGCCAACCTCCGTCACTTTCGCGCCGGATGGGAACACCGCATGGATCACCGCGTTCAACTCCGACCGGCTCGCGGAAATTTCCACCACAACCGGCCAGATCCTCCGCCGCATCGATCTGCGCCCTTCCGCGAAAACTCCCGTACCATGCGCGGCCCACGCGGCACTGCCATCTCCGCGGACGGCTCCCACCTCTACGCCCTCAACAAACTCTCCAACACACATTTCCACCGTCGCTCTCGCCACCGGGGAAATCGTCCGGGAAACTCCCGTCGGCAGCCGCAACCCCCTCCCGGACACCGACCGCCAAGGCCGTGGCTTCTTCTACGACGCCCGCCTCTCCTCCCACGGCACCGTCTCCTGCGCCACCTGCCACCTCGATGCGGATCGCGATGGCATCGCCTGGGATCTTGGCGATCCCGGCGGGGAAATGACAGTGGTAAAGGGCTCCGCACTCTCCGCCCACATCACCAGCGTAGCGAACCGCAGACCTCCATCCCATGAAGGGCCCCATGGTTACCCAGACATTCCGCGGCATGGCCTCGAACGTCGCGATCCCCGCCGCCATCGTCACCCCGGCAAGCCCGGAGGTCATCACCACGAAGTTCCACTGGCGCGGCGACAAGCCCTCCATCCAATCGTTCAACTCCACATTCCCCAACCTCCTCGGCGGACCCGCGATCCCCTCGGCGGACATGGACGCCCTCGCCGCCTATCTCCTCGGCATCGTCCACCCGCCCAATCCCAACCGCAACCTCGACCGGTCACTCCCCGCCAGCGTCTCAGGCGGCGATCCCCGCCGTGGCAACGTCCTCTTCCAGGATCACCTCAGCAGCCACTGCACCTCCTGCCATACGCTCCCCGGCGGAACGGATCAGAACCTCGACCTCCGTAGCGAGGTCGGCGGCAGGCAGGATATGAAAAATCCGCCGCTCCGCACCACCTACCAGCGCGCCGGGCTTTTCGACAATTCCCCCGGAGCCACCTCCGTCTCCGGATACGGCCTCCTCAGCGACGGCACCGGGAAAGGCCTGCCCATCTCGCATCCTTACGTCCTCTCCGAGCTCTCCACACCGGCCGATTTCGCCGACGTAACCGCCTTCATCAAAGCCTTCGATACCGGCACCGCTCCCGTCGCCACCGCCAATCTCGCCGTTACCTCCACATCCGCCAGCCTTCCCGCCACCGGAGCCACACTCGACATCCTCGAAAACGCGAGGGTGAACGATGCGGACCTTGTCGCCTATCTCGCTTCACCGTCAGGCAACCGCGCATTCTTTTTCGACAAAACCACCAAAACCTACATCTCCGGACAGCGCGGACCGCCCCGCTCTCACCCGCGCCCAACTCCTGGCCCTTGCCACTGGCAACAGCTCCCTCACCTTTACCGGAACCCCCTCCGGACAGGGGCGCTCCGAAAGCATCGACCGCAACGGAAACCTCATCCCGGACGGGGATGAAACCCTGCCCGCCCTGACCATCGCGCCAGCGTCCCTTGGCGAAATCTCCATCCGCTGGCCTTCCAATTCTCCCCCTGCCTATGTCGAGACCTCGGCGGATCTCGGCTCGACGGAATCCTGGAAACCCCTCGGCTTTAACCCGTTTCAGGCCGGCTCCGGTTGGGAAACGCGCATCCGACCCACCGCTCCAAAAGCATTCTTCCGCCTCCGCAAGACCTTCTGAATTTAACCAAACAAGAACATGAAAACGACCAACACCACCATCGCAATCAGCGCCCTTCTAGTCATGGCCAGCCAGGCCGCAACCACCCTCTTCCGTCCCGGCGGGAGCAGGCCATCGGAGGGAGTTCCCTACGACTGGGTCATCGCCATGGACGGCACTGACTCGGCCGAAATGTCCCGCCACGTCGGCGCTTGGAGCTGGGAGGACAACGCCCTTTTCGACGCATCCCTCGGCGAGCCGACCGTCGGCTGGACGCATACCTCTGACTGGGCATCGCTCACCCTCGCCAACGCGACCGTTCTCACGGTCCGCATGGAACGCGCCGCAGACATCGCCGGTGCGTCCGCCCTTTCACCCTCCATGTTCCCGTCCTTCACCCTCTTCTCCGGCACCGATGAGGACGGCACGCAAAACCACACCTACTACAACCGCGAACCCGGTTCCTACGCGGATTACAACGCAGGCGTATGGGCGGAAGACATCACCTACATGGATCACATCGACAACTCCACCGAGACCTTCGTCGAGAAAACCTTCACCCTCGCCGCAGGCACATACACCCTCGCGCTCGGAAGCAACGCCCCCGCCACGGATGCGGAGCGGCAGGGCTACAGGCTCAACCTCACCACCGTCCCCGAGCCCGGCTCCGCCCTGCTCGCATCACTGGCAGCAATCGGAATGCTCCTCCGCCGCCGCCGGAACTGAGAACCCATCCCGCATGCACGTGAAGTTTTCCGTCCCAGCCATCCTCTCGCTTTCCACCGTCCTCGCACACGCCGATCACGGACGTGATTTCCTGTTGTTGCAGGATCCCTACGTCCCGGAAACGGGAGGCGGGTTCGTCTATTCGAATCTTTCGTGGAAATCCGATGACGGCCCGGATGAGACTTCATTCGCCCTCGGTTTCGGCACCGGCATCGCCCCCCGCACCGGCCTTTCCCTGGAGACCATCGTCTCCGAGGAAGGCTCCGGCTGGGACTACTCCTCCATATCGCCCGCGATCCAGTTCGATCTCACCCCGCCCGGTTTCCCCGTGAAATTCGGCATCCTGCTCGGGCAGGGATTTCGCACTCTCCGAAAGCCACACCCAACGGCGGGCCACTCCCACGCCGCACCCGCACCGGTCGATCCCGGCATCGATCTCGGTCCGGATTACATCCCGCCTTCGAACATACCCCATACCCACGGTGGAAACGGTGGCGGCGCACGGGCGGCCACATCGGCATCCACCAGCACGGGGTCGATGCCTGGCACGCCCGGCTCATCACCGAAAGCGCGCTCGGGGAAAACACCCGGCTGCTCACCAATTTCATCGCCTTTTTCCCGGATGACGGCAGCGCGGCCCTCGGCTACGGCATCGGCATCCGCCACTCCTTCAATCACGACTTCGCCATCGGCCTCGAAGCGTCCGGCGACTTTTCCACCCACCGTTACCACGAGGCCGTCCTCGGCGCCTATTACTCCCCCATCCACTCCATGACCGTGAAATTCGGCATCGGCCAGGGACTCAACTCCTTCAGCTCCGATCTCAGCCTCCGCACCGGCCTGGTCTGGCGATTTTGAAGGGGTGGTCGGCTCACGAAACCGCGTGAAAGGCTCCCGCACCGGCTAAAAACCCTTTTCAGATTAAAAACACCCCTCGAACTCCCAGCTCCTCGGCATTTCCCAGCTCTCCACCTTTCCCCGCAGCTCCTCGCGCAGCGCTTTCCTGTCGAAATCCCCTTCCATCTTCAGGCGGACACGGATCTCCTCGAAACGCTCGAAATCACGACTGAAACCTCGCTCGACCGCGGCGAGTCCCACTCCGGGAAGTTTTTCCAAAATGGCGCGGAGACGATCAGGACTCACCTTCCGCCCGGCGACATTGATCGCGCGGCCGATGCAGCGATTCACGAATACTCCGGCGTCCGATACCTCGCCCTGGTCTAGGGTCAGGTAGTCGCCATCGAACTCCCCGCCCCATGCCACAACATCCGTCCCCGTCGCGCGGGAATCGCTGGCTACCATGATGCGTCCGTTCCTGCCGGTGGACACGCGTGTTCCAGGGAGAGGCCTGCCGACGTAGCCCTGCCTCTCCCTTGGTCCGGCGGAAGCATCGAAGGCGATGGCGCCCGTTTCGCTGGTGCCGTAGAAATTGTGGATTTTCAGGCCGCATTCTGAAAACACCGTGTTCTCGAGATCCAGCGAGAGCGGCGATCCGGCACTGAGTGCGAGGCTGACCGCCGGATGGGATGCGATGCCCGTCTGCGACCAGGTCTTCCAGATCGCGGGCACACCGGGCAGAAATATCTCCCCGCCCCTGTCCAGAGCGGCATCCATCATCATGGGAAGCGGGCCGGCCACCGCCTCCAGAGGCACCCCTCCGAGGAGGAGCGGCAGCGCGAGGCAGCCGAAGCCGTAGGAGTGCGCCAGGGAAATCGCGGCCAGCCCCCTTCGCCCGTCGTGCAGGCCGAGTCCGTTGATATTACGCATGCCTTCCGCGTGGACCCCTTCGTCTGAGAAAAACAGGCTGCGCTCGATTCCGGTGGCTCCGCAGGTCTGCTTGATGATGGCTGTTCCTTCGGGGATGTCGCAGAGGACGGGACGTGCCACGCTGGTGGCGTTTTCCAGGAGGAGTGCGGGTTTCCCGGCCCTCCAGGCTGCGAGCAGGGAGGGGAAAAAAACCACGGATGTGCCCACGGCGCCGATGGTCTCCCCCGAGGTATCCACATCGCGGGACATGCGATCAATCTGCCTAAAAGTCAGCCCGCCAGGACACTCCGGGTGGCGGAGGGCGATCCCATCCGCGCTCCCGGCGACAACCTCGTTCCAACGATCCACAAGCATCCGGCACCTGACTAAACGTTTCCAAACCCCTTGCCAAGGGCGGGAATCCGGCATTTCCTAGTGGCATCTCCCGCGTCTCCCTTCCGCCCCATGCCGCCCGCTAGAAATGCCAATATGAAACCGGTTCCCACACGGGTTTTCATCACGGGTATGGGAGTGGTCTCCCCGATGGGAAACGACGCGGAGGCGCATGT
The DNA here is from genome assembly GCA_963758175.1 of uncultured Verrucomicrobiae bacterium. GTDB lineage: Bacteria > Verrucomicrobiota > Verrucomicrobiia > Verrucomicrobiales > Akkermansiaceae > Luteolibacter. The sequence continues at coordinate 295,319 of CAVWUI010000005.1, forward strand.
CCGTGCGATACGGGAGGGTTCGACCCATTTCCGGGAGGTGGATTTTTTCGATGTCTCCCGCCAGCGGGTGAAGACGGCCGGGGTCGCCGACCTGGGTGAATCCCGACCGCGTTTCCAACTGACTGAACGCGAGGCGGCGCGGATGGACAGGGGCACCCGGCTGGTGTTGAACGCGACCGCCCAGGCTCTTGAATCAGCGCGGCTGGAGGAAATTTCCCCGGACACGCCGTTTGTCGTCGGCACTTCGGCGGGGGCGATGCCGCTGGGAGAGGAGTTTTACAAAGCGGCATCCGCAGGGGAGAAAAGAGGGCAGTTCTCCAGAGTCGAGCACTACCAGCCGCAGCGGCATGCGAGCACAGTCCAGCGCGCGCTGGGGTTCCGTGGGCAGACCCAGATCATTTCAAACGCCTGCGCCTCGGGCGCGAACGCCATCGGGCACGCGTTTCATCTGATCCGCGCGGGTCGCCGGGAAATGGCGATCGCCGGAGGATACGACGCGCTCTGCCAGCTTGTTTTCGCGGGTTTCGATTCGCTGCAGGCACTCGCGGAATCCGGGATTCCAAGGCCTTTCGACGCCAACCGTGACGGCCTGGCCATAGGTGAGGGCGCGGCGATGTTTGTCATGGAATCGGAGGAAAGCATGCGCGCGCGCGGAGCAACACCTCTCGCGGAAATCTGCGGTTACGGGATGGCGACAGATCTCCATCACCTCACCCAACCGCATCCGGACGGCACCGCCGCCGTCCGCTCCATGAGCGCCGCGTGCAAACAAGCGGACATGCAGCCGGGCGAGATCGACTATATCAATTCCCACGGCACCGGCACCCCCCTGAACGACGTGGCAGAGGCGAACGCGATTTCCGAATGGGCGGGAGAGGATGTGGGGAGGATTTCCGTCAGCTCCACGAAATCCGCCATGGGCCACCTCCTCGGCGGAGCTGGCGCTGTGGAGTCCGCGATCTGCATTCTCGCCCTCCGGCACCAGCACCTCCCCGCCAGCCTGAATATCCGCGAGGCAGACCCGGCGTGCAGATTCGACCTCGTCCGCGAGCCTCGCCCGGCGGCTCTGGAAACAGCCCTCACCAACTCGTTCGGCTTCGGCGGCTCGAACGCATCCTTGATTTTCAGAAATGCGAGCTGAGAGCGCCCCTCTGTATATCCATGGACATGGTGCCGTTTCCTGCGCCGGGATGGACGCCCGCTCCCTTTACGAAGCCTGTCTCGGGAAAAAGGACATCCCCGCCGAGACACTGGAACGCGAGGCTGGCGGGAAGACGATCGCCTACCGGCACAGGCCGGTTGACCGGAAATCACTCCGTGATGCGATGCCGAAACACCCCCGCCTCAGACGCGCGAGTGATGTCACGAAATTCGCCGTCACCGCCGCCCGCCAGGCCATCGGCGAGGAGCGTCTGGCGGAGATGAAATCCGGTGGACTGCGCATCGGGATCGTCATGTCTTTCATGAACGGCTGCGTGAATTACTCGAACCGCTTCTTCGGCGAGGTGCTGGAGGATCCTTCGCTGGCCAGCCCGATGATTTTCCCGGAAACGGTCTTCAACGCGCCTGCCAGCCACATCGCCGCATATCTGGAATGCGACGGGCCGGTCTATACCCTGATCGGCGACACCGCGACATGGTTCTCCGCCTTCCGCGTCGCGGAAGACTGGATCGCCGCGGATCTGGTGGACGGCTGCCTCGTGGTTTGTGCGGAGGAAACCGACTGGCTGACTATGGAGGCACTTTCGCTCTATTCCGGCGATTTCGTGGCCACGGAGGGAGCCGCCGCAGTCTATCTGGAGGCGAATCCGTCCGGTATCGCCATGGAGGAATTGGGCGGCCCGTTCGACTACACCTCCGCCGCTGAACGTCGCGAAGCCATTGCCTCCGCGTTTGCGGAAACAGTCCCAGCCGGACTTCTCGTCGATGGCCTCACCGGCATACGCTCCATCGATTCCGACGAGGCCGCCGCGACCGGCGGATGGACGGGTGAAAGGATCAGTCCGGCGACCACTCTCGGGGAAGGGATGGGCATACGCTACGGATTCCAGACAATGGTCGCGCTGGAAGCCGTCCTCGAAGGCAGGGAGGCGGCCACCGTTTTCGCGGCGGGAGGGAACCAGCACGCATTTTCAGCCCGTTTCAAGAAACACGATTTATGAGCCAGCAAGCCATCCTCATCAGCGGAGCCAACGGAGGCATTGGCGCCGCGACCGCCCGTTTTTTCCTGGAGCGCGATGCCGGCTCCTTCGTCTATCTCGGCATACGCACGAACCGCGACTCCTGCGACGCGCTCTCCGGGGAATTTCCCGGGAGATGCGGGATCGTTCCACTGGATGTGACAGATCCCGCGGACTGGGCCGCCGCGCTGGCGACCGTGGAGGAGGAAGGACGCGTGATCACCGTGCTGGTCAACAACGCCGGCCATCACGATGACCACCTTCTCGCCACCATGCCTCCCGCCGCGTGGGACGGCGTGATCAGTTCCAACCTCAGCTCCGCGTTCCACGGTTCCCAGGCCGTCATCCGGGGCATGATGGGCGAGCGTTTCGGGAGGATCGTCAATATCGCCTCGCTAAGCGCCCTGCTCGCCCCTCTCGGCCAGACGAACTACGCGGCGGCCAAGGCGGGACTGGTCGCGATGACTTCCAGCCTCGCGAAGGAAGTCGCCAGGATGGGCATAACCGCGAACTCCGTGTGCCCCGGCTATATCGAGACGGAAGCCCTTTCCGAGATGGATGCGGAAGGGAAAAAGGAGCGCAAAAAATCCATTCCCATGCGCCGTTTCGGCAAACCGGAAGAGGTCGCCGCGGCCGTTTTTTTCCTTGCCAGCAAAGAGGCGGGCTATATCACGGGGGCCACGTTGAAAATCGACGGCGGCATCTTCTAAAGGCTCATTTTCCATGTCCGACACCTCCACCCTCCACGAAGAGATCAAGTCCATCCTCGTCGATGAGCTGATGCTCGATTTCGAACCCGATGAGATCGCGATAGACACTCCGCTGATGGGCCGGACAGCCTCGGACTTGATTCCGTGGACGCCCTGCAGCTTGTCGTCGCCATCGAGAAACGCTTCGGATTCAAGATCACCGATACCGAGGCGGCGAAGGAAATCCTGCGTTCGGTGAAAACCATCGCGGATGCCGTGGAGCAGTCCCGCGCCGGATGAAAAAGGCACAGGCCAGGGCAGCCGGACTCTTTCTCCTGAAACTGGCGGGGACGGTTCTCTTCCTCTGGTGGGCTTTCTCGCGGATCGAGGACAAGAGCACGCTGGCAGAGAATTTCCAGCGCGCCATACGCTCGCCGTTCTGGATGTGTTTCGGACTCTCGATGGCGCTTTTCAGCCTGCTGGCGAACGCTTTCCGCTGGCATTTCCTGCTCCGGGCGCAGGAGATCCGGCAACCTTTCGGCTACATTTTCCGGCTCACCCTTTACGGGGCGTTTTTCAATATCGTATCGCTGGGAGGAGCCGCCGGGGATGCGGCGAAAATCGTCCTCCTCATTCGCAGGGAGCCGGAGAAAAAGGTGGGGGTCGCGATGTCGGTGATGGTGGATCATGTCATCGGTTTCATCTCGGGAAGCCTGTTCTTCCTGTTTTTCACCTGGGGATTCGGCGCGATCGACCTGGCCACCGGGGAGGCGGCGAGAAACACCTTCATCGCGGCCACATGGTTCCAGATGGGAGGCCTGGTGATCGTCGCGCTTTCCATCATTTCCTGCGCCCCGCGCATGCTTTCATTCGGGCGCAGGAGGCTTCCTCTCATCACGAACAACCGCTGGGTGGACAGGATCACGACCGCGCTGGATCTGTACCGCACACGGTGGATCCATTGCGTCTGGTCGCTTATCGCATCCTTCTTTCTCGCGGGAAGCTACTACCTGACTTTCCACGCGGGTCTGCGCGCGCTCGGCAGTGATGTCGCCGCAAGCACTGTCATGGCCGTCATGCCGGTCGTCGATGTCATCGCGGCGCTGCCTATTTCCATCTCTGGTCTCGGAGTCCGGGAGCGGACTTTCGAATTCATGCTCGGCCAGCTCACGGGCATACCTGCGTCAGTGGCGATTTCCGCCTCGCTGATCGGATTCCTGTTCAGTATCTTCTGGGGTCTTGTCGGCGGACTGGCGATCATCACCGCACGCAGCAGGAAGCCATGACCGTCCCCGTCTCCGAAACACCCGCCGATCCCGGTATCGCGCTCGCGCTCGGCTCTTCGTTTCTCGGCGTATACGCGCACGGCGGATTTCTCTGCGGATTGAACGAGGCCGGTATTCACCCTGGACACGTCGCGGGCGCCTCGGCGGGCGCCATCGCCGGAGGATTCTACGCCGCGGGATTCCGTGGGGAAAGGCTTCGGGACGCGGTGATTTCCCCGGCGCTCAAAAACTCGTATCCCGACATGGGGATACCGTTTCGTGGCGCACCCATGTTTTTCATAGGAAGGCTCACCGGCCTGATGAGCGGAAAACGCGTGATCCGGCATCTGAAGCGGGAGCTCCCGTGCGGGCTGATCGAGGATACCACCCCGGTGAAACTCAGTATCGCTGTAACCGATCTCCGCGCGCACGAGGGAAGATTCCTGACGAACGGCCCGCTGGCGGAATCCATCATGGCGAGTTGCTCGGTTCCCATTCTTTTCACCGGACAGACCATAGGCGGAACGGAATTCCACGACGGAGGGATTCTCCACGAACTTCCCATGGAGCCTTTCATAAATGACCCGGCGATCCATACGATCATCATCCACGCGGTTTCGAATCCCAGATCGAAAAAACGGAAACATCTCGGTGTCTCCAGTGCGTTCTCCCACGGCCACGAGATGCTCAACCGCGAGCTGACCCGCTACCGCGTCATTGAGGCGGAAAAAAACGGCAAGCGGGTGATCCAGATCGAAACCACCCACCCGCACCCCGGCCTGTTCCAATCCGCAGTCACGAAACAACGGTATTTCGACGAAGGCCGCGCGACCGGCCTCTCGGTGGCCGGGCACTTTTCCCAATGAAAACGGATCTCACACATTCCCTTCGGCAGCTCATCCACGAGCAGTTGTTCCCGCTCGATGACTCTGTGACCGACCAGTCCGACCTCCACTCGGAAGGCCTGGATTCCCTCGCGCTGATGCAGCTCATCCTGCTTCTGGAGCGGGAATACACGGTCTCCATTTCACCTGGAGATCTCAACATGGAAAATTTCTCCACGCTGGGAAACCTGGCGGAACTCGTCTCGATGAAGCAATCCGGGTCGAAATGACAGCCCGCGCCGATATCGCGGTGATCGGCGGCGGCAGCGCCGGGATTTGCTCGTCGGTGGCGGCGGCGAGAAAAGGCGCGCGCGTGATCCTGATCGAGCGGGCCGGCATGCTGGGAGGAATGGGAACTCTCGCGATGGTTCACACCTTCTGCGGCCTTTACGATCCGGATGTCTCCAAACCTCCGCGTCTCGCGAATCCGGGACTGCCCGGGGAGATCGAACGGCTGATGCGCGAGGCCACCGGAGCCGGCCCGGTGAGAATGGGAAGGGTCTATGTGCTGCCCCAGCAACCGGTTGCCTTCGCGGAAATCGCGCGAAGGCTGACATTCGCGGAGGAAAATCTGGAGGTTCGATTCAATACCGCTTGCACCGGTATCGGTCGCGAAACGGACGGCTCTTTTCTGGTTTCCACAGGAGAGAAAACCATCCGGTGCCGCGCCATCGTCGATACGTCCGCCGACGCGCTCGTGGCGGAAATGCTGGGAGCCACGAGACTTTCCGTGCCTGCTGAAAAACTCCAGCGCGCGGCCTTCGTTTTCTCGCTGAAGGGCGTGGATCCGGCGGCCGCGGAGGACGATTTCCGGATGCGCCTGGCTTTGGAAATCGTCCGTGCGGTCGCATCCGGTGTGCTTCCTCCCATCGCCCTTGGCACCGCCTGCCGCGCTTCAGCGGCTCCTGGCGAGATATTTTTCACCACCGACCTCGACCCCGCGCCATCCGCGGAACTCATGGCGACCGGGTCTTTGGTTGCCACGGGACTTACCGCGTTCCTGCGCGAAAGTTTTCCCGAATACGCGACCGCGACGGATCCTGTCTTCGCTTCGGCACCCGGGATACGGGAATCCTACCGGTGGCTCGGGGAATACACGCTCATGGCGGATGATCTTGTGAATGGAACCGCATTTCCCGATACCGTCGCGCATGCCACATGGCCTATGGAAATGAGGGAAACGACCAAGGGGCCGCGCATGACATATTTCGCGAGACCGCTTCCCGCGAATATCCCGTTGCGAGCCCTGAGGAGCGCGGAGATTCCGGGCGTGTTCTTCGCCGGAAGGTGCATTTCCGCGACACACGAGGCTCTCGCGTCCGTCCGTGTCATGGGCACCTGCTTCGCGACCGGGCAGGCGGCGGGCATCGCGGCTGCGGAATTCGCCATGAACGGAGGCAAGGTTCAAAGGATCCCACCCGGCTTGTAAGCCGCGGCTTCGGGGTATTTTTTCTCAAGCTTGGCGACTTCTCCGGCGAAAATCCCGACCTGCTCCCTGGCCGCACCCACCTCGCGATCCCCCTTGCGAAGGATTTCCCAGAGTTCCTCACGGGAAAGACCCAGCCTGCCGTCCTCCGCAAGACGATCAAGAAGATCGTTTTTCTCCACCTCCCCGGTTCGCATGTCGGCGACCGTGGCGACCGCGTGCTCCTTGATGACCCCGTGGGCAGCCTCCCGGCCGACGCCTCGCTTCACAGCTTCCATCATCACCGTGGTGGTCATCAGGAACGGGAGATAGCGTGCCGTTTCAGAAGCGATAACCGCCTCGTAGGCATCCATCTGATCCAGGATCGTAAGAAAAGTCTCGAACATGCCGTCGAGGGCGAAAAACGAGTCGGGCAGCATCACGCGGCGGACGACGGAACAACTCACGTCGCCCTCGTTCCACTGGTCTCCCGCAAGTCCGGCGGCCATCGCGAGATATCCCTTCAGGATGACATGGAAGCCGTTGACACGCTCGCAGGAGCGCGAGTTCATCTTGTGCGGCATCGCGCTGGAGCCCGTCTGCCCCGGGGCGAAGCCTTCGCTCGCCGTCTCGTTCCCGGCCATCAGGCGCAGGGTCTTGCAAAAGGAAGAGGGTCCGCTGGCCAGCTCCGTGAGCACAGAGACCACCCTCAGATCCAGTGAGCGGGGATACACCTGCCCGACATTTTTCCACTGATGCGGGATGCCCAGGTGAGCCACGATCCGCTTCTCCAGTTCCGAGACTTTTTTCGCGTCGCCCCCGAAAAGCGAGAGCTGATCCATCTGCGTCCCAACCGCTCCTTTGAGCCCGCGCACCGCGTAACCTGCGATCACACCCTCCAGCGCCTCAAGGCCGGACAACAGCTCTTCGCCGAACATCGCGACGCGTTTCCCAAGCGTGGTCGGCTGCGCGGCGACGTTGTGAGTTCTCGCTGTCAGGACCACATTCTCCCATTCCTCCGCCCTTTCCCGCATCCGGCGCAACCCCGCAACGACCTTTTCCCTGATCACCAGCAGCCCTCGGAAAACCTGAAGCTGCTCGACGTTTTCAGTCAGATCCCGCGAGGTCAGCCCCTTGTGGATTTCCTGGTATCCGGACAGGTGGTTGAATTCCTCTATGCGCGCCTTCACATCATGGCGGGTGACCCGCTCGCGCTCCATGATCGCACCCACGTCCACACGATCCTTTACCGATTCATAGGCGGTGATCGATTCGGCGGATATCTCCAGCCCCAGATCCTTCTGAGCCTTCATCACCGCGATCCAGTATTCGCGCTCCAGCACGATCCGCCCTTCGGCGACCAGATGCCATTCATTCCGGCGGAGGAGTATCTTTCTGCGAGGACGTTCGGGATCATGTCGGGCGGGATGAGGAACCCGCGGCGCCCGGAAAGTCCACCCGAAAAAGCCTAGGCCTTGCGTTTCCATGCCTTGAGTGGACGCGACTTCAAGACGGGCAGGTGATGGGGCATGAATTTGGAAAAAAGGTGGACGAGCGGATAGGCGACGAGTGCCAGAACGATTCCCGAGACAATCATCCCCAAAATGAAACTTGCCGCATTTACCATCCCGATCTCCGGGACGGGAAACTCCACCTTGGTCAGGAAAGGTGGCATGGGAATTCCAAGTGAGTGCCGCATCCAGTCCCCCAGCCATTCCTGCGCCAGCCAGATCGGAACATGAGTCAGCAAATTGGATACCCAGCAACCGGCGATCGCGAAGGGCACGTTCGCCCTGGCTCTCATCGCCAGGATGGCCGCCGCGATCATCTGAAAAGGCATCAGCATCATTGAGAAGAAAAACCCTATTGCCAGTCCCGAAGCCACTGTATCCCGGCACGGCTTCCACAACTGCCGGTCGAACAGGGGTCTCGTGATCCTCTGCCACCACCCCCTGTGCCTCAGCCGCTTGTGCCTGAGCATGCGGTAGCTCTTCCTCACCAATCTCAAATACCGCGCCTTCATAATCTGCCCGCGACAACCTCGCATCCCCTTCCCCCCGTTCAACACGCAAAGAATCTTTTTTAGTCGGATCCGGATTCAGTGCCGTGGACGGATTGCGGTATGGAGAATGGAATTCGGTCTCAGATATCGAAAAGGGACAAATTTTCACCCTCAGACATCAGCTCAGGAGAAAGATTTAGAATAGTTCTTGATCCAATCAGGAATCATTCTAATCTCTCCGCGAGATGAAAACCCCAGAGCCACCTACCCTTACCTTGGAGATCCCGGAGGAGATAGGCGGGCTCCGCATGACCCGCCAGCGGCAGGAAGTCTATCGTTTTCTGATGGAAAGCCGGAGCCACCCCACGGCGAACGACGTTTTCGTTCGGACCAGGGAATCCCTTCCAAACGTCTCTCTGGCCACCGTTTACAATTGTCTCGAAGCACTCGTGCAACACAAGATCGTCCGCCAGGTCAACTTCGACCGCGAACCTTCCCGCTACTGTCCCAATCTCGATGAGCACGGCCATTTCCACGACGAGTCCACCGGCACCATACACGATGTGAAATTCAAACCCGGCATCAACCTCACCGATCTTCTGGATCTCCCCCCAAACACTGTCATCAAAGATATCGAGATCACTCTCCGGGGTCAACTCGCCTGAATTCCAACTCTCAATCATCCTCATCCGCGTTTATCTGCGATTTGAATCCAGTCTCTCAACCGCATTCAGCCACTGATCACAGACAGCCCGGAACCAATAACTTTCCCCATCATGAGTCTTAAAATCGACAATCTCCAAGCCACCCTCGAAAACGGAACTGAAATCCTCAAAGGCGTCTCACTCGAGATTCCGGCCGGTGAGGTTCACGCGATCATGGGTCCCAACGGCTCCGGCAAATCCACACTCTCAAAGGTCATCGCCGGTCACGAATCCTACCTCCCAACCGGAGGAACCATCACCCTCGACGGGAAGGATATTTCCGACATGTCCATCGACGAGCGTTCGCGCGCCGGAATCTTCCTGGCCTTCCAATATCCAAATGAAGTCCCTGGCGTATCAAACGCGAACTTCATCCGTGCTGCCCTCCAATCCCGCCTCCCGAAAGGCGAGGAGATCGACGCGGTTTCCTACTACAAATCCCTCTACGAGAAAATGGATCTGCTGGAAATGGATAGAAAGTTCACCGCCCGCGCCGTGAACGAAGGCTTTTCCGGAGGCGAGAAAAAGCGCAATGAGATCCTCCAGATGATGATGCTGGATCCGAAATACTGCATTCTCGACGAAACGGACTCCGGCCTTGATATCGACGCTCTAAAGATCGTCGCCAAAGGAGTGAACGCCATGCGCTCCGCGGATCGCGGTATCCTGATGATCACCCACTACCAGCGCCTCCTCGACTATATCAAACCAGACCACGTCCACGTGATGTCCGAAGGCCGAATCGTGAAATCCGGGGCCCCGACCTCGCCCTGGAACTTGAGGAAAAAGGCTACGATTTCCTGAAAGAACCTGCTCTGGCGTAAACCAACTCCCACCGACCACATTCTACCAGCCACTCTCTTATGTTCACAGAAGACACAGCCACCGCCGTCCTCGACGCGGAGACCAAAGACGCCATCAACATCGACCGCACGAAAGGTGATTTCACCTTCCCGGAGCGCAACAAGTTCGATGCAGGATGGGGGCTTTCCTCGAAAACCGTCGACTACATCTGCGATGTGAAGGACGATCCCGAGTGGGTGCGCGAGTTCCGCCACAAGGCGCTCGCCGTCTTTGAAAGCAAACCCATGCCCACTGGCTGGGCCACCGAGGATCTCAACAATATCCACTTCGACAAAATCCGCTATTATCTTTCCGACGGGGAGAAGCCCAAGCGTACCTGGGACGAAGTCCCCCCGGAAATCCTGGAAACCTTCGAGCGTCTCGGCATTCCCGAACAAGAGCGCGGGTTCCTCGCGGGAGTGGAAGCCCAGTATGATTCCGAGGCCGCGTACTCGAACATGAAAGAGGAGCTCTCCAAGCAGGGCGTCATCATGTGCTCGTCCGCGGAAGGCCTCAAGGATCACCCGGAAATCTTCCGTCCCTACTTCGGGAAGGTCATCCCCACCGGCGACAATAAATTCTCCGCCCTCAACAGCGCGGTCTTTTCCGGAGGTTCCTTCATCTACATCCCGAAAGGCGTGAAGCTCAAGCAGCCGCTCCAGGCATATTTCAGGATCAACTCGGAGTCCTTCGGCCAGTTCGAGCGCACCCTGATCATCGCGGACGAAGGTGCCGAGGTCATGTATATGGAAGGCTGCACCGCTCCGAAATTCGAGACCGCAACCCTGCACTCCGCAGTGGTCGAACTCGTTGCCCTGAAAGGCGCGAAAATCCAATATATCACCGTCCAGAACTGGTCGTCGAACGTCTTCAATCTCGTTACAAAACGCGGTCTCGCCATGGAAGACGCGGAAGTCCGCTGGATCGATTGCAACATCGGCTCCCGGCTTACCATGAAATACCCCGGTGTCGTCATGAAAGGCGAGCGCGCTCGCGGCGAGGTCATATCCATCGCCCTGGCGAACTCCGGCCAGCACCAGGACACCGGCGCGAAAATGATTCACGCCGCCAACAACACAACCTCCAACGTCGTTTCGAAATCCATCTCCGTAGGCAAGGGACGATCCACATACCGTGGTCAGGTTCACATCCCCAAGCACCTCAAAGGCTGCAAGAACAACACCGAGTGCGACGCCCTGCTCATCAACAGCAACTCGCGCACCGATACCTACCCGGCCATCACTGTCAAAGGCAACCAGCACGCGACCCAACACGAGGCCTCCGTCTCCCAGGTCTCCGAGGAAATGCTCTTCTACATGCAGCAGCGCGGCCTTGACGAAGGCCAGGCCATGTCCCTTGCAGTCAACGGCTTCATCAACGACCTCGTCCGCGAATTCCCCATGGAGTATTCCGTCGAACTCAAACGCCTCATCGACCTTGAAATGGAAGGATCGGTCGGGTAAACGGAGCGCAGCCTTCAGGCGGCGTATGGGAATGGAACGCGGACTTTAATCCGCAGTTCAACCTGTATGGAACCAGAATCAACAGAACGCAACTCCCCGGCTCGACCTGATGAATTCGCACGGCTGCAACCAGAGGCGAAGCACTTGCTCGGCAGCAAGTCATCCGTTCGCCTCGCGCACAGCGAAAAATTACGACAAGCCTACTACGGATATATATCGGAAAACCGCCCGAGATTTGTTCGGGCATTCACCGTAGTGGACACTAGAAAAAATCAGATCATCTCCCGCACCCCTCTTGCAGACCGCCCATTAAAACCACTCCTTGGGTTGTGAACTCATTCGCCATGGCGGAAATCACGACTGTTTCAGAACGTGACATCCAAAGTCTGCCGACCCATACCTAGGCATCGCGAGATCTAGGAAAACCTCGCGAAATCTATCATTAAAAAGCTCACCTAATTTCCCCATGACCACCACCCTCCCCGCCTGGTTCCAATCCCGCCAGCAATCCGCACAACAACGCTACGAAGCAACTCCGACCCCGAAACGAGGTGACGAGCAATGGCGCTTCGCGAACATCAAGCAACTAGGGAGCGTAGGCGTCCCGCCCACGCCAGCCACCACAGACACCAAGACCCTCATTCAAAAATCCACCGGACTCGAAAGCCCCTCCGCAAAATTCGTTTTCCTCAACGACAATGTCATCTTCTCCGAGTCATCCCTCCCGGAAGCCGTCATCTGCCTACCCCTCGCCGAAGCCCTCGAGAAGCACCCGGATCTGGTCGAACAGCATTTCATGAAGCAGGAGAACCGTCTCGGCTCCGCGAAATACTCAGCCCTCCACGAAGCTTCCGTGAGAAACGGCCTCTTCGTCCACGTCCCCGACAATATCGAAGTCCAGGGCACCATCGAAGTCCACCATTGGATCTCCGGAGAATCCACCGTGTTTCCCCACACACTCGTCGTCACTGGAAAGTCCTCCAAAGTCCGCGTTATCGACATTTTTCGCTCAACCGACGAAACCACCCCCGGCCTCTCCATTGCCTACAAGGATCTCTATGCCGGACAGAACTCCTCTCTCGATTACATCACAATACAGTCACTCAACGAGGTTTCGCGTATCATCTCTATCAATGAAACATCCACCGAGCGGGATGCCAGAAGCAAAGCCTTCATCCTCAATACCGGAGCCGCCTGGGCGCGTAACGAATCCATGTCCCGCCTCGAAGGCCGGCGGCCACTCGGATATGCTCTCCGTCTCCATACCGGATCACGAACAGGAATACGACCAACGCACCTTCCAGCATCACATCTCCCCGAACGCCTACTCCGACCTCCTCTACAAGAACACTCTCTACGGCCACTCGAAGACCGTCTTCTCCGGCCTCATTTCCGTCGATGAGAACGCTCACCATACCGATGCCTACCAGACGTGCCGGAATCTCTTCATGTCAGACGACTGCGAGGCGAATTCCATGCCAGGACTCGAAATCAATGCCGACCAGGTCGCCTGTTCCCACGGCTCGACTTCCGCCCAGATTTCCGACGAGGAAATCTTCTACCTGCAGGCACGCGGAATAGCTCCGACGCAGGCACGACAACTTATCGCCCGAGGCTACTCGGTTGAAGCGGTCTCACGTCTTGAGAACGAGGAAACCGAAGCCCTCCTCCTGAAATTCATCGACGAGAAATTCGCACGTATCGCATCGGAACCCTGATTCCCACCGCCTGATCCGGTGAAGACCTTATTTCGAACTCCTCGGGAAAGCGGGTAGCAAACCTGATTTTCCGAAAAAGCGCGGAAGCAGCCCCGGCTGCTGAAATTCCATTCGCCATCCATCCGGTCTTTTTCCATTCTCTCCTCCGTGAAGTCCGGTTTCCTGGAAAAACTCGTCTCCCGTCTCGACCGCGTCGAGCCGGGTGAGATCCAGCAGATCGTCACCAGGCTGATCCAGGAGAAAGGCTTTCTTGAAAACGTTTTCGAGGCACTGCAGGAAGGCCTCATCATACTCGATCCTGTGGGTAGGATCATGTTTCTCAACCGCGCCTCGTGCAAATTCTTCGGGCTCGATCCCTCCGATGCGCTCGGGGAGAAACTTTCCACGAAAATCCGCGGTATCGACGCCATCACGCTGGCGAAGTCCAGACAGGCCGTCTCCCGCGACATCGAGATCTTCTACCCCGAGCACCGACTCCTCAATTTCTACCTCTCGCCCATCGATGACGCGAAAAACCACGAGCTGCCACTGGGGCACGTCATGCTTGTCCGCGACCTGACGACCTCCCACGCGGAGACACAGGAGAACCTGGAATCGGAAAGGCTCAACGCTCTTACGCTTCTGGCGGCCGGCGTGGCTCACGAGATTGGCAATCCTCTCAACTCGCTCGACATCCACCTCCAGCTCCTGAACCGGAAGCTTCGCAAGCTCGCGCCCGCTGTGCGCGACGACCTGACTGAGCATGTCGATACGGCGCGCCAGGAGATCAGTCGGCTCGATACGATACTCAAACAGTTTCTTCACGCCGTCCGGCCCACCACGCCCCGCAGGGAGGCGCGCGATCTCAACGCGGTTCTTCACCAGACTCTAGCCCTGCTGGAGCCGGAGATCGCCTCGCGCGGTATCACAGTGAACATGGATCTGTCGGAGACGCTTCCCGCGGCGATCATCGATCCGGACCAGTTCCAGCAGGTATTCTATAATCTCCTCCGCAACGCATACCAGGCTATCGCCGGAAAAGGTGGCGAGATCGACATACGGACGCGCTCGACGGAAACAGATTTCCTCATCTCCATTTCCGACAACGGCACCGGCATCCCTCCGGAAAACATGGGCAGCCTTTTCGAACCCTATCGCACCACGAAATCCTCCGGCACCGGCCTGGGCCTCCTGATCGTCCGGCGCATCATCCGCGAACATGGCGGTGAGATCGAGATCAAGTCCCAGCCGGACGAAGGCACCAGCATACTCATCCATCTTCCCCACACCGCGCCATCGCCAAGACTGCTCCCGTCCCCCACCATCGACGCTTAAACACCGCATTCACAGAACCTTGCTCCCCACTCTTCTCATCGTTGACGACGAACGCGCCACCCGCGAAGGCCTTCGCAGCGCCCTGGAGGAGGATTTCGAAGTCTTCACCGCAGCCAACAACAGCGAGGCCCTCGCCATCCTGAAAACCGGAGACATGAACCTCCTGCTCACGGATCTGCGCCTCGGCGGGGACTCCGGCATGGATCTTATCGATTCCGCCTCGAAAATGGCCTCGCCGCCCGTCATCCTGATGATGACGGCCTATGGCTCGGTGGATACCGCCGTCGAAGCGATGCGGCGCGGAGCCTTCCATTTCGTCACGAAGCCCCTCAACCTCGACGAGGTGGAGATGCTCCTCAAGCGCGCGCTCCGATCCCGCACGCTGGAGACGGAAAACGTCCAACTCACCCGACAGGTGAAAAAAGGAGCCGGTCTTTCCCGGCTGATCGGGAAATCCCCGGAGATCCGGCGGGTTACCGAACTGATCGAACAGGTCGCGCCCACGAGGGCCACCGTCCTGATCGAGGGCGAGTCCGGAACCGGAAAGGAGGTCGTGGCGAACGCCGTCCATCACCTCTCCGGGCGCCCGGCTGCGAAACTTGTTGTCGTGAACTGTGCGGCGCTTTCCCCGCAGCTCCTGGAATCAGAGCTTTTCGGTCATGAGAAGGGCTCTTTCACAGGAGCTTCCCAGCGCCGTATAGGACGCTTCGAACAGGCTGATGGTGGCACCCTGTTCCTGGATGAGATCGGGGAGATCGACCAGACCACTCAGGTGAAACTGCTGCGCGCCCTTTCTGAAAGATCCATCGAGAGGGTGGGCTCGAACACCCCTGTGAAGGTCGATGTTCGGCTTGTCGCCGCGACCAACCGCGACCTTCGCCTGATGGTCGATGAGGGGAATTTCCGCGAGGACCTCTATTTCCGTTTGAATGTCGTTTCCATCTCCATGCCGACCCTGCGGGAAAGGCCGGAGGACATCGTGCTCATGGCGAACGCGTTTCTCACGGAATTCGCGGAGGAGAACAGGCGCGCGGTCAAGCCCCTTGACGACGAGGCACTGCAGCTTCTCATTTCCTACTCCTGGCCTGGCAATGTCAGGGAACTGCGAACGGCCATCGAGCACGGTGTGGTGATGTCCAATGATTCCGAGATACGTGCGAACCATCTTCCCGGTTTCCTTGCCGGGAGTGACCGCAACCCTTCCGCCTCCCCCGCTCCGTTGAAAAACACCCTTGCCGATAACGCGCCTTTCAACTTGCATACCCTTGAGACAAACGCCATCCGCGGCGCGCTCGCCAAGACCGGTGAAAACCGGACACAGGCGGCGGAACTCCTCGGAATCAGCCGACGCACCCTCCAGCGAAAAATCAAGGAACTAGGGCTTTAAGTTTCCCTGGCGATAGCATATCCCCTCCAGACCTCCCACCGAATGAGCAACGCACTAACCCAATTTGACGCAGGCATACTGATCCGCAGGAGCCTGTTCTTCCTCATCCTCGTCATTCTCACGCTCGGGAACCTTTTCACCCTTTTCCGGGGATTGAATTCCCCGCAGGCCATGGATCAGGCGCAGATCGCCCGGGAAATCGCAAGGGGCAACGGGTATGTCACGAAGTTCATCCGCCCCGTGGCCTACGGTCAGGCCCGGGAGGCCAAGGAAAGAACCATCGCTTTCAAAGGATTCCAGGACACCTACCATTCCCCGCTCAACCCTCTTCTTAACGCCGCCGTCCTGAAAATTATAGGCGCGGACAAGGCCGAGGACTGGACGATGGGTGAGAACGAGATGGTTTTCCCGCTCGACCGGGTGATCGCGACGGTCTCCACCATCTGTTTCCTCATGGCCATAGGTGTGAGCTATCTTCTCGTCTCGCGGATCTTCGACGCGAAAATCGCCGGGGTCACCGCCATTCTCATGCTGTTCTGCGAGACATTCTGGAACTATGCTCTCAGCGGTCTGCCGCAGATGCTGATGTTGCTGCTTTTCTCCTGTGCCATCTACTTTGTGTTCCGTGCCGTGGAGGATTCGAGTGAGGGGCGTATCCCCTTCGCCTCCGCCCTGATCGCGGGCGTGTTCTTCACGCTGCTCGCGATGACCCATTTCCTCGCCATCTGGATAGCCCTGGGTTACATCATTTTCGCGGCGGTCGCGTTCAGACCCCGGGGAGTCGTCGGGATCAGTATTCTGGTCATCCTCATTGTTCCATCGGTTTTCGTGATGCTGCGGAACTCCGGAATTTCCGGAACCCCCTTCGGCACTGCGTTTCTGAATCTCTACAACGGCATCGGCGGCGGCAACGAGGACAACGCGATGCGCACCACCTCGCTGGAGGGCTCCCCACTCCTCAACCAGGGCTTCTTCTCGAGCATCGTGCGCACCACCCTGATCCAGACGACCAGCATCATCCCTTTCCTGGCCGGGATCATCGTCGCGCCGATCTTCTTCATCTCCCTGATGCACCCCTTCAAACGTCCCTCGATCGCGAATTTCCGCTGGGGGATCCTCATCATGTTCGGCTTCTCCGCTTTCGGTCTCGCCATCTTCGGCGTTACGACGGACGAGCTGGATCCGAACCAGATCCACCTTCTCTTCGCTCCGGTGATGACGGCCTACGGCCTGGCGTTCGTCTCCATCCTATGGAGCAAGCTTCCCATCGTCACATCGGCGCCCATGTTGCGGAACGTCCACCACATCATCGTCATCGTCATCTGCGCCCTTCCGCTGGTGCTATCGCTTCCGTTGAAAGTGAGGATAGGAATGGACAGAAAAGACCGGGGGGGAATACCGCACTGGCCGCCGTATTACGCGCCCGCCCTGAATCTCGGCCTGAGCAAATGGCTGGAGGAAGACCAGCTCTGTTTCTCGGATCAACCCTGGGCAGTGGCGTGGTATGCGGATCGAATCTCCATCTGGCTGCCACCGACGCGCACGGACTTTGCCGAACTGGAGAGCCTCGCCGCCGATCTGAACACTCCCGTCGCGGGCATCCTCATATCGCCTTCCTCCCACGGTTCCGGAAACGCCGCCGATACCGCGGCCAAATACAAGGATTTCACCTCCCTTGTCCTTGATGGCCGCGTCTTTCTCGCCACCTATCCCCCCGGCCTCTCCATCTACGACAAGGATCAGAAAATCCAGGAAATCACAAGGCGTTACCCGTATCGCGCCACTCTCGTGGGAATGGACATGGTCTATTACTCCGACCGCGCCCTCCGCAACACGGAGGATGAAACCGAGGAAAACTGACCAGATGCCAGCACGCGGAAAAACAGGAAAAACCCAGGAAGAACCCCAGCCCACCTTCGAGGAATCTCTCGCGGAACTCGAGTCCATCGTCGAGTCCATGGAAAGCGAGCAACTTCCTCTGGAGGATCTCGTCTCCAGATACGAGGCGGGTACCGTCCTTCTCAAACATTGCGATTCGATACTCTCCTCCGCCCAGAAACGCATAGAACTCATCACACTTTCGAATAACGCCGGGAAGACGGATCAATCTCCTTCCTCCCCCATCGCTTCGGATGAGAAATCCGAAGATCCCGACGCCGACGCCAATGACATCAGCCTCTTCTGAAACCTCCCCTCCCCAGTCGCCCGGAACCGGGCTTCTTGCAAAAATCAAGTCTCCTGCAGATCTCAAGGGTTTCTCGGACAGCGAGCTGGTTTCCCTCGCACAAGAGGTACGACACACCCTGATCAACTGCCTCTCAAAGACCGGCGGCCACCTTGGCCAACCTCGGGGTCGTGGAACTCAGCATCGCCCTTCACGCGGTTTTTTCCACGCCGGCGGACAAAATCGTCTTCGATGTCTCCCACCAGGGCTACGTCCACAAGATGCTCACCGGACGGGCGGACACCATCGACGGCATCCGCACATACAAAGGTTTGAACGGTTTCCTGCTCCGCACCGAATCCGAGCACGATGCCTACGGCGCCGGCCATGCCGGCACCGCCCTCTCCGCCGCCCTCGGGATGGCTGCCGCCCGTGATCTTTCCGGCGGAGACAACCACGTGATCGCTGTCGCCGGAGACGCCGCCTTCACTTGCGGCCCCACCCTTGAGGCTCTTAACAACATCGCGGAAACCACGAAGAAGTTCATTGTCGTCCTCAATGACAACGAATGGTCCATCGACAAGAACGTCGGTGCCATCGCCCGTTACTTCAACGCCCTCCAGACCCATTCCACGTATTCCACCGTCCGCACAAGCGCCGCGGATTTCGTGGAAAGGCTTCTTGGAAAGGCCGTTCGGAAGATCGCCCACAGGGTGGAGGAAGGGGCGAAGAACCTGATCTTCCCCAACGTCCTTTTCGAAAAATTCGGCCTCCGCTATTTCGGCCCCATCGACGGACACAACCTCCCCCTTCTGGTAAAAACCTTCGAGCACCTGCGCACCCTTAACGAGCCGGTCGTCCTCCACATCATCACGGAAAAAGGCAGGGGCTACCAGCCCGCGCTGGACAACCCCGGCAAATTCCATGGCCTCGGAGCCTACAAGGTTGAGGACGGCTCCACCGACACGGTCTCCTCACCCACCTGCTCGGACATTTTCGGACGCACCGTAACCGATCTCGCGATTGACGATTCCTCCATTGTCGCGATCACCGCCGCCATGCCCGGCGGAACCAAGCTGGAGACCTTCAAGAAAGAACTTCCCGACAGGTATTTCGACGTTGGAATCGCGGAGGAACACGCGGCCTCTTCGCGGCCGGTCTGGCGGCGGAGGGCATTCGCCCTTTCCTCGCCATCTACTCGACTTTCATGCAGCGTGCCTACGACATGATCGTCCATGACATCGCACTGCAGAATCTTCCCGTCCGCATGTGCATGGACAGAGGGGGGCTCTCCGGAGACGACGGACCAACCCACCACGGCCTATTTGATATCGGATACCTCCGCCATATCCCGAACATCATCCACATGCAGCCTGCCAGCGAGCCGGAGTTCGCCGCGATGCTTCGGTGGATGGCGAAATACGATGACGGTCCCACCGCGATACGATACCCGCGCGGAATCATCACCGGCGCTCCGGCTCATGAATCAGTCTCCCCGATCAGGTTGGCAAAAGGGGAACTCATCCAGGAAGGCGGCGATGTCGCCCTCATCGGCCTCGGCACGTTTTACGAAATGGCCGTGAAAACCAAAGATCTCCTCGAGGAAAGAGGCTTCTCCGTATCGCTGGTGAATCCTCGCTTCATCAAACCTCTTGATACAGCCCTCTTGGAAAAGGTTGCCATCGGTTGCAAGGTCGTCTGCACCTTTGAGGATCACGTCCTCTCCAACGGCTTCGGCGCCAGTTGTATCGAGCACCTTCATGTCGCCGGGATCACGACTCGCGTCGAGCGCATAGGTTGGCCGGACGAGTTCATCGAGCACGGAAAGCCCGACATCCTCCACGAGCTGCACGGAATCTCCGCGCAAGCCGCGCTCGACAAGATCCTCCCTCATCTAGAGACTCCCTGAAGCGTCATCCCCATGGAACTCAATCTCATAAACACGCCCTTCGATCTCCGCCATATCAGACCGGGGGAGCTGGAGGAAGTCCTGGAAGATCCCTTTTCCGTGAAATTCCTTCCGGACAACGACCGCAACGACGGAGCCTCCCGCTACTACGCGTTGGGTCGCACAGTCGCCGACCGCCACCTCTTCATCGCTTTCACCACAGACGGGAAAATCGCCCGCGTCATTTCCGCAAGAGAGATGAGCGATCCCGAACGCCGTTTCTACGACCGCAACTACAACGAGACCCGCTGAAACATGAAAGCAATCACATCCTGGGACGAACTCCCGGACTTCGAAGACTCCGCTGCCGAGAACGAGTTCTGGCAGAACCACGAGATCGATCCGAAGCTCATGGCGGCATCCGTCCACGAGGCGGATTCCCGCGAGTCCACCACCATCACCCTCCGCTTCGATCCGCGCATGCTCTCACGCATCAAGCGCATCGCACGCTCCCGTTTCCTCAACTACCAGTCGATGATGAAACAGTGGCTCGCCGAACGCCTGGAGGATGAAATGAAGAATCCTTGATCTCCTGAGCGTTATGCGACGGTTTGAATTGCTTCGCTCACCACGCTTCTGGCTCGGCTCCCTTTTGCTTTGGGCTGTGGTTCTCTATTCGCTCTCTTCTTTCTCAAAACCAGTGCCGGAGGGCGGACCGGAGATCCCGCATATCGACAAGGTGCTGCATTTCGGGTATTTTTTCGGCGGCGGTGTCATCTTCGCGACCTGCATCCTTCTCTGGAAAGGTATCGACGCGAAACGGGCAGTCCGCCTTTTCATCCCCCTCGCCATATTGGCCTGCGTGGGCGCCCTCGACGAATACCACCAGACATTCACTCCCGGTCGATCCGGCAACGATCCCCTCGACTGGCTCGCAGATGTCCTCGGCTCCGCGACGGGACTCGTCCTCGCAGGCCGGCTTCATCCCCTGCTGTTGAAAGTCACATCCGCTGTGTCCCGCTGAAAATATCGGCGAAGTCCGCGGAAAAGTCCTCATAATCGGCGTCAAACTCGTAAGACACCGCGCCACCTAGGAGCCCGCCTCCACCGAGTGCGCCGCCGACTTCGAGAAATACAAAGACAAAGGCCTCCTGATCGGCAAAGGCGGCCTCTGGGGCAACACACTCCGCATCAACCTCCCATGTGCATCAGCAAGGACGACGCGGACTTCATGCTCCCAGTCACCGACGAGGCACTGGCGGAGGTTTGAGGAGCAATCGTTTTAGCCGACACGTCCCTTCTGCTCAACTTACTTCACAGATTTCGCCCGTCATAATCAGTCCCGTATCACCCAAGCCTCTTAGGAAAAGTGTAGGCACCTGGCTCGATCCCATGGACAGATCAAAATGTTATAATGCAAGACCTGACCCGAAACATGACCCGAAACACTCGGCTTCGACCTCATCGGCATGACCAACGCCGGTGAAGCCCGCCTCTGCCGCGAAGCGGAAATCGCCATGGCCACCCTCGCCCTCGTCACCGACTACGATTGCTGGAAAAACGAAGAGGCCGCCGTCGATGTCGCCTCCGTTATCGCCAACCTGCAGGCCAACGGCGAACTCGCGAAAGACATCATCCGCTCCGTCATTCCCACCATTCCGGATCAACCCGGCTGGCCCGAACACAGCTCCCTAGGAACCGCCATCCTCACCCCCCGCGAAAACTGGCCAGACAGCCTGAAACTCGATCTCGCTCCTCTTCTCTCCCGTTTCTCCTGAGCACCGGGCACTTCCCATCCGCATTCCACAGGGTGCTACGGGAGAGCCCGGGGTGACCCATATGCGATAGCGCGTCTGCTCCATTGTCCTCCTGACACTAACGGCGCAGAGCTTCTTCCCAGTTATCGTGCGTTTTCTTGAACAACTGGAACGCCCCATACTCTTCTGCATCAACCTTCCCGTCCTTGTCACTGTCAATCAAGGGGAACACCCACTCGTAACCCTCCTTTTCGCGATCCCATTCGGTCTGGGACGCCCACCCGTGTTTGTTCCCGGCTGACCTGAAGCTTCCATCCGGCGGTAGCACATCCAGCTTCTGGCCGAGCTTCAGCAACCTGGGTCGCAGTTTGGCGTAAGGCACGTCCTGCACTGCGATATTGTCCTCCACCGCCAGGGCCGCGGCAACGCCAGCCGACTCACCGAGGATCATCCACACCGGCTCCATGCGGATTGAGGTCATGGCGATATGGCTTGCAGAGCAGCAGACGGGAACCAGCAAATTCGTGCATTCGCCCTTTCCGGGAACAATGGACTCGTAGGGAATCGCGTAGCTGCCGTTCTGTTTGCCTTGGTCGAGATAAAGGATGGAGAACTCCCCTCCCTGCAATGCCACCTTGCCTTCCCGGGCGACGGTGGCGTAAGACCAGTCATCCACTCCATAGGAGGCCAGCCCGATCGGGTGTTCCGGCCGGGTCTCTGCCTCCAGGTCGCTCTGAGTGACCACGTAGTCGGCGACCATGCGCCGCGCCTCGCGCACGTAGAACTGATGGGGCCAGCCGCCGGTTTCGTCGAAGTCACCGGGTTGAAAGCGCAGATTCTCCGCCTGTTTGCGCAAGCTTTCGGGCACCACCGGGTCGACCTTCAGAAAGTGTGTGAAGTTGACAAGAAAGTCCTGATGGAATTTCCAGATCTTGCTGCGCGTCCTCCAGTCGCCATCGGGATAGTCGGTATTGGAGCCATAGATGGTGTGGGTCATCAGACAACGGCTGAGGTTGCCGTGGAAGAGGCGTGGGTTGAGGTCGGGGGCACCTCCCGGCTTGAAATTGGTAACCCGGGCATCCTGATCCAACTGCCTCAAAGCCCACTCCGTGTAAATATCGACACCGTCGCGCATTGCCCTGCGGAATAGTTCAAAATCAGCGGGGTCGTAGTTTGTCGGCGTGGGCAGGGCAAGACCCTCACCTTCAAAGTTGAACTTGTAGCGGAAGCAGTAGCCCATGGTCAGCTTATCGGCACTGCCTTCGGAGCCTGTCCGCAAATCCGTGACATGGGGGATGAGTCCGCTCTCAGGTTTTCCCTCCTCCTTGAAGGGATCGATCTCGTAAACCCAGAGGTCGGGACGGACTCCGGCCAGGGACTCACCATACTCGTCGCGTGATTCGCGACCCCAGGTGTAGGTGGTGCCACTCATCGCAAGCAGATCCCCCTCATAACTGCAGTCGATGAAAACTTTGGCGGCAATCGTCACCGCAGCCTTCTTCTTCGGGACGGGAACGGGGCAGCCGGTCTCGTCCACCGGAGCATGATCGAGAGTGATTGACCGGATCGCTACGCCATCCTTGCTGATGCCGCCGAGACGATGGTCATAGATAACCTGGATACCCTGTTCCCTCACCCATTCAAGAAAACGTTCACGATAGATTCTGTTGCTGTGACCGACCCGCGTGCTCCGCGCATAGGTGCTGCCCTCCCCATGCGTCCGGTCATGGAAGTTATCGAGTCCGTCAGTCAGAAACTTGTAGGTCGCCCCTCCCACAGCGGCTTCGCGACCCCAATCCAGGTAGTCGATGCCGCCCCCCGTCATACCGCCGAGCCAGCGACTGGGTTCGACGAGAATAACCGATGCGCCCTGTTTACTTGCAGCCACGGCGGCCATCACGCCACTTGCCGTGCCACCATAAACGCAAATGTCGGTCTGAAGGGCAACTGCCTCCTCCGAAAGACCGCGGGACACAATGAAAATAGAGGCGATGCAGCCAGCCAGGAGATACGGTTTCATGGATTTCTGGAAATTACGCTACAGGAACGGTGCGCCGGGGAAAAGCCTGATTTTAATGGCTCTCCGGCAGGTTTGCTCGCGTTTCAGGGTGGTGACGCACCCGGCACCGGCCTTGGGTTGTGGTTTTGAAATCATCCAACTTCAGGGAGTTGTCCCGTTTTGCCGCACGGGTCGTGGGTAAGGTTCTGGTGGAAAACAAACGGAGCCAGGTGTTGGATTGCAACATTTTCTCTTTGATCTCGTTTGGGATCGGGCGCTTGATTTCAACATTTGTGGACGGAATCCGGGGAGTGGGGGGGAAATCACGTGTGAGGAACGGGGGGCATTGGGTGGGATGTCCGGTTGAAATCCGGCTTGAACCCCGCCAGGTTGGACAGCGCCAGAACCTGTCTGTTTTACTGAGCCGTGAATCTGAAATCCGCAGTTGCGGTTTAATCTCTCACCGCAAAGGCGCAGAGATCGCAAAGGGATGCAAAGTTGAGGTTGATAAACACAGTGCGGAATCGCCTGTTCGGGTGAGGAGCTGCATTTTGGCATTTTCCGCCTCATCGTGTACGATCCGGCGGGAGCGCGGTGATAGGGAAGCGGCAAGGTTTTGGAAACAGAATCAATCGTCGCGGCGTGCGGAGCGGCTCTGATCGTGTGATTTTCCGGTCGGCTCCGACTTCGATTTACCCGCCGAGGTCGGGGTCGATTCTTAAAGGGTCGCTTTTCCCCCACGCGAGTTGGAATCCACGGTTGATCCACTCGGAACCTGTCTGATGGAAATTTCGGGAAAATTATGTTTCTTCCGCCGCTCTCCCTTTGTAGAACGGATCGATATGACACAACTCGACCAACTCAAGAAACTCACCACCGTCGTAGCCGATACAGGAGACTTCGAGGCGATGAAGGAATTCAAGCCGCAGGATGCGACGACAAACCCCTCCCTGATACTCCAGGCCGCGGGAAAATCGGAATACCGCCACCTGATCGACAAAGCGATCTCGGAATTCAAGGGCGGACCGTTGTCCGGACAGGCTCTCACCGACTCCATCCTCGATCGCATCCTAATCCTTTTCGGACTCGAAATTCTCAAGATCGTTCCAGGACGCGTTTCCACCGAGGTCGATGCGCGCCTTTCTTTCGACACCCAGGGAACCTTGGACAAAGCGCATGAACTCATCTCCGCTTACGAGAAGGAAGGCATTTCGAAAGACCGCATTCTCATCAAAATCGCCTCGACCTGGGAAGGGATCAAGGCTGCCGAGATCCTCGAAAAGGAAGGCATCCACTGCAATCTGACCCTCCTGTTCTCCTTCGCCCAGGCCGTCGCATGCGCCGAGGCCAAAGTCCAGCTCATCTCGCCTTTCGTGGGTCGCATCCTCGACTGGCACAAGGCATCCACGGGCGAAGACTACCAGGGTGACAAGGATCCCGGAGTCATATCTGTCAAAGCGATCTACAACTACTACAAGAAGTTCGGATACAAGACCGAGGTCATGGGAGCATCCTTCCGCAACAAAGGTGAAATCCTCGCTCTCGCCGGCTGCGATCTTCTCACCATCTCTCCCGGCCTTCTTTCGGAACTAGCCGAATCGGACGATGCGGTGGAAGAGAAACTTTCCGAGGAAATCGCCGCCAAGGATCCCGTGGAAAAAATCTCTCTGGATGAGAAAACCTTCCGTCTCATGCTTAACGAGGATGCGATGGCAACGGAGAAAACAGCCCAGGGGATACGCAACTTCGCAGCTGACATCGTCAAGCTGGAGAACCTTGTGAACGAGTCCCTCTAGAGGTTGCCACGAAAGACCGGGGTCACGCAATGTCCCCGCTCTTTCCGTGTCCGGGATTCGATCCGGTTCCCCCGTGGCGCTAATACTCGTTGTATTTCTTCGAGGAGCCTTTCACGACTTCGGCTGGATACTTCGCCGCATTCTTCTCCAACTTCCTCTCCATCGCCTGGAACAGGTCGATGCCGAGGATGTCCGCCAGTTCGATGAGATAGATCGCAACATCCGCGACCTCTTCCTCGATCTCCTCGCGTCTCTCCTCGATTCGCGCGCTTACCTCTGGTGGTGACTTCCATAGGAAATGCTCCATCAACTCACTTGCCTCGATGGATAGTGCCATCGCCATATCCTTGGGATTGTGAAACTGCGCCCAGTCCCGCTCGTCACGGAAAACGCGTATCTTATCGGTGATTTCTTCAAGATTCATCGCCGCTATTCTGGAGCCTGCGGGGAATAAGGAAACGCGAAAGCACATGCGGGGGTGGACAGGGGATGGATAGTCACTAGGCTCATTCCTCAGATGAGAATCCGACAAACCTGTGCGCTGCTGACCACCGTAACCGCCATTTTCGCGGCGGAGAGACCAAATTTCCTCATCATATTCACCGACGACCAGGGCTACGGCGATGTATCCACTTTACCATGAGTCCGACTGCCAAACGCCGAACATCGACCGGCTCGCCTCGGAGGGAATGCTTTTCACGAACATGCGCTCGAACTGCACTGTCTGCTCCCCATCCCGTGCGGCACTGTTGACCGGGAAATACCCGGACAGGGTCGGTGTCCCCGGAGTTATCCGCACGGAGAAGGACAATTCGTGGGGCTATCTCGATCCCAGCGCGGCAACCCTCGCCGATGAGTTGAAGAAATCCGGCTACCACACCGCTCTGATCGGAAAATGGCATCTCGGACTGGAGCCGGAGAACCACCCGAACGAGCGCGGCTTTGATCACTTTCACGGCTTTCTTGGGGACATGATGGACAGCTACACAACCCACCTGCGCGGTGGGAGGAACTTCATGCGTCGGGATTCCGAAACCATAGATCCGCAGGGCCACGCAACGGATATTTTCGCGGACTGGGCCGCTGACTACATCAGGGAAAGAGCCACGAAAAAGGATATGCCGTTTTTCCTCTATCTTGCCTTCAACGCCCCCCACTTCCCTATTGAGCCACCCGCTGAATGGCTCGCGAAGGTGACCAAACGCAGCCCCGGACTGGATCCGAAACGGGCGAAAAACGTCGCCTTCGTCGAGCATCTCGATGACAGGATAGGTCATGTGCTATCCGCCCTGAAGGACTCCGGGCAGGATGAGAACACCGTGGTCGTCTTCACCTCCGATAACGGAGGCCATCTCGGGAGCGCCCAGAACAACGATCCGTGGCGTGATGGAAAACAAAGCCACTACGACGGCGGCCTGCGTGTTCCTTTCGCCGCCCGCTGGCCAGGGCACATCCATCCTGGCACACGCAGCGGGCACGTCGGTCTCGTCTTCGACATTTTCCCAACCTTTCTGGAAATAGCGGGCGTTACCCCGTCCAAAGATCTGGATGCCCGTAGCTTCCTTTCCGTCTTGAAAGGTGGGGTCGAACCAAGGGAGGAGCCTCTGTATTTCGTCCGAAGGGAGGGAAACAGCACCTATCAGGGGAAAGCCTATCATGCGGTCATCAAGGGCGATTGGAAGCTTCTGCAGAACGACCCGTTCAGTCCTCTGGAACTCTACAATCTGAGGGACGACCCGCAGGAAAAAACAGATCTCTCGACAAAAGAAAAAAAGCGTTTCGACTCCCTCGCGAAAATCCTCCGTGCCCGGATTCAGGATGGTGGGAAGACCGCCTGGCAGAAGAGATGAGCTTCCGGATATTCCCGGACCCTTCGGAAAGAGCCGTGAAGAACGTATTTTCACCGGATTCCGACCGAAGCGAAAGATTCGCTTTCCCGCCGTGACATTCTACCGCCTGGCTACCTGATCACTGCCGGTCTTGGCCTATTGTCCCGTTGTTTTAGGGTGCCCAGTCATCCAGCTTACGGCGTTCCTCCATCAAGCGGTCGTAGATGTTGAATTCGATCTTCCGAAAGGCGTCGCGATTGAAACGGGCGGTACCGAAGTTCTGGCTGAACCCTTCCAGGACACCTTTTTCCACGCTGTCGAGGCGGAAGACTAGCTTCGTGCCATCGGCCAGGGTCGCGCGGACGTCGCCTTTGTTACGCTTGGGCGTTTCCATATCGGCCGATTTCAGGACGACGTTCTTAAGCCGCTCGACCGGAATCTCGACCTCCGAGAACTTGGTTTTGATCGTGATCCGCTCGTTGGAGACACTGGTCACCTCCCCGTCTATCGTGTCGCCGTTCCGAAGGATCATCCTGTTCTCGTCCGCCACGGCGGCCTCTTCACCTCCAGGCGCCTCTTCGTCTCCGAAATCCAACTCCGCTCCGAAATTCCGGTTGCGGAACCTGTCCTGACGGTTGGGAAGCTCTCCGATGTATCCGTCCCAGCCGGTGACCGAGAGGTTTGAAATTCTCAACGGGGAGCTATCCTGGCTGACGATATGAAAGCCTTTGCCCAGTCTCGGTTTTTCGACATCGTCGTCTTCCCAGAGATCCACGAATTCCCCATCGATATAGAGCAGGATCTTTCCGGAAGCCGAGCTGAACCTGATTTCGATACGGGCTTTTTCGTTCTCGCGAAGGATTCCCGAGTTATTCGACCGTCCCAGGGGATTGTTGGAATCGCCTCTCTTCACATAGACCGAGTTCCCCTGGAAAATCATCTCATAGCCGCTTTCAGGATTCGAGGTGGTGATGTCATCCGAACGGAAGACTACCTTCGGTCTGAACGTCCCGCGCCATGCGGCGTCGAAGGAGATGATGAATTCCTCCGGAAAATCGACCTCGCGGGCGATGCCTCCGGCGGAACCCGCGTATAGGGCGCCATCCTTGAAAGACCATTCGGTCTGCAGACGGTCTGCGGTCCATTCCTCTATGCTGTTGGGCCCGCGATACAGGTAGTCGGAATTTCTTTCGATCAATACCGACTTCACGTTCACCCTGCGGAAAACCATAGCGCCAGCATACCAGGTATTCAGCCGTATCTCCTCATCCGTAAGACCTGCGAGCTGCCCCTGGATTGAATCACCATTTGTCATTTCCAAGGTGGCTATGTGCTCGGGTCTGACCTTGTCATCATTTTCAGCAAGCGTGGCCGGCATGCTGAGATCGACCACGTGCTTCAGATCGAACTCGGCGGGTTCCTTCAGAATCATGGAATTCCAAACAAGGGTTTCCTTCGAAAGAGCTCCGACTTCTCCCGAAAGCTGGTCGCCGTTGGCGAAGCGAACAATGGCTCGCTCTTCCTGAGCCAGGCAGGATGCGACAAACGCGCCGAGGATAAGGGTAAGTCTCATCATTTTTCCACAGGTTCGGCTTTCAGGATTTTACGGCGTTCGAGACTGGTGATACCGGCGCGCTCAAGTTCCATCGCCCCGAGCAAGGGGTGGACGGCTTTGACTTTTTCCCCGACGAACTCACAGGCGGACACTCGCATCTCCCCGCCTCCCCGCAAGCGGAGTATGATTCCTTCCATTTCCTCAGGGCGGGTATTCCCCCGGGTCGCGAAAAAGACGGTCGACACCTCCTGCTCGGGCATCTCGATAGGGCTTTGCTGAAAGTCGCTTTTGAAAAGATAGACCGTCCCCGCATCTTCTTTGCGGATGCCAGTGAGATTCCCGCCGAACCTTTCCCCGAAACGGCCGATCATGGAATCCGTCTCCGTATCACCCCTGTCCTCGGAGCGATGTCGGTCGCCTCTATCGTCCCACTCCAATATCGTGAAACCGGAAACCACTTGCCCGCTTTCCTCAGGAGCCTGGCTGACAAGAGCGAAGTGGCCTCCATCAGGTAGATCCGGCACCGGGTCGGTATAACGCCCCTCGAGTTGGCCGTTCAGATAAAGATGGAGTGCTCCTGTCGTGCGGTCGGCGCGAATTTCGACCTCAAGGGAATTATCCGGAAACTGATCCGGGGTGCGGTTGAGGAGAACGATAGGCATGAAGCGGTTCTTGCCCATGCTCTCTCGCCTGATTTCAAATCCGGATCCTGAGAACTGGATAAAATAGCGGTTCGCTTGATCCGACGGCGAATTGGATGGGCCGCCGAAATACATTCGGAGATTCGGATGGCTGTCCCAATCAAGCTTGAACCGGAGGATGAATTTTCCGGGTAGTTTTATATCGCGGGAGATTGTCCCCTGGCCGGTAGCGGCGAAGCGGTCACCATCGATCTCCCAGTTCCGGGCGCCTCCGGAGTCTCGTTTCCAACCGTCTTCCGAGTCTTGCGCACGGAACACCACACGTCTGGGCACCACTCCGAGAATGAGGGAATCCACAATTTCGCGAGGCACCTCGAAGCTTCCCAAATCCGGCGAGGCGGCGAGGAGGGAGGTCGCATCCAGTTCCTCCACCCTTACCGGTAGCACGTCCCCGTTGACGAGTTCCAGGCGCTGGTCGGGTATCGCGGCGCTTTCACTGGGGAGTCCGAATTTCACGGATTTCACTCCATCTCCATTTACAAGTATAGGTATTTCGGAAAAAGGGGAAACAAGTGTGATAGTCCCTGATGAATCCATCGCGACAAGATCTCCTGTCAGCTTGCCGTCATTCTCGAACAGGATCTCCGCCGCGGTCGTGGAAAGCGCCAGACCGATCCAGAGTGCCACGGGGCGGACGGAATCAAAAATCGACATCCCAGTCATCCAGAAAACTTGCGGAGGATTCGAACTCCAGCATCACGGCCGAGTCCAGGTTCAGATTGATTTCACCGGCAGCGCCATTGAGGACGCGGATATTACGGGCGTCACCGCCAAGTGGCCTTCCGCTGATTCGGCCTATGGGATGGAGACGGATCATCATCTCCTCGCCGGTGGATTCCACGGAAGGCGTAAGGCGGGATTTCGCGAACCTCACCTCCGCGATCTCCTCCACAGGGAAACTGAACTCACCGTAGCGGCTCTCAAGGGTGAGCGTGCCGTTCCGAATCGCCCTGACTGTGCCGGCAATCCTGTCGGTGCCGTTCGAGAGCAGGACGACATCCGCGTCATCGACTTCCATACTGCGTGCCGCGTCCGGCATACCGTTCCACTCGGCGACAAGGATTTCGGATATCCGGACCGGCGAATCCTCGGCCTGGACGACGAAACCCATTCCATCGCCAGGCCCAGCGTAGCCGTGATCGATTCCCTTTTCGTCCGTCACTTCGCTCCATTGTGCAACGAATTCGCCATCGATAAAGAGCGAGATCTCTCCGGTCGGGCGGTTGCAACGGATTTCAACACTCGCGTTTCCGGAGTCACCCAAGCGGACGCTGGTGTTGTTCGCACGGACTTGTTCGGGGCGCGCGTTGCCTTCCTCATCGAAGGTAGTGCGGCATAGCGTCACATAGTTGGAATAAAGGTGCAGGACGTAGCTTTTTCCGAAAAGGCCGGGAAGCGACGAAGTCTGGGGCTTCCGGCCATCAGCCTGCTCTCCGTCCCCATCGTCGGGTCGGGGGCGAATGAAATCGGAGTGGAATGCGACGGCAAGCGAAAGACGGTTTTTCCAGGCGAGATCAAAACGGATGACGGATCTGGCAGGGACACCGGATTTTTTCACGAGCGCGGTGCCCATTTTCTGGTTCTGCCAATACCACGCGGAGCCGGAGAATCTCCAGAGCGGCGTTTCGGATTTCTCACCGTCGCCGAGTATCTCCGCGGGAAGACCGTCTGGGTGTTCCGTGCCCAGCATGACCCATCCGTCCTCTTCGAACGGACCGTTGTAAAGCACTCTTCCGCCAAGTGGGCTTGGAGCGAGGAGGCCTACCTGCTCGCGGGGAATTTCAAGCAAGCCCGCGAACTCCGTTTCCAGAAGCAATCGTCTGTCATCCAACTCACGGACGGTGCCCGGGATGCGGTCACCGTTTACGGTTCCGATGTGGGAGAGACCGCGGAGCGATACTTCCGGTCTCCCGCCGCGCAGGACGATCTGGCGCAATTCCGAGGGTTTCCACTCCTGCCTGTCGCTCAGATCCTTTCGCTGCCATAGGATGGTGGAATCTTCAGTGACCCCCGAGAAGCCGCCGTGCAAACGGTCGCCGTTCCGGAATCGGAGCATATCGCCTTCCTCCCCTTGACAGGGTGCGGCCTGGAGGGCTGCGATGAGGAAAAGGCATCTCATTTCTCGTAGATCGGAAGGTATCGGTAGTTGAGAGCGAGCGAAAGAAGCGCGCCAGCGGTGCTGAAGGCGGTGCCCTGGTTCCCGGGAAAGGAGCCGTCCGGGGATTGTAACGTTCCGAGATAGCGAGTGTTCCGGGTGTTCCACTCACCCCAAAGCTCCTCATCAGCGTGGAAAAGCGCCTGGGACATGTAATATTCGTAATAGTACGGATAATAGCGGTCACGGTAGTCCAGGTTCTTTTCCAGATATGCCAGACTCGCCTTGTAACCCTTCGATTCCTTTTCCTTTGCCAGCGAGAGACAGAGTGAACCGATAGCGGTTAGTGTGGGTTTTCCACCGGCGGAGGACGTGTAGCCGTAGGAGCCGTCGCTGCCACGGCAGCTGGACATATACGAAATACCCTTCTTGATCGCTTCGTCGGGAACCGACAAGCCCGCGTTTCTCGCGGCGAAGAGACTTACGATCTGACATCCGGTAACCGTGGTATCCGCGTCCTTGCTTTCCGGGGTATAGCGCCAGCCGCCGGAGCGGTTCCGCTTCTGGGCACTGAGGATCAGATCAATCGCCTGCTTGAGGGATTTCGCGAGCTTGGGGTGATCCACGATGCCGTAGGACTCCGCCAGAGCCTTGGTGGCGAAGGCGTGGTTGTACATGCTTGAGCCGATGTATCCATTGGTCGAATTCTGCTTGGAAAGAATGAAATCGATTCCATTGCGGATGTTCTTCGCATACGGCCCGTTCCGCGGATCCTCGCCGTGGGCGAGAAAAGCTGCGATGCAAAGGCCGACTACCCCGGGTTCCGAACCGGTGTTATCATTCCACGAGCCATCGTCCGACTGACTTTCCGCGAGATACCTCAGGCCGCGTTCGTAGATCAATTCCACCTGCGCGGGGACTGTGTCATCCTGGCGGTTCAGAAGACCCTGGGCACTGGCTCCACTAAGAGCCGCGACACCGCAGATAATAAGTAGCGCCCTTTTCATTCCCCCGATTCTCCTTCCAATCCCCGGTTGTAGGCTTCGAGAGCTTTCTGAAATTCCGGAGGCAGGGATTTCCCCGCTTTCCCGGCGGCCTTGGGAACCGTTCTCTCCTCGATGTTTCCGCCCGTAATCCCTCCACCCGTCGCATTTTCCTCGTCGGATTCACCATTCTGTCCTTGCCCCGGCTTATCGCCGGGTTTCTCGCTTTTCTTACCATCACCCTCGCCATCCTTTTTGCCCATCATGCGCTCCATCATGTCCATCATGGCACTGCCGGCCTCTCCCTGCCCGCCTTTCTGTTGTTTCGCTTTCGCGGCGGCATGGATTTTCTCGATGATCTCAGTTTGCGCGGCCAGCGTTTCTCCGCCCGTTGACCGCTCGGCGAGGTAGTCGGTGGTTTCGTCCATGATTCCCTCCACTTCTGACAGTAGTTCTATCACCTGGGGTATTGTCTGCTCGATGACAAGCTGCTGGACATCGGCGGAGAGTTCGTCCTGTTCGTCAGCGAGTTTCACGGAACCCGCAGCATGTCTCTCAATGACTGATTCCCGATCCCGCATGTCTTCAGCCGCATATCCGGGAGTTGCGATCAGAATGATCAGCGGCAAAATAAGTTTCGAATTCATGATTCAATTTCCCGCCGAAGAGCCGGCATCCCGTTTGAGTTGTTCGAGAACACGTGTCCGGGCGCGCAGATCCTGTTCCGTCTGTATCATCTTCATCACCCTCAGCATGAATTCGAAATCCTCGTCCTCGGAGCTTTCACCACCCCCGCCCCCACCTCCGCCAGAGCTTTTCTCCAATTCATCGCCAAGGAATTTCGCCCATTCGGTGAGCTTTTCCGCCCACTCCTTCGCCCCTTCGGTAGCCTCGTAGGAATGGTTTTTCTGGAGCTTCGAGCGGACGTTCTCGAGACCCAGATCGATATTGGATTCCCTCATTCTATCCCGAACCAACTTGAAAGCCTCGTCGCTTGTTCGCGCGTGGTAATGGCCGAGATCCTCCTGTATCCAGCGGACGTCCGCAGCCGTGCGCGTCTGCTGGCCTGAAGTCTGGGCAAGTTCGCGCTGGTCTTTCGGATCAACCAGTTCCTGGCGGATGCCGAGGATGCTGGCGAAACGCGAGATGAGGTCGGTCGCGATCCCGTTCTCCTCGGCTGCGGCTTTTTTCAATCGGCTGACAAAGGTGCTGGCCTCAAAACGCTTGTTCGCATCATTCGCTTGCTCAATGGCCTTTCTGATTTTCTCGACAACATCCTGCTGTTTCTCAACGGCTTCCGCGATGTCCTGTTTGGTTTTTTCCTCGGTATTGGAAGGTTCCTGAGCTTCGCGAAGCTTCTCCCGCACTTCAGGCATATCGTCCGTGGAGAGCTCCTGCATCGATTTCAGTGCCTCCGCCATTTTCCTAAGAGTTTCCTTATCGATATCGCCATTGCGCGTGGCGCCCTTCATCACGTCTTCCATGCGCTTGGTAAGTTCCTCCATTCGCTGGGTGTTCTCGGATTCCGCCTGCTCCTGCGCATCCACACGTTTGCGGTTCTCTTCCTTCTGTAGCTCTTCGCCATCCAACCTTTCGAGCCTCTGGTTTTCGTCCAGCAAGTTCAGTTCTTTCCGTGAAAGGTCTTCCAACTCGCTGATAGTCCTGTCGAACTGGCTTTTCAGCAAC
The DNA here is from genome assembly GCA_963758175.1 of uncultured Verrucomicrobiae bacterium. Taxonomy (GTDB): domain Bacteria; phylum Verrucomicrobiota; class Verrucomicrobiia; order Verrucomicrobiales; family Akkermansiaceae; genus Luteolibacter. The sequence continues at coordinate 329,626 of CAVWUI010000005.1, forward strand.
TGCGCGTGCTCCTCCCTGCTGAGAACATAAAGCAGAACGGGTTCCGAATAGACACGGCCACGTCCTGGGAAATAATCCTCCGAAAAGGCTCTGAGCATGAGTTTCTGCGGCCGAGTCCGAAAGCGGCGGGTGAGAACGCCACGGGATCCATCAACCGCCGTTGTTCCGGGCCACCCGTGGCAATGACCAGCTCACCTTTTGTGGCCGCTTCCACCCCAGGCACGGTGCCGAAGCTCTCCCACTCGATTCCGGTTTCCCTGAGCCCGAAATCATCTTCACAGAGGATATCGAAATCCAGGGTCTCCTCGGGAAGGATCGCCTTCTGGCGCTCCAAGCCCTGCGTATAGGAGACCGGAGGGGTATCGGGAACCGCATCCACCCGTAGATTGTAATCCTGTCCTCCGGACAGTCCGAATTCATCAGTCCAGGAAAACGGGATCTCAAAAGGGAACACCCCGACACTGATCACTCCGGTTCGTGCCGTTGTTCCGGAAAGAGACAGGGAGTCCTGGGAGGGGTTGAATTTCCCGATGTTGGCGACAGTCTCAGGATTTTCCCCGGAAATCGAAGTGGGTCCGTATGATCCGGAACGCAGCGGACGGCTGGTATCCATTTCGAAAACGAGTTCACTCCCTTCCACCGCGCTGATCTCGCCGATTCCGAGATCCAGCATCCGCTCCGGAATCCCCATATAATCCGGGGACTTCACTTTCACCCGGGTCGCCAGGACGACCGGACGCTGCATCGGCTCGATACGTAGGCTGTGGCGAAGATCGCCGACTCGGAAGGCAATGGTGCCGGACTCCTGCTGGCCGGGAAACGTGAAAGTGTATTTCCCTCCTCGGATTTTCGAATTTCGCTCCGGCTGCAATCCGAAACGAGCGCTCGCCATTGTAGGTTTGCTCTCGGAATTTGCGGCCAGGGATAGCGAAATGTCGAAAGCCTCTCCATAGGGCACCGCCAGGTAGTCCGGAGGGTTGTCAAGCTGGGTGAAGGTGTAACGCTCGGTTTTTGAAAACGGCATGAGCCAGCGCTGGAGGGCATTGAGTCCTGGCCTTGGGCGCGACCGTGAACGCGACTGTGGTAACCGCCATCAGGACAATGGCGGCCAGCGCCCACTTCCGGTGCCGGGGTGCGGGAAGTGCCGTCACGAGATCCCGTTTTCCTGCCTCAGCCGCGACCACCTCCATCGCCGCGGCACGGAGCCGGGGCGAAAGGGAGTCGTCCGACTCCAGTTGACCCTGCAACTCGATCACACCAAGCAAACGGTCGCCCAATCCGGGGAAGCGCTTGGAAATCAGGCGGGCGAGTTGCCCTTCCCGTCGGTGTCCCCAGACCCAGAGGTGGAGCCAGTAGGGGGCGAAGCCCGCGAAAAGAGAGACCCCGCCGAGCAGGATCGCCAAGCGCGCCCAACCGGGAGTTTGCCAGATGCGATCCAGGGCGAAAATCAGAAGAAAGGAAAACAGCAACCCGATCAGACCAGCCGCGACCGCTTCGACAACTTTCCTCTTCCAGAGTTGAACTCGAAACGCCTTAAGCTGTCTGCGCAGAGTCTCGGGGATCGCGTGGGTCGCATCAGGAGGGGTGTCGGGCATCGGTGAATGGGCGTGTGGCACGCTTCCAGAGGTTGCGGTAGTCTGACAGAGTTACGTCCCAACTCCAGCAGTTTTCTCACCATCCATGGTTGAATTTACGATTCCTTTACCTTTCCTCACCGCAAACTCATGAGAGGCTGGCATTTTCCATTTCGGACTGCGCTAGGGTCAGATGTGGGTGTTGTATCGCGTCCTTACTTCCGGTGCTTTCCAAATCTCGGGAAATCCATTACCACCATTCCGCCCATGAAACCGATTCTCCAGATTTTCCCGGTGATCCTGCTTTGCCAGTGCGGCGCGCCCCAACCGCCATCCTGCGGCTATCTGCCGTACGGGTCACGCGCCCCTACCCTGAAAATGATGGAGAAAGCGGAACGTAACTGGCGCATCCTCGCCGATCCGCGGCGCAAAACCGACTGGCCTCTCGCGGAGGCCGAATACAACGGGGCGATCTCCATCCTGTTCGACAAGCTGCGCTGCGGCCCGGGCGACTGGAGTTCGCGCGCCGCGAAGATAGGTACGGTCATTTCCGAAGCCGGGCCGACGGACGAGAACCTCTCGGAACTCGACGCCCTGTTTCCGTCCGAGGCGGTTAAAGTCCACTCCGTCATCGCCTTTCACCACGATCCGGGGCTGGGAATTCCAGCCGTCGCTTGGAGGAAAACGACACCCGTCGGCATCGCCCGTCCGGCCTTCTTCCCACCCAACGGCCAACCCCGTAACATCACTCTTCTGCTTGATTTCGACAAGCCCGTCCCGCAATGGAAACTTTCGAAAAGGTGGGTCAGGGACACATACTCCGTGGGCAGTGTCCCCCATGACCTCGCCGCGGACTGGACGGCTCCCGTGGATTTCTTCTGGTATATGTGCGATCTGGACAACCTCCGCGTCCAGAACGTGTTCCTACCCGAGCGTTACACGGAGGAAACCGGCCTCTATTTTCTGCAGGAATACGACCCTGACAAAATCCCCGTCATCATGGTCCACGGCCTTGTCTCAAGTCCGGACGCCTACCGGGACATCATCAACAATCTGTCCCCCGAGCCATGGTTCCGCGAGCACTACCAGGTCTGGCTCTACAACTACCCCACCGGCACCCCCTGGCTTTACAACGCCATGCGCTTCCGTCAGCTCGTCGGCGAAGCGGGAAACTATGCGAGAACTCGGGGTCCGGACACGAACCTGAAAAAAATGGTCATCCTCTCCCACTCAATGGGGGGTCTCCTCACCCGCACGGCCATTACCGATCCTGGGAAAAGCATGTATGGGGCTTTCCTCAAACATCCTTTCGAAGAACTTGACGTGAAACCCGAGACCCGAGAGCTCATAAAGGAGGCTTTACTCTACAAGCCGCTCACGGATCCCAAGCGGGTCGTTTTCATGGCCGTTCCTCAGAAAGGCAGCCCGATGGCGAATTTCCGGGGCACCAATCTCATTTCCAGCCTCATACGGCTCCCGAAAAAACTCACCGTCGGCCTCGTGGACACCGCCGTTTACGCTTCGCAAGAAGGAATCGAGGGCGATAGCTCCGCTTCGGACGACATCCGCCCGCCAACCTCCATCAGCTCGCTCTCGCCGAACAGCCGGAGCTTCCGCGGCCTGAACAAGATGCCACTTCCGAAAAACATCATGTTTCATTCCATCATGGGAGACAAGGGGCACGGGGACACACCGAACAGCAGCGATGGCGTCGTCCCCTACTGGTCCTCCCATATCGAACCAGTGGAATCCGAACTCATCGTCCCGTCCAATCACAGCGTCCCCAACAACCCTCAGGCGTCCGAAGAGATACGCCGAATCCTTTTCCTGCACCTTGAGAAGGAAAACATGCTTCGTCCGACGAGGGATGCGAAACCCCGACTGGCTCGCAGCGCCCGCTAAAGATCATGATCACGAATGTCCTCGGCACCGCCCTGAAATCCTGTTGCACCGATCCCATGACCGGCTTTTTCCGCGACCGCTACTGCCGAACCGGCCGGGGAGATCACGGTCTCCACACCGTCTGCGCGAAAGTCACCGACACTTTTTTGCAATATTCGAAATCCATGGGCAACGACCTCAGCACACCGCGGCCCGAATTCCAATTTCCGGGTCTGGAAGACGGTGATCTCTGGTGCCTATGCGTTCGTCGATGGATGGAAGCCTACCAGGCGAATGTGGCGCCGCCGGTGGTTCTGGAAAGCTGCCACATTTCCGTTCTGGAATTTGTGGATCTCGATGTCCTCAGGGAGCATTCGCTGGAGTGATAGGCCTTCAAGGATTCCACGAAAACAAGGCACGATGCAGGCAAAAAAAGACCGCCGGGGAGTCCCTTCCCCGGCGGTCTTGAAAAGTCATCATACCTTCACCCACACCCGTGGATTCGATAGACAACTGCTGTTACACCCTTACATGAAAGCGACAGTGTCGGCATTCATGTGAAATAGACTTCCAATCCACGGATACGTTCAAACTTTCTCAAAATGAAGAAGAGTGAACCTTCTCCTCTTCTTTCAGCTTCCGGAGACGAAAGACATCCATGGCAGTCACTCTCCGACACGCTCTCATTCCCACTTGCATCTTCCCACGGCCTCCACAAACCTCCCGCCGATGTCCAAAGACCAAATCGATGTCCGCCACGTCGCGAAGCTAGCCCGTCTGGATCTCACGGAGGAAGAGATCGAAACTTTCCAATCCCAGCTCGAATCCGTCATGCGCCATGTCCACACGTTGTCTGAATTGACCCTACCGGAAGACCTCGATCCGGACAACGGTCTCAAGCTCGGTCTGATGCGTGACGACACTCCACATGGGAGCCTTGCCCAGGAGTTGGTCATGCGGAACGCCCCCGACCAAGCTCACGGTCAGATCCGTGTTCCAAAGGTCGTAGCCGATGCCTGATGGAGGCCAAAGTTATCCCCACGTATTCACAATGACTCTAACCCGACTCCGCAGACAATTTCTCTCCGGCGAGACCACTCCGGCAAAAGCACTTGAGCACCTTTCATCGGAAATCTCTGCTCGTGACACTTCTACTCAAGCGTACGTTTCATACGATTTGGGCAGAGCGCTTGAAGCCGCGGCCAATGCCGATCTTTCCAAGCCGCTCGGTGGAGTCCCTATCGCGATCAAGGACAACATCAACGTCCTTGATCAACGCTGCACATGCGGATCGAATTTTCTCGTAAAAAACCATACATCTAACTATAATGCAACGGTTATTGATAGGTTGGTAGCCGCGGGAGCGATTCCTTTCGGTCGGATGAACATGGATGAGTTCGCAATGGGTTCGGCGACCGAAAACTCGGCTCTTCAACTTACCAGGAATCCAAACGACCCTTCCCGCATCGCCGGTGGATCATCCGGAGGTTCTGCCGCAGCGGTGGCCGACCGGACAGCCTATGCCGCTCTCGGCTCAGATACAGGAGGCTCAATTCGTCAGCCGGCGTCGCATTGTGGGGTCGTGGGTCTCAAGCCGACATACGGGAGGGTTTCACGCTACGGTCTTGTAGCCTTTGCTTCTTCTCTCGACCAGATCGGCCCTATTACCACCTCGGTGGAGGATGCCGCGCTGATCCTGCAGGCTATCGCGGGTCACGACCCCCATGATGCCACCTCTCTCGCCTGTCCGGTTCCCGATTATTTAGCCGGAATCAATGATGGCGTGGAGGGACTTCGAATTGGAATCCCTGCCGAGTATTTCGGAGATGGTATCTATGGGGGCGTTCGAGAAAATGTGGAAAAATGTATCCAATCCCTTGAGGTTAAGGGCGCTACGGTTGTGCCAATCTCCCTACCTCACACTGCCCACGCTGTCGCAACTTACTACATCATCGCGCCTGCGGAGGCCTCATCGAACCTTTCCCGCTTCGACGGCATTCGCTATGGAGTTCGAGCCGAAAATCCTGCCGACATTGTCGATGTCTACCACCAATCCCGGGAGCAGGGTTTCGGATCGGAGGTGAAACGGCGCATCATCTTGGGAACGTATGTTCTTTCCTCTGGCTATTATGACGCCTACTATACCCGCGCACAAAAGGTTCGTCAGTTGATCACGCGGGACTTCAAGCAGGCGTTTGAAAAGGTCGATGTGATTGTTTCTCCCGTAGCGCCTACCCCTGCCCGGAGGATCGGCGTCTGCGCTGGAGATCCCCTACAAGACTATCTTTCAGACATCTTTACTATCGCAGCCAACTTATCCGGGATTCCCGCGATCTCGGTGCCATGCGGAACAACCTCTTTTGATGGCGCGGATTCACTTCCGGTTGGGATCCAGATACTGGCTCCACATCTTGGAGAGCAAATCCTTCTACGAGTCGCGAAGGCTGCGGAGCTACCTTTTGATCCAACCGAATGATCCTGTCTTATTGCACGAACATCCACCCGGCTGAAACCTGGAGGGAAACGATAGGAATTCTTCAAGCGAACGTTTTAAGAGTTCGAGACACATTGCTGGCGGATGGTGTCCAATCTGTTGGAAACCCATTTCCGATCGGTCTTCAACTCTCCGCCCTCGCCGCTCGCGAACTTCTTGAAGCCGATAATCTCCGACGGTTCATCGACTGGCTTTCAGAAAATGACTCCTACGTTTTCACGATCAATGGATTTCCGTATGGTTCCTTCCACGGCACGCGCGTCAAGGAACAGGTTTTCCTTCCCGACTGGACCAGCGTGGAGCGGGTCGAATATACCTGTGACTTGTTCAAAATCCTCGCCAGGATTGCTCCCAAGGCATCCGGAGGCTCCGTTTCGACGCTCCCCGGCTCCCATAAGACTTTCGATGCCGATGAAGGCGAAATCCGCAAAAACCTGATCACAGTCGCCCATTTCATAGAGGATCTTTCGCAGGAGCATCAGATCGATCTCCACCTGGGATTGGAGCCCGAACCGCTCGGTCATTTTGAGAATACCGCGGAGACCATCGCCTTCTTCCATCGGCTGAACAAGGAGGCCGAAAATTCCCCTTTCATCCGCGAACGTATAGGCCTGAACTTTGATTCCTGCCACTTCGCGATCGAGTTCGACGATGCGGCGTCCTCACTCGACGCCATCCATTCCGACGCCGGGATCCGTCTTTCGAAAATCCACCTGTCCAATGCGCTCTCACTTGATCCCGGCAACCCCACCGCATTCGCGGCGATCCGTGGCTTCGATGAGCCGACCTACTTTCACCAGGTCATCGCACGCCACGCCGACAGCTCCCTTCAACGTTTCCCGGATCTCCCCGACTTTCTATCCGCCGCTGACTCCGGCCTGATCCAGGTGACCGATTTCGAGGAGGCACGCGTTCATTTTCACATTCCTTTGGACGCGCAACCGGACTTCCCGTTATGCTCCACGCACAGCCACGTTGAGGAAACCCTGCGGTGGTGTCAGAAACATCCGGTCGCCTGTGAACATTTTGAGATCGAAACCTACACCTGGGGCGTTCTGCCTGGTAATCTGCAGAGACCCGTCGAAGAACAAATAGCCGCCGAATACCGCTGGGTTCTCGATCAACTCAGACACCCCTCCAACTGACCAACACACTCTATGAACGACATCAAGATAACCATGCACACATCCGCAGGAGACATCGACGCCACAATGTACGCATCGAAAACACCACTCACCTGCGCCAATTTCCTCAACCTCGCCAAACGAGGCTACTATGACGGCATCGCATTCCACCGCGTGATCGAAGGATTCATGCTCCAAGGGGGCGACCCCACCGAGTCCGGCCGAGGGGGGCCAGGCTACAAGTTCGCGGACGAATTCCATCCTGAACTCCGCCATCGCAGTCCCGGAATCTTCTCCATGGCAAACGCAGGCCCGGGCACCAACGGTTCCCAATTTTTCATCACCACCACTCCCACACCTTTCCTGGATAACCGTCACTCGGTTTTCGGGCAAGTAACTGACGGTCTTGACGTTGTCGGTAAAATTACGGGAAAAAACAACACCGGGGAACGAGGTTGTAAGTTCGATGGAACAGGTGACAAGATCAAGTCGATCACCATTCACGATAACACCAACGACCTTTTTGAGGCAGAGAAAGAAAACATAGAACATTGGAACTCGATTCTGGACAAGAACTGATTCAATCGAACGCTTCAATCATGAACGCACCGCGTGTCATCGTGATCATGGGGGTCGCAGGGTCGGGAAAGACGACCATAGGTAATCTCCTCTCGCGAAGGCATGATGGTAGTGTTCATGATGCTGACGATTTTCACCCGAAGTCGAACATCGAGAAAATGGCTCATGGCCATCCGCTGACCGACGCCGATCGTCTCCCATGGCTCCGCCGACTGCGGCATGAAGTGATTGATCCGGCACCTGAGGATCGACTCACTGTCCTGGCCTGTTCCGCGCTCAAAACATCTTACCGGGAGATCCTGGGATTGGGTCAGAAGGGTGTTTCGACAGTTTTTCTGACCGGAAACGCGCATCTATTGGAGGAAAGAATCAATGGTCGCGAAGGTCACTACATGAAACCGGGAATGCTCACGAGCCAGCTGGAAACCTTGGAAATCCCATCTTGCGATGAGGCTCTGCATGTTTCCATCGAGTCCAGTCCGGATGAGATCGTCGAGACAATCGAAGCGGCGCTTTTTCCCGATCCGCCTCTTCGGTGTTCAGACGGATAGAAGCGACAGCATCTTCGGGACGGGATCGCGGATGGAGGTCGAGGCAGTTGCCTGTGAGATCAGGAATTACTTCTACCTAGCGAAGGAATTCTGATCACACCTCATCTCCTTCGTTCTTGAGCCCGACTGAATAGAAGATATGCTTTCCCCCGTGCTCCTAGATGTCCAAGGCCTGACAACGCGCTTCCACACCCGAAACGGGATTGTCCATGCCGTGGAGGACGTTTCTTTCTCAGTGGACAGAGGTCAGACGCTCGGGATCGTCGGAGAATCGGGTTCAGGGAAATCCGTCACATGCTATTCACTGCTCGGGCTCATTCCCATGCCTCCGGGTCGTATCGAGAAAGGCTCTGCCGTTTTCGATGGAACGGATCTTTTAAGAGCTTCGGAAAAACAGCTCCGGAGAATCCGCGGGAAGCGTATCTCGATGATTTTCCAGGATCCGATGACCTCCCTCAATCCATACATGAGGATTAGCGATCAACTCACCGAGCCATTGGAGCTTCACGAGAACCTGCGGGGAAAACCCGCGCTGCACCGCGCCATTGATGCCTTGGCCGAGGTCGGTATCCCGGAGCCTGAAAAACGAATTTCCTCCTATCCCCACGAGTTTTCCGGAGGGATGCGCCAAAGGGTCATGATTGCGATGGCTCTGATAACGAAACCCGAACTCCTGATCTGCGACGAGCCGACCACAGCCTTGGATGTCACGGTTCAGAAGCAGGTTCTCGATCTGATCCGTGAACGACAGCGCGAACTCGGAACCGCGGTCATTTTCATCACCCATGATCTGGCGGTGGTCTCGGAGGTCTGCGATGTGATCAACGTGATGTATGCCGGGCGTATCGTGGAGTCAGCGGCTCGCGCCGAGCTTTTCAAAAATCCACTTCACGCGTACACCCGGTCTCTTCTGAATTCCATTCCTTCCGCCCAGCCCAAAGGTCAGCCGCTGATCACCATTCCCGGGCTTCCGCCGAATCTCACGAATCCGCCCAAAGGCTGCGCTTTCCAGCCCCGGAACCTGCTCGGAAAACCGGACAGATGCGTCACTGACCATCCCCCGGAACTTTCGGAAATCACAAACGGTCATTTCGCCCAGAATTGTCCCGGCTGCCTCGCGGGCTGACCCGCCGAAACTCGACCCGGAAATTGGGCTCGCCTATTCCCGGAAAACCTTCGCAACACTTGTGTTTGCCGACCCCGCAAACTTCCTATTGCGCTCCGGCAGAAATCCGGCTTAGTCTCTCCTCCCCGGCTATTCACAGGTCGGGTTTTTCACATAACGCCTATGAATCCGGATCGCGCTACTCTCAATTTTCTAAATTCCTTCCCGGAAGACGCCCGCCGCCGTGGCGACATGCTTCAGAAAGACGGTGGAGTCACCCAGATTTTCGGAAACCACCTTTTCATCCAGGGTCGCGTCGAGGACGAGACCGGAACCCACCGCACCTCTCTGCGTCTCCAGGGAAACCGTTGGTTCGGCTCCTGCACTGCCGAGGATGAGCTTGTATCCGGTGCCTGCCAATACGCCACGATGATGGAGCGTATGCACCGCGGGGAGGATCTGCCGGAATCCCCCAACGAATTCGACGACACTCCCGTTCTCGATATCATCGAGGAAAAGCTCGACAGGGAACTTGATGACAAGGAGGCCGAATACGTCACGAAAATCGAAAAGCGCTACCGCCGCTATGTGATCGAGGGCGAACTGCACGACCATGACATGGTGCGCATCAACCCGCGCTGGGAAATCACCACCTACGAGCCTCTTGAACTCTGGCCCATGCCTCCGGGTGACATCCTCGAGTTCTGGAACTACCTCGCCTACGCCTTTTACAAACGGAAACTCCCCTACCCCGAGTTCATGTCCGCCATCACCGATCTCGCGTCGGTGCAGAAGAAAATGGCCGAGTGGGAGCAGGAGCGTGAGGTCGCCGCATGGTATGACCGCATCGAACAGGTCAACGAGCGCCCGCCCCAGGACGCAGCCATGATCGTCACCTTCCGCCTGGTCGCCACCATTAACGAGGCTCGAATGGAGGTTCGCGAGGACAGGCCGAACGCGCAATACGTTCAGCTTCGCGAGAAAGCCGACATCGAGAGATACGTCTCACTCCACCAGGAAGGTGCACTTCTCATGGATGCCTCCTCGCAAACCCTGTGGGAGCATTATCTCGCATTTTACAGGAAACATGGTGACACCACCCTCGACTTCGACCAGGAGGAATCCTGCCGTTTCATGAACCGTGTCTTCCAGCAGCCCGCGCTCGAAGGCTATCTTGTCAATCTAGACGACAGGCCTTTCCGGGTGGCTGAAGAGTCTCTCTCGTGGATTTGCGAGGACGAGGCCTACGATCCGAATTCCTTCGCCATCCAGCTTGTCACGGCTTCCGGCGAAAACGTTTCCCATTCCGTACGCCTCCTGCCAGGCCGCAAGGAACTCTACCAATCCGACGAAACCGTGTTTCCCGGCCCCCCCCGCTGGCTCGAGGACACGGAGGTGATGCCGCGTTACCACATCCCGAGGAAAGTAATCGATTCCCTCGAAGGTGTGGAATTCCTGCGAAAAATCGGAGCCACCCTGCCGGAATCTCTCAAAAAACGCGTGGTTGATCTTGAGTTGAAACCGAAGCTGGAGATGAAACTCGTCGCCGGCCTCACCGCTGCCGAAACCGAGCACCTGGTCATCGATGTCACAGCTATCGAAACGAAGGGTCGCCGCACCGAGCGACTGACTAAGGAAGGCTGGGAGCTCGTCGAGCAGCAGCCAGTCAAAGGCAAGCAGCTCCTGCGTTTCGCCCGCGAGCCGCTCCATCCCGTCCCGCCGATCCTCGATGAGATGTCTCTCGCATTCGACGAGAAACTCGAAGCATTCAAGTCACGGATCACGAAGCAGTTTCCCGAAAAATTCGCCGAATGGGTGCGCGCCATGCCCCCGGAGATCGAACTGGATATCGACCTGCGCCTGAAGTCCATCCTTGATGACCCTGTCACCGCGGCCGTCCGTTTCGAAGTCGTCGGGCAGGACATCGACTGGTTCGACCTCCGCATCGTCATCGACGTACAGGGAGTCAATCTATCCAAATCCCAGATCCGCCAGCTTGTCGCCGCACGCGGTGGCTATGTCCGCATGGATGACGGGTCGTGGATGCGTCTGGAAATCAAACTCGACGCCGACCAGCGCGAAGCGGTCACTAGACTCGGTCTCGATCCCTTCGATCTTTCCGGCGAAACGCACCGAATGCATGCCCTCCAGCTTGCCGATCCGAAAGCCGCCGAGGTCTTCGATCCGAAAGCCTGGGAGCGCATCAAGAACCGTGCCAACGACATCAAGCTCGAAGTCACTCCGCCCCTGCCGGACGGACTCAATGCCACCCTCCGACCCTACCAGGTCGATGGCTTTCATTTCCTGGCCTACCTTTCCGAGAACAATTTCGGCGGGATTCTGGCCGACGACATGGGTCTTGGAAAAACCATCCAGTCCCTCACTTACCTTCTATGGCTTTTCAAACGCCAGAAGGACAGCGGCGGGCCGCACAAACCGGCACTCATCGTCTGCCCGAAGTCCGTTCTGGATGTCTGGTATTCCGAGGCCGAGAAATTCACTCCGGAGCTCCGGGTGAAAATTCTCAAGAACCGCGACGATATCGATGTGAACCATATCCAGAACAACATCGACATGCTCGTTCTGAACTACGCCCAGCTCCGCGTCTGCGGAGAGGAGCTCTCGGGCATCAAGTGGCTTACCACCATCCTCGACGAAGGCCAGCAGATCAAGAACCCCGACTCGAAGGCCGCCAAGTGCGCCCGCGAGCTGGATTCCCAGAACCGCCTCGTCCTCACCGGCACGCCCATCGAGAACCGCCTGCTCGACATGTGGTCTCTCATGGCCTTCGCCATGCCCGGCGTCCTAGGGAACCGCGCCTACTTCAAGAAACGCTTCGATAAACGGAAAGACCCTCTTTCCCAGACCCGGCTCGCTTCCCGTCTGCGCCCGTTCCTGCTCCGCCGGACGAAACTCCAGGTCGCGCAGGATCTCCCGCCAAGAACCGAGGAAGAGGTCTATTCGAAAATGGAAGGCGTGCAGCTTGAACTCTACAAAAACGAGCTCAAACGCATCCAGAAAGCCCTCCTCGGACTCGATTCCGACGAAGCGGTCAAGAAGAACTCGTTCGCGATCCTCCAAGGCCTCATGCGCCTCCGTCAGATCTGTTGCCACCCCGGCCTCATCGATCCGAAATACCTCAAAGAGGAATCCGCGAAAATGGAGTCCCTTTTCTACCTCTTGGATCAACTCCACGAGGAGGGACACAAGGTTCTCGTCTTCTCCCAGTTCGTTTCCATGCTCGACCTTATCAAGGCGCGCCTCGAACTCGAAGCACGCCCGTTCCATTACCTCACCGGCCAGACCAAAGACCGGAAGGGCGAGATCGAACGCTTCCAGACGACCAAGGATCCTTCCGTCTTCATGCTCTCGCTGAAGGCGGGTGGTGCCGGCCTCAACCTCACCTCCGCTTCCTACGTCATCCTCTATGATCCATGGTGGAACCCCGCCGTCGAAAACCAGGCGATCGACCGAACCCACCGTATCGGCCAGAAGAACAAGGTCATCGCCTACCGTCTTCTCACCAGGGAAACGGTTGAGGAGAAAATCCGTATCCTCCAGCATCAGAAAACCCAGCTAGTCACTAACGTCCTGGGCGACGAAGGCTTCGCCTCCAACCTCGGAATGGATGATCTCCAGTTCATCCTCACCCACACCATGGATGATGAGGAGGAACGCGAGGAAAAGGAGAAGGAGAAAGCCAAGGCCGCGAAAAAAGCTGCCAAGAAAGTCGCTAAGAAAAAGGACAACAGCAAAGACAACCTGTAGTCAAAGCGATAGTCGGAACAGGCCGGGGTCATCAACCCCGGCCTGTTTCCGTTTTGACACGACTCACCCGCTCGGACCTCTGTCACCACTCCTGCACAGGCACGACTGACAAAATGGCAGTCTCAGCCTGGCCGAGCGTTTCTAGTTCAATCTGATCCCCGCTTCCGTCTGTGTGACCAGCCGCTGCCTCATCAGCGCGCCAAGTGTCTGTTTGAAAGTCCGCTTGGAGACACCCAGTTCCTCATGGATTTCCTCAGCGGAACTCTTGTCACTGATCGCCCAGAACCCGCCCCTTGCGACAAGTTCCCCCATGATCTGTTTTTCAAGATCATCCACCCGTTCCCTCCCGGGAGGATGGAGGCTGAGGTCGATTTTTCCATCAGGGCGGACACCCGCGATCCATCCTTTCAGTTTCTCGCCCTGGGAGAGTTTCTGAAACACCTCGTTGGCGAAAATGAGACCGGTGTGGGCGTTGTTGATGATCGCTTTGTATCCCATCTCCGTTTTTCCGAAAATGGTGAGATCCACCTCGTCACCGGGCGCATGCGCGTGCGGCGTGAGATCGAAGTGCCTGGCGATCCTTGTCGTGGCGACCAGACGGCGGCTCTGTTCATCGACCATGACGAAAACCAGGTAGCTTTTCCCCACATCCATCCGGACTTTCTGCTCGCGGAACGGGACGAGCAGATCTTTCGGCAGACCCCAGTCGAGAAACGCCCCCACGCCGGTGACTGCCACGCAATTCAGCTTTCCGAACTGGCCCGGCATGATGCGAGGTTGTTTGAGGGTAGCCACGAGCCTGTCCTCGGAATCGAGGTAGATGAAAACATCCACCTCGCTTTCCAGCGCCCATTCCACCGGCATTTCACGGCGGGGCAGGAGGATCTCGCCTAGGTTCTCGGCATCGAGAAAAAGACCGACGGGTTTTTCGCGGACGATGCGGAGGGATGCTCTGGTTCCGATGGAGATCATGATTGAAGGTGTTTGCCGCAGAGGTGCGAAATTCGAAATGGTCGCTAAGCGAAGGTTGCCAATTCACATATCGGGGCTTGAAAGCGTCTCATCGTGCCAGCTTCGCGCTTTCACGGTAAAAAAAGATCCGCTCTCCATCTTCAAGGTGTGTAGTCCTTTGGCGCGATGAGGATTTTCTCCACCGGGTGCTTCGTGACGATATTCCCCTGGCTGCCGCGTCCCTTGATACCGAACTCCGCGAAGTGAAGCGGGCGGACGAGATTGCGGAGGCCAAGGCCGGATTTCATATGGATCATCAGCATCTGGGCTGAACTTTCCTCGTTGCTGGCGTGCCATTTGAAGTAGAGAACCTTGCTGCCCTTCGTCCCCTTTGTGAGCACGTATTCCTTGTCCCGGGTGACACCTCCCACCGTGAAACGCTTCGCCATGATGTTCCCGTCGCGGCCGTCGCGGTAGATCATCGAGTAGAACAGATCCTCGTCCTTGCGGAAGACGGCGACACGCAGCGGTCTCGGCCCAACGAAAAATTTGTCGGCTACCTTGGTGACCTTCATTGTTCCGTCCGCTGAGAAAACAATGATGTCATCCAGCATCGAGCATTTCTCCAGCGCCTCTTCTTTCTTCAGAGCGGTGCCGGCGAATCCGTTTTTCGAATCGAGGTAGAGCGTCTCGGTGGCGGCGACGACCTGGGTGCGATCCACGCGGTCAAAGCTGGAAATCTCCGTGAGTCGCTGGCGGTCTTTCCCGTATTTTTTCCCAAGCTGCTCGTACCAGCGGACGGTGTAGCGCGTGAGGTTGCGCAGGTTCTTTTCCGTCTCCGCGATGTCGTCCTCGATCGCCTTGATCTCCTCGTCCGCCTTGAACGAGTTGAATTTTGAAATGCGCTTGATACGGATCTCGGTGAGCCTCACGAGGTCTTCTCCCGTCACTTCGCGCCTGAGCAGCTTCTTGAATGGCGCGAGACCGTCATCGATCGCCTTCAGGACCGCTTCCCAGGTCTCCGCTTCCTCGATGTCGCGGTAGATGCGGTTCTCGATGAAGATTTTCTCAAGCGAGGAGAAATGCCACTTCTCGCCAAGCTCGGCGAGCCGAATCTCCAGCTCCATCTTGAGAAGATCGCGGGTCTGCTCGGTGGTTCGGCGAAGGATTTCCGAAACGCCCAGGAACGCGGGCTTTCCATCCACGATGACGGCGGAGTTCGGCGAGATGCTCAGTTCGCAATCCGTGAACGCGTAGAGCGCGTCGCGGGTGTTCTCCGCGTCCGCTCCGGAGGGTAGGTAGACCAGAATGTCCGCGGTGGCGGCGGTATTGTCCTCGATTTTCTGTATCTTGATCTTGTTCTTGTCGGCGGCGGCGACGATGGAGTCCATCAGGTTTCCCGTGGTGGTGCCGAAAGGGATCTCGGTGATTCGGAGAACGCTTTTTTTCTCAATCTGGATACGGGCGCGCACCCGGATCTTCCCTCCCCGGAGGCCATCGCGATACTCGCTGGCGTCCATGATGCCCGCGGTGGGGAAATCGGGAACCAGCTCGAAAGGTTCCTTCCGGAGGTGCGCGATGGCGGCAGCGACCAGTTCGTTGAAATTGTGTGGCAGTATTTTGCAAGCCAGGCCGACCGCGATGCCTTCGACACCTTGCGCGAGAAGGAGCGGGAATTTCACCGGCAACGTCTGCGGCTCCTTGTTCCGGCCATCGTAGGATGGAAGCCAGACCGTGGTCTTCGGATTGAAAACGACCTCCAGCGCGAACTTTGTCAGCCGAGCCTCTATATATCGTGGAGCGGCCGCGTTGTCTCCGGTCAGGGTATTCCCCCAGTTGCCCTGGCAGTCGATCAGCAGATCCTTCTGCCCGAGCTGCACCATGGCCGCGCCAATCGACTGGTCACCGTGCGGGTGGTATTTCATCGTGTTTCCCACGATGTTCGCGACCTTGTTGTAGCGCCCGTCGTCCAGCTCTTCGGTCGAGTGGAGGATGCGGCGTTGGACGGGTTTCAGCCCATCGTAAAGGTGCGGCACGGCACGCTCCAGGATCACGTAGCTGGCGTAATCCAGGAAATAATCGGAATACATCTCGCCCAGGGAGGCGTGCTGATCCGGATCGTTACTCATGGGCGGGAAGGTGCTACCGAAGTGTTCCCGCCCGTGCAAGCCCCGCGTGACAAACAGGACACAAATCCCCCGTCTTGCCAGGAATGACCCTCCTGCTACCTTCGCCGCATGAGCGGGACGCGTGTTAGCAGAAGGGATTGGCTGAAACTCGGCGGACTTGGTGGATCGGCGGCGTTGCTGGGTTCGTGCTCGCGAAAGGACTCCGAAGCGGAAGTCCGGGGAATCGTTTTCATGGTTTCCGACGGGATGAGCCACGGAGTGCTCACGATGGCGGAGAATTTCTCCCACATCGTGAATGGCAGGGGAACCCGCTGGTGGAAGCTCATAGCCGATCAGGAAGCGACCCGCGGCCTGATGGAAACCAGCTCCGCCAATTCATACGTCACGGATTCCGCCGCAGCCTCCTCGGCATGGGGCGGCGGCGTGAAGATCGATAATCGCGCCGTGAACGTCCGCCCCGACGGAACCGAGTCCGTGCCCATCATGCGGCATCTGAAAAGCCTGGGCCACCGCACCGGCCTGGTCACTTCGACGACCATCACGCACGCCACTCCCGCGGGTTTCGCGGCCGTGACGGCGAACCGGGATGACGAGCACCTCATCGCCCCGCAATACGCGGGAGTCGTCGATATCCTTCTGGGAGGCGGGATGAAATTTTTCGATCCCAAGCAGCGTGTGGATTCCCGCGACGCGCTCTCCCTCTACGGAAAGGGTGGTTACAGTTTCGCGGGCGATAGGGACGGCCTCCTCTCCATGGGAAAGAGCGACCGCATACTCGGATTGTTCAGCGACGGCCATCTGCCCTATGAGGTCGACAGGCTCAATTCCCCGGAGCTTCTGAAGAAAGTCCCCTCTCTTGCCGAGATGTCGGGTCTGGCGCTTTCCAATCTCCTGACTGGAGGGAAAAAGTTTCTCCTGCAAGTCGAGGGTGGCCGCGTCGATCACGGAGCGCATACGAACGACATCGCCGGACTGCTGTGGGACCAGCTCGCCTTCGATGATGCCATCGCAAAAGTCCTGGACCTGGTGGAAGGCCGCGAGGACATCCTTGTGGTCGTCACCAGTGATCACGGAAACGCCAATCCGGGACTCAACGGAACCGGAGAGGAATACGGCGAGTCCGACAAGGCGTTCGCAAGCATCGCGGAAATGACCTCCTCCTACGAATCGCTTTTCGGTCTCTGGAAGAAATCCGAAGATCTGACCACCGCTTCCCTTACCTCCGCTGTCAGGGAGAAACTGGGTTTCACACTTCGGAAAAAGGAATCGGAGGCTCTCCTCACGGCGTTCGAGGAAGAGGCGACACGGGCAGTGGATAAAGCCCTCAAAGCGGAAGGCAAGCCCTACGAGGAAAAGAAGGGCAGCCGCCTCGACTGGAGTTCGCAGCTCAACAACGTCCCCGGCCTCATGGGACAGTTCGCCGGGAACCACACTGGAATCGGCTGGACTGGAACATCCCACACGTCCGATCCCACGATGATCTCCGCCATCGGCCCCCAGGCCCGCCGCTTTTCCGGCATCGTCCCGAACCAGGAAGTCCACAGGCATTTCCTGGAACTGCTGGGGTAGGCCGCGCTCAAAGCTCCAGCAGAGCCGCGATATGCTTGTCCCGGTGCGTCACACTTGCCCCATGGCGCTTGGCGCAAGCCACGATGAGCACATCGGCCAGGGGGCAGTTCAAACCGGATCGGGAAGCCACCCGGCTCAGGCCGGCGGCAGGCCTTCCTCCCATACCTCTCCATCCATCGGCAACGCCGGACACAGCGTGGCAAGTTCCGTGACGATCCGTTCCTCACGCTTGCCGCGAACGCCCATAGAAATCTCCACCCAAACGACAGGGCAGAGATGTGATCTCCCTTCGGACATGGCGATGGAGACTTCGCCGGGGAGTTCGGAATGTCCCCGTAAAAATGGAATCCACACCGAGGTATCGACTATGATTTTCAAGAAACATCCTCCCGCGCCCACAGCTTGCGCAAACGACCTTCCCGTTCCATGTCCGCCGCCTCGATCTCATCGTTGGTGGGGAAATCGGGTATCGATCCGGCGGCTTCCCGAATGAATGCCTCCACCCTGCGCGAGCGGTTGAACTCCTCCATAGCCTTCACCACTGCCTCGCGTTTCGTCTTGGCCCCGGTGTAGCGCATGGCATCCGCCAACGCTTCATCGGGAATATCAATTGTCGTTTTCATGGATTCCATTTACAGGATGATCCGGATTCCGTCAACACCGGTTCAGAAACCTCCCTTTTTCCACGGCAGGGAAAACGGCTTCATGTCCTTGCACTGGCTCCCGCCCTCGGCATAGAATCCGAAATGAGCGAAACCAGCACCACCTATGCCGCCCTCCAGAAATGGGTCGATGAGACAGCAGCCCTGTGCACCCCCGCCGAGATCGTCTGGTGCGACGGCTCCCAGGCCGAATGGGACAGGCTCACCCGGCAGCTCTGCGACCAGGGAACCTTCACCCGACTGAATCCCGAGAAACGCCCCAATTCCTTCCTCGCCCGCTCGGAACCCTCCGATGTCGCCCGCGTCGAGGACCGCACATTCATCTGCACGAAACGCCGAGGATGAGGCCGGGCCGACCAACAACTGGGTCGAGCCCGGTCGGGATGCGGAAGACCCTCACGGAGAAGTTCACCGGCTCCATGACCGGCCGCACCATGTATGTCATCCCCTTCTGCATGGGGCCGCTGGATTCGCCACTCGCGAAGATCGGCGTCCAGTGCACCGACAGCGCATACGTGGTCGTCAACATGCGCATCATGGCGCACATGGGCACGGACGTCCTGAACAGACTGGAGGATGAGATTTCGGGGAAATCCCCGCGGATACGCGATGGCCACGCCCAGTATATCAAATGCCTCCACTCCGTCGGCGCGCCGCTGTTCCGCAGGGGAAACGGACGTCCCGTGGCCTTGCAACGATGACAAGTATATCTCCCACTTCGTCGATACCCGCGAGATCATGTCCTTCGGCTCCGGCTACGGCGGCAACGCCCTGCTCGGGAAGAAATGCCTCGCCCTGCGCATCGCCTCGAACATCGCCCGGGAGCACAAATGGATGGCGGAGCACATGCTCATCCTCGGCCTTCACGCCCCCGATGGATCGAAAAGACCTACGTCACCGCCGCATTCCCCTCCGCCTGCGGAAAGACGAATCTGGCCATGCTCGTCCCGCCGAAACCCTACGCGGACGCGGGTTGGAAGACGACCATCGTCGGCGACGACATCGCCTGGCTCTGGCCGCATGAGGACGGCAAACTCCACGCCATCAATCCCGGAGACCGGCTACTTCGGAGTCGCTCCCGGCACGTCCTGGGAGTCGAACCGATCGCCATGGATTCGATGACGGAGAACGCGATTTTCACCAATGTCGCCCTCACCGACGACGGCGATGTCTGGTGGGAGGGGCTGACCAAGGAACCGCCCGCCCATCTCATCGACTGGAACGGAAACGACTTGGACACCCGGCCTCGGAGACTCCGGCCGCCCATCCGAACGCCCGGTTCACCGCCCCCGCGAAACAGTGCCCGACCATCGATCCCGGAGTGGCAGAATCCCGACGGAGTGCCCATCGACGGCGATCATTTTCGGAGGTCGCCGCCCGACCACCATGCCTCTGGTATATCAAGCGTTCAACTGGTCACACGGTGTCTACGTGGGCGCCACCATGGGTTCGGAGATGACCGCCGCCGCCGCCGGAACGATTGGAAAAGTCCGCCGCGATCCCATGGCCATGCTGCCCTTTCTGCGGATACAACATGGGCGACTATTTCGGACACTGGCTGGAAATGCAGCGCCATCTCACCCACCTGCCCCCGCTTCTTCCACGTCAACTGGTTCCGCAAAGACCGAGGAAGGGAAATTCATGTGGCCCGGCTTCTCCGAGAACATGCGCGTGCTGGAGTGGATCGTGAAACGCTGCAAAGGAGGCGCCGCGGGTCATGAAACCCAGATCGGCTGGATCCCGGACTACGACAACTTCAACATCGAAGGCCTCGATGACTTCTCGAACGAGGATTTCGAGAAAGTGATGAAATTCGACCGTCACGAATGGCGGGCGGAACTCGTCTCCCAGGGCGAACTCTTCATCGACCTCTACGACCACCTCCCGAAGGAACTCATCTTCCAGAGAGAGCTGCTGGCCGCAAGGCTGGTCTGACGGTGGCTGGCGCATCGTGCGCCAGGCCGTGCGGGTGGCATCATGCCTCCCGTTCACTCATACCTGCCGCCTGTCTCCGCGACGGGCAGCTTCGGCCTGGACGTCTCCGGTCTGTCCTCGGCGAACCAGCGGTTGTTCTCGAAAACGAAAGTCCGGGGAGCCGTCCCTTCCCCGATGTTGATCTCCGTGGATACATCCTCCCGTCGGAAAATGAACTCGTTTCCCGAGATCCTCACATCCCCGCAGGGCTTGAATCCCTCGCCCTTCGTTTCCTGAAGGATTCGGAAGATCCATTTCTCCGGCCGCACGACCCTGTTCCCCGTGAACTCGGCATCCGTCACCCCCGTGAACGCGGTCGCGCAGACCCCGCCTTCGAAAACATTGTCCCGGATGGAAATACGGCGCGCCTCGTACTTCGCGCCCGGCGGGCGGAAGAACTGCTTCCCCGGTCGAGCCCCCTGCCTGGATCGGTCGTTCACCTGCGTTGACGAACCTGCATTTCTCTATCGTGACGTTCTCGCTCCCTCCCTTGAACTGCGGGCCCGTATGCTGCGAGAAACCCGGCTTTCCCGTGATCAGGCAACCGGTGATCAGCGCGTCACGGCATCCCACGAAATCGATCGCCTGCCCGCCCCAGCCGGAGACCTCGCAATCCCTGATCACGATGTCCTTGAGCCCGGAGCATTTGATCCCGTCGAGATTTCCCCGCGGCCCTATGTCCTCCACCTTTACGTTCTCGATGAGAATTCCCTCTACCGGCTGATCCATTTCGCCACCGTCGTCGATATTGATCCCGTTGAGCTTCTGGCCTTTCACAATGATGTTCCGGAGTTTGAGACCCGGAGTCCGGCTGAAATGAAACGCTTCGTTTCCGCCTTCGAAGACAGGTCTGTTCTCCGGATCCACCCCTTCCACAGTGAGGTTCGAGACACCGGTTATACTGTGCCCGCCCGGGAACGTCCCATGGCTGATCCTTAGAACATCGCCGTTTTTCAGCAAACGAATCTGATCAAGATCCCGTGGTGACCGAACATGATATACCTCGGCACCCAGCCGGGTGGCGGCGGCAAACAGCAGACAGAACAGATAGCGCATACCCTGGATACCGGCGAGCGGCACCCGACCTTTCCCATTCCATCTCGCGGGGCGTTTTACAGGGGCGATTCATGCCCTTTTCTTCGTTTTTTCTTTCTGCCGCGACTAACCTGTCTTTGTATCCTGCCGAACTTGCCATGATAACAACCCGGACCCTTGCGATCGCCCTGGTTTCCTCCCTTCCCTGCCCGGGCGAACCACAGCATCCGGACCAGCCGGCCCGTATTGCGGAGAACCTGGGAGCCGGATCCTCCGGTTCCTTCGAGGCCAGCCTCGAGGGCGCGTGGAACTCCCGTTATCTCGCGGAAGGCCGGGAGGTCTTCTCGGACAACGGGATCATCAGCGCGCTTGCCGTCCTTTCGTATGAAAGTTTCGCAGTGGAGCTGTGGCAGGGGTGGTCACGATGGAAGCGCCGACCGAGAGTTCCAGGGCTCCCTGCAATACACGCTGACCGAGGAGCCCCTATTCGTCACCTTCGGACTTACCCATATCAACGACACCCGGGGCGGCGACGACGATCTCGACGCCTCGGTTTCGCTTGCGGCTCCCCTGCCTTGCGGTTTCGAATGGGAGGCGGTGTTCTACTATGGTTTCGACAGGGGCGGATCCTACCTGGAAACAGGTCTCTCCAAGACCTGGGAAACCGCCGCTATGGACGTTTCCGTGGGAGCGCACTTCGGATCGAACTTCGGATACGTGATCGACGGTCACGAGGGGGCGGATCACTTCGTCCTCTCAGCGGATGTGTCCAGGGAAATCAACGGATGCCTCACGGTCAGCGCCGGAGTGGCGCGGCATTTCACCATCGACCGTGATTCCGCCCGCGATGCCGAGGATCTGGAGCTGTATGACGGAACGGTATTCGGATTCTCCGTCGGCTATATCTTCTGACCACGAATCTTCGGTGTGCCGATTTTCTACCTAGGCAAATCGCGCGGGAGATACAGACTGGACGCATGTTCAGCAGCAAACAGCTTTCCGAAGACCAGATCGCCACCATCAGATCATGGGCGGCGGACGGGGCGCAGCTTCCGGAGATCCAGAAACGGATCACCGAGGAGATGAAGATCAGCGTGACCTATATGGACACGCGTTTCGCCATCCTGGATCTCGGCATCGAGCTGGTGGAGGAGAAAAAGGAAGAGCCGGCCCCCGAGATCGTCAGCACGCCGGTTCCCACGGGGAAAACGACTGCCACGATGGATACCATCGCCGTTCCGGGCACTCTCGTCAGCGGGAGGGTCGAGTTCAGCGATGGCGAGACCGCCCTCTGGTCTCTCGACCAGACCGGCCGCCCGAGTCTCGATCCCTCGACTGTCGGTTACCAGCCGTCACAGGAGGACATCATGGAGTTCCAGACCCAGCTTCGCTCCCTCATTCAGAAATCGGGGCTGTAGGGTGGCGCCAGTCAGTCTGGCTGGATCTGGAGACGGGTTGGCTTCCGCATCCTGATCGGCTCGTCGAAGCTATCGAGGTCGAGACTGTCGAGCACGTTGGTCTTTTGCCCGATCAGCCCACCCTGCCCGCTGGCCGCAGCATAGCTGGGAAGCTCCGTGTGATACGGATCCTCACCCATCAGCACGGGCGCCTTCGGGCGGATTGGAAGCACATCGAGGGCGGGCATGATCCCGATGGCGCTTCCCGGATCGATATCGCCGGAGAGCGCCCCGGAGTGTAGCGTGCAATAGGGCAGACTCCCCTGCCCTTCGCGGAAATACTCGGTGAACGAGGTGCTGACGGATTTCACGCTGCCAGTCGCGACATCCTCACGCAGTTCCTGGCAGAACTGCGTGGCACGTTGGCCGGAGACCGAACAGATTTCCACCGCGACCATGGAATCCGGCCGCTCGATCTCCTCGCCACCGAAGGCGGGCGCGGCGGCATTCATCGCGGCCGCCCAGACCGGCATCGCCAGATCGCGGCTGAACGCACCGGGATAGATGGCCGTGTTGTCGTTCAGGAAACCGGTCCAGACTCCACAGGTCACGCGTCCGTTGTAGCCGAGGAACCATGTGTCGGCGAAGTCATGGGTCGTCCCGCCTTTCCCCGCCCCGTGGAAAGGCTTCTCCACGAGCATGTCATTCAGCCCGCGCGCGCTGCCATCCTTCATCCCTCCCTCCATCAGGCTGTGCATCTGCCAGGCCACTCCCTTGTCGAGCAGTCTCTTCCCGGCCTTCCGGCTCCCCTTGCGCCGGAACACGACCCGCCCTTTCCCGTTCTCTATCCTGTCCACGTAGGAGAATTCCCCCGGCCCGGCGTATCCGCCCAGGGGAAAGGTGGACATCGCGGTGACCGCCTGTTTGAGGGACGCCGGCTCCCAGCCCACGCTCACCCGTGGCAGCGGTTCCGAATCCTCCATGCGGAAGCCGAAGATCACCGCCGCATCGATCACGCGCTGGAGCCCTATCTCCGCCCCCAGCCTCACCGTCGCGGCGATCTTCGAGTTCTCGAACGCGCGCCGCAGCGTGATCCGTCCCTCGTATTTCGGCGCGGAGACTTCCATCCCCCACTCGCCGAGTATGCCCTCGCGCCCGCCTATCATCACCGCGCGGTTGTCCATCGGCTCGTCCTCCACGGTGGAGGCCAGCGTGTGCTTGTCCGCGAGACCGGCGGCGTAGAGGAAAGGATGGAACGCCGTTCCGAGCGGGCGCGTTCCCATCTCGATGAAATCGAAGGGCACCTCCGCGTAATCCCGGCCACCCACGTGGGCGAGCACCTCGCCTGTCGTATGATCCACCATGAACACCGCACCCTGGAGATACTTCGCCACGCTGTCTTTGTCAGTCTTACTGTACTCACCGTATTTCTGGTGGCTGTAGCCGGGATGCAGCTCCGCCTCATGCAGGGTCACGGCCAGGGTTTTCTCCGCGGCCTCCTGGATCTCCCGGGAAATGGTCGTGTGTATCTTGTAGCCGCCTGCCGCAAGCGCGTCTTCCCCCAGGGATTTCGCCACCGCGTCCGCGATCCTTTCGTAAAGGTGGGTGGTGCCGCGCTGGAGCGGCTTCGGATCGGTCTCCACAGGCTTCACCTGCGCCTTCGCCGCCTCCGAGCGCGTGATCATCCCCTCGTCCACCATGCGTTTCAGCACGTTGTCGCGGGAGGACTTGCTCTGCCTCGGGTTGTTCAGCGGAGAGTTGTTCGTCGGGTTCTTGATCAGTCCCACGATTGTCGCGCACTCCACCAGCGTCAGGTCTTTCGGCTCCTTTCCGAAATAACCCAGCGACGCGGAGCGCAGCCCGTAGAAGCCGCTGCCGAAGTAGATGCGGTTCAGGTAAAAGCCCAGGATCTGCTTCTTCGAGTAGCGTTCCTCGATCCGCTGCGCGAGAAAGGCCTCCACCATCTTCCGCTGGAATCCGTTCTCCCCTCTCGCCGCCGCGTCCTGCTTCAGCGGGAAGGCGTTCCGCGCCAGCTGCTGGGTGATCGTGCTGGCGCCCTGCGTCGTCGTCCCCGCCTCGTAGTTCAGTTTCGCCGCGCGAACCACACCGATGTAGTCGATGCCGTTGTGCGTGAGGAAACGGGAATCCTCACCCGCGCGGAGCGTGTCCAGGAACAGGTCCGGCACGTCGTCTATCGGCATGATGCTGCGGTTCTGGACGAAGATGCGGCCTATCTCCTTCCCGCTCCTGTCCAGGATGATGCTGGGGATCTCCAGATCGTTGATCTTCTCCAGATCGTATTTCACCGCGCGTTCGCGATACTCCCGCGTGTAGCCCTCGGCCACGACCAGAGCCGCCACCCCGGCGATAAGAAACAGCAGGACGACGGCACCCCAGAATGTTTTGCGCTTGTAGAAGCGGCGCTTGCCGCTCTTTCTCCGGGTGTTTCTGATATTCTCCGCCATGCCTGATACCGATTCGCACCCGCCGGAAGACGGCGGTTCGCGTCCGGATGATTACCCGAATTCCCCTGAATCGGCAACCCCTTCCTTGGACGAATGCATACGGTCGGAAATCGCCTCCCGGGGCGCGCTTCCCTTTCCCGCGTATCTCGCACTCGCTCTCTACCATCCGCGGCTCGGCTACTACGCGCGGGGGACGGATCAGGTGGGGAGGGAAGGGGATTTCTTCACCAGCGTCAGCGTCGGCTCCCTTTTCGGGGAACTGCTCGCGCTGCGCTTCGCACGGTGGTGGGAGGAAAACGGGAAACCCTCTCGATGGCGCGTCCTCGAGATCGGGGCGCATGATGGGAAACTCGCCGCCGATATCCTGACCGCCCTGCGGGGGATTTCGGAAACGGCATGGGAAACACTGGAACACACCATCCTCGAGCCGCTCCCCCGCCTCCGGGAAGCACAGCGCGAGCGACTCCGCCCCCTTGCCCGTCATCTGAACCTCACGGACTCGCTCTCCGGCATCCCGCCCCTCCCCGGCATCGCCTTTGGGAACGAAATCCTCGATGCCCTCCCCTTCCATCTCGTCGAGTTCTCCTCCGGGAAATGGCAGGAGCTGAACGTCACCACCGGCACGGAAGGCCTGCGCCTCGTCCCCGGGAAGCCCGGCCGGCTCCCTTCTGCCCGCGCTCACCGCTCTCGGCACGGATTTCCCCGATGGCTACCGCACCGAGATCCGGACGAATCTCCCCGCCTTTCTCCAGACAGTCAGCGCATGCCTCGTCGATGGCCTCCTGCTGTTCATCGACTACGGCTTCGCCGCTCCGGAATATTACGACACCCAGCGCGTCACCGGCACCCTCCGCACCTTCTCGAACCACAGAGCCGCCGAAGACCCCCTCGATCGCCCCGGAGAAATCGACATCACCGCCCACGTGGATTTCACCGCCCTCGCCCGCGCCGCCATCGCCATGTCCTACCATCCCACGGAATTCACCAGCCAGGGCAGCTACCTCACCCACCTCGCCAAACCCCTCATCCTCTCCGGCGCCTTCGAGGATCCGAAAACCATCGCCCGCTTCCAAACCCTCACCCACCCCGCCCACCTCGGCGGGAAATTCCATGTCATCGAGCTTCAAAAGAACCGACCCGTCCCCCCGCAGGTAAGCCACCGCCTTGCCTTGTGACCCTTCCTCCGCAGCGTTCGCTCCCGCTCAAAAGCCCTCCGCCCCGCAACCCAAGTCTTCCACTTCTCACTCGGCACTTCTTTCAAACCCACTCCGCACCAACATCCCCTTCCCGTCCTCCTGTTCGAGAATGTGCTCCTGCCCTCCGGGGATCAGCGCCAGCCGTTCCGATGGCTTGCCGTCCACCCACTTGTCGCGGTTGAAGCCGTGCATCATGTCGCAGGCGATGCCATATTTCTCCAACATCACCGCGATGGCCACCGCCGTGTCGAAGGTCGGGTTGCCCCGCCCGCCGCTTTCCGTATAGGTCGCCAGCGCCTTCTTGAGCTGATCCGCCAGCCCGAGGTAATCGGGCGATCAAACCGTGGCCTTGCATCGTCTGATCAGCTACCGGAAGTAGCTTCCGCAACGTCCTCGATCTTCACGTAGCGACGGAAAAGCTCTTCCACTGCTTTCCCCGGATCATCCACCATGAGCGTCCTTATCTCGCCGAATCGCAAGACAGACTCCCTCGGTCTTACCAGTTCCTGGAAGGCCAGCTTGCAGGCCTGGGGTTTCTTCTCATTCTTCAATCTGGCTTCGATTCTATCCAGCTCCAGATGCATCGCTGCGATGGATCTTTTGAAAACGTCCTCACCCATCCGGGGAAAAAGCGCCTTCACCCTCTCCGGCATCCCGGGGCCTTCCATGAGAAAATCGAACAGGCACGGATCACCGCAATACATCACCACACCGATGTTCACGAACTCCTCCCTCTCCCTATAGGGAAGATATTGGAGAATCGCATAGTTGCAGACATGCTTTGTATCGTTCATGGCAGTTTCCAGAAAAGCTCGGGTTCCTCCAACGGCAGGCTCAACACGGAGACTACCCGTTCCACATCCAGTTGCACAGGCAAAGAATCATCTCCATCCAGGTGAAGCCACTCCGCAGGAACCTCGGAAAAGATCTCCCGCACCTGCCCCAATGCGTCACTCATTCTTGGCTCCATCCGCTCACGGAATCCTTTTGGCCACCGCTTCAGCATGTTACCGAAGACATGGGCGCCGAAAAACCGCTCGCGGTTGAAATCCTCGTCGAATGCCAGATTGAAATCATAGAACCACAGCTGCTTTCCTACATGCTCCACCCTGGTGCGCGTCCCGCCGGGAATCTGATCCTTTATGCGATAGATCTGCTCCACCAGAAGGTTCGGGTTCCCGCCATGATCCGACAAGATCCGGTCTTCGTTCTGCAACCACAGATCCAGCAACAGCAGCGTCGCTTTCGTCACATCCGGCCAATCCTGTGCCTCCGACCACGTCAACTCCTGCCCTCCCGCGTTCAACAAGGAGGCGAAAACCCGTCCTTCCCCAAGATCATGAATGTCCGTCCTCGCGCTCGCCTCGATCAGTTCCGGCGGCACCTCCGCCATACGGAAAGGAGCCAGAACCAGCATATTGTCATCCACCAGCAAATGCGCCAGGCTGGAGGCAACCCACTCGCAGCACAGTGAGTTCTTCCCGGCATACGCCCCCTTCACACAATACTTCAATCGATACCCCATCCCCGTCTCCGCAGAACAGAAAAAGGGTCGAGTCGCCCCTTGTTCGGAACGGCCTGTGACTTCGGAGATGGTGATCGGCGGATTCATGGCACGTATTGAACCAAAGTGACGTCTTCCCCGGCAAGCTCCTCCTCGATAATGGAAGCAATCTCCTTCCATTCTCCCCCCGCAAGTCCGGCACCGATCTTGGGCAAGCCGATACGAAGTCCGGGAAAGCTGACTTTGATCCAGCGCATGCACGAACGGACTGCCTCATAGTCCACCTTGGTTCCGCTACCCCGCCAATCGAACTGCGTGTAGGCGTTCACGATCACAAGTCTCTTCCCGTTCGCAGTGACCTCAGCAAAACTGCATGTGCCGAGTTTTATTCTGCTTCCCTTAGTTGTGTCACAATCCGCGGCATACGCCTCAGGGAATGCTGCTTTGATCCCCTTCGCGATTCCAGCTCCCATGGTACAGTAGCAGTTGCAGCCATGAACGATGAGGTCGAACTCGCCGTTGCGAGCCAACAGGAACAGGTCTCCTTGGATTTTCTTCATCACTCAGGTCAAGTTCTCACAAAGTTTTTCCGTCTGTAGGGACAACATCGCCGAACATATCCCGCTCCGCCGCCACCTCACCCGGTGCCATCTGCGGCCCATGCCCCACCGTATACCCCAGCTCCTCGAACCATCGGGCACGGCTTCTTCGATGATGGATTCGGGGATGGACATAATTCAAGGTGAGATTCCAAACTGTTGAGCAAGATTCAAAAGATGGTGATTTTTCGGACTAACTTGGAGTCCAGTCTGTACATAACCCCTGGCAGTCGTTTCATCGCCTATGTGAATTGCAAGCCATGCCATCTGACCCAAGTCATCAGCCCCTGCCTCCGAACGCCTAGCGTGTAACACTGCCGACAGGCGCCCAGCCAAATCTCGCTTTTGTTCTCTCTCTATATCGAGACCATGTTCCCTGAACAACCGGCTTAGTTTGTTGGCTGTATTGGAGAGCTCGTGGATTGGCACATCACAAACTCGAGCCCTCTCAATCAGCGCATGTACTTCTCCAAGCGGGTCTCCCGTATAATAACAGGCTTGCCCGAGTAGTTGCCAAGCTTCGGCCGTTCTTGGACCCGGCGGCTCATTCTCAAGAAACCTACGGAGCTCTACTTTTGCACACTCATTACCGTGATCTGTTCTCTCCTCGTAGTGCCAGCGAGCAAGGAGGAGCCACCCTGGATTGTAAGCCCGGCAAATTGCTTCGAGAACTGGGGCAAACGACTGGTAATCATCTCCTGTCTCCATTCTACGAGCAATATTAGCAATGAATCTTTCTAATCGTATTGCGAGCCCATGATGCAAGTCATCTAGACGACTTGGCCCGAGCATTTGAAGGATCTCCACGTCCGCCTGAATTGCCGCTCTGGATGGACTAATATTTAGCTTCTTCTTCCCAAAAACGCTGGCTACGAGAGGAAGATGAATAAACTCCTGTTTATCGACCGATGCAACATGGAATTCTGCCATTGAATACTGCAGCAAAGCTTCGATCCCCTTCTCGACTTCATTGCGTTCTTCAGTTGATCGAAAAAGGACTGCTTCCAAAGCCAATCGAGGTACAGGGGAATTCCAAGCAGAGAGCGTTAGAAATGCCCTTTGCGAGCAAGGTGAAAGAGCAACGTATGTGCGTTCGAAAAGCGCAGTCAATATGTCCTCAGTCCCAGCGATCAACTGCGGTATATTTGCCGCTCGACGATGCTTGGCAACTTCCCCCAAGAGAATTTTGATAACGTATGGGTGTCCCTCCGATTGAGCGACAAGTTTCGTGGTGTAATCTGCATCAATCAACTCGGAAATTTCGAGCGAAACGGCTGTCTGCATGATTAATCGCCGAGCCTCCTTTTCTTCCATCCCAGAAACTTCTACAGGGTAGTCCCCCTTGAACTCGCGGAGACGGGTTGTAATAAGTGCCTTATTAGGAAGCCGGATAAACGAATCAATCCAGTTGAACATCTCGACTGGATTTTGAGTAGTTTCGAAATTATCAAATACAAAGAGACATGATCCAAGATCACATTTTTGGAGTTGTTGCTCGAAAAAGGCGCGAGCATTGAAGCCTTTTTCTTTAACCTTGTGGGAGGGAAGTTACCGAGACCCGCGTAAAATTCGCTCATATCTTCGGGTGAAAGCACCAATGGGCGCACTGGTTTGGGACCGGTAAAATGTAGATCCACATCCCGAGCACTCAGCCATACGATCCCCTCGTAGCGATGTTCCCCGTAGAGACCTTGGATAACCTTCAATGCCAGTGAAGTTTTTCCGATACCGCCACGACCTACCAATGTCACGATCGAGCGCTTATCATCGAGAATTAGCTTTCTGAGTTCGTCCTCAAGGTGGGCGCGATTTACGTAATCGGTCACGAGATCTGGGACGTTTGAGAAACAATTACCCTGTGGAACCAATTCACCGTGCCCTTCGGTTTCACTCGGCGGAAGAACACCAGGAGGGGTCAAGAATCCGCTAGCGTCACCATCGACTTTCTCATCGGAGTAGTAAGAGAGCATTTCGAACCTCTTAGCGGTCAGTCCACCGTTTGCGAAAAAGAAATCACGGAGTTCAGCCTCCGTATGCATAAGGCAAATACGCCGAGGACTTCCCATGTATAAGTAAACACCGTTTGGAAATTGTTTGTCCTGAACCTGCTTCAAAAAATGAAACTCTTGAGTGGCCTCAGTAATGCCCGATACCCGGAACTTACCGTTCATATTTCGGTAGAGATGTGCCCAAGGTCGCCGAAAAATTCGAAAATTCCGATATACGAGTTCAATACTTTTTGCGATATGTTCGGCAGCTACCGTTGTCTTCTCTGGCTGCGTGGCACCGTGTGCCCTAGTTTTGTTTCGAAGTGTGGCGAAAAGCCGAAACCAGCGTTTCATATCCGACTTAACTGGAACTTCCTCAGCTTCGATTCCTAGATGATGTAATGCCGCTTTCAACTCAGCTACAGCGTCAAATTGCCACTCTCCTTCCTTACATCCTTGAGTTAATTCCTTTTGTTCTTCACGCGCTTCGTTCAGCAGAAATTGCGAAGCAGGACCAATTAAAGCGTCTTCGATAACTCTCCCCCAATCACCCAATCCATCGGAACGTACTAGCTGGTGTTCCAAGCGGTAGCGGTTCCGGTCATTGTCATCTGCGATTGAAGCCACAATTCCGAGCACCATTGTCTTAGCTAGCGCTTCCGCAGCGAAGAGGAGCGCGAAGAAATATGTGTAGTCTGAGTCAGACTTTGCCCGCTCGGTGCGCTCTAGGATTTGTTCAATGGCGATGTGTTTCATGATGTTGATGTGCTAGAAATCGCCCCGCTCAGCAGCTTCGGCAGCAGCGTGTCGCGGAGGGTAGCTAGGGTGCGGGATTCTTTGACGTTGGTGGTGATGCGGTCGTAGAGGGGCGAGACTTCTTTCGTGAAGGCGTCCATGATCTCCTTTGGAGGGAGGATGACGGGGATGAGGCGGAATTTCTTTTGCTGATCTTTGCGAAGATGGTTCCGGTGGCGCGGCTGTGGGCGGCGAGGCGGCGCGTAGTGGAATTGCTTTGATTCGGCTGCTTCCGCCGCAGCCTCACTCTACGGGCGCGCGATGCGCGTCTCAATTGGGCACCCCACGCCCATTGGCCCTGCCCGAAGATGGAGAAATCCCCTAGCTTGCATTGATGAGCGTCCCCGCGCTCACCCTTCGGGCTACCCTTTCGGGCAGTCCCTGTCGCTCCGCTCCAGTCCGCCGCATCCATGTTGTTCCGTAACTTGCCGGCGGCGAGCCAGAGCTTCGCCTCGAAGCCAAGGTTGGCGCTGGAGTTCTTGACGGTTTTGGAAGCTATCTTACGGGCGGGCATTGATACCGTAGTTCTATAGGACTTCCGGGGTTCGGAAAGGGCAAAATGCATCAGAAACGGGGGTCATTCAACTGTGAAAGAGCGACCGACAACTTGAAAAACGGGTTTCGAAACGCTCTTGCGGGGGTGGCGGGGAGGTTGTTTTCGGAAAAAAACCGGGGACGGGAGAGAGAACGAAAACGGCCATCAGTTCCCTAAAACGATCGTTATCGGCATACCTACGTGAACGCGTAGGGGTATATGTTTTTGCGGCCGTCCGGTGCCCTTTCCGGCCGGGTCAAGTCGTGGAAGGTTTATGATTCCTCACTTGGTGCTCCGTTTCAGAAGTAAAGACATTTTTTTAAGATGTGTTAGAAGCCATTTTCGATTGAAAATAAGTATTGCCGGAATGCCATGGTTTCGGGTAATCGGTTTTCCACGGTCGAGGAAGCCATTCGGGCATACGGAGCCTAACTGAAAAACAAACAAAACAAACGAAACTGAAATATGAAAACGCAGACATTGAGAGTATCGCTCGGCTTCGCCCGGGGAAGTGATTCCAAACTCGTCGAGGCATCGGAAGACGTGAAGGAGAACCTGTATGACAACGCGGTCTTCGACAACCCGCCGGTGAACTTGGAGAACCTGGGGGCCTCCATCAACACCTTCATCACCGCGATGGCGATGATGGCGCAGGGAGGCACCTCGGCGACTGCTGACAAGAACAACAAACGCGCGGCACTGATCACGCTGATGAAGGATCTGGCCTTCTACGTGCAGATGAAGAGCGCCAACGACCTGGCGACCCTGCTGTCAAGCGGCTTCAAGGCCGTGAGCATGAACCGCGCGAGCGAGATCCTGCCGCCGCCGGATTACGTGACGGTGAGGAACGGCGTCTCCCGCCAGAGCCTGACAACGGTGAAACCTGTGAAGAACGCCCGCGGCTACGAGATGCAGTACGCGCCTGTCGATGATGCGGGGGCCATGGGTGAATGGGCGGACGCACCGTTCACCAGCAGCTCGCGCAACATGCCCGTGGGTGACCTGGTCTCCGGAAAAGTCTATATCTACCGCGTCCGCGCGATGGGTGGCCTGAACGGAGAATCCGACTGGAGCGAAAGCGTTAGCCACCGGGCGTATTGATATTCATTGAAGAATGGAGAACGAAACATGGATCGCAGGTGGTGTGTATGCGCATCACCTGCTTTTCATATTCCGTATGCCTGGGTTTTTGGTTGGTTTCCTATAGACGCATTCCCGACCATCCCGCATATGTATATCCATACCATGAGGAATCCCGCGAGCGGACGCCAAGAAGGGGCGTGCCCTATGGCCGCCCGGCATCCCAAGCATTTGCTCCTTTATTCACGTCGGCTGTTGCTCGCTCCTTGTATTCCACGCTCTCCCGGCTCGGCGGCCATAGGGCACGCCGCTCCTTGGGGTTCTGCTTGTTACGTGAGCAAGCGTTTTACGAGAGCGGATTCGTGGAGGGAGTATGCGTCCCCGGGGATGTTTGCTTTCGCGGGATTCCGGCGGATGTAGTTCGCCACGCGGAAGAAGTGCGCCCAATCGCGGATGATGCGGTCGAAGTAGTCTTTCTGCCAGAGGGCAACGCCCCCTTTCCCCAGTTCCCGGTTGATCAGGCGGGCGGTGTAGCTTTTCCAATCACGGATGGTATCCTCCATCTTCCGCGTCCCCGATGAGGTTACGAGAAGGTGAACGTGGTTCGGCATGATGACGGATGAGTGGATATCGTATCGGGCTCCATCAAACTTCGCGAGGCTATCCGCAAGGATGGAGCGGATCTCAGGACGGCGCAGGACACAGGAGCCGTGGCCTTTGTCCATGATGCTGTCGATCTCGGTGGAAAAGAGGCTGTGGTATTCCGCCTCGAGTGCCTGGTCCCAAGGCTCGGGATTCTTTGCGATCCAATCCTCCCTCTCGCGGTTCCACTTCTGGATGAATTCCCGCGGAATCGAATCGGCGAGGCGCCAGGTGATGAAACAGGTGGTTCCGTCCTGCTGCCAGTGGGGGAGACGGTTGCGCGTCGTGTAGGTGTCCGCCAGATGATCAAAGAACCTCATGGAATCCATCGTTGGCTCCGTATGACGGAGTTCAAGGACGGAATTCCCCAAGGAGGGGCGTGCCCTATGGCCGCCCGGGAACCTGAGCATTCTTGTCCTTTGTGTTCCTGGATTCTGCGTCGGCGGCCATAGGGCGCGCCGCTCCTTGGGGTTCTCCACTCTCCTTCGGCAAGGAGGGGCGTGCCCTATGGCCGCCCGGGAACCTGAGCGCTCTTTTCCGGTGTGTTCCTGGATTCTACGTCGGCGGCCATAGGGCACGCCGCTCCTTGGGGGCTATTCCGTCCCGGCGAGGATGGATTTCCATGGCTCGAGGTGATCCACCATGTTCTGGACGGGGCCTTCGGAGGAGCAAGGGGTGATGACGGCGATGAATTTCAGATCCTTGTCGGAGCGGTTGAAGGTGGCGTGGATGGCGCTCTTCGGGACGAAGACTGAGGAGCCGGGCCGATGGTTTGCTTTTCGTGCTCCAGCCATTGCTCGGCCTCGCCTTCGAGGATGTAGATGACCTCCTCTTTGTTCGGGTGGTTGTGGAAGGAATGGCCTCCGCCGGGAGGGATGGTGACGTGGACGAAGAGGAGATCTTCGGTGGGGGTGAAGCCGGGGAGGGAGTGGAAGACATGGTCGCGGCTTTCGACGGTTTCCTTTTTGGCGATGGTGTGGGTGATGAACATGAAGAAGTGGCTAGTGCCGAGTGAGAAGTGAGAAGTGGAAGACTTGGGTTGCCGGGCGGCCATGGGCGCGCCCCTCCTTGGCTATTTCTTGGAGACCCACTGGACGGCGTTTCTGAGGATCTGCTGGTAGGCGGGGTGGGCGTGGGATTTGTCGTCGTGCCCGTGGGTGTAGGCTACGATGCGGGTCTTGGGGTCTTTGACGATCCAGAGGGCGGCGTGGGTGTCGGGGCTTTTGCCATCGGGTTTGTTGCTGACGAGGACGGTCTGCTTTTCCCCTTCGAAGAAATTGAAGTGGTAGCTTTCGTCCTGGATGGTGAAGGTTTCCGGGACTCCTTTGAGCAAGGGATGGTCGGCTGCGCCGGTGCGCTCGGACTCGACGTTTCCTTTTCCATGATCCTTGGTTTCGCCTTTCACGAAACGCTTGTTGTAGCCCTCCCACGGGTGCGACCAGGTGGCGGCGTGGAGGAGGACGATCCCCTTCCCCGCATCGGCGAAGGTGTGGAGGGCTTTCTGGAACTCCGGGGTGCCCCATTGGTCGTGGTTTCCGGAGAAGACAAGGACGTCGGCCTGCGGGAGGAGTGCGAGGGCTTCCTGGAGGTTCAGGGTGGCGGCTACTTCGGTGTCCGGCAGGGCGGAGAGGATCCCGCTATCGGTCCTGATGAAATCCCGTGGGAAATGATGGGAGGATCCGGATCCGGCGATGAGGACGCGGAGGGTGCCCTCCTTCCGTGGCTCCGCGAACTTTTGGCCGAGGGCGGCGGTGGAATCCGCAGGGAGGTCTTCGGCTTTCATGGAGGATTCCGTGCCGGGAGCGGATTCGGTTCTGACGGCCGCGGGTTCATCGGAGAGGTCGGCGGTTATCGCGGCAACTACGGGGGAAAGGCCGTTGTCGAAACTTTCCAGGGTGATCTTTGTGATCGCTCCGGGCTTCGTGACATCGACGGTGATGAGGCGGAGCTGGCCGCGTTTGACGAAGCCTTTGAGTAGCTTCGAGCCGGGGGCGTCGATCTCACGGTTGTAGTCGGCGAAGTGGGTTTTGTTGAGAAAGACTTTCGTCTCCTCCTCGCCACCGGCATGGGTGAGCGTTACCTTGAGGGCGGGATTCTCATTCGGGATGGCGGGGAAACCCCAGCCGGCCACGCCGCTGACCAGATACAGGCGCGAGGCCTCGATTCCGGTGGCGATCTCCACTTTCTGCGGGTAGCCCTGGGCGGCATTCCCGCCCCTTCCGCCTTTGAGGACGATGAGGCTTTTCCCGTCGGCGCTTTTTTCGGGATCCATGAGGTAGAAGGGGATGCCCTCCGCCTGGATGTCGCCGATATTCCTTCGGGAAAACGCTGTCGTTCGTGGCATTCGCGTCGGCGAAGAGGCCGCGGCGGGCGTCTGCGGTGAAGGCGCTGCGGAGATTGATCACACGGTAGCGCCCTGCATCGGTGGCGGCCATGTAGGCGATGATGTCGCGGAGGTTTTCCGCGCCGAGTGCCTCAAGTCCTTCGGGCATGAGGGAGCGGCTGGTGTTTTCGCGGGAGGCGATGTCGCTCTTGCGGATCTCGGTATCGCCGCCCTGGTTGCGGAGGTTGATGCCGGCCTTGTTCTCGCTGGTGATGACCCCGGCGAGGGTTTCGCCTTTCCTGGTGGTGATGTTCCACTGCCAGAAGGTGGGATCGACCTCGCGGTTGGGATCGATGATGTGGATGAGCAGTTCCTCCGCGCTGTGCGTGCCCATGCCGGTGAGGCCGGGGCCGACTTCCGCGCTGGGGAGGTCGTCGTACTTGTGGCAGATGGCGCAGGCGGCGGTGAAGAGGTTCTTGCCGTTTTCCACGTTGCCGGGCTTGCGTGCCTCCGGGAGGAAGGCGGCGATGGTGGCTGCCTTTTCCTTCGCGCCCGGATTGAGCATGTCGGAAAGGGAGGCGGCTTTTTCGGAAACCGCCTTGTCAGGATGGCTGCGGAGCCGGGAGATGTTTCCGGGGCCGATGGTTTTCGGATCGATGTCATTGGATTCGACCGAATCGAGGATGACCAGAGCGGCAGCGGGAGTTTTCAGAATCTCATCGAAGGCGGCGGAACGGATGGCGGGGCTCAGTTCGTTGAAAAGCATCGCCAGCTTCTCCGGAGAAACCGCTTTGGCCGATCATTTCCACAATCGCCAGCTGTAGCTCCAACGGCTCTTTGGAATTCTGCAGAATCCACAGTGCGGGTGCCACGGAGTCCTGGATCCCAACCCCGATCAAGGCGGATGCGGCGGCTTTCCTTTCCGCGAGCGGAACCGATGCGTCTTCCACCTTAACGGCAAGTTCATCGATCTGCTTCCGCACCAGGTCTTTCATCTTCCCGTCCGCATCCCAGCGGGAAATCAGTGGAAGGACTTTGGAAGCGGTCTCCGGCTGGCCGAGGAAGGTGGCGAGGGCTTCCGTGAGAGCGGCGGGCATCTTCGGTTTCAACGAGTCGTTCGCCACCGCGGCGTCAAGGATCTCGACTTTCAGCGGTGAAGCGGAAGCCGGTGCTTTGGAGGCAGCGACGAGAAGGGTCACGACCGATTCGTTCCCCAGCGAAGACGGAAGAAGGCTCGACACAAGCGCGGTGAGAGGATGCGGGATCAGTGGATTCCAGTGCGGCAAGGATGACCTCGAGCCTCTGATGATTGGCAGCGGCGATGAGGGCGGATTTCGTCCAGTCGTCTTTTGCTTCCGAGAATGCGGAGATGATTGCGGCAGGATCGGCACCGACCGATTTCTCGTATGCCTTCAGCGCGGCGGAACCATTTTCAACATCGACCTCTTCGGAACCGACTTCACGGATCAGGCGGATGGCAGTGCGCGGGTCTGCGCGTTAGGACTCTCAACGGCGGCCTGCAAGGGAACCTGGCATGGTCTATATCGATGACCGGAACAGCGATCTCCTTCGCCTCCTTGTGCTGGATTCTCCAGATACGGCCGAAGTAGTGGTCACGGTCTGGACGGACGGCGGCATTGGCAGGGCCGTGGAGTGGGCCGCGGGTGTCGTTGTGGATGACGGCCTGGTTGTAGAAATCGATGACGTAGAGCGCGCCATCGGGGCCGACACGGGTCTCGATGGGGCGGAACCAGAGATCCTTGCTGCGGATGAATTCGGTTTCCTCCCGGCCTTTCTCTTTCCCGGCGGTGTAGGTGACGCCATCGGGTTTCACGAAATAATGACTTACGATGTTAATAGTAGGTTCGCCGGTGAAGTAGCTGTAATTCCATTTCTCCGGCCATGCGCCGCCCTCGTAGATGGCACATCCGGAAGCGGCGGTGTAGGAGCCGACGAAGTCGATCTGCTTGTAGGCGGCCTGCTCCCAGGTCATGAGCAGGATAGGTCTTCTGGCCGGTGATCATGCCGTGGAAGCTGTTGGTGCCGGGAAGTTTTCCCTTCGCCAGAACATACTCCGGGAGGACGGTGTGGAAGAGGACGGTGCCGCTGGTGGGTTGCGTCCAGAAACACTGGCCGTCCGAAGTCATGCAGAGGCCCCAGGTGTTTCCGCCTTTGCTGGAATACATTTCGATTTGAGCTGCCATCGGGTTTGAAACGGACGACGCCGGAGCCGATGCCGGTTTTCGTTTTCTCCTTGGAACCAAGGGCGGTGACTTCCCCCGAGCTGTATCCGTGGGTGGCGTAGATCCAGCCATCGAGTCCCCAGCGGAGGTTGTTGATGACGGCATGGGTGTCGCGGGTGCCGAGGCCGGTGTAGAGCTTGGTGCGCTTGTCGGCTACGTCGTCGCCATCGGTGTCTTCAAGAAACCAGATGTCCGGAGCGGCGGAGACGATGACCCCGTTTTTGTGAAGCACGAAGCTGGTGGCGAGTTCGAGCTTGTCGGCGAAGACGTGTTTCTTGTCCATCAGTCCGTCGCCATCCGTGTCCGTGAGGATGCTGATGCGGTCGAGGGGATCGCGGTCGTAGTCGCCGGGTTCGACGGAGCCGCTTTCCTTCCAGACATCCGTGTTCGCCTTGCGGAGGCCGTTGGGATACTCGGGGGTTTCGACGACCCACATGCGGCCTTTCTCGTCCCAGTCGAGATTCATCGCCTTGTTGATGAGCGGCTCGGCGGCGACGAGGGAGATATCGAACTCGGGATGGACTTCGATCTTTGCCGCGGCTTCTTCCGGACGGGTGGGGCCGCCGACGGGGTAGCGGAGGGCGGACTCGGTGGCAGGCTTGTCTTTCAGGAGCGCATCGGTGTCTTCCATTTTCCCTGCCCACGCGATGCCACGGAGAAGGATGGTCTGGAGGGAGGTATGGGAAAAGCTCTCGTAGCGGTGGCCGGGGATGCAGGCGAAGGCGCGGCGGTTGCCTGTTTCATAAGTCCAGATCTGCGGCTGGATGTCGTAGATGTTCACCGGCTTTCCGCGTTCGGCTTCGCCTTCTTTCGGCTTGGGCGTGTAGGCGGCGGCGAGGACCTTCACCTCCGGCATGATGTCCATGTCGTAGTAGATCTCATCGTCGATATCGAAGTTGGATGCGCCACGGGTGATGGGGTTTTCGCGGTCGGTGAAATAGAGGGACATCTCGCCCTCCAGCCATTTCGTATGGTCGTGGTTCCATGAGCCGCCGATGACGGTCTTATACCAATCGGGATCCCGGGAGACGGTGCCCGCGTGGATGGCGACGACCCCCCCGCCCCGCTTGAGGTAGGCTTCGAGGTTCTCCCTGTCCTTGCCCTCGATGTTTCCCGCCTCCTCCGCATGGAGGATGAGCACGTCGGTGGCGGCGAGTTGTTCCGCCGTGGGAAAGTTGTCGCCGCCGGTGGCCTTGGCTCCGCGTTCGTTGAGGAGCTTCGTCCAGTCTTTGAGAAAGGCGGGATGGTCGTGGCAGCCGGGGCCGTGGGTTTTCTCGCCGGAGCGGATGAAGACGCGGAGCGGCTCGGCGGCGGCGGCGAACTGGAGGAGGAGGAGGAGGGTTAGGAGGATTTTCATGGGTGATTTGATTGGAGCGCTGCCTTCAGGCGGCGAGTGAAAAATGGGCACGCCGCCTAAAGGCAGCGCTCCATGAGCGTGAGGAGTTTTTCCGCGCAGGCGCGGGCGAATGCGGGGCTGTTGATTTCCACATCCATTTCCACGACCTCGCAGGTGGCGTTTTCTCGGATGGTTGAAAACAGGGCTGCGTCCGCTGCGGGATCGTGGAAAGGCTGGCCTTCCGCGCTGATTACGCTGATCGCCCTTGTCGGGATCATGATCGCAGACGGGGCGGTGTAGGCGTTGGTCTTTTCCGCAATGATGCGGCCTAGCTCGGAGCACTCTTCCGGGGTAGTCCGCATGAGGGTGACCTGGGGGTTGTGGATGTAGAAACTACGTCCGTCGTACTTCGCGGGGACGGAGGATTTCTCGCCGAAGTTCACCATGTCCAGGCAACCGGGTGCGACGACGACGGGGATGTTTGCCTTTGCGGCGGCGTCCATGCGGGTCGGGCCTGCGGTCGAGGATTCCGCCGACAAAGTTCGTCCGCCCACTCCGTGGTGGTGAGATCGAGCACACCGGACCGCCATGCCGCTTTCGATGATGGCTTCCATGGCTTTTCCTCCCGCTCCGGTGGCGGCGAAGACGAGAACCTCGTAGCCCTTTTCCTCAAGGATACGCTGCGCCTCGGTGACGCACGCGGTGGTGTTGCCGAACATGGATGCGACGATGAGAGGCTTGTCGGATGAGGTATCCACTTCCATCTCGACCATGCCGCAGATCGCTCCGGCGGCGCGGGTGAAGATGGTTTTGGAAAGGCGGTTCAGCCCCGCGACATCGGCGATGCTGGGCATCATGGTGATATCGGTTGTGCCGAGGTAGTGGGCGGTGTTCCCGGCGGCGAGGGTGGATACCATCAGTTTCGGAAAACCGATGGGAAGGGCGCGCATCGCCGCGGTGGAGATGGCGGTTCCCCCCCCACCCGCCGAGCGAGATCACTCCCGTCGATTTTTCCTTCCGCATGGAGTTTCGAAAGGAAGGCGGGAGCGGCCTTCGACATTGCGGAGACGGATTCGCCCCTATCCTTGCGGGCGATGATTTCATCAAGTGCGATGCCGCCGCCTCGGCGACTTCGTGCCGGGTGATATCCGGAGCGACTGTCGGGTCAGCCCCGGTGCCGACATCGATCAGCAGCGTGCCGTGCCCACGGCTGCGGATCAGCTCCGCAACGAAGGCATGCTCCTCCCCTTTCGAATCAAGGGTGCCCGATGACCGCGATGGTTGCCATCTATCTCTTCAGCGGGATCGCTTTGAATTCTTTCGTGAGATCCACCAGCGATTGCTCGACTCCCATGCGCTCCAGCGATGAGGCACCGACGAAGCCCACGCAATCGGTCGCCTGGATCACACGATCCGCGTCCTCGGGCGTGTTGATAGGCCCGCCGTGGCAGAGGTAGAAGATGTCGTCACGCACGGTCTTCGCGGCATCGATGATGTCCTGGGTGCGCTTGATCGTATCCTCCCAGCTCACCACCGCGTTTTTCACGCCGATGGAGCCGCCGACGGTGGTGCCGACGTGGGCGATGATCGCGTCCGCCCCGTTTTCCGCCATGCGCTTCGCCTCTTCCGGAGAGCCGACATAGACGATGGAGAACATGTCCATTTTCCCGGCGAGGCCGACCATGTCGTATTCCTTCTCCACGCTCATTCCCGTCTCCTCCAGCACTCCTCGGAAGTGGCCGTCAACGATGGTGTGGGTGGGGAAATTGTTCACTCCGGAGAAGCCCATGTCCTTCACCTTGCCGAGCCAGTGCCACATGCGGCGGCGTGGATCGGTGGCGTGGACACCGCAGATCACGGGGATTTCCTCGACGACCGGAAGCACCTCGTATTCGCCGATCTCCATGGCGATCGCGTTCGCATCGCCGTAGGCCATCATGCCAGCGGTGGAGCCGTGGCCCATCATGCGGAAGCGGCCGCTGTTATAGATGATGATGAGATCGGCTCCGCCTTTCTCGATGAATTTCGCGCTGATTCCCGCTCCGGCTCCGGCGGCGATGATCGCGGTTCCTTTCGAGAGAGTGTCCTGCAAGACGCTCGATGACTTCGGCGCGGGTGTACGGGTTTCCTTTTCCAGTCCATTGATTGGGCATGGGTGAAACTCGCCGAAATTGCCGCTTGAGCCAAGGGGCAATCCTCCACCACCATTTAACCCAGATCCACATCCGCGATGAAATCCTCTCCTGGAATCCAGTCCCGAGACATCGAGATCATCGGGAGAAGAACCACCTTCCGCGCGGTGGTCGCGGGAGACGCGGCGGAACGTGGCTGGCTGCGTGAGATGCCGGAGTGCCCCCTGCTCTCCACCCATGGCATCGCGCATACCGGCATCATGGACGCGCGCAGACCGTATGAGATCGTGCGCGTGAACCAGTCGGGGACATTCATGCTGGCGTGTCTGGAAGGCGAGGGCGTGGTGCTTGTCGATGGCGGGTGGAAAACCATACGCGCGGGCACCGCCTGCCTGCTTCCACCTTTCGTTCTGAACTCGCTCAAGTGCGCGGGAGGACTGCGCTGGCGTTTCGCGTGGGTCCGCTATGAAGAGACACGCGACACGAAGCCCGTCGTCTCCTCGGTCTCTCCGGTTACCGGCTCCTTCGACGGCGGTAGCCTGGAGGCAGCGATTTCCGGGTTGTTCTCCGAAGCCACTTCGTCCGACAACCCCGCCTCCCTCCACCAGTGGTGCGCTCTCGTGAACCACTATGTCATGCGCTTCGCCGAGCCCTCCGATCTCGACGAGCGCCTGTGGCGGCTCTGGAGCCTGGTAGAAAAAGACCCGTCCCGCCCCTGGACTCTGGAGGATTTCTCCACGATCGCCTGTCTCAGCTCCGAGCATCTGCGCCGCCTGTGCCTGCGCGAGATCGGGCGCAGTCCCATGCGCCACCTCACTTTCATCCGTCTCCAGCTGGCCCTGCGCATGCTCTCCTCCTCAGGTGACAAGATCGAAACCATAGCGCGGTCAGTCGGATTCTCCGGTATCCATAGTTTTTCAAACGCCTTCCGCTCCCGCTTCGGCCGTCCCCCTTCGGATTTCCGATAGGACGCTTATTTTACATTCCCTTTACTGACATAGGGAAAAGTCCCGATACTTTCTGTTTGAACTCTAACCGAATTCACACCAGAAACATGTCAGTTTTAACGAAACGAATCGTCCGTTCGGTTTTTCCTCACTGCAAATGAATCCCCCGCCAGAATCCGCCGAGCCATCAGGCCAGCCTCCCGAAGGTGTCCAGACCGGAGATGTCGTTGGAGAGACAATGCCTGAAAAAGGGGGGCCGCCCGGCCTGGACGAGCAGCCGTCCTTTGATTCATCCATCCTTCTGAGGTTCGGGAAGACCTATCTGAAGGGTCACCTCGCGATGATCATCGCGTATGTTGTCGGCCACCTTCTCGTTCAAACCATTCTCCCCCAGCAGGCGGCCATCTTCCTCGGAAAACTGACAAACCATTTTTCCTCCGGTGGAAAAGGAGCGGGATCCGGGGAGGTGGCAGCGTCGGCACCTCCCGGCCTCGACCTTCTGACTACCTACTGGTTCTGGATCGTCTTTACCCTCGTGCTGCTCGTCGGTGGCTTCGGCTTCCAGTGGCTCACCGCCCGCATGGACGGGAAAATCACGAACGGGGTCAAGGCAGACCTTTTTTCAAAACTTCTCCGCCAGCCGCCGCGTTTTTTCCACGAACACGATTCCGACCGGCTGACGATGATCGTCAACCAGTACAGCACCCAGATCGCGGGATCGCTGCGCCGTCTCCTGATAGAACCCGTCCTCCAGCTTGTCGCGGTGGGAATCATCGGCATAACCATCTACCAGTCTCTGATCGGCCTGACCGCCGGCCCGGCCGCATTCACCATCCTCGGATTCAACGGTGTCTGGATCATGTTCGGCGCCACCGTGCTCTTCGCGCTGATCTCACCCTGGGTCGTGAACCGCATGGGGAAATTCCTCCAGGCGGATACCACTGCCGTGCAGGAGCAGCACCTCGCGCTCGCCACGCTTGTCGGCGGAGCGTTGAAGGCACCCGAGGAGATCCAGGCCATGCGAGCCGAGCCCGTCTTCCAGAGGAAACTCGGCACCTTGCTCGATGGCGCGCTGAACCTCCAGATGAGGCAGACGATGACCATGGAGCGCATCAACACCTTCAGCCAGCTCCCCGGCACCATCGTGCTCGCCGCCTTCCTCGGCCTCGCCATTTTCCTGGAGATGAGAGGAGCCACCGGGCCAGCCGGGAACC
Source organism: uncultured Verrucomicrobiae bacterium (assembly GCA_963758175.1). Lineage (GTDB taxonomy): Bacteria > Verrucomicrobiota > Verrucomicrobiia > Verrucomicrobiales > Akkermansiaceae > Luteolibacter. Next base: position 373,418 of record CAVWUI010000005.1, read on the forward strand.
ATCGTCCAGGTCGCCCTGCTTACCCCGCTGCTCATGGGGGCGATCCAACAGCTTTCGTCCTTCGGAATCACCCTACGCATGGCATGGCCTCCGATGCTGATGATCGATTCCATTCTCTCCTCCGCGCCTCCCGAGGAACCCGTCCGCGAGGGAAGCGCCGAGGCGGAGATCGCCCCTTCACTGGAGGCGAAGGATCTCGTCTTCTCCTATGCGCCCGGAGAGCGCCCGAACGTGCTCGAGGGAGCCTCGTTTCTCATCCCCGAGGGCAAGGTCACCGGCTTCGTCGCACGACCCGGCCAGGGGAAGACCACCTTCTTCCGTCTGGCCCTCCGTTTCTACGACTGGCAGGGCGGAGACATACTCCTCGGCGGTGTGCCCATACGGGACCTGCCCGTATCCACCGTCCGCCGTCATATGGTTCTGATGTCCCAGTTCCCGGCGTTCTTCTACGATACCGTGCGGGAAAACATGAGGGTCGCCTCCCCGGAAGCCACAGATGCCGACATTCTCGCCGCGGCCGAACTCACCGGACTCGATGCCGTGCTGAAGAAATCCATGGGATCCGGTGCCCTCGACAAGCCCTTCGCCGCTGGAGCAGGGCTTTCCGGAGGGCAGAAGAAACTCTTCGCCCTCACCCGCTGCCTACTTCGGAAACCCTCTGTCCTTTTCCTTGACGAGCCCACCACGGGAATGGGACCGATGGAGAAATTCCCGCTCATTGATACGATGCGCAGGTCACTTGAGGGGAAAACCGTGGTCGTCGTGGATCACGATATCGTCTGGCAATCACGTTTCTGCGACAACTTCCATGTCCTGAATGACGGGAAGATCATCCAGTCGGGCACCGCCGACGAGCTGTTGGCGCGGGAAGGCCTTTTCCGGGAACTCTATGACGAGGCCTCCGGATCCGCTTCCAGCAAGCCCGCGGAAGCCCCGCGACCCGGCGAAATGCCTCCACCAGGCATGGAGCCGGTCATGGGAATACCCATGTGATTAAGATCTCCGTCCGGGAACGGGCGACCTGAGAAAACAAACAACGAACAACAAACACCATGTCAGACGAAAAAGAGAAAATCGAAGTCGGAGTCGGAATCAAAGGCGATCCGCCAGCGGACGCGGAGATCACGGATCTCACCGCTCCGGAGGGCGATGAGGAGGAGGTCGGCGGGCGCTACCGTCGCTACAACAGCGTCATCTGCCCCTATTGCAGCACCATCAACCGCATCATCGAGGAAACCAACTACCGCATGTGGTTCCGTTGCGGCAGATGCGGTGGTGCCTTCCAGTATTAGACTTAGCCATCCGATTGGAAAACGGTCGCCGGGAATCTCCCTGCGCCCGTTTTTCCGTCTCCGGGAAGGATGTCCTGGTGGATCGGTCTCCGGGAATTCCGGAATCGACAAATGGCAAACCCACGACACATTGGTCGTGTCATGAAAATCCTTCTCTCGCTACTCCTTACCCTGCCACTCCTGGGAAATGACCTCAACACCCTGACTCCCGAAGAGAAATCCCAAGGCTGGCAGATGCTCTTCAACGGGCATGATCTCATCAACTGGCGAGCCTATCGCTCCGATGGCAGACCGGGTTCCGGCTGGAAGGTCGAGGAAGGCATTTTGAAAAAAGGTCAAAGGAACCCCCGGCGGAAACATCATCACCAGGCAGAAGTTCAAGGACTTCACCCTCATCTGGGAATGGCGCATCTCCGAAAAAGGAAACAGTGGGATCAAGTATCTCGTGACCGAGGACAGGGGTGGCGCCCGGCCCGGAGTTCCAGATTCTCGACGACAAAGGACACCCGGACGCCGGGAAAAGGCTGATCCGTCAGACCGGATCACTTTATGACATTCTGCCTCCCGCCGAGGACAAACTGCTCAAGCCGGTCGGCGAGTGGAACCGCTCCCGCATCATCGTCCAGGGTAAGCATGTCCAGCACTGGGTGAATGGCTCTCCCGTGCTTGAATACGATCTGGAAAGTCCCGCGCTGCTCGAGGCCATCGCGAAAAGCAAGTTCAAGGGAGCCAAGGACTTCGGCAAGAAGATCGACGGTCACATCATGCTCACGGATCACGTCGACGAGTGCTGGTTCCGCAACATGAAGATCAGGCCCGGGCTCGCGAAATAGGCCGGGGAGCGGGCTGCCCCCCGTTTTCAGGAAAAATTTGAACAATTGCCCGTTTCCGGTGTCTCTATCCGGGAAGACCGTGCGAAAGCCGCGTTTTCATTTAAGGGTGAACAGCAGTTGTCAGCCCCCCAGCGCCATACGGCGTGTGGGAGTTGAACAGCTTGGCCGTCGGGGTGGGTGCCCCGGCGGCCTTTTTTTGTCCCGATCCTGGAGTTGCGATTAGGTGCGGAGAAAAACATTCCAATTGAAATACTTTGGAAATCCCTAACATATTTACATTGTCACGGCATGCGGATTGCATTCTCCTTCCTCTTCCGACCGTTTGGTAACTATGATCAGCTCAACTTCTCAGCTCCGGCAATTCCTAGACAACAGTCAGCTGATCGAAGGCGAGAAGGTCTGTGCTATCGATACGGAGGCGGACAGCCTGCACCGTTACCGCGAGTCCCTCTGCCTGATCCAGTTCACCTCCGGCGGAGAATGCGTGCTTATCGATCCCCTTGCCATCGATGATCTCAGCCCGCTGGACGAATACCTTCGCGATGCGACCGTATGGATGCACGGGGCGGACTATGACATGACAATGCTCAAGCGCGAGTTCGGATGCCTTCCGGAAACAGTATATGACACCCAGATCGGCGCGCGTCTCCTTGGAGTCCAGAAGTTCGGACTAGGGAATCTGGTAGAACATTACTTTGACATAGTCCTCTCGAAATCCTCCCAGAAAGCGGACTGGGGCAAGCGACCCCTTTCCGACAAGATGATCGACTACGCGCTCAACGACGTCCGCTATCTTCTGGAAATGGGAGGGATGATCGTCGCCCAACTCAAAGAGAAGGGTCGCTATGAATGGTTCACTGAAAGTTGTGAAGCCGCCCGGACGAAAGTCGCCGAAAGGGATGACTCCAAGGATGAGCAGTGGCGCATCAATGGCTCGGGAAAACTGGGTTCACGCGGACTCGCCTGGCTTCGCGCGCTGTGGCACTGGCGTGACAAGGAGGCGGAATCCTGGGACAAGCCCTCCTTCATGGTCGCCCCGAACCGGGTGCTCATCGAATGGAGCGAACTCCTCGCGGATGGCGGGAAAGTGGATCTCCCCAACCATTACCGCAGCGACAGGCTGAAGCGTTTCCGGGAAACTCTCGACCAGGTGCGCGCCCTCCCGAAATCCGAGTGGCCAGCCCGACCTGAGACCAAGCGCCGCAAGCGTGACCGGGATTTCGATGACAGGGTCGATTCCCTCATTGCCAAGCGCAACTCCGTTGCCACCGGCCTAGGCATCGACGGTTCGCTTATCGCCTCCCGCGCCGTCATCGAATCCATCGCCGCGGACGAATCCTCCCCTGACGACCTGATGATGGGGTGGCAGCGGGAACTTCTTGGCTTCTGAGCCGATCGCCCGGCGCGTTATTCGTTGATGTCCCGCCCCGGAAACACGATGGTTCCGTCCATGCCCGCTGAGACCAGCACACAGTTTTTCACCAGCCCGGAAACCTTTCCGCTCCGGGATGGCTCCACACTCCCGTCCATCACCCTTGCATACGAGACGTGGGGGGAGCTGAACGCGGAACGGTCCAACGCCGTCCTCCTTTTCCACGCCCTCTCCGGCTCCCACCATGCCGTCGGCCACAATCCCGCCATCCCCGGCACAGGAGATCTGTGGCAGCCGGAGCTTCATGACGGATGGTGGGAAAACATGATAGGCCCGGGTAAGGCCATCGATACGGATCGCTACCTCGTCATCTGCCCGAACTACCTTGGCGGCTGCTATGGCTCCACCGGCCCAGCCTCCGTCAATCCGGAAACTGGCGAACCATGGGGTTCCACCTTCCCCTCCGTTTCCGCGGCCGATCAGGTGAACGCCGCCGCGCTGCTCCTGGACTCCTTCGGGATCTCCACCCTGCACGCGACTGTCGGCCCTTCTGTCGGCGGACTCGTCTCCCTCGCCTTCGCCACCCGCCTCCCCCATCGCGTCCGCAATGTCATCAACATCGCCGCAGGCTTCAAAACCACCGTTCTGAACCGTCTCATCCTGTTCGAGCAGATCCTCGCCATCGAGAACGACCCGAATTTCAACGGCGGGGATTTCTATGGGAAACAGCCTCCCGTATACGGCCTGGCACTGGCACGTATGATCTCGCAGAAGACCTTCGTCCACCTGGATTCCATCGAGAATCGTGCCCGCCAGGACATCATACAGGCGGATGACATCCTCGCGTGGTATCGCGTCCGCGACCAGTTCCAGAGCTACATGCTCCATCAGGGAAAAAAGTTCGTCCGCCGGTTCGACGCGAACACCTACCTGCGTATCATCGATCTCTGGTCCCGCTTTGACGCGCTTTTCGAAGGTGATGCGGAAAGCCCTGCCGAGCTTTTCAAAGGATGCCGGGATGCCGGCCAGAAGTGGCTGGTCTTCTCCATCGATTCCGACTTCTGCTTCTATCCCGAGGAGCAGGCCGAGCTTGTCCGGCACCTGGAGGGCGCCGATGTCGAGTCCATGCATATCACCGTCCATTCCGACAAAGGGCACGATTCGTTTCTGCTCGAGCCCGCTCTCTACACCCCGCACATCGCCTGGGTGCTACGCTGATCAGCCATGGTTCGAACCGCCATTTTCCTTGCCGGCGCCGCGGTTGCCGGACTCGGCGCCATCGGGACGCGCAGTCTGGCAAAAGACCCCGGCATGGCCTTTCTTCTGGGATCGCTCACCCTAGGCGGGGGCTTTCTGATCTGCGGCCTGTTCAGCCTGAAAATGCGTTGGCATGGGATCATTGGCGCGGGCGTCCTCGCCTTGCTTGGACTGGGTCGTGGCATCATGAATCTGCCCGGCATCGTAGAATTTCTTTCCGGCGACCACTCCCGCGGTATCGCTCCCGCGTTGGAGTTCGCCACTCTCCTGATCTGCGCATCCCTTTTGCTGATTGTCTGGAAAGGATGGTCCGCCGAGCGTGTCCGCAGACTTCTGGAGGATTGAATTCCGCCCCTTGCCGGGAAACGGAAAACGCCCGGGGCACGTGGCACCGGGCGTTTTGGAGAATAAGGCTGCGGGATTGTTATTCCGCAGCGGCTGCCTCTTCCTCGGAAGATTCCTCGCCGTCTTTCTGCTCGGTGGCTGGCACCTCGCCTTCGGCAAGTTCCTCTTCCGTGCCGGAAGCCTCTTCGGAAACCAGCGCGGCCGGTTTGCCGATGTGCGCGATCACGATCGTGTCGGCATGGGTCGGCTTCACACCTTCCGGAAGGTCCAGATCGCCGATGTGGAGTGAGTCGGCCTCGTCGAGATGGGTGACGTCTTTCTCAAAGGATTCTGGAAGGTCTTTCGGGAAACAGACGATCTCGATGGTGTGATGGTATTGCTCAAGAATACCGCCTTTTTTCACGCCTTTAGGCTCACCGGTAAGGTGTACCGGAATGTTCGCTGTGATCTCGGTCTTGTCGTTCACGGCGAGGAAATCGACATGGAGCGCCTTGCCTGTGAGGGCGTCGTGCTGGATTGTTTTCAGGAACACGGAGCGCACGCCCTCACCCTCGACATCCAGGTTGATCAGAATGCTGTCCGACGAGCTGTGCGAGAGCAGTTCGGAGAAAGTTTTCGCATCCACCTTAAGGTTCTCGTTCTCGACGCCGCGTCCGTAAACGACGGAAGGGAGCCAGCCTTCGCGGCGCATCTGCTTGAGTTTGCCAGAGCCGCTGCGGAGGCGGGGAGCCGCTTTGAGTGTTGTTTTCTTGGACATGTCGGAAATCGGTTGGTGGTTGGATCGTTGCCGCGACGGACGGATTCCTCGCGCGGGGGGCGTTCTTTAAACAGCTTTTCACCCCTTGTCAAAAATTTGTTCGAAGTTTCAACGATTCCCGCGTTTTCATCGACCTCCCGCCCGTTTTCCGCAAACATACACCCATGCACATCGTGATCGCGCCGGACAAGTTCAAAGGCTCCCTCACCGGTCGCCAGGCCGCCGAGGCCATACGGAACGGCTTTGCGAAGGTGTTCCCATCCGCCACCTTCGAGCTACTTCCCCTGGCTGACGGTGGCGAGGGCATCCTCGACGCCTTTCAGGAGGCCGTTTCCGGGACGCTCCACGAAACGATGGCCACCGATGCGAACGGAAGGGAGATCGTAGCCCAGTGGCTTCTCACCAAGATCGATGGCCGCCGGACTGCCATCATCGAGTCATCCCAGGCCATCGGACTCTGGCGCATAGCCCCTGACGAGCGCGATCTTTCCCGTGCATCCAGCTACGGCGCGGGTGAGCTGATACGCGCCGCCGTGGAGGAGAACGTGGACGAGATCATCATCGGACTTGGCGGTAGCGCCACCAACGACGCCGGGCTCGGTCTCGCCGCCGCTCTCGGGCATCGATTTCTGGATAGCTCGGGAGCCCCTGTCGAGCCGGTCATGGCAAACATGCCGACCATTTTCCAGATCGATTCCTCCGAGCGGATCGATCTCCCGAAAATCACCGTCGCCTGTGATGTTGAAAATCCTCTCCTCGGCTCACGGGGAGCGACTCGTCATCTACGGGTCGCAAAAAGGGCTGAAACCGGAAGATGCCGGAATCCAGGAAGCCGCCCACTCTCATCTGGCGGAGATCTGCCGGAAACAATTCGGGACGTCTTTCGGTGAGATACCCGGAGCGGGTGCCGCCGGTGGACTCGGCTTTGGCCTCATGACCTTCTGCGGAGCCACCCTCGCCTCGGGCTTCGATTGCATTGCGAACACACTTGGAGCGGAAGAGAAAATCTCCACCGCAGATCTAATAATCACCGCCGAAGGATCCCTCGATCATCAGACTCTGGAAGGAAAAACCCCACATGGAGTGTCAAAGCTCGCAAGAAAACGCAATCTCCCCGTGTATGCTCTCGCGGGTCGTCTCGCTGACGAAGACCTTCTCCACGCACATTTCGACGGCATCGCCTCAATCATCAACGCACCCATGACACTGGAAGAAGCGATCGCCAACGCCCCCGCTCTTCTGGAGAAAGCAGCCACCCGCCTCGCGCACACCATTCTCCACAGCAAAATCTGAGACTCCGCCGTTTTGAAAATTCCATTCCTGCTACTCGCCGCCAATCTCCTCGCGAACGCGCAACCATCCCCTGGCACCGCCGCCAACGCCAGGCTCTGGCTCCAGGTTCCCGCGGACTCCACACCGCTTTCCATTACCGCGAAATCCGGAACCGTCGGACGTGGTGACTGGCTTGCCAACGAATCCCAGAAAAGCCGCCTCGCCGACGTTCTGTTCCCAGTTTCCACCGGGAACTGGAGCGAGGCCACCCTCAGCTTCACTCCGGAAAGCGATGCCACCGTCACACTCACCTTGCTTGGGCCTTGGAACGAGAAGGGCGCGCGTGAGGAAGTCCTCTACGACAACTTCCGCATTACCGGAGCCACCCTTGCCAACCCCGATTTCGAAGAGACACATGAATCGAGGTTCAGCTCCTGGAAGTCCGATCCCGTCCCCATGGCCTCCTGGCCGCTCGCCGACGAGACAGCCCCCTCCGGGGAACGCCTCGCCGCAGCCTGGAACAACCGCACACTTTCGCAGGACTTCGAGGTCAAAGCCATGGTTCCAGTCACCATTACGTTCTCCACGAAAGCCGCCAGCCCTCCCGGCCTTGAGAAAATTCACCCCCTTGGCCAGGACACCCCCGCCCACGCCGCCGCGAAGAAAATCCGCCGTGGTGTGAACTTCGGCAACCGCTGGGAAGTCCCGCCTCCGTTCTCCTGGCAGATCCCCTACTCCACCGAAGACGTGGATCTCGCCGCCGCACAGGGCTTCGACCACATCCGCATCCCCATAGCCTGGCACCACTATATCACCCGGAAGAACGGACTCATCGAGATCTCCCCGAAGCTCACTGACGAGATCGATCCCATCATCTCCCGCGCCCTTGAGAAAGGCCTCCACGTCATCATCGACTGGCACCACTTCGATGCCCTCACCTCCGATCCGGATGCCTATCAGCTCCGCTTCGTGGACGGATGGAAAGCCATCGCGAATCGCTACGCCGACCGTCCGGACAGCCTCTGGTTCGAGCTTATCAATGAACCCAAGGACAGCCTCACCACGGAAAGGCTCAACCTCCTCCAGGCTCACGCCATCGAGGCCATACGCCGCATAGCCCCGGAACGTACGCTCATCGTCACCACCGGGGAATGGGGAAGCATCCGCGAGCTACCCAAGCTACGTCTCCCCGCCGAAGACGACAACCTCATCGTCACCGTCCACAACTACGAGCCGTTCAACTTCACCCACCAGGGAGCCAGTTGGACAGGCATGAAAGCCCTGAAACACGTCCGCTACCCCGGCCCGCCCGAAACGCCTCTCGCCGTCCCGGATTCCCTGAAAAACCGCGGAGACATCGTCAGTTTCATCAAAGACTACAACACCCTTGAAGGAAGCGAGAACCCCTCCTCTCTCGCCGCCATCACCCCGCTCTTCGACAAAGCCGCGAAATGGTCAGGAGAAACCGGACGCCCCGTCCACCTCGGCGAGTTCGGAGTCGTTACCACCGCCGATCCTGAAGACCGTGTCCGCTACATCAGCGACGTGCGCGTCCTGGCCGAAGAACGCGGCATCCCCTGGACTCTCTGGGACTGGAAGGCAGGTTTCGCCTACTGGGACGAAGACACGAAATCTCCACTACTGCGCGAAGCCGTCTTCGGAAAGTGACTGGGAGAGACTTTGATCTATGCTGCCGCGCAGAAGGTTTTGTGATTTCTTCTGGAAATCCCGGAGGGATGGCCGGAACGTAGCCGGGGGTGAAATGAAATGTAACCCCCTGATTCCCATCCCGAAAATCCCCTCGTCCCGGAAAGGCCGCCGGAAGGCTTCCCCGGAGCCTGCAACCTTGGTTTACCGGAGCCACTCCGACGACCCTCCGGGGCGCGAAACCCTTGCTGCCGCTCTTCCGGGGGTTGCGCTGCGCTCCACTCCCCGGCTACGTTCCGGCCATCCCTCCGGGATTCTTGGTTTTCACAAATCTTGCCGCGCGACAGTATGACACACGGTCTCTCCAGTCGCTGGCTCTCCTTTTCCTGAAAAGGTGATTCCTCTCCGCAGGTCCCGCATTTTTCCTGCGACCTCTTGACCACCCGGCATCCTTTCAAAAACCCCATTGCCCGCTCCTCAACTGCGGATACCTCTCGCGGGTATCGCAATGGAAGCAAAAGCCCGCGTTCAGCCTTTCCCCAGCTCCGAGGCGCGGGTGGCGGCGGCGGAGACGGCGGAGATCAGGGCGGAGCGGACGTTTTTTTCCTCCAGGACGGACAGCCCGGCGATGGTGGTGCCGCCGGGGGAGGTGACCATGTCCTTTAGAACGGCGGGGTGGGTGCCGGTATGGATGACCATTTCCGCGGCTCCGCTGACTGTCTGTGCGGCGAGGCGTAGAGCCTCCGCTCTCGGGAGACCCTGGCGCACTCCGCCATCGGCGAGCGCTTCTATAATGAGATAAATATAGGCCGGGCCGCTTCCGGAGAGGCCGGTGACGGCATCCATCTGTTTCTCGGGAACCTCCACGCTGATACCGACTGCGCCGAGAAGCCGTTCCACGATCCCACGGTCTTCCTCGGCACAGCGGCTTCCAAGGCAGTAGGCGGTCGCGCCCTTCCCGACGAGGGAGGGTGTGTTCGGCATCGTTCGGACGATTCTGACAGCCTCCGGCGTGTGTTTCTCAAGCGTCGACAGGGTGACCCCGGCGGCGACGGAGATGAGAAGCTTCCCGTTTCCAGGAGAAAACGCGCACGAGGCGAGGGTGGAGAGAATGTCCTGGGGCTTGACGCACAACAACAGGACACTCGCAGGTGGCGACGGTCTCCGCTATTTCCCCTGATGCGGAGGCACCGGTCTCCTCGGCGAATTTGCGCCGGGATTCCACCGTCCTGGCGACACCGGTCACGGCATCGGCTCCTACCACGCCATTGGCTATCGCGCCTTTCACCAAGGCCGTCCCCATTTTTCCGCAACCAATGACTCCCAGCTTCATGCGCCCAGCCTATGCGGGAAACGGGGAGCCGCGCCAGTGTCATTTTCCTTGGAAATCCCCTGCCGCGCACCATCCTCGCGCCATGTTGAAACCGCTCGCCTGCCTCCTGTTTCTCGCCGTCAGTCACCCTGCCATCGCACAGGACGGAACCGCGGAGGAGAAGGTTCTGAAGGAAATCCCGGAAGTGGAGGCGTGCGTGCCGAAGGCGGTGGACGATCTGGCTCCGCCCACCGTTGTCAGTTTCCACAAGGGTCTGGTGACCGCCGTCACAGCCGCGACGGAGAGGGCGCAGACGCACACGGTGCAGGGGCTGAACCATCTTCATGGGGGCTGGGAATTCGAGGCCTCCCGGCACTTCGCCGTCGCGATGAGGGAGGATCCGCGCTGCCTGATGGCGCACTGGGGAATGCTGCTTTGCATGCTCGCGCCCAATCCCGAAACGGACGCATGCCGCATCGCCGTGCTCGAACGCATGTTGCAGCTCGTGACTGACGGAGAGGGCACGGAGCTCGAGAGGGGCTATGCCTATGGCATCGTGAAATACATGGACGGCGGCCCAAGGGAGCGGCTGAGGCGTTCCGGAAGGTGGCGGACAAATTCCCCGGAGAGATACAGGCGGAGATTTTCGCGGCCCTGTTCGGTCGAACCGGATACGATGACACGGGAGAGGCGACACCGAACCAGGCGCTCGCGGAGAAGCGGCTGAGGGAACTCATCAAGGCGGATCCGGAAAGCGCCTTGCCCGTCCACGCGCTCCTTCTGATCCGCGCGGAGGCGCCGGATCTCACGGATGATCTGGAGCTGGCCCGCGGCCTGTGCCAGCTGGTGCCGGATTACGCCCCATACTTCCACGTGCTGGGTCACTACGAGTGGCGATGCGGGGAGCACGCGAAGGCGGCCTCCGCTTTCGGGCCGGGCCGCCACGCTTTTCACGAACTGGATGGAACAGAACGATGCGACTCCGGCGGATTGCGAGGGATGGGTGCGGGCGGAATGCTACCGCGCCGTCGCGCTGGCCTCGAAGGGAGACTTCGATATCGCGCTCGCATCCGCGGAAAAACTGGCGAAGACCTCCGTGGAGAAGGATCGTCCCACGGCTCTTGGCACCCGCCAGCTCCTGTGGGAGGGGAAGACCCTTCCTGCACGTGTACTGCTGCGACGTGGAAAACCCGGCGATTCCGCGAAGGCGCTCGCCTCACTGCCCTCCATCGCGGAGATGAAGCCATTTCTCGGAAAATCCCTCGCCTACTGGTGGGTGGACGGACTCCGCATCACCCTGGAGGCGCAGCGGTTGCTGGACGCAGGTGAGCGGGGAAAAGCGGCGGAAGCGGTCGAGGCGCTGAGCTACCACGGCGAGGCGATGGCGAAGAAACAGGTCGCCGCATCGGCCATTGGCGAGCGCTCGGAGTGGAACCGCGCGTTCCGCTCCCTCGAGGTTCTCGCGGCGGAACTGCGCGGGCGGATGTCACTCGCCGGGCCGCCCTCAGGCCACGGATCGGCGTTCAACTGGTTCCGCGCGGCCGCGGACAGGCAGGTTCCCTCCACCATGCTGACGGCTCCGCCGCTTCTCACTCCCATGGCTATGCGACTGGGGGATTATTTCATCGTCCGGGACGAGCCGGCGAAGGCGGTCGATGCCTACCTGGAAGCTCTCGAAAAATTTCCCAACGATACCGAAACCCTGCGGAGGCTGGAAAAAGCCTACGGTCTCGCCGGGGAAACCGCCAAGGCCGCCGAAACCGCCGAGAAGATATCCGGCCTTTCGGACGACGGGCGTTAGGCCTTCTTGCTCTCCAGGAGCTCGGTCACCCTGTCCGCGATCACATCCGCGAGAGTTTTCTCGCCCTCGTCGCGGAGGAAGTCGCAATAGTTGATGGCTACGGATTCCAGGTCGTCGCAATATGCGGTGCCCAGTGACTCGAAGCCCGCGAGGGCTTTCTCGAAATGCCTGCGGGCCCAGGCGCGGTCGCCGGTCTTCAGCAGGGCGAGCGCGAGGTTGTTGTGGGATTGCGCGGTATCCGGGTGGCTCTCGCCGAAGATCTCCCGTCTCGTTTCAAGAGCCATCATGTGCATCTCCCGCGCCTGATCCAGATAACCGGCGGCGAGGTAGACAGCTCCGAGATTGTTTGAAACCGACGCGGTCTCGGGGTGCTTCGGCCCTACCTCCGAGTGCATGATCTCCAGGGATTTCAGGAAATAGTCTTCGGCGGAATCCAGATCCCCCCCGCCTTCGCAGTGAAGCCCAGATTGTTTGTCATGGCCGCGACATCCATCAGCAGCGGCGGATCGTGTTTCTCGAAATACTCAACCGCCTTCTGCCAGGATTCGATCACCCGCTCCGGCCTGTCCTGCCCGTCATAGGCGGCTCCGAGCATCGCGTGCAGACGTCCCAGCTGCGCGATCCTGTCAGGTCGGCTGTCGAGCTGGTCGATGGCCTGTTTCGCGTCTTCCACCGCTTCTTCGAATTTCCCCACCTCCAGCAACAGCCCGCAACGCGCCTCCAGCCCTGTGACGAACGAGTCTATGGTATCCAGGTCAGGGCCGAGAGCCTGCTGGCATTTCTCGACGAGGGCGTTGGCGGCGTGGATAGCTTCGTGTAGATCGCCTTCTTCGCGGAGGGTGTCGATTCGCTCCTGCATCATCTGGATGAAATTCGCGGTAGGTGTGTCCATGGTTTCCGGTAGGGGGGCTTGAAACAGCCTAAACGCCCTCCCGTGCCTTTGACTAGCTGGAAAATCCCTATCCTTGTGAAAGCCGTTCCAGCAGTTGCGCCCGCGCGTGCGGCATGGTGCCGAGATGGCTGCGAAGAGCCGCCTCCCCGGATCCTCCTCACGAAATGCCAAGGATCTCCGCCAGCCGTTTCTCGAAACGCAGCATCACCCTGGTTCCCGCGGCCTCACCGTCCAGATAGTCCAGTGCCTTCTTCAACAGGGCGAACATCGCGGGATCGCAGTCACCGGGCTCCACTGCCGCACCGACGAGCTGGCAGAAATAACCCGCCATCAGGGTCGTCGGATAATCGCGCCTGAGACCCTGCCTCCAGTCCGAAACGGAAACCTCGCGGAGGATATGCAGTTCCCCTTTCCTGGCACGCACCACGGAGATCTCAGCGGAGAAAAACAGATCCAGCTTTCCCGCGAAAACGCTCTTCGGTCTCAGGGCGCCCTTGGCTACCGTTTTCACAAGGCCTTCCTCTTCCGTGAACCACGTCACGATCAGGCTGGTATCGGTCAGGCGGGTGGCGCGGATCAGGATGGCGTCGGTGGAGAACACGGGATTGGAAGGAAACGAAGATTCGGCTTGATACGACCGTTCCGCTGCCTTAGCCAATGTCCAGCAACCATGGCCCAGCAATCAAACAAAAAGATCAAACGCCGCCGTCGCGCGGATTACCTGAAGCGGAAAAAAGAGAAAGCCCAACTCGGCAGCGTCGCTCCGAAGGCAAGCGTGAAGAAGGCCGCCTCGAAGGAGGCAAAGGTGGATGACGAGCCGAAACCGGCCGCGAAGAAGGCTCCTGCGAAAAAGGCAGCCAAGAAATCAGCGAAAAAGGCCGCTAAGAAAGCCCCGGCCAAAAAAGCCGCGAAGAAGAACGACGAGGAGGAGTGAAGCTTTTCCGGAAACCGGAAGAATCGAATTGAGGCCGGACTTCCCAGTGGAAGCCCGGCTTTTTTGTTCACGGGAGAAATTTCCCCTTCCCTCCCCTCGCTGCGTATCTAGTCTCCCGCCCGCACCGCGCCTTCTCCCGGAGGTGCGCAACCGAATCCGAAGTCTTTATGAAAATCGTCGTCGCATACTCCGGGGGTCTGGATACCTCCGTTTTCCTCTTCTGGTTCAAGGAAAGATACAACGCCGAGATCATCGCGTATTGCTCGGATTGCGGCCAGGGCGATGAATTGGACGGGCTTGAAGAAAAAGCGCTGAAGACCGGTGCAAGCAAGTGCTACATCGACGATCAGAAAGAGGAATTCGCTCGGGATTACATTTTCCCGATGTTCCAGGCCAACGCACTTTATGAAGGCCGCTATCTTCTGGGCACGTCGATCGCCCGGCCGTGTATCACCAAGGGAATGATCGATGTCGCGCTCAAGGAAGGCGCTGACGCGATTGCTCACGGGGCAACCGGAAAAGGTAATGATCAGGTTAGGTTCGAGCTTTCCGCAGCGGCGCTTGCGCCCGATATAAAGGTGATCGCCCCGTGGCGAGACGCCGAGTTTCGGAAACAGTTTCCGGGGCGGAAAGGAGATGATTGAGTTCGCAGAAGCTAATCACATTCCCGATCAAAGCCTCGATGAAGAAACCCTACTCGATGGATCGAAATCTCTTACACATTTCGTTTGAGGCAGGAGCTCTGGAAGACACTTGGTATGATGCGACCGGGAAGGCAGATCGAGACATGTATGTCCTATCAGTTTCACCTGAGGATGCGCCAGACAAACCGCAGATGCTCCAGGTGCCTTTTCGAGAAAGGCGACATCATCGGCCTCCTGACAGAAGGCCTGGACTCCGATCTCATCGCGAAACTGGGAGACTTCGAAGCGACAGGGCGAGCACGATGGCTACACCCTCCTGACTCCCTACGGCGTCATGCGTTGCCTCAACGCCCTCGGCGGAGCCCACGGCATCGGTCGTAGTCGACATCGTGGAAAACCGTTTCGTCGGCATGAAATCCCGCGGAATCTACGAGACGCCCGGCGGCACCATCCTCCTCGCCGCCCACCGCGATCTGGAAACGCTTGTGATCGACCGGGAGCTACAGCAGACCCGCGACACCCTCATCCCGAAATACGCCCAGCTCGTTTACAACGGTTTCTGGTTCGCCCCGGAGCGCGAAGCCATCCAGGCGCTCGTCACCGAGTCCCAGAGAAAAGTCACGGGCGAGGTGCGTCTGAAACTTTACAAGGGCAATGTCATGCAGGCCGGCCGCCGCAGCCCTCACTCGCTCTACGACGAAGCACGTCGCCACCATGGAGGGCGGTCAGGAAGCCGCCTACAACCAGGACGACGCGACTGGTTTCATCGCTCTCAACGCCCTGCGTCTAAAAGCCAACGCGAAACAAAAGTAGCTGCCGCTTCCCGCGTCAGATGGTGCACGCGACGCCAGCGACAGGATCAATCACTCGGCTTCAGGCGTCACCGGGGTCTCCTCCGGCTTCTCCGGCTCCGGTTTCGGGAGGAGATCGACCCATTGGTGAAGCTCGTACCCGCTGCCCAGCCCGCCGATTTCCCCAAGAAGCTCGTGGCATTTCTGACGCCATTTCCCGTAGTCCGGCGGCCCTTTTCCTCGCGGCTGCCAGGAAAGACGAGGTAGCTGACTTTCAGATCCGAAACGGGGCGGTTATATGGAGTGGCCTTCGGATTCAGCTCCTTCGCCATGCGCAGTGACGCCTCACCCACTTTGAAAGTGGGCCGCCGTCGCCGACTATACATGGATAGACTTTCTTCCCGTAGATCACCACCGCGTAGTCGCCGACCTTCGGGGCGTAGGGGTCTTTGCTGGCGGTGAGCAGGTTCACCGGGATGACAATGAAGGGATCGTACTCGGCGATGAGGTAGCTGCGGGCTTTCAGATCGGCGATCCCACGCTTGAGCATCACGATCCTGTCACGCAGCCATTTTTTCCGGGCCGGCGTGGTGCCGCTGGCGTTCAGTTCCGCGTTTCCGGCCACGATTCGTTTCTCCCACCCGGCGATCATGGGATTGGGTGTCTTGGAGCGCTTCGACCAACCGTAGCTGGTAAACGGCTGGTAATAGGTGGAGCTGACGATGGAGTCCGGCATGGTGGAGAGCCTGTCGCCATCCGAGCCGTCCGAGACCACGTCCATTTCCGCCTGCATGAAAAACACCTTCCTTCCTCCCGCCGAGCGCATGTTCAGGATGGTCTCGCAGTCATAGACGTTGTGTTTGGTGAGCAGTTCGTTGAGCGCGTTCGCATCGCGACGGATGCGGCCTGCCTTGTTGTCGTAGAGGGTGTTGAACCACGGGGATATCTCCGCCTTCTCCAGGAGAGCCGGGAGCGAGGGCAGGATTTTCGAAAGTTCGGGATTGGATTTCTCCAGATCTGCGATTGTTTTCGCGGCGGACGGAAGTTTCAGCTTCAACTCGTAAGTGGCGGTGTAGCTTTCCTTGTCGACGCGCTCGGCCGAGGCAATCCCGCCCTTCTCGAAAGTGATCTCTGTTTTGAAGGGGATCCCGCTGCGCATTTGCCGCACATCCTCGATCTTACCGAGTGGCAAGGCTGGTGGCGGAGCGGGTTCGCCATCATCGGCGGGCGGGGTCTCCTGCTTTTCCCGCCCTTCCCTCATCGCGGTGAGTTCCCGGGCAAGATCCTCCTCCATTTCCGCGCGCAGTCTGTCCTCCACCCGGCGTGTCAGGGTTTCCTCGTCCACCGCGGCATGCGGCCTTCTGCTCTCGATGATCTGCTTGAGATTACGTGTCACCTTCGCCGGGATCTCCGTGAAAAACGACCCTACCAGAGCCGCCACCAGGATCAGGAACCCCAGGCCGAACCATGGGAATCCCGACTTCGCAGGGCTGCGCTTGAAATTCTTCTCTTCCATGACGCGAAGACTACACGCGC
This sequence comes from uncultured Verrucomicrobiae bacterium, assembly GCA_963758175.1. Taxonomy (GTDB): domain Bacteria; phylum Verrucomicrobiota; class Verrucomicrobiia; order Verrucomicrobiales; family Akkermansiaceae; genus Luteolibacter. The sequence goes on from CAVWUI010000005.1 coordinate 390,103, forward strand.
GAGCCGGGAGGAATCAACCGAACTTCTCGGCGGGTCATCTGTCGAAGCTTTGGTTCAGCCGGTAAAAGCGAACGGGGCGCTGCGGAGAGAAAGAGGTCTCGTCCCTTTTCTCGAATATTTCCAGACCGCCGGAAATATACCTCGAAACCAGAGAGAAATCGTCTTCCGCATCTTCCCAATCGGAGAGATCCTCACTTGCCTCCACGAAGGTTGTCACATCGTAGGCTTCCGGATTGACCCCGTAGGTGAGGACATGGCGCCCTTCGTATTGTTTCCCGGTGAACTGGGAGAGATCCGGCCGGTCAGCCAACGAATCCGGATCCGTGGCTGATACGTATTCGCGGAAATTCGAGAAGCCATCTCCATCCGGATCCTCGTTCTTCCCAGTTTTCGACGGATCGGCGAGATCAGCCCCGTCGAACGAGTCCCTGAGCCAGCGCTCATACGGAGGATCAATTTCCACAGGCTTTGCCACCTCACCTGCCATCTCGTAAGGCAACTCCCACAGACGTTTACCCTCCGAATCTCCGAAATACAGATGGACTTCCGTCCGTCCGTCGGGATTTCCATCGCTCCAGAAACTCTGGAAACGCCCTGTCCCGCGCAGTGTCCGGCGGACAAAGCCCTGATTTCGTGGGCTGTTCTCCGTGATCTTCCGGTCGAGTTCCCAGGTCTTGCCCTGATCGGTGGATACCCATCTCTCGAGCTCCCCGCCCTGTCCCCAGAAACGCTCCGGCTGGGTATCGCGAAGTTCGGAACGCGCTCCGGTTGGCGCGATCACCGTCCATGTCTCCCCGTCGATCCATATACTGCCGGCATCATAATTGTGGGTGGTAGAGGACACCGGTGTGGCGGAAGGCGGAAGATCGTGGACTTCCCAGGCTGAGCCCGTCCAGTGGGCGACATGATAAGTGCGCGGCTCTCCGCCGGCCCAGGCTTGAAATTGGAAGTGGTGAGATAGAAGAGCACCGGATTTCCCTGATCGTCGAAATTCAAGTCGCAGTTGTACATAAGTCGTCCCTGCGAGGAATAGTCAACTACGCGGGCGGGCGAGTTCGCGGCGGTGATGGGAAGTGTGACGGGAGTTCCGTCGGCGAGAGTCCAGGTCTCCCCGAAGTCCGGGCTCTCCAGATAATAGAGATCGGTTCGGGTATCCACGTTTCCGTTCACATGCCGGTTGAAAAATGTCGCCAGTTTGTTTCCTCTCGCCCCACTTACCTGGTAGCTGCCCCCGACTTTCGCGAGAGCCTTTTTCACGCCCCACGTGATCCCATCGGAGCTTTTCCTCACAAACGGTTCCGCTTTCCGCCCTCGTAAATCGTGAACAGATGAGCGAAACCTTCCCCCGGCTCATGCCAGATCTGCGGATAGGTATAATCCTCGCCGCCCGGGGGCGAGATTCGTGCGAAAGCATCCGTGCTGTAGGGCTCGGTGCTGCGGAATGTGTAACCCTTGCGGCTCGTGTTCCTCCCGGAAACAAACACCCAAACATGGCCGTCCCCGTCGATGCTGATCGAGCCGTTGTCGTGCGGATCCCCGTTGGCTGCGGCCTTGTCCATCACGATGGTCGGCCTCGGCACCGTTTTCGTCGCATGATCGAAGCTGGACGCCATGATCAGCAGATGCCCTTCGTCCGCTGCAGTTGTTCCCCCATAGGTGAAAAAGGTCTTGTTCGCGACAGGTGAGTAGACGGCGAGAGGGCTGTGGTTGACCGTGTAGGTCGCCAACCCGCCGGAGTATTTGTCGCCGAATTCCGATCGTTGCCCCAGCGGAAACCAGATGCCCATGTAACCGTCCGCCTTGCCGGATGTCTCGGAAGGATCGGACGGGAAGCCGGAAACATCCTCCTGCAATTGTGCCTCAGGGAGCAATTCCGTGCTGAAACGAACGCCATCGATCATGCCCTTGAAATAACTGGTTCCGTCCGGAACCGTTCCAGTCGCCCCGATGGAAAGCGGGGAGTCCGCGTCGAAAAGACCTGAGTCGGTGGGATACTGCCGTCTAATCGCTCCGCCGCTCGGAGAAAGATCCTTGAGTGTCATAGTCAGTGCGCCTCCTTGCGAGTCCGCCATTACCGCGCAGTAATAGTCTCTCCCCGGAACCACCGTACCCATATTCTCGGAATCCGCCGTGATCCCGTCAGTCGATTTAAAGAAACGGAGCTTCCCTGTGGAGGTGACCGCCATATGCCACCCGCGATTGTCTCCGGAATTGTTGTGATGGCTGACCAGCACCTGTGTGGAGGCTGTGATGGCGTCCACCCTGAAATAACACTCCAACGTGAACCGCTCACTGCTCCAGTCAGCGGAATCCGGATAGGTCAGCCGGTTCGATCCTGAAAAAACCGCCGCCTGTCCCTCTCCGGGCCCACCCGAAGCCAGTTTTCCGACAGATCCGACATTCGTGAGGACGCGGGAGGAGATTTCGGAACTTATAAGAAATCCCGGATCCTCCTCGAATTTCCAATCGGCAACCGGAGAGGCGGAGAGAGTTGGCAGGAAAAACGCCATCGCCGGTGCGCAGCGGAGGAGTCGGAATTTGAAATTGGGTTTCAACACACATATACATACGGCATCCGGCAACAGGAACTAGCGAAGTATTGCCGCCACGGCTGGCAATCCCCACAGAAAGAAGGTTTTTCGGACTGGTTAACCACTTTTGTCTTGCCAAGGAAGTTTCATCCGGTAGTTTCCGCGCCCCATGCCAAGAGTAGGAGGAAAAGCAAAAACACGGAAGGCCGTCGCCAAGCGATTCAAAGTCACTGGCACAGGGAAGGTACCTTCGTCGCTATCAGGGGAAACGCCACTTGCTTCAATGCAAGAGCCGCAAGCGCAAACGCGCCCTCGGCAGAGCGGGACTCGTGTCCGACGCCGACATCAAGAATGTCAAAGAGAACCTTCCTTTCCATTGAGTTAGAAAAGAAACGACGCACCACAGCCCCGTCCGCATATCGGACGGCCTTTACGCGGCCTGATCCGGAAATGCCGGAGACACGAACAGGTGAGACCGCGGGAGGAATGATAAGAAACGACTTGTTCGCAACCAAAAGAATACAATGCCAAGAGCCACCAATTCCCCAGCAAGTCGCTCCCGCCGCAAGCGGACGATCCTGAGGGCAAAGGGCTTCCGCGGTTTCCGCTCGAAGCTCTTCCGTTACGCCAAGGACGCAGTCCGCAAGGCGCAGCAATACGAATACCGTGACCGCAAGAAGCGCAAAGGTCAGTTCCGCCGTCTATGGACACAGCGTATCAACGCCGCCGTCCGCGCCGAGGACATGACCTACTCCCGTTTCATCGAGGGTCTCAAAGCCGCAGGCATCGAAGCCGACCGCAAGATCCTCTCCGATCTGGCGATCACCGATGCAACCGCGTTTTCCGCCATCGTCGCGCAAGCGAAGAAGGCGCTCGAAGACAAGAAGGAGAACGCGAAATCCGCGTAATCCCGTAGCAATCGACCTCGAAGCCGCCCGACAGCGATGTCCGGCGGCTTTTTCGTAGCCCATCACACACTCGGAGTGATCCTGCTTGCTTTTCAGAGACTCGCAATATTCCCTCTGACACGGAATGAATCAGAAAAATTTCGCGGGCATCTTGCGGACTTCCCTGACGGTCGCCGCATTTGGGGTGTTGGCATGCGTGATCCGGTATCATTTCTCGGCCCTTACCCAAAGCTGGCTCCAAATGACGTCCAAAGGGCAGACGACTCCTACCCGGAGCGTCCTGTCCGGAAAGGCTTCAGAGTCCGTTTTTGTAACGAAACAGAGCTCCAGATCTTCCGCCCCAGCGAGCAGAAGTGACGATGGCAGATCCGCCATTCCCTCGGCCTGGGAGCGGCTCGACCACCCGGTGATCCTCGATACGGCACGCCACCCACAGCCTGATGGCGGGCTGCGCCGGCTGAGTCTTGTCAGGACGTCGGGAAAATATCCGCAGGTTGTATTTGAAGGCACAGTTCCCGCCGACGATCTTTCGGTGCCGAATGATGCGCTGCTCAATCCGGTCGCCTATGTGGCAGACCATTTGATCGTAAGCGCGAAAGCCGGTTCAGACCCTTCCGATTTCCGCCGATCCATCGCCTCCGCTGGAATGCGTGCGAGTGAAACTCACGAATTCCAAGCCCTCTGCGTTTTTCCGCCTCCATGCGCAAACAAACGAATAATCCCAATCAGGTTTTGGGGGCTCCCTTGTTCAATTTCTGACGTTAAAAATATGCCATGAGAACCGTGCTCCTATCCCTTTTGTTTTCCGCCGGAGCCTTCGCCACCACCATTTCGGTTGTGCCGGTTCACGAGCCGCTCAGCCTTCACGGTACCGATGTTGACGACATCATCAGCGATACCGGTGAAGTCCTACAGGTCACGGTCATGGCCAGACCCATGGCGCTCACCGGAGCGTTTCCCGAAGTCCTCGTAGAGGCGATCCGGACTCCCCACGCCCTCCCCACGAACAATCCCAACTACAAGGTCGCTGAAGCCAATCTTCTCGTCCTATGCGGCATAGGGCTTGACGCTGAGATGACGGACGAGGGTCTACAGGTGAAAATCGACATCGCTGATCTGGGCATACCTCCCGAGGTAGATATCACAAGCCGCCAACTGCTGAAGATCACACTTGTCGCCCTCCAGCGCACTCTAGAGGATTACCATGGATCCCAGAGCGAAGCTTTGGAAGTGATTGTTTCAATCGCCGGCACCACGGAAAAAAACGCCTCTCTGCTCGACCTTGAAGCCACCTTTACCCTGGAAGGCGATCCATGATTTCAGAATTTCGGAATTTCCGTGTTGGACGTCCGAAGCGCGATGTTTCACTCTCCCGCCAAGCACATGACCAAGGCAAGCAAAGATCCCCGCCCTTTCAAACGGGCCGTCCTCAAACTCAGTGGCGAAGCCCTTCGCGAGCCCGGCTCCACCGACAATATCTCTCCGGAAATCGTCCAACGGATCGCCGCGGAGATCAAAGAAGCCGTCGATAACGGCCTCCAGCTTAGCATCGTCGTCGGCGGCGGGAACTTCTGGCGCGGAGCCGCCGCCTCCGCCCGGGGCATGGATCGAGCCACCGCCGATTACGTCGGCATGCTCGCCACTGTCATGAACGCCCTCGCCATGGAAGGCGCCCTCTCCCACATCGGGTCCGCTGCACGGTCATGTCCGCCATCGAGATGAAAAATGTCGCCGAGCCCTTCATCCGCCGCAAGGCCGAGCACCAGCTCGACAAGGGAACGGTGATCATCTTCGCCGCAGGGACGGGCAGCCCTTTCTTCTCCACGGATACGACAGCAGCCCTGCGCGCCAGCGAAATGGGAGCGGATGTCATCCTCAAGGCCACTCAGGTCGATGGCGTCTATTGCTCCGATCCCCGCACGAACCCGGACGCGAAACGTTTCGAGACGGTCACCTTCCAACATTGCCTGGAGAACCGCCTCAACGTGATGGATGCCACCGCTTTCTCCCTTTGCATGGACAACCACATCCCTATCATCATCTTCGATCTGGGGCCGAAGGGAAACCTGTCCCACGCCCTCCGCTCACAGCCCATCGGCACTCTGGTCCACGGAGAATAACATCAGTATCAACACGATTATGTCAGACCCAGCAAAAGCACTCAAATCAGTGGAAGCCGACATGAAGGCCGGCCTCGAACACCTCGTCACGGACTTCCATGGCGTACGCACCGGCAAAGCCTCCCCCGCCCTCATCGATAACCTTGACGTGTATGTCCACGCGTATGGCGGCGTCCAGAAGCTGAAGTCCCTCGCCGTCATCAATTCTCCGGAGCCGCGCCTCCTCAACGTGCAGCCATTCGATCCGTCCACTACCCGCGATATCGAAAAGGCCATCCGGGAATCCAAACTCGGACTCAACCCTGTGGCCGCCGAGCGCTCCATCCGTATTCCCATTCCCGAACTTTCCGAGGAACGTCGCCGCGACATGGTGAAGCTCATCAAAACCCTCGCCGAGGAGGCCAAGGTGCGCCTACGCGCCGCCCGCAAATCTGGAATCGACGAGGCGAAGAAAATGAAGGCCGATAACGTCCTTACCGAGGACACCCTCAAGGATCAGGAAAAGGAAATCCAGGAACTCACCAACAAATACACAAAGCAGATCGACGAACTCGCCTCCACCAAGGAAGACGATCTGATGAAGATCTGAAAATCGGATTTTTCCGCTTGCGCGTGATCCGTATCATCGCCTAAACATTCGCCCCGCCGCTGCTCCAGCGGCCACCCGGTAACGGGGCGTTAGCTCAGTTGGTAGAGCACTTGCATGGCATGCAAGGGGTCAGCGGTTCGAATCCGCTACGCTCCACTTCCTCCCTCGTTCCGCGGACTGGGTTTCGGTTTCCTGCGCGTGACTAGTTTATTTGGAGAGAACCGCGATAGTCTCCCACATTTGGACTCGAGGGCTTTCAGACCCGGTTGGATTTTAAAAATCCGCATTTGGTAAATTTACGTTAATTTCTTAAAATTCGTGATTGTTTTGAAAAAAATCCTTGTCCATTCTTTAGATTCAGTGCATAAGACCGTAAGCACTCACACCCTGCTATGAAAATGCCAGCCACCACCAGCTCGGCGGTTCTGCTTATCCTCTGTGGACTCCTTCCGGTCTCCGCGCAATTGATAGACACACCGTCCGCGCGAACAATCAGCAGTTCCAACCGGTTCGACGAACTCGATGTGTTGGACAATTCCTCTTTCGCCGCCGACAAGGCGCTCAGCGGGGTCTATCAACTTCCCGCAATCCATAAGGCATCAGGCGACCTCCCCGAAGCCAGTCCTCTTTACCTTAGTCAGGACGCTTCAACCCTAACCGCACGGCGCTCGAACGTCAGGAACGTGGAAAGTGTCCTTGATCTATCCACCCTTCGCGAACCCTCCGCATACCGGACGGCCTCGAGAGTGAAGCTCAAGGTCTCCGATGCGCAGGCTCTTGGAATCCATTCCGGCCTCGCGGAGATCTCCGCTGCCTACAGGGCTCCGGGAAAAGCCGCCGAAACCGCCGATTGTGTGTCCGTCACCCTTTCCGTGGGTCACCGCATCCAGATCGATCCTTCGAAGGTTCTCGAGATAGTGGAATCAGAGGTTTCAGCCAATCAGAATTGCGCCTGTGAGATCGTGAAGACCGCGATCAGGATGTCCGGAGCTGACGCAAGTCTCGTAGCCGACATCACCGAGGTCGCTATCACTTCCGCTCCACGTTCCATGCGTATGATCTCACAGTGCGCGATCGCCGCCATGCCCGATGCGCTCGCGGCAGTCCAGGCGGTCCTTGCGAAACTCGATCCGAACCGAGGGGACTCCACCTACAGTTCAAAGGACGCGATGAGTGGCAAGGAAGGAGTCGCGGGAGCCAATGACGCCGTCGCATCCGTGATCGCCCCACCGACTACCCCGCCCAACCCGCTGGACGTTCCGCCGCCTGTCTTCCCACCGTCCGCTCCACCACCGTTTTTCCCGCCTCCTGGAGTTACAAATCCCAACCCGACTCCATAAAGGACTCCACGAGATTTTTTCCGTAAACGCCCGCGCATCCAATGATCGCGGGCGTTTTCATTTTCACGCGGACGGAAGATTCCCTGAATGTTTCCACCCGTCGGCTTGTCCAACCGGCTCGCAACCTTAATATATCCGTCATGAAGCTTCTGAAAACACTCCTCACCGCAGCCATCCTCGCCTCCCCGTTCGCGTTCGCCCAGGATCCCGACCGTATCCTTGAAGGCGCCCGACTCTCCGCCGCCCTCACGAAACTTGACGAGGGTCTCCAGGGAAACCTCTCCCATAATGGTCGGAAAACCCCCATCACCATCTTCCTCAAGGGCAAGAACATCCAGTTCCAGTTTCTGGAAGGCAAGACATGGCGTGTCTTTCATCTCCGCCTGAACGATGACGCATACGACCTCTTCGAAATCATCAACGGCAAGACCATCAACTTTCCCCGCCAGAAGCTGACGGAATCCATCGCAGGAACCGACCTTACCTACGAGGATCTTGCACTGCGGTTTTTCGACCTGCCTAATCCGAAGCTCGAAGGCAACGAGAGCATCGGAACCGAGAACACCTACAAGCTCCGGCTCGACAAACCCGCGGGTGCCGCCGGCAACTACTTCGCCGTCTATGTCTGGGTGCACCAGAAATTCGGAGCCTTCATGAAGATCCACGGCCACGCCAGAAGCGGCGCGCTTCTGAAGGAGTTTCAAGTCGAGGATGTCATGAAAGTATCCGACAACGTCTGGACTTTGCGCAAGATGCAGGTCTCTTCCTACAGGAACGGCCGCCGGGTTTCCATCACCGACATGACCCTCGACAAGCCCTCCAAAGGTGCTCTGAAAGGCCTCCGCTGACACCCGGACCGGCGCCATCTTGCCGCCCGACGCAAGAACGGCGTTTCGCGGATTTTCTGATGTAAGGTTCATCAATCGCATCATTGGTTTTCGGCGCTCCACTGGGTCATCAGGGGCACAATTCCTGCTTGTCCAGCGTCCCCGCTTGTTCTTTATTCCCCGCAGTTTCCCATGATGAATCCTTTCTACCACTCCAGCACACCCCTTGTCCCGGACTCCCTGCACAGCCTCTCCAACGAACACGACAACTGCGGCATGGGTGCCATTGCCCACCTCGAGGGGAAACGCTCGTTCACCGTCATCGATCACGCCCTCACCTCCGTCTCCTGCATGACCCACCGTGGCGCGGTCGACGCGGATATGAAAACCGGCGATGGCTCGGGGATCCTTTCACAGATTCCCCATCCCCTTTTTGTCAAAGCCGCCGCCGACCTGGGAACAACCGTTGAAAATCCCGAAGACCTCGCTGTCGGCGTCTTTTTCTTCCCTGCCGGGAAAGAAGCTCAGACATCCGAAATTAAGGAAACCACCGCCCGGGTTCTCGCGACGAGAGACATTCCTGTCATCGGCTGGCGTGATGTTCCCGTGGACATCGATGCTCTCGGAAAAATCGCGCAGAAGTCCCGTCCGGACATCCAGCATCTGATCATGCTGAAACCGGATGGTATGGAGCCATTGGAGTTCGAGCGCAAGCTCTACCTAAGCCGCCGCGAAATCGAGCATGCGACAAAGGAAATCCAGGGTTTCTACATGCCCACTTTTTCCAGCCGCCTCATCTCCTACAAGGCGCTGGCCATGCCAGCCGCACTCCGCGCCTTCTACAGCGATCTCACCAACCCTGATTTCGAGACCGCCATCTGCCTCTACCACCAGCGGTTCTCCACAAACACGTTCCCCGCATGGCCGCTCGGCCAGCCTTTCCGTATGATGTGCCACAACGGTGAGATCAATACCGTGGAGGGTAATCGCAACTGGATGACCTCCAGAGAGGAATTCTTCGAATCTCCTGTCTGGGGGGATGAAATCGATACGGTGAAGAACCTCATCCGCCATGGCGAGTCCGACTCTGCGTCACTCGACCACTGTCTGGAACTCCTCGTTCTATCCGGCCGCTCCCTTGAGCACTCCATGTGCATGCTCGTGCCCCCCGCATACCGCAATGACGAGGAAATCTCCGACGAACTCCGCGCATTCTACCAATACATCCGTTCCTTCTCAGAGCCTTGGGACGGCCCCGCCGGCCTCTGCTTCACCGATGGCACCAAAATCTGTGCCTCCCTCGACCGTAACGGCCTCCGCCCCTCGCGCTACACCACCACCTCCGACGGATTCCTCTACATCGGCTCCGAATCCGGCGCTGTCATTTTCGATGAAAGTCTTGTCACACGCCGCGGTCGCCTCGGACCGGGTCAGATGCTTTCCGCGGACACGTCCACTGGCGAACTCAGGCTCGATTCCGAGATCAAGGAGGAACTCGCCCGCCAGAAACCATACCGCCGATGGATCGACGAGAACCGCCTCGAGCTGCGTCATTTCATCTCCCCTGCCGCACACGTCCCGGAAATCGAAATCCAGGCTCTCGATCTATCCCGCCGCCAGGTCGCGAACGCGATCTCCATCGAGGAACTCGACATGGTTTTCCCACCCATGATCAAGGGTGCCCAGGAAGCCGTCTTTTCCATGGGCGATGACATTCCTCTCGCCATCCTCTCCACCTATCCACGCCTTCTTTACACCTATTTCAAGCAGCGTTTCGCCCAAGTCACCAACCCACCCATCGACCCCATTCGCGAGTGGGCGGTCATGTCACTCGGCGCGGGTCTTGGCCCCGAGCGCAACCTCCTGGAGGAAAGCCCGAATCACTGCAAATCCATCTCATTGGATTCCGCCATTCTATTCGAACATCAGCTCGAAAAGATCACCCACCTCAAGGACCACGGCTACCCCTCCCATATCCTTGATTGCACCTGGGATGCCTCGTCCGGTAAAAAAGGTCTGAAAACCCGGATAGACGAGCTCTGCAACGAAGTGGAGGCCGCGGTGGACGACAAAATCTCCATCATCATCCTTTCCGACCGCGCTACCTCCAGTACCCGAGTTCCCATCCCGGCTCTCCTCGCCACAGGTAGCATCCACCATCACCTCAACCGCATCCGCAAGCGCCTCCGCGCGTCTCTCGTCGTGGAAACCGGCGAGGCCCGTGACGTTCATCAGATCGCATGCCTTTTCGGCTTCGGTGCTACCGCTGTCGTCCCCTATCTCGGCTACGCGACCGTCCGCCAGCTCGTCGCAATGGACAGCGGCAAAGACTCTCTCGGTGAGGGCATGACCCCGCAGAAGGCCATGACCAATTACCGCAAGGCTCTCGAGAAAGGTTTGCTGAAGATCATGTCGAAAATGGGCATTTCCGTGCTGAATTCCTACCAGGGCGCCCAGACCTTCGAGGCTATCGGAATCGGGAATGAAGTGGTCGATTTCTCCTTCACCGGCGTCCCCTCACAGATAGGCGGGATAGCTTTTGAGGAGATCGCGGAGGAGTCCATCATACGCCACAAGGCGGCTTATGAAGTGGAGGTTCCGGCAGGGGAAACCCTCGACCTGGGTGATCCCGGTTACAATCGCTACCGGAAAACCGGTGAACGCCACTCTTTCACCACAGAGGTCATCAAGAACTTCCACCAGTATGTGAAATCCGGTAAGCCCGAGGATTACGAGGAATACGTCAAGGTCTGCCTGGAGACCAACCCCGTCGCAATCAAGGATCTGCTGAATTTCGTCCCCGCCTCTTCCGGGAGCATTCCGATCGACGAGGTGGAACCGGTCGAAGACATCCGCCGCCGTTTCACCACCGCCGCGATGTCTCTGGGTGCCCTCTCCCCGGAAGCCCACGAAACCCTCGCGATCGCTATGAACCGGATCGGCGGAAAATCCGACTCCGGTGAAGGCGGTGAGGATCCCGTCCGTTACAAGCCTTACCCGAACGGCGATTTCGCCCGCTCGTATATCAAGCAGATCGCGTCCGGACGTTTCGGCGTTTCCGCGTATTATCTGGTGAATGCCGACGAGTTGGAGATCAAAATGGCCCAGGGCGCGAAACCTGGCGAAGGGTGCCAGCTCCCCGGCCACAAGGTCAACGCCCTCATCGCGCGGCTCCGCAACACCCAGCCCGGTGTCCAGCTTATCTCGCCGCCACCCCACCACGACATCTACTCCATCGAGGATCTTGCCCAGCTCATCCACGATCTGAAGGAAATAAACCCGCGCGCGCGGATTACGGTAAAACTAGTAGCTGAGGCGGGCGTCGGAACTGTTGCCGCCGGTGTCGCCAAGGCATCCGCTGACAACATCCTGATTTCCGGCCACGACGGCGGCACGGGAGCCTCCCCGCTCTCTTCGACGAAGCACGCCGGCTCACCATGGGAACTCGGCCTTTCCGAAGCCCAGCAGACCCTCATCATCAACAACCTCCGCGACCGGGTGATTCTCCGTACAGACGGTGGCATCAAGAACGGCCGCGACGTGGTCATCGCCGCCATCCTCGGAGCCGAGCAATACAATTTCGGAACCACGGCAATGATCGCAATGGGGTGCGTGTATGTGCGCAAATGCCATCTCAACACCTGCCCGGTCGGCATCGCCACCACCGATCCGAAGTTCAGAGCCAAATTCAAAGGCACCCCGGAAATGGTCATCAACTACTTCAACGCTGTCGCCCACGAAGCGCGCGAGATCATGGCCAGACTCGGTATCAGGTCACTCGACGAGATCATCGGTCGGCCGGAGTTTCTCGAGCAACGGAAGGTAGACGGCCACCCGAAGGCCAACACCCTCGACTTCTCCCGTCTCCTCAAGGACGTCATCCCGCCAGTCGCGAAGGCAACCGGAAAACGTGAGCAGGATATCGCCCGCATCTGTAAAAAAGAGCGCAACGACGGGATCGCCAAACCGTCCCTGGACATTTTCATCCTCGCCGATCTGGTGAAATCCACCGGCGGCACCCCGGTCGAATCTCCCGAATACGGAGCGGAATCCGTCAGCCTGGAAGTTCACGAGGCCATCAAAGCTCTCCCCGACCGCGCCCCGGCGGAACTCTCGTATCCAGTCGTCAACACCGACCGCAACATCGGCACCCGCCTCTCCGGACGCATTGCCGAGATTCATGGAAACCACGGCCTTCCTGCCGGAACCGTCCACATCACCTGCACCGGCTCGGCCGGACAATCCTTCGGAACCTTCCTTGTCGGTGGAGTTTCCCTGGAACTCATCGGTGAAGCGAACGACTACGTTGGCAAGGGCATGGCTGGCGGGGAGATTGTCCTCCGCATCTCTCCGGATGCCACCTTCCCCGCATCCCGGAACTCCATCGCCGGGAACACATGCCTTTACGGAGCGACCGGCGGCAAACTTTTCGCCAACGGTCGTGCCGGAGAGCGCTTCGCGGTTCGGAATTCAGGCTCCACCGCGGTTGTCGAGGGCGTTGGCGATCACGGCTGCGAATACATGACCAACGGCACCGTCGTCATCCTCGGAAAAACCGGGAAAAACTTCGGAGCCGGCATGTCTGGCGGCACCGCGTATGTCTATGACGTGGATGGGAAATTCTACTCCCGCGTCAATACCGAGATGGTTGTCGCCATGCCCATAACCCGCCAGCAGGACATCTCGGAAGTGAAATCCCTCATCGAACTCCACAGCGAGAAGACGGGCTCCATCCAGGCGCGCGACCTTCTCGCCGACTGGGAGAACACCGCACGGAAACTTGTCCGCGTCATCGCACGTGAACGCGCCGAACTCGAGGCTGCCGAGGAACTCCACGAAGCCGCCTCCACGCCCAGGTAGCGGTGACCTTCGGTCGCCGAATCCTCGAATTGCAGATTCTCGCGATCTAGCTCTCCGCCAGGGTCTTTCCTATCGCCATCACTTTCGCTGCCACCTCGGGATTTAAAAGACTGCCGTCCTCCGCGAATGCCTCGTGCGCTTTTGGCAGACTGAATTGCTCCTCCAGAACGTCGATTTTCATATTCCCCAGAGACTCTCTCAGGAAACCCAGGCTCCTCGCACCCCCGTAGCCACCCGGGGAGGCCGAGATGATCGCAGCCTTTCTCCCGGCAAGAGCCGCCAGCGGCTTCTCACCCTCGGAATCCGGACGCGACACCCAGTCGATCGCATTCTTTAGGGCCCCTGTGATCATGCTGTTGTATTCCGGCGAGGCGACAAGCAGCCCGTCGCTTTTGAGAAACAACCTCTTCAGCTCCTTCGCCTTCTCCGGTTTGCCGTGCGCATCCTCCAGATCCTGGTCGAAAAGCGGCATCGGGTAGTCTGAAAGCGAGACCACCGTCACCTCCGCGCCCGCTTCCCGCGCCCCCTCCGCCGCGATCCTCACGAGCTTCTGATTGAACGACCCAGCCCGCAGGCTGCCACTGAATGCCAGTATTTTTTTCAAAGTATCCCACCCGACAACCGGTTCGCTCCATCGTCAACCACAGTCTTCCTTGAATTCCGTGGTTTGAAATATAGATTCGCCGCACATGACTTCATTCCTCATCACCTGCAGCCACGCGACATGCGCCATCCCGGAGGCGAACCGCGAGCTGTTCAAAGGTTCCGAGGATCTCGTCACCTCCACCGAGGGCTGGGAGCCGGGTTCCCTCAACCTCGCCCAGGGTCTCGCCATGAAGCTCAGCACTCCCCTCATTCACGGCGATGTCACCCGCCTCTTGATCGACCTCGACCAGACGGGGAACGAACGCTGGAGCAAAATTTCCTCAAAGCTCCCGGATGCCACCAAGGAGAAACTCGTCGCCCGCCATCAGACGAAATTTCGCCAGGCCATCAATATCCGTCTCACCGAGGATCTGAAACGCTACGAGAACACCGTCCACCTCGTCATCCACACGGCCCCCGTCGCCGACGGGAGAATCACCTTCGAATACCTCGGTTCCGATCTCGCCCGGGAGATGTCGGATGCGGCGTTGAAAAAACTCCCCGGCACCGAGGTCGAATCCTCCAGCCTGCCCCTCCGGGAAAAGACTCCGTTCATCGAGTGGATGCTGAAAACATACGGATCGCCGAGGTACGGAATCATTCGCATCACAGTCTCCCAGTCCTTCTTCATGAGATCCGTCCCCATGCGCTGGGAGACCATCAAAAAATCCCTGATCCAAGCGATCGCCACCTGAGGAATCGGGACATCCCAGTCCCGACAACCCTCCCCATCGAAGTTTGAATTTCCAGACAACCTGCCTCCGCCGGGCAATCACATCTCCCGATTTTTCACATCGCCTGGCACCCCTCGCCACCGGCAGCGGCACCGTCGTGTTCGACCACGCGGAAGAAGCCTCCCATTCCTTCCTCGCCGCCCTCGCTTGCACCGCCGCATCCGACCTCGGAAAAAAGCGCCACTGGATTCTCCACGAATCCCCCCGCCAGCGCGAACGCCTCGCCACCGAGCTCGAACTCTGGGGCATCACCGCCCTCGTCCTTCCCGATTCCCCGCTCAATCCGGAAAACGACCTCCATGAAATCTCCGATCCTGAGACCGCCGCCGAGTGGTTCGCCATCCTGGAAATCCTAGCCACCTCCGATTCCTTCACCATCCTTTGCGGCTCGGAAAATTTCTCCCAATACGCACCCTCGCCGAAATCCCTCCTCTCCAACCGCACCCACCTCAAGCCCGGCCTCACCCTCGATCCCACCGCCTTCGCGGAAACCCTCACCGGCCACGGCTACGAGCGCAACCCCACCGTCACCGCCCGCGGCCACTTCGCGATCCGCGGCGGCATCCTAGATCTCTTCCCCTTCCAATCCCCCCGCCCCCTCCGCCTTGAGTTCTTCGATACCGAACTCGAATCCATCCGCGAGTTCGACATCAACACCCAGGCCTCCACCCGCAAAATCCCCGAAACCGACCTCCTCCTCACCGAGCCCCCCGCCGTAGCAACCATCGCCGATTATCTACGAAAAGATGACACCGTCATCTCCATTTAAGGAGGGGCTGCCTATGGCTGCCCAACAACCCCAGCCTTCCTCATCACCGAAAACACCGCCGAAGGCGAAATCGAAGAAGACTTCACCCTAGCCACCTACGCCTCCCCCCTCGGCACCTTCGACGCCGGCGACTTCGTCCTCGACGAGCTCCGCCGCGAAACCTTCTTCAAACAGCTCAACGAATGGCAGCGCGAAGAGTGGGACATAGCCATCGTCTTCTCCACCAAAGGCGAACTCGAACGCTTCACCGAACTCTCCGGCAAAGACCTCACCCGCGACCTCGGCCTCACCCCCGTCCTCGGCGAGCTCATTTCCTCCTTCACCCTCCCCGCCACCAAACTCGCCGTCCTCTCCTCCAGCGAACTCTTCGGCCGCTACCGCACCCCCGGCGCCGCCCGCCGCTCCACCGTCGAAAAAGCCCGCGTCATCCGCGCCCGCGCCACCCTCGACGACATCGAGCCCGGCGACCTCGTCGTCCACTACGAATACGGCATCGGGAAATTCAAAGGCATCGCCCAGGAAGACGAAGGCGAGGAGCTCCAGATCGAATACAAAGACGGCTCCATCCTCTCCGTCCCCCTCGAGCAAGCCCACCTCATCGGGAAATACGTCGGAGTCGGCGGCAAAACCCCCGACCTCAACAAACTCGGCAACGCCACCTGGCAGAAAAACCGCAAGCAGGCCGAGAAATCCATCCTCGATTACGCCGCCCGCCTCCTCCGCATCCAGGCCGAGCGCGAGCACGAGCAAGGCCACGCCCACCCCCCCGACACCCGCTGGATGTTCGAGTTCGAGCAGAGCTTCCACTACACCGAAACGCCCGATCAGAAACAGGCCATCCAGGATACCAAGCACGACCTCGAGTCCCCCAACTCCATGAACCGCCTCATCTGCGGCGACGTCGGATTCGGGAAAACCGAAGTCGCCATCCGCGCCGCCTTCAAGTGCATCACCGGCGGGAAACAGGCCGCCCTCCTCTGCCCCACCACCGTCCTCGCAGAGCAACACTGGCGCACCTTCCGCGAGCGCTTCTCCGACTACCCGATAAGAGTCGATCTCCTCAACCGCTTCCGCACCGCCGCCGAAGTCCGCGCCACCATCAAAGGCCTCGCCGACGGCTCCGTCGATATGGTCATCGGCACCCACCGCCTCATCTCCGGCGATGTCGCCTACAAGGACCTCGGCCTCGCTATCGTCGATGAGGAGCAGCGCTTCGGAGTCGCCCACAAGGAGAAATTCAAAGACCTCTTCCGCCAGATCGACGTCCTCACCCTCTCCGCCACCCCCATCCCGCGCACCCTCTACATGGCACTCATGGGCGCGCGCGACATGTCCACCATCGACACCCCGCCCCCCAACCGCCTCCCCGTCTCCACCACCGTCACCGCCTACGACGAACGCATCATCCGCGATGCCATCCGCCGCGAGATGAAACGCGGCGGCCAGGTCTTCTTCCTCCACAACCGCGTCAAAACCATCGAGCAAGTCCACAAAAAGCTCAAGGAGCTCGTCCCCGAAGCCCGCGTCCTCGTCGGCCACGGCCAGATGGAAAAGCACGACCTCGAGAACGTCATGCACGCCTTCGTCAACCACGAGGCCGACGTCCTGCTCGCCACCACCATCATCGAGACCGGCATCGACATCCCCAACGCCAACACCATCCTCATCGACCGCGCCGACCGCTTCGGCCTCGCCGATCTCTACCAGCTCCGCGGCCGAGTCGGGAGAGCCGGGGAAAAAGCCTACGCCATCCTCCTCCTCCCCCGGGAAATGATCACCCAGGGCGATGCCCGCAAGCGTATCCACGCCATCAAACAATACACCGCCCTAGGCTCCGGCTTCAAGATCGCCATGCGCGACCTCGAGATCCGCGGCGCCGGAAACCTCCTAGGCACAAAGCAATCCGGCCACATCGCCCAAATCGGCTTCGACCTCTACTGCCAGCTCCTCCGCCAATCCGTCGATAGACTTAAAGGAAAAAAAGACCCCACCCTCCACGAAACCACCTTCAAAGCCGACTTCATCATCCCCACCGAAACCCTATGGGTCACTCAAATTTCAAATTCCAAATCTCAAACTTCAAAGGAAGAGAAGAAACCCACACAACCCCAGCCTTCGCGCCTTAGCGACTTAGCGGTTCAAAATTCTTCCGAAGTACTACCAGCATTTATCCCGACATCCTATCTCAGCGACGCGAAGTTGCGAATCAACGCCTACCGAGAACTCGCCGAAGCCAACACCCCCAAATCCATCACCGCCCTCGAGAAAAACTGGATCGACCGCCACGGCCGCCTCCCCCACCCCATCCAGAACCTCCTCACCATCGCCCGCATCAAAGCCGAAGCCGCCTCCAACCAAATCACCTCCGTCGAGATCTCCGGGCAGCGCCTCATGCTCCAGAGGAACGGCAGCCCGATTCTGATGGATGGATCGAGATATCCGAGGCTCTCGAAAACAAAGCCGGGCGAAAAACTTGATGAAGCGCTTGAGATGTTAAGAAATTTTTAAACAGAAGCAGCGAAAAAAACATAGGAATGAGTTATTTTCTAAGCCAATATTCTTTTCTCCTTCCAGATGACCTATAATCCAACCAAATCGGCGTTAAATTAACGCTACACCCTTATCTAAGAACCAGAACTGTGACTCCTTAGATCCAAGTAGGCCTCGATTTCCGCGATAAACTCACATTTAATTTCAAATGTTCCTGTATCTCTAGGAATACCATCGAGAATTGTAGAGAAAACCTCGAACATTGAAGTCAGCTCCTGTTCCGCTCTGTACCAGGATATCATTTTACCGTGAAGCTGTTTCTGCAACTCAATCCAACCTAGGGCGCTGAGCTTCATCTGTCCTTCTCCACGCTAAAAATTCTGTTTCAGTAGTGAAAATTGGGCGATCTGCACCTGGCAAGAAATTTGATTCTACCGCTTTCAAACACTGACCTAAAGTGTTCATTGAACACAACAGATTGTAGTCATAACGGGTAACCGGATTTTTGTATCTCGATTTGTCTTTTTGGGAATAGTCTTCAAAAGAGTGAATTTGCCTCAAGGTAAGGTGTATACCCACATAATGTAACTCATGTGCAATTGCTACGAAAAGCCTCTCTAGGTCAATTATCCACTCCTCTATACTTCCATGACCACGCGGCCCCGGACAGATATCGGTGTTCAAATAAATAACGAAAATCCGGATCTTTTTTTTCTGATCCCATTTGATCTCTCTATAACGCACTCCCGTTTTCGGGTAAGTGACTCTACCAGATAGGAACGGGCATTCGACGATTTGATTTCCAGAGTATCGAAACTCACTGGCTTAAGCCAAACTAACCATATTTCATCATCAGGTCGAGGGAGGTGAACCCTCGACGCTTTGATCAAAGTTTCCTTTGAAATAGAGTTTGTCGGCTCCAATAATCCTACATATTGGTACTCAAGCTCGCGAAAAACATCGCGTTTCTTGAAATTCTCGTTTGAGTCGCGTTTAGCAGGCATAGCAGCAATAGAAATATTTCTACTACGCTAATAGTAGCCCATTCCTCAGCGTAGACTGATTAAGTTCAGCCAAGCCCCTTGATAGCACTTTCTATTTCAGACTTGGCGCTCACCAAACTGTCTCTGAAAACAGTCTGCGACAATGATTTGACTTCTTCTCTCGTTAACTTTGAGTTATCGAAAGCGTGAGCAGAAACTGCTCCGAATTCTGCATCTACGAAATACTGAACGCATTGGTTCAGACTTTTTGATCAGTGATTTAATTGGAGTTGTCATGTTTCAGAGTCTTTCAGAACGGGGCTTTGTCAAATAGTCTCGGTCTTTGGAGTGGCCAGTTCTCGGAAGAACTGACCCGTTTTACAACCTTTTTCTTCGAAAAAAAAGTTTTTCTTTCAGGTTTCTTAACGACTTGGCGCAGTCACGCAGCTTCGGAAAAATTGAGGATTTATCCTTACACGGCAAAGTTGAGGCCTGTTTTCAGCTGTTGACGTGTGGTTAGGGCTCATACCTGGGGGGTATTTTCCTGCCCTCGAAGAGACACTCCCAAGACCGCCATCGCCGCCTCCCCCACCCAGTCCAGAACCTCCCAACCATCTCCCGGTCAAAGCTGAAGCCGCCTAAAACCAAATTACCTCCGTCGAGATTTCCGGCCAGTGGCTGATGCTACAGAGAAACGGAAGTCCGATTCCGATGGGTGAATGGGGGTATCCTAGACTCATGAAGGTGAAACCGGGGGAGAAACTCGATAAGGCGCTGGAGATGCTCAGGAATTTCTGAAGAAAGCCTAGGTAACTGGACGAATGAGATGGGCGAACTGTCCCGTTCATCGCGGTTGAATTAAGGCTCTACACCGGTTAGAGTGGAATGCTTGGATTTTGTCGCGCATTCACAGGGTAGCTAGTCCCACCAGTAGATGAGCCGTTTCCACAGTTCTTTACGGCGATCAGGCGGATCGTAATCCTCGCCTTCATGCATAGCCTTGAAGTAGTCTTTCTTACTGGCCGAGTCCCAATGCCTACCTTCTTCGATCCGCTCGCGTGACCAGTTGGTCGTTGCACTTGATCTTTCCACGAACGATCCAGTAATGGGACTGGCATTCAAAGCTCCAGTTTCCAATGGAGGGATCAATCGAGACCGTTTCGCCGTCGAAGATCATTCTCCAATCGGTTGGGGATAGCGGCGTCACAACTTTGTTGCCACATCCACAGCAGCAAAGGTGTGAAGCCGTGCCGTATTCCAACGATACGTAGAGAATACCTTCGGCAAGCTCCGCTGGCACGAACTCGACGAACTTGTGGAGTATTTCTTTACGTCGGATCATGGCGAGTCTTCATTGGCGATGGAGTTGCCATCGATAACGTATACGCTGTGGTGTTCCTCTTCGAGGAATCAGAGTAAAAGCCGAAATGTTTCTTCCGGCGGATGACTGCCAACGCAGCGTTGAGGGCATTGAGATCCGCTACCTGAATATTGGAGGTGTAATCGTTGTTTCCGGCCTCAACAAACGAGATCCTATTCTTCCCCCTGATGTGGTTGCTTCGCTTGTCGGTGCTTGCAGTGACCCTAATTTGCCCACCCAGAGTGTCACCATCGCGGAGATCAAGACCCAATCCCACGTCCACGAATGGAATGCACTGATTTTCCAAATGAGCGATAATCACTTCCTTGGCGCTGCCCGAATCGAGGCAGAGGAACACGAACTCCGAACCATCGAGCAAGTGCACGTTCGATGAGTCGATGTATAGGGGATACGGAAAGATGTTTCTTCCTCATTTTTGAATAAATCATCGCGAGGTATTCGACCTTCAAATGCCGTGTTTTAAGGTCGATGATCGAAGCTGCTCCGGGTGCACGGAAAGCATTGTGCTGAGAGAATTTATCGCCGTCGAAAAGGTGAATTTCACCGACCGGCGTCTTCGCAACCAGATCCAATATGTAGGAACCAGTCCCACCAAGCCCCACGATGGAGATCTTCGTTAGCTCTAGCTTGGTGCTGACCGCGCTGATCCCAGCCCTGCTCGACGCCGTATCGACGTAGCAGAAAACGGAGCCTTCATCGCTGGCCTCGACAACGGGAAACGTGCGGGGTGTCGCCTCCGGGACGAGCACTTGCGCTGGCGTCGAAAGGATGGCGATATACGTAGCCATTTTCTTCATAATAGTCCGTGTATTGCCCCCTCCTCGGTTTGCTTGAAAACGAGTGTTGGGCAACAATTCCCGCAACAATTCTTTCCGCAACAAGTTCCCGCAACAAGTTCCCGCAACAAGTTCCCGCAACAAGTTCCCGCAACAAGTTCCCGCAACAAGTTCCCGCAACAAGTTCCCGCAACAAGTTCCCGCAACAAGTTCCCGCAACAAGTTCCCGCAACAAGTTCCCGCAACAAGTTCCCGCAACAAGTTCCCGCAACAAGTTCCCGCAACAAGTTCCCGCAACAAGTTCCCGCAACAAGTTCCCGCAACAAGTTCCCGCAACAAGTTCCCGCAACAAGTTCCCGCAACAAGTTCCCGCAACAAGTCCCCAGAGAAATAATAAGAAATCCCCTTGCTGCGGGGATTTGCGTCGCCAGAATGCGGACATGAGCAGGAAGCGCTGGCTGGCGGAATGGGCTAATTCGGAGGAAAAACCGGCGATTTACCACTGTGTTTTCGTCCTTCGTTTCGGTCTTCCTCTCAAGTTATAGCGCTCCGCGCTTGACGCGTTCGCGTGTGGTGGGTGGCCGATTCGTGTTCGGGGACGAGGATCGGGAGGAGCGAATAGACGGCTCGGAGAGTCCCAGGGGCGTGGCGGGTGCCACATCATCTTTCCGGATGTTCATGCGGATGTATGAGAATTTCTCCGGTTGCCGGGTGCTTTCCTACTGCGTGATGTCGAACCACTTCCATCTCCTCCTGGAAGTCCCGCCGAAACCGGAGGAGGCCATTTCCGATGATCTGCTCTTGCAAAGGCTGGGTGCCCTGCACAGCGAGAAATATGTTGCAGGAGTGGCTGCGGAGTTGGCGGAAGCCCGAAAAGAAGGTGGTCTCGTGGGTGGGAACGAGGCACGGGTGCGGGAAATTCACGAGCGTTTCACCTACCGCATGCAGTCCCTGAGCCACTACATGCAGGGGCTGCTGATCCGTTTCACCCGCTGGTTCAACCGGAAGCACAAGCGCTCGGGAACCCTGTGGGAAGAACGCTTCAAGAGTGTGATCGTGGAGAGCGGCACGGCGGCGCGGACGATGGCAGCTTACATTGATTTGAATCCGGTGCGTGCCGGGATGGTTGAGGATCCTGCTGAATACCGTTGGTGCAGCTAAGGGGAAGCGGTCGGCGGGGGAAACAAGGGCAATGGGAAAAAAGCGCGTGAAGGTCTTGTCCGCGCCTACCTTTGCCATAATGGGACGGGATTCGATTCCAAGAAATGGCGGGACGTTTCCCGCAGCTACAGGCGGCTTCTGGGAATGGCCTTGGAGCGCTAGCCTGGGAACGCAGATCTCCCCTGCCCCAAAGCGAATACCAACGGGAAGGATCAGTACGAGGCCGAAGCGTTGGAAAGCGGCGAGACTGGTGCGGCGCTCAGGGAACTTTCCGTTGCGAAAATCCTCTCCCATCGAGTCAGGTATTTTACCGATGGGGCTGTTATTGGTAGCAAGGAGTTCGTCAACCAGGCCTTCGCCGCATCGCGGGAGCGCTTTTCGCCGAAACGCAAGGACGGAGCGCGGAAAATCCGAGGTCTGCCGAAGGCTGCAATGAACCAAATCTGGAGCATGCGCGATTTACGGGTGGAGGCACCTTCCTGATCAGGTGTGGAAATCCACCGCCGCCCACCCTATCCCGCATAAGCGGGGTCACCCGACCCCATTGAGGATGTGGACTGAACAAGGCCAGGCGGTTCACCGGATGGTGACGGCGGTGCCTTTCCCTACCAGCGTGGATAAAGTGGCGGCATCCCAGTTCGAAAGGCGGATACAGCCATGGCTTCCGGCGCGGCCTATGGTATCGGGGGCGGGGCTGCCGTGGATGGCTATGCCGGGGCGGTTCAGTCCGGCCCAGAGGATGCCGACGGGGTTATTGGGCCGGGGGGAAGGTTGTGGAAGTCATCGGTGCGCTCCCCGCGCTTGAGGACGCCGAGATCGTAGCGGAACCATGGGAATGGCACCGCCCCCGTGATGCGCCACTCCCCGGCGGGCGCGGGATGCTCCGCGGAGCCGGGGGTGATGGGAAAAGTGGCAATTAGCCGGCCGTTATCATGGATGCTGAGTATCGCAGAGGGACAGGCCTAATGAAGAAGAAGAATTCATCGCAAAGAGACACGTCGCACAAGGAGAAGATCTTCTCGGAAGAATTCTCCGGCTGGCAAGACAGATCCTGACGTTTTTCTCTGGGAATCCGTTGGATTGGATCAGAGTTATTTTGCCTTGCGCCGCCGTCCCGCTAACAAAAGGAGGCTTCCGAGCAAGAATGCAAGCGACGACGGTTCAGGCACCGCCTCCAATAGCATGTTCGGACTGGTATAGATCCGGAAGTCTCCTTCCGGGAAGTTTGACGTGGGGAGTTGTAAGGATGTCCCGTAACTGAACAGGCTGGCGTTACTTCCAATCGTGATCAATGAATTTACGGCGAGGTTGCTTCCGGGACCCCGCGAAACGGTTGGTAACCATCGTCCGAATTTCCGCTGGGGGATAAGGCGGCAATTACGTAGCTGCCAGATGACAATAGCAAAGGTGCGACGAGATCCGAGTAGCGGTAATCGCCGATAAGGCTCGAGGACGCGCCTGCTGTCGCGAAGGCGATCAAAGCTCCGGACTGATTCCAGATGCCGATGGCATGATCCTGCGTCAGCCCATCGCGTCCGGAGTCAAAGAATCCGAGTGAGTAGATCAGGACATCGGTGTCGTTCACGGTGAAACTGAAGCCGGTCGTGACGGACTCCGGATCATCGAAGCCGACTACAATGCCGCCCACGCCAGCGGGTGGGACGGTTTGAATGTTGCCGCTCGCATCGCGCGGCAAGTCATACGCGAGCGTCTGTGCGTTCAATCCGGGTGTCCAGGCCACAGTGGCGAGAACTATTGCTGTGAACAGTGATTTACAGGTCTTCGGTTCATTCCTCGAAGGATTCAGACATTTTTGCATGTGGGGGGAACTCCAAAAAGGAGGGGTGGGGGGTGGGGGGGTGAAATTAGAATTACCTGCTTTCTAGCGTTTAACCAGATTCTGCGCAATTCGTGCAAGCAGGATTACTCCAGCGTTCGCAATGTAAACATTATTTTAGAAATTTTTGAATGGGGCAGGCCCGAATGGCACGAGATTAAGGCTCTTTTCCGCGGGAAAAGTGAAACGAATAGCCGGTCTGGGTACGGTTTGTAGGTGTGACCAAACAAGCCTATCTGACCGACTTTCCGCTCCAGGTTCTTGCAACCTCGAAACGTCGTTTTCAAGCTGCAATACGCGCCCGGCGAGCAGATTTGATGCGCTATTCGCTCAGCGGATACAGCGTGTTGTTTGAAGACCTACTTCCCGGCCCGTTTCTTTCCTCCATCGACCCGACGAAGCGACAACGTTGCCTCGGACACATTCCTGTTTTCGGGGCTTGGCTTGCCCAGATCCTGGAGTCGAACAGCTCCTGCAGCGTACCGTCTGTCACATCCAGAACTGGTCGCGAATCAGCGGACTTCCGTTCCCTCCTCGGATACATCAAGCTATTGTCAGGCCAGACTACGGGTCGAAATCCCTTTTCTTCAAAGCATTCATGAGAAGATCATCGCAAAACTCTCGGCACACATCCGTGAAGTAGACCTATGGAACGGTCTGACTCTCAAAGATGTCGATGGCAGCTCGATTCACCTGATGGACACGGAAGAGAACCAGCAGGTCTACCCGCAATCCTCCAGCCAGAAGAAAGGCTGCGGCTTCCCCTACTTCGGCATGGTCGGCCTGCTCAATCTCAGCCACGGGGGATGGGAGCGGATCAAAGCCTGCCCGATGAGCACCCGCGAGATAAATCCTGCCGTCGAACTCACCCGAACCCTGGAACCCAACGACCTGCTCATGGGAGACCGTGCCTTCGGCTCTTATGAACTCATCGCCCGCTGTGCCCGACGCGGTGCCCACGTTCTCATGCGCCTTCACCAGGCACGTGAAGCGTCGCTGGATCGGAATCATGGGAAAAGAATCTCCACGCATGAGCGGATCGTCGTTTGGAGACGCCCTTACAGGCCTGCGGGAAGCCATACCCGCAAGGATCAGTGGAAAGATCTTCCCGAGACCCTGGAACTCCGGTTATCGACAACATGAGAGACGGGAGCCGCATCGCCTGCTGCGGGATGATCCCCGGCTACAACGACGAGGAACCGAAGCCCGGCCCGAACAACCTTTTCAAGATCATCGGCTAACGCATCCGCATGCGGGGCTTTATTGTCAGGGCACACATGGATCTCCGGGACAGGTTCCTCGGTGAGATGATCCCGTGGATCAGGGAAGGGAAAATCCACTGGGAGGAGACCGTCACCGAAGGCCTGGAGAACGCGCCCCAAGCCTTCATCGGCCTCTTCGAGGGCGACAAACTCGGCAAGGCGTTGGTGAAGGTCTGAACACGCCATCTGAACTGACCGGGGAGCTGTTAAGGCAGAGGCGCGAGGCAATGTTCTCCCCGCGACAGATATTTTCCGTGACCCGCACGATTGGCGGAAATCCATGAATCTGTGTCGTCTCTGCAAAACAGCATGCGCTCCACGCTGTTGCCGGATCGGTGGGGAGCAGGGGCGTCTCCGTGCCTTGGGTCGGAGGCCGTCTGCTCCCCCTGCCCGCAACTCACTCCTCTACAACGGGCGAGGCAGCCGCATGACCCAAGGAGCCGGAAAGCTCCTGCTCCGGTCGGAGACGCTGGAGACGCTGGAGACGCTGGAGATGCTGGAGACGCTGGAGACGCTGGAGATGCTGAGAAATTTTTAAGATTACCAATTCACATCAAAGCCATTATGTGAATTACAATGGCAAGTTTCGGCCTAATGCGGATCTTTCCAGTTCGCTTTGAAAGCTTGGCTTTATCCGTTTATTTCCATCGAGGCAATGACGGTTTCCAATAATTCATCATTCAAGACGCAGCTATCTTGAAAAGACCTCGACAGAGAGAAACCGTATTGACCGTTTCCAAATGAGCCGAATTCCGGGAGCCTATGATCCCCACCGATCAAGACCGCCCCTTCGTAGCGACCAAACTTCACACGATCAATCTTTACTATTTTTTCATACTTCTTCACATCAGATGGAGTCATATTATTCTTTCTAAACAAAAATTTCGATTCCATGATTTTCACGCGGGATTCCTGATCTCGGTTCGACTTACCTATTCTAAATGAAATATAACCATTATCCATTACGATATAAATATCACCCAGTCTTAGGCGATCCTTATTTAGGTTATACTCGCCTTGCGGAAGGTGCAAAGTTACCTCAAATTCACCACCGGTCTGATTTCCAACTGAAAATTTAAGCTCCACTGGAAGCGCTTCAATTCGCTTAGCCTGCAAAATAGTCTCAGCGTTTTCTTCGTTCTGCTTCTGAAGTTCGAGTAATTTTACTCTCGTATCCTCGGATAGCTTTTCTAAGGGAAGTCTCATTTCCCTCCGATCTCCCAGCCTCTTGAATATAACCACATTCTTTTCAATCTGGACGATTTCCACTTCAACGCTCCTGTCTTGCGTGTCGGTTAGCGTGAACGCAAAAATCTGAGAAGTTATAATCAACCCGATAACAGGAGAGTAGAATGAGTTCATCCATTACCTGTTAAAGAGAATCGAAGTCGCTCGCAAGCTCGAAACAGTGAGGCTGCAGCTATCTCACATCTTTTCTTGGTGAGGTCAGGCGCCGAATTTCAGCTTTTTTGCGGGATCAACTCATTTAAGGGATAGGCGCGTCTCTGCGCCTTGAGTCCCGGGGTGGCGTCACCGCCACCCGTGCAAGAGTCCTTCCCACTGTGGGTGGGGACACCCGCTTGAACTCAAGGGGCGGGGACGCCCCTGCTCCCTTTGCGCTTACGGCGTTTCATCGTAGAACAAATTTCAATGCAGTGTCCGATTTCCTCAACCCGTTTGGGGAAATCGAGAAACACGGTTTCAAGTTCCCCCACAGGCAGCAGGTCACCGTTGGCAACTACGTCGCCGAAGCACCACCACGGGGATCATCAAGCCCGGCGACTGGGCAGCGGCCAGCTATTCCCATTCTATGCTGGCCGGTGGCTTGGTGGAAATGTCATAGAGGACGCGGTTGATGCCGTTGACGTCGTTGAGAATTCGCTGGCTCGTTTCCCGGAGAAGCTGCGCCGGGAGATCCACCCACTCGGCTGTCATCGCGTCTTCGGAAACGACCGCGCGGAGATTCGTAGCCCATTCGTAACTTCGCTCGTCACCCTTCACGCCTACCGTCCGGACGGGGATCAGTCCCGCGTAGGCCTGCCAGACCTTGTCATACCAGCCGTGCTCCTTCAGCTTTCCAATGAAAATGGCGTCGCATTCACGGATGATGCCAAGCTTCTCCCTGTCCACCGCGCCAGGGCAGCGAACGGAGAGGCCGGGCCGGGAAACGGATGGCGCAGCAGAATATCCTCATCGATTCCAAGAGACCTCCCGAGCGCGCGCACCTCGTCTTTGAAAAGCTCCGCGAGGGGCTCGAGGACTTTTCCTTCCGCCTGGAGTTCCAGGATTTTCGCCACCCGGTTGTGATGGGTCTTGATGACGGACGCTTTGGATTTCGCGTTCGAGGCGCTCTCGATCACATCGGGGTAGAGGGTTCCTTGCGCGAGCATCTGCGCGTCCCCGACAGCGTCCCAGAACACCTCGATGAACATGTTGCCGATGATCTTCCGTTTGCCTTCCGGATCGGCCTCACCCTCCAGCGCGTCGAGGAAACGGTCGGCGGCATCGATGGTCTCGATCTCCAGACCCATGCGCTTGAAGTTCGCCTGCACCTCCGCCGCCTCGTTCTTGCGGAGCAGTCCGTTGTCCACGAAAATGGCGCGGACTTTCACACCGGCCTCTTTCAGAAGTACGGCAAGCACCGTCCTATCGACCCCGCCCGAGACACCGCAGACGACCTGCCTGTCTCCGACCGTCGAGCGGATGCTGTCGATCATGTCGCGCTTGAAGTCCTCTATCTTGAACGGCTCCAGGTTATCGGAAAGGCTGAGGAAGTTTTTCAGGATACGCAGCCCCTCATGGCTGTGGGTGACCTCCGGGTGGAACTGGATGCCGAAAAACCGACCGCCCCACTGGAGTGACACCGGAGTGTCGTGCTGGTTCGTGCCAATGATCTTCGCGCAGTCCGGAATAAGTTTCACCGTATCCGAGTGGCTCATCCATACTTGCGAGATCTCCGATATGCCTTCGTAGAGCGAGCAGGCCGTGTCGGGATAAAGATTGGCCGAGCCGTATTCGCGCCTGTCGCTTTTCTCGACCGTGCCGCCGAATTTCAGGTTCAGAAGCTGCATCCCGTAGCACACACCGAGAACCGGGACGCCGAACGCTTTCAACGCTTCGAAATCGAGATCCGGTGCGTCCGGCTCACTGGTGCTCTTCGGCCCGCCGGAAAGAATGATGGCTCCCGGCTTCCCTATGTCGGGAAAATCGTCCAGCGAGTATAGCATCGCGAAAAATCCGAGCTCCCGCACCCGGCGGACGATCAGCTGGGTATATTGCGAGCCGAAATCGATGACCGCGACGTGGTTGGTATCATGCATGCCGATTTCTAATCCGAGAGGTTGGTAGTTGGTTGGTTCCTCGGTCATCACGATGTCGTGGACGTGGCTTTCGCGGAGGCCGCCCGGTGTGATACGGGTGAAGGTGGCACGCTCGCGGAGCTCGGCGAGAGAGGACGCGCCGACATAGCCCATGCCGGATTTCAGGCCGCCCATGAGTTGGAAAATGACATCGGAGAGAGGCCCCTTGTAGGGAACACGGCCTTCGACTCCTTCCGCGACAAGTTTCCCGGAACTGTTCTGGGAGTAACGGTCCGCCCGAGCCCTTGCGCATCGCGCCAAGCGAACCCATTCCACGGTAGGTTTTGAACCGGCGGCCTTGGTAATAGACGCTCTGTCCGGGGCTTTCGCGAGTCCCGGCGAGAATGGAACCGAGCATGACGAGATCGGCTCCGGCGGCGATGGCTTTCACCACATCGCCCGAGTAGCGGATGCCTCCGTCGGCGATGACTTTGACGCCGCGCTCGCGGCAGTATCCGGCGACATTCCGGATGGCGGTAAATTGAGGCATTCCCACACCCGCGATGACCCGTGTCGTGCAAATGGAACCCGGGCCCGACTCCCACCTTCAGCGCGCTGGCTCCCGCGGAAACGAGATCCCGAGCGCCGGCCTCCGTAACCACGTTTCCGGCGACCACCGGAAGGTCGCCCATGCCCCGGAGTTTTTCAATCACATCCATCACGTGGCGTGTGTGGCCGGTGGCGGCGTCGATGAAAAGGGCGTCAGCACCCGCCTCGATCAAGCGCTGCGGCACGCTCCTCCACATCCGGCCCGACACCCACCGCGGCTCCGCAGCGGAGCTGGCCGTTCGAGTCTTTCGCCGCATTCGTGAAGGTGATGCGTTTCTCGATGTCCGAGCCGGTGATGAGACCCACGAGGTGCCCGCCGTCATCGACGAGAGGGAGTTTTTCGATGCGGTTCTTGTAAAGGATGCGGCGGGCCTCCTCCAGGCCGGTGTTCGGCGGCGCGGTCACCACTTTCTCGCGGGGAGTCATCACTTCCGAGACAAGGGCACCCGGCCTGTCGAGATAGCGCACGTCGCGGCCAGTGACCATGCCTTCGAGTTTCCCCTGCCCATCGACGACCGGGAAACCGGAGAAACCGTTCTCGTCCATGATCGTCAGGATACGCTCGATGGTATCGGTTTTCGAAACGGTGAGAGGCTTGAGGATCACCGCGCTTTCCGAGCGTTTCACCCGTGAGACCATCGCCGCCTGCTCCTCGATGGGGCAGGCCCGGTGGATGACCCCCATGCCGCCCTCCCGGGCAAGGGCGATGGCGAGATCGTGCTCGGAAACCGTGTCCATCGCCGCGGAAACGACGGGAAGCTGGAGGGAAATTCCCTCCGTCAGTTGCGTCGCGAGATCAGCCTCACCGGGCAGGATAGAGCTCAATGCCGGAACAAGAAGCACATCGTCAAACGACAATCCCAATGAAATCTCTGCCATGCGAAAGTCAACAGACCCGCCCGCCACCGGGCAAGCCCGGATTCGCGATCTTTTTCATTTCCCCGCAAGACGGAAGCAAAGCGCGGAGAGAACCATGGAATAAATACGGCGGCGCGGAACTTTGACGCGTTCGTTCGATCTTCCAAGTTTCCCATTATCCAGGAGCGCGAGTGTCTCGCGCGCGACCATGGCGGGAAGAACGCTGGCAGCCCGGAGACGACCGGATTCGAGTTTCGAGGAATAGGAGAAACCGGCCTCCACTCTCTCCAGAGCGACACCTTTCCACTTGGAGAAACATCCCATCAGCTCATCTTCATCCATCGGGTCGGAAACAGGCAGATAGCATCTCCCCATGGCCAGATCCTCGGGAAGATCGCGGAGAATGTTCACAAGCTGGAGGGATTTCCCATAATCCGCCGCGTGCTTCATGAGTTCCTCTTCCGGTCGTTTCGAAAATTTCCCACCCATGGTCTGATAGCCGAGCTTCGTCCAGAACTCACCGACGCATCCGGCAACCCTCCACGTGTAGTCCTCAAGATCCGAATCGCTGCCAAGCGCGGCGGGATTCCCGGCATCGGCGTTTCCGAAAATTTCCAGGTCAAGACGCTGCCCGCTCACGATGGTTTCCAGCACATCGCGAACCAGCGCCGCTTCGGACACCGGTAACCATCGCAGTGACGCCACCACCTCCCCCGCCCTCTCCAGCAGGATCTTTTCCCTGGGATCAGGCGTGCCACTGATCAACGCAGCCGACATGGGTGAGAACTTCTCTTCTTCCGAGATCTGCCGCGAAAATCTCCCGAGGGAGTCCAGTCTTTCCGCCGCGGACAACCCCGCCGAATCCGCTATCGTATCACTCGTCCGCGCCAGGAGATACGCGATGCCCGCAGGACGCCGCATAGGTGCCGGAAGCAGACGGAGGCTCAGATAGAACGAGCGCGACACCCCTTTCAGGACGCCCGTTTCCAGCCCCTTGCCCATCACTCGTCTATCGCGAGAATACGCCCGCAGTTTTCGCACTGCGTGACCTCTTTTCCGCTTTGCACGGCGATGGCGGTGGAGGCGATGACCTTCATGTGGCATCCTGTGCATTTCCCGTCCTTGAGTGTGGCGATGGCCAGGCCGTCCTTGGATTTCATCAGCTTCTCATAAAGCGGCAGATTGTCTTCGGGAACGTTCGCGACAAGCTTCGCCCGCTCCTCCTCTACCTCCGCCACCTGTTCCGCCATCTTCCCGTGGCGGAGTTTGATCGATGCAAGATCGTCTTCCACGAGACCTTTTGTTTTCGCGAGGCGCTCCTCGGCATCGGTCTGCCGTTTCCTGAAAGCGTCCACCTCCTCCATCGCCTCCAGCTCGCGGGTCTCCAGTTCGTCGATCTCTTTCCTATAGCGCGTGACCTCGTTGCCCAGGGCGTTGTATTCGTCGTTCTTCTTCGTCTCGAACTGCTGGGTCTGGAGGCGCTTGATCGTCGTCCGGCGCGTCTCGGCGTCCATTTCGATCTTTTTCACCTTCAGCTCCACGGCTTTCAATTCGTCGTGCGCTTTTTTCAGGGCCGCCGTGTCACCATCAAGCCTTGCCTTCGCGCGTGCTTCGTCGATCGGCAGTTTGGCGAGGTCTTTCCTCAGCGTCATCAAACGCCTGTCCCTGTCCTGCAAAATCAAAAGCCCGCGAATCTCGTCCAACATGGAAAAGGATTATCCGCCCTTCCCGCCCCCCGCAAGCACCACATGACCTGATTTGGGGTTTGAAATTCCGCAGCCGGGAATCGAGGATGAACCCGTGTCCGAAACCCGCATCAGCATCCCGAGATACGCCATGGCGCTGGCCCATGTCGCAAGCCTCCGTTCGGAAGATCCGTATCGGAAAGTGGGAGCCGCGGCTCTGGACTTCGACAACCGTGTGATCGGCACAGCATACAACGGCCTCGCTCCCGGCTACGATCCCGACCCCGTGTTCTGGGAGGACAGGGAGGCACGCCAGAAATTCATGCTGCATGCCGAGATCAATCTCTGCTCTCTTTTCAAACGCGGCGAGGCCAAGATCGTCGCGACCACCACCATGCCCTGCACCGCCTGCATGCAGACCCTCTGCGCGTATGGCATCAGGGAAATCTACTACAAGGAGATCTACCACGCCTCCGACGCCCCGGAAATCGCGGAACTATACGGAATCGTCCTGGAGCAGGTGAACGACTTTCCGAAATAGCCAGGGTGTGGAGATATCGCTCCCGGATTCTCTCCTCAGGACACCAAGCACCAGGAATTGATCGCCTCCCCCGTCCTTGACCCCCGCCCCCCTCTCCGTTACAGCCTCCCGCATGTCGAAGAAACCAGTAGTGCTCATCATCCGTGACGGTTGGGGAACCAACCCCGGCGGAAAGGAAACCGCGGAGAAGGACGGCAATGCCGTGATCCTCGGAAACACCCCTTTCACCGACGAAACCCTTTCCCAATACCCCCACAGCTTCCTTTCGGCCTCCGGACTGGATGTCGGTCTTCCGGAAGGGCAGATGGGCAACTCGGAGGTCGGCCACCTCAATCTCGGCGCGGGACGAATCGTTTATCAGGACTTCACACGCATCAACAAGGCCATCGCCGAGAACACGATCGCGGAAAATCCGTATTTCAAGGCAGCTCTTGAGAAAGCCAGAACCGGCCGCCTTCATTTCATCGGCCTCGTTTCCGATGGCGGCGTGCACTCCCACCAGGACCAGCTAATCGCCATGACACGGCTCGCCTCAGAGGCCGGAGTGAAAGACATCTTCATTCACGCCATCACCGATGGCCGCGATACCTCTCCCACCGGGGGCGCGGGATTCGTTTCCAAAGTGGAGGACGAAACCGCGAGATTCGGGGCGAAGATCGCCACGGTTGTCGGTCGCTATTTCGCGATGGACAGGGACAGACGCTGGGATCGCGTGAAACTCGCCTGGGATGCCATCGTCCACGGCATAGGAGAGAAAAAGGAAATCCTCGCCTCCGAAGCCATCGCCGAGAACTACGAGACGCTTGCGAAGACCGACGAGTTCATGCCTCCCATGATCTTCACCGAGGCCGGGCGTGTCCGCGACGGGGATGTCGTCCTGTTCTTCAATTTCCGCGCCGACCGCGCCCGCGAACTTTCCGAGGCGTTTCTCCAGGAGAACTTCGATGAGTTCGAGCGTGGCACGGTCCCGAAAGTCCATTTCACCACCCTCACCGTCTATGATGAGAAATACCCTTGCGACGCCATCTTCCTACCGCAGACACTGGAGATGACACTCGGCGAGACCGTCGCGGCGGCCGGAATGAAAC
This sequence comes from uncultured Verrucomicrobiae bacterium, assembly GCA_963758175.1. Classification (GTDB taxonomy): domain Bacteria; phylum Verrucomicrobiota; class Verrucomicrobiia; order Verrucomicrobiales; family Akkermansiaceae; genus Luteolibacter. The sequence continues at coordinate 423,396 of CAVWUI010000005.1, forward strand.
AGATGCGGATCGCCGAGACGGAGAAATACCCGCACGTCACCTATTTCTTCAACGGCGGTGCGGAAGAGCCATACAAGGGAGAGGACCGCTATATCATTCCTTCGCCAAAGGACGTCCCGACCTACGATCTGAAACCGCAGATGTCAGCGGGAGAAGTGACCGACACCGTGGTCGAGAACCTGAAACACTTCGATCTCGTAATCCTGAATTTCGCCAATCCTGACATGGTGGGTCATACAGGCGTCGTGGAGGCGGCGAAGCTGGCTGTGGGTATCATCGACCAGGCCGTCCGCGCCATCGTAGAGCAAACCCTCCGCCTGGGGGGGAAACTTCTCATTACCGCCGACCACGGGAACTGTGAGTACATGCGGAATGCGGACGGCTCCCCGAACACCGCGCATACCACGAACCTGGTGGAAATCATTTACGTCGCCGACGACGCGTCCTCGAAAAAGATGCGTGACGGGATCCTTGCGGACGTCGCACCCACGCTTCTCGAGATGCTGCGGCTGGATCAGCCGAAGCAGATGACAGGTCGGCCGCTTCTTTCGAAAAACGCCTAGTCTTCGGCGCGTGTCACCAGGGTCGGACGCATCGGCTTGAACTCCGTCCCATGCAGGATGTTCGATGCGGCGGAACGTCCCAGTCGCCGGTAATCGTAGCGGAGGCGGGAATGGGGCGCCTTGACCACACCCGTCCCTTGCGTCGCGACCACTTCGATACGGAAGCGGTGCTTGCCGGGGACGAGTTGCCTGATGAGTGAAACCAGTTTGAGAGCCGTGTTGTCTTCCGGACATACAAGGCAGGTGTCCTCGCTGGCTCCGGATATCAGTTTCTCCAGCGCTTCGGTATCGTGGTAGCGGATCTCCCTGATGCCCAGTGGTGCCAGAACAGCCTTCAATTGAGCCAGGGAGTCCGTGATCAGAGGATCGCCGGCGAGAGGATTCACCAAATGGATACCGGCGAAATGTTGTTCCTTGAGATAATCCCTGATGATTTCCGCGCCAGCCAGATAGTCCGGAGCGAACACCTTGCGTCTCTCCCCCGCGCCATACAGCAGCTGGATACGCTGGCCTCCGGGAAACGAAGCCGACCGGAGGGTCTCCTCAGTCCACAGATGGTCGAGGAGAAAACCCGCGCAGCCCTTTGGAATGTTCGGCGCGATCTTCCGGAACTCCATCTTCTGCTGGCGCGAATCCGCGAAAACGGGTGGGAGGGTCGGATCCGGGAGGTTCACAAGCGAGCTGACGGACTGGAAGATAAGCGCGCTTCCGTTCGCCGAGCAGACCTCGGACACCCCTTCGAAAATCTCCAGATACAGAGGACTCCACTGCCACATCTCCCTGCCGATGAAGCAGACAGGCGCTCCTTTCAGCGTCGATCTGCGCGAGCTCTCAGGAAAGAACCTTCCCGACGGCCCCTGCCAGACGCACCCTTCCGTTTCCAGATCCCGCAGGAGTCGTGAGATGGTGGAGGGATGGACGCTGAAGGTCTCGCCAAGCTCTCTCAACGTCGGCAGCGGAGCCTCGGCCTCCCTCGTGCGCAACATTTCAAGGATACCATCCCGGGCAATGCGGTTGTAGATCGTGGGTTTCCTAGGCATTTCTCATCATACTGCCAGATCCGCGATTTATTTGCAACATCAGGAAACTTTTCATAGGTTGCCCGCTTCGGCACCCTGCGATACCGTGGAAGTCAGGCCGGTTTGACTTCCACCCGGCCACCCGAGACCATGAGCGCGATACTGAAAACCTTCCTCCTGACACTGATCATCCCCGCCACTTTCTCCCACGCGCAGAAAGAAAAATCAGAGGCGGATTCCGGCGAAAGCGGAGAATGGCTCCCTCCCGGTGATTGGAAACTTGATTGGGCGGATGAGTTTTCCGGGGAAGGCACTTCTGAAAACTGGTATCCGCTGTTGGGATACAATCATGTCGCCTTTCAGAAAGATGAGAGAAAAGGCATCCGCTGGTCGGGGAAAACGGAAAATTCCTCCCAGATGTATAGCACGAAAACCGGCAACCACTGGCTGAATGGGGAAGGGCAAATGGTTTTACGAATCGTCACCGACAAAACCAGGGAGAACGAGCACGGCAAGGTGGTCGAAGCCGCCTACCTGCTCTCGGGATATCCGGAGAAATGGGACAAGTCCGAACCCGGCGGCGTGAAATGGGCAGGGAAATTCGTCAGCCCCAGCGACGGACCGCTGTATATCTCCGCGAGCGTTCGTTCGGATCAGGTGAAAGGCTGGTTCACCTGGTTCGCCTTCTGGCTGTTCACCGAAACCCGCGCCTACAACGACAATCCGGCCGATGGAACCGAAGTCGACATGGTGGAAATCGTGAAAGGGAAAAAGGATTACATGGCCAACGTGTTCAACGTCGCCAACCACTGGAAACTTGGAAAGGGCGGATCGGAATCACTCCAGTTCTACAATGGAGGTAAGACACCAGCCTCCTCGTTCGTGAATGTCAACGATTCGGAATACCACGTCTGGGGCATCGAGTGGTCAACCGAATCCATGAAGTGCTACGTCGACGGCAAACTCTACTACACCTTCACCGAAAACATCCCAACCGATCCGGTGGACATGATGATCCTCTCTGACCCTCGAATACCAAAAAGACATGTGGGATCCGGATCAGGGCGATGGCCGCATTGAAGGGCCGTTCTGTTTCGGATACTCCTAAAATGCGGGAGATGTCACGTGCGCTGGTCGATTTCGTGAGGGTTTACAAGAAGGAGGAGTAGCCACTTGGAGAGTCGTGCCTGTTTATGCTGCGGAAGTCGGCCACAGCCAGGGCTCTCCATCTGCCAAACAAAACACAGCCACCCGAAACGGATGGCTGTGTTTTCAGAAGGGTCTGGCGGCATCCCCTAAAAACGGGACGCACTCACATTACGCCCTGCGGCGGCGAAGAAGACCGAGGAGGCCTGCGGAACCGAGAAGGAGAGCTGAGCTGGGCTCAGGAATTTGCTCAATGCCAATATTGTCGATTACAAGCACGTTGTTGTTTCCAGCCGTATAGTTCGCCGCCGGGGAGCGCGAATTGAACTGGAACTGGAAACGATCTGCGTTAGCTAAGCCGCTGATGTCCGCTGGAACTCCCGAGAATTCATCAAGTCCAAGACTCACTGAAACTGTGGCGTTTGTAGAGAGCTGAGCGATGAATGACTGAAATGCGGCATTGTTTTGATTAAGGCTAATCTGCCCGAATACGTTGGAGTTCGAGGAGTCACGAATGTTGAGGAACAGATCGACGTTCACTGGAGTAAATCCGTTTGCCTGGATGTCGAACACAATATTATAGTCCGAAGCCGACGTTGAAGTCAGGCTTCCTGCAGAGAGCGTGGAAGGATTGGCTGTTGTCCGGATGAAGCCACCGTAATTGCCTAGTCCGCCCGACGAGTCTATCGAAAGGAACAGGGAAGTCCCGTCGATTGAATCAACGCCATTGGCACTTGATCCCGTAGAGGTTGTGATAACTTGCCCCTGGTCACCGCCAGCTTGGCCGCTGTCGATGCCCGACTGCGAACCCCGTAAAATCCTCGATGTAAGTCACACCCAACGCAGGCATGGCAGTAGCAAGTGGCAACAGGGCGAGGGCGGATCTGAATATTTTTGTTTTCATAGGTTCTGATTGGATTCGTCCTGATACTGCCCTAAATTCCCAAGATCGAGGCAAAAGATTTGGTGTTGCAAATAGACCGGAAAAGCCCCGCCCGAGGGCTTCCGGAAGGGCTCTTTATTGATGGTTACTGCTCAGGCCTTCTTCACATCCACCCACTGCTTGGTCTTCGCGGACTCAAGCACGGCGTCGCAGACATATTGGGTGCCGAGCGCGTGGCGGAAGTCCGGGTAGCGTTTTTCGGCGGAGGGGTCGTCGAGGGATTTGAAGAACTCGGCGAGTGCGTGGGTGAACGAGTGTTCGTAGCCGAGGCAGAGGCCGGGAACCCACCAGTTGCCCGCGTAGGGGTGGTCGCCATCGGAGCAGTGGATGCTGCTCCAGCCGCGGCGGTCGCCGGGGACTCGCGTGGTCGAAGTAATCGAGGCGGTTGAGATCGTGCAGATCCCAGGCGAGGGATTTGTGTTCCCCATTGATCTCGAAGGTATTGAGCGCCTTGTGGCCACGCGCATAGCGGGTGGATTCGAAGATCGCGAGGGAACCGTTTTCAAACCGCGCGAGGAAAGCGCAGGCGTCATCAATGGTGACGGGATGTTTCTCGCCGGTCTCGGTGTGGACGCGCTCCTTGATGAAGGTCTCGGTCATTGCGGAAACAGAGACGATTTCGCCGTTGATCCAGCGGGCGGTATCGATGCAGTGGGCGAGGAGATCGCCGGTGACACCGGAGCCGGCAGCAGCGGCATCGAGACGCCAGAGTCCGGCGCCACCTTGCGGGAGTTCCTCGGAGATCGTCCAGTCCTGGAGGAAGTTCGCGCGGTAGTGGAAGACACGCCCGAGTTCTCCCGCATCGACGATGTTCTTCGCATGAGAAACGGCGGGCAGGAAACGGTAGTTGTACCAGACGAGGTTTGGCAGGCCGGACTTTCTCCACGGCTTCGACCATTTTCTCGCCCTGCGCACCGTTGAGGGCGAGGGGTTTTTCACAGAGGATCATCTTGCCGTTCTCTGATGCATGCCAACGCGATCTCCGCGTGAGAATCGTTGGGCGTGCAGATGTCAACGGCATCGATGTCATCGCGTTTCACCAGTTCGCGCCAATCGGTCTCGTAGGCCGCATAGCCCCATTTTTCGGCGAAGGCTTTCACCTTCTCCTCATCCCGGCCGCAGACGGCCTGACGGACGGGGACGTGCCGGGTATCGAAAAAGTGGTCGAGCTGGGAGTAGGCGTTCGAATGCGTGCGACCCATGAAGCCATAGCCGATGAGTCCGATGCGGATTTCTTTTTTAGACATGATCAGTCGGTGTTGGTTTTTAAAATTCAGGATGCATCATCTGCGGATATCATGGCAGCGAGAATCGCGTTCCAGGTGGAGGGCTGTTCGAGAACCGAGTTGTCGAACATGCAGCCGTCCCAGCAGATGTGCTCGATGCCGCGTTCGGCGGCACCTTCCAGCCAGTAGGAGGAGCATTTCGCGATGTCGAGTTTGCCATTGGGGTCGTCCGGAGGGCAGTGGCGACCGGTCTTGTCATGGGAGCCGGTTCCGTGAACCGAACCGTCGTTCTGGGCGACATGGAAATCGATTGTCCACGGGCGGAGGGCGTCGGTCATGGTTTTGTAAGCGCCCAGAACTCCTCGTCGGTGTAGCCTTCGCTTGAGAAGTTTCGCCGCGGGCGCGTTGTAGCCGAGGAGGTAGAGATAGGTGTGCGCCAGGTCTGCCTGGAACCCGACCGTGCCCGGCATCGCGGTTGCCTCGAGGGTGTCCACCGCGGCTTTCCATGAATGGAAGCCTCCCCAGCAGATCTCGCCTTCGGCAGCGACACGCTCCCCGAATTGCTCCGCCACCTTGCCCGCCTCGCGGAAGGTGTCCGCAACCAGTTTGGTGTTCCCTGCCGGATCTTTCGCAAAATCCTCGGTGCCTCCCGCGGTGTCCACACGGATGATGCCGGACTTGCGGACACCGTGGTCATTGAGAATTTTCCCGATACGGCAGGTCTTCTCGACAGCCAGGACGAAATTCTTCCTATCCTCCGCGGAGCCGAAGGCGGAACCCCCGACCGTGCCCGGCCAGACCGGAGCGACGAGGGAGCCGACCGAAAGCCCTCTCGAGGCGATCAGGTCCGCCATCTTTCGAATGTCGGACTCGGAGGCGTCCGGATCGGTGTGGGGGTGAAATATGAACAGGTCCACGCCGTCGTATTTGCGTCCGTCCACTTCCGCGGCGGCTGTGAGATCGAGCATGTGCTCGAGAGAAATCGGCGGGTGATCGGTGTCCGGCTCCTTGCCTACCAGGCCGGGCCACATCGCGTTGTGCAGTTTGAATGAACTCATGGGTCTGGAGGGATTTTTCCCGAGTCCTCTCCCATATGTCAAACAAGTAAAGAAGATCGCAGGAAAACACAGAAGGATACAGCTTCACATCCACAGCAGAGCCACTCTCTCCACCTGGACATCCGTCCGTCTCGGCTTGACTGTCACCTTCTCCAAAACCAGCGCCGCAGGCTCGAAAGTCTCGGCTATCTCCGCAAGTTCGCTCTCCATCGCGTCACGCACCATCTCCAGTTCCTCGCGCAAATCCTCAACCCTGGCCTCCGCGTTCGCCACATCCCTGTGCTGCTTGTAGGCATTCGTCGCCTTGGTCACCGTGCCAGTTGTCCGCCCGAAACCAGACCTCCCCGGCCTTTCTGCCGAAAATCGCTTTCATCAGGCCTCCCAGCACCGAGATCCCCGCGTTCATCTTCGCGGCTCCGGACTCCGCCTGTTCCTTCGCCACCCTCGCCTCCGCCGTCCGGATCCGGCTCTCCATCGTCCGCACCTTCCTGCCCGCCTCGTCGCGCACCTTTTCCATCGCCGCGTCTCTCTCTTCCTTCGCTCCATGAGAAATCCGTGCCCGGAAATCCGCCTCCTTCTCGCCGATCGCCCCCCACGCGCCCACCAGAGGGCAGCTCCAGATCTCCTCCCGCTCGTCGCGATAAAGCTCATCTTCGAAATCCTTTTCCGGTGCCTTGTAATTGCCAGCGTTCATCGCATAGCCAGGCAGCTCGGCGAAACCGATCCCTTTCTCCGGCTCCGCCTTCAGCATCGCCCCGTCCACCGTTCCCGTCGTTTCCCAATCAATCCCGGTCTCCAGGACAGGGTTTGTTTTCACCACTTTCCGGCTTCCCCGCACACCCGATTTGGAGTGGACGAAATGGACAGTGGCCTCCCGCAGGAGAAACGGCCTGTATGACCCATCCGCCGGCTCCGCGAAAAGCTCCACCACCCCGATTCCCACCACCGGCCTCTGCGTTGAATGCACCTCCGGTTTCCTGGCCATCGGATTTCCCGCTTCCGCTGTTTTCCTTGTTTCGAATCCGGCACGTTTCCCATCCATCAACTCCCTGATCTGTCCGCGAGCCAGCGGCCCTGTCAGATAGCTCATCACCCACCTCACGTGGAAGAGCACTGGCGCGTCCTCATGGACATTGTTCATCAGGAAAACACGGCTACCGAGTCCGGATAGAAGCCTCTCCATCTCCCCCCTGTCAAAGCTCGCGTTCTGCGATCCCGCGGCACCCTCCAACCCGTCGAGGACACGCAGCTTGTCGCGCTCCGTCTGAAGGCGCCCTAGAAACCATGTCCCGATGTTCGAGAGCGCCTTGTAGTCCAGATCCACCGGATTCTGTGTCGCCAGCAGACAGCCCAGGCCGAACGCCCGCCCCTGTTTCAGCATGGTCATCATAGGCCTTTTCGAGGGCGGATTTGCCACCGGAGGGAGAAACCCGTAGATCTCATCCATATACAAAAGCGCGCGCAGGGAGGTGGTTCCCCGCTGCGTGCGCATCCAGGCAAGCATCTGGTTCAGCAGCAGACTCACGAAGAACATGCGATCCGCGTCGCCCAGATGCGAGATTGAGAAAACCGATATCCGCGGCTTGCCATCCTCGCGGTGCAGGAGACCGGCGATGTCAAGGGGCGCTCCGGTGAGCCATGTGTCGAAACCGGGAGAGGCGAGCAGCGAATTGAACTTCATGGAGAGTTCCTGCCGCTCTTTCTCAGGATAGAATGATTCCAGATCGATCACCCCTATCTTGGAAAACGCCGGGCGCTGGATCGCGTGGATCAGCTTTTCCAGGGTCAGTCCCCTTCCCGCTCTCCATTCTTCCTGGAAAACCGAGGCCACCAGCACCTCCTCTTTTCCCTGCGCGTTCCCGATCTTCACACCTACCAGTGTCAGCAGACTTTCCACCGTGTTTGTCACAAGCTCCGAAAAAAGCTCGCCGTCGTCGATCACCTCCGCGGGCGGGACGTTCAGCGAGCTTAGGATGGAGACGGGAATGCCGGCGTTGCTCCCCGGCGTGAAGATATTGATATCCACCTTCTCGCGGAACTGACTGACACGTTCCGCACCCTGCCCCCACTCCGCCAGGCCGCTCTTCCACATCGCCGCCGTCTTTTCCGCGTGCTCCGTCACGGAAACGCCTTTTTTCGCCGCATCGTCCGCGTTCACCCATGGTTCGAAGCTTTTTCCGTCCAGCTCCGGAAACGTAAGAAGCAGATTCGAAATATCCCCCTTCGGATCGATCACGATGGCGGGGACGTTGTCCATCGCAGCCTCTTCCAGCAGCGCGACACACAAGCCCGTCTTACCCGACCCCGTCATCCCCAGCACCACACCGTGTGTCACGAGATCCTTGGAATCGTAGAGGACGAGCTCGTCCGTCACCCTCCTCCCCTCCGCCTGGTATTCCCTGCCAAGATAGAATTTCCCCAGCTTCTCGTAGTCACCCGCGTCAACGCTCATGTGAGCCTACTCTGCGATTCCTTCCGGAAACCTCCAGCCGGAAAAGCGGGATCCCTGCTTCTCTGTCCGCGTGAGAGGCGGGTAGACTATTCCACTGTCACGCTTTTCGCGAGATTCCGGGGCTGGTCGATCTCACATCCGCGGAGTCTGGCCACATGGTAGGAAAAGATCTGGAGAGCGACAACGGCCGGAACGGTGGCGACGAGAGGATGCGCTCTCGGGATGGAGATGAAATCGTCCATGACTTGCTCCGCGTCGGTATCGCCCTCGGTGACGATGCCGAGTATCCTGGCTCCCGCGTGCGCGGCATTCCTCGACATTCCCCAGGGTCTTGTCCTTGGCAGGCCCCTCGCAGGCGACGGCGATCACGGGCACGCCCGGCTGGAGCAGGGCGATGGGGCCGTGTTTCAGCTCGGCGGCGTGATAGCCCTCCGCATGAATGTAGGAAATCTCCTTCAGTTTCAACGCACCCTCCAAGGCGACCGGATACATGGGCCGCGACCGATGAAGAACGCGTGCTCCTCCTCCAGGTATCGCTCCGCGATTTCCGCGATCAGATCGTTTTTCTCGATCACGCGGCGGACGAGTCTCGGAATGGATTCGATCTCGCGGGCGATTCTCATCCCTTCCTCGCGGGAGAAGCGACGACCCCGTCCGAGCTTCAGCGCCATCATGAGAAGCACGCTCACCTGGCAGGTGAACGCCTTGGTGGACGCCACGGAAATTTCCGGCCCGGCGTGAAGATAGACGCCGCCTCCCGGTCTCGCGCGCGATCGTGGAGCCGACGACGTTCACCAGGCTCATCACGAACGCACCTTTCTGCTGGGCCTCTTTCACTGCCGCGAGTGTGTCGGCGGTCTCGCCGGACTGGGAGATGGCGATGACGAAATCCCTGTTTCCGAGAATGGGATTCCGGTAGCGGAACTCCGCCGCCTGCTGGACTTCCGCATGGATGTCCGCGAGATCCTCGAACGCGTATTCCCCGACCATCGCGGCATGCAGCGATGTGCCGCAGCCGACCATCACCACGCGCGAAAGCTCCGCGAGATCGCGCTGCGAAGTGCCCATACCAGCCAGGACGGAGGAACCGAGCTGCATGTCCAGCCGGCCACGGATCGCGTTCGCGAGGGCGTCCGGCTGCTCGTGGATCTCCTTGATCATGAAGTGCTCGAAACCACCCTTCTCCGCGGCGCCGCAGTCCAGGCCGAGCTCGGCGATCTCGCGGGTCACAGGAACGTTGTTCAGGTCGCGGATATCAACGCCGTCCACGGTGACGATCGCGATGTCGTTGTCATCCAGATAGATCACCCGCTGGGTGTGGGCGACGATCGCGGAGGCGTCCGAGGCGATGATCGTCTCACCGTCGCCGACGCCGATCACGATGGGGCTGCCGCGCCGCGCGGTGATGACTTTCCCCGGCTCCCGAGATGAAATCACGGCGATCCCGAAGGTGCCCTCGACCTGGTGGAGGGCATCGCAGACCGCCTGGAAGAGATCGCCTTTGTCGCAATCGCCGATGAGGTGGGAGAGCACTTCGGTATCGGTTTCGGAAATGAAATGGTGGCCTTTGCCCTCAAGTCGGGCGCGGAGGGCGCGGTAGTTCTCGATGATGCCGTTGTGCACCAGCGCGATGTCCCCGGTCTCGTCGAGATGCGGGTGGGCGTTGACTTCCGTCGGCGGGCCGTGGGTGGCCCAGCGGGTGTGGGCGATACCGGTGGCGAAGGATTGGAACAGCTCGGGAGACCAGTTCATCCGCGCGCGCTCGCTCAGGTTGGCGACTTTTCCCGAAGATTTCGCGACTCGGATGCACTTGCCGTCGCCGTCCAGCAGAGCCAGACCGGCCGAGTCATATCCGCGGTATTCGAGGCGTTTCAGGCCGCTGATGAGAACGGAAGCGGCATTCGCTTTTCCTATGTATCCTACGATTCCGCACATGTTGTCCAGTTGTTGTAAAAGCTCAGTCCGCCGGACGCAAGTCCGCCCTCACGATGTCACCGGGGAGCGTGCTCATTCCCGGCCAGATTTTCCTGCCGGGATAAATCTTCGTGCCAATCCCGGTGTGGACGCCGTCGCCGATGATGGCTCCGAATTTCCGCCTCCCCGTATCCACCAAACCCGAGGGAGTCATCGAGCGATGGTTGCCGCCATCGTGGCGGTAGTTTGAGACAATGGTTCCGGCTCCGAGGTTCACTTTCTCGCCGAGAATGGAATCGCCGACATAGGAGAGATGCCCGACATTGGTACCGCCCAGGATGACGCTGTTTTTAATTTCCACGGACTGGCCGATGTGGCAGTTGTTACCGATGCTGGTGTTGCCACGGATATAACAGTTCGGACCGATACGGCAGTCCGCGCCAATCACGACATTCCCCTCGATGAAAACGCCCGGCAGGATCCTGGAGCCTTCCCCGAGTTTGAGAAATCCCTCCACCACGGCCAGAGAGTGGATTTCCCCGAGAATCTCATCTTCCGAAATAGCGCCGACGACGGACTCGTTCAATGCGAGCAAGTCCCAGGGATAACGGCAGTTCGTCAGCAGTTTCTCGATCTCCGAACCGGGCGTTGCGAACCACTCCCGCAGCGCCAGGTTCGCTATCGGAAAGTCCTCCATCCGCCTGGTGAGGGTAAGAGGCCAGCCGTCCTGATCGGTTCCAATCACGTGATTTCCTCCAATATCACTTGTTCGAATTTCGCCACCCATCTTTCCACCTCGGAAGCGTGCTTGTGTTCGACGAGGATGCGTATCTTTTTCTCCGTTCCGGAATAGCGGACAAGCTGTCTTCCTTCATCACCGAATTCCATCTCCGCTTGTAGAATAAGCTCCTGTAGTTTCGGCAAACCATCGAGATCCGGCTTGGAAGGGACAGTGAGATTCCGCAGTTCGCTGGGATACTCGGAAATCGCCGAGGACAATTGTTCCAATGATTTCCCGGTGGTGATGATCATTTTGCAGATCTGGAGGGCGCTCATGATCCCGTCCCCTGTCGTCGCGTGATCCGCGAAGATCAGGTGCCCGGAGTTCTCGCCGCCGAAAATGATGCCCTCCGCCCTCATCCGCTCCAGCACCATGCGGTCGCCGACCCCGGCACGGATCACGCGGATACCCTCTTTCCGCAGCGCTTCGTCCAGTCCGAGATTGCTCATCACCGTCGCCACGATGGCATCTCCGGAGAGTTTCCCATCCTGCTTCAGACCGATCGCGCACATGGCGAGCACACGGTCGCCGCTGACGACCTTCCCGTCGGCTGTGGTGAAAATCACCCTGTCGGCGTCACCATCGAGCGAGATCCCCAGATCCGCGCCACACTCCTTCACCAGTCTTCCCGCCTTTTCCGCATAGAGCGCCCCGCACCCCTCGTTGATATTCCGCCCGTCGGGAGAAACGGCCATTTCCACCACTTCCGCGCCCATTTCCCGGAAAATCCCAGGAGCCGCCTCGTAACCCGAGCCATTCCCCGCATCGATCACTATTTTCAAGCCCGCGAGAGACATGTTTCCCACGCTCGCTTTCGCATTCTCAGTGTATGCCAGAACGGCACCTTCGAAAACCGAAGACCCGCCCGGAGATTTGGAGATCGCAGGAGATTCATTTGCGAGCAGGATATTTTCAATCTTCTCCTCAAGGTCGTCGGAGAGTTTGAAGCCGTCGGGTCCGAAAACCTTCATCCCGTTGTCGTGGTAGGGATTATGGGAAGCGGTGATCATCACCGCGGCTGTCGCTCCGAGGTCTTTCACCAGGTAGGCGACAGCCGGAGTCGGAACCACGCCCAGTTTCACCACATCCGCCCCGGAATCCCGAAGCCCTTTCTCAACTCCGCTTTCAAGAAGCGCCCCGGACTCGCGGGTGTCCCTTGCTATCAACACCTTCAAGGGTCCCTCCCACCAAGGACGGCCACGACCGCCGATCCAAGCCGGGTCGCCATCTCGACCGTTACAGGATACTCATGCGCCCTGCCCCTGATCCCATCCGTTCCGAAAAGTTTACCCATTTCCCATATTGCCCGCGAGCGCCAACCCTGTTCAATCTCATTTGGACAGACAAGACCGAATCTCCAGTGACGAGCCGAAGCTCGCTCATCACCGCTATCGCCCAATACCCGCCGGATTTTCTTCTCTCGCCAAACGTTCCCGCGGTAGCCATAAGAACACCAACCCGCCACCATGAGCACCGCTTCATCCTCCTCAGATTCGAATTCTTCAGAAAAGGCCTCCCTTCCGGGAAAAAAACCGGGTGAGGGGACGGAACTCGACCTCTGGGATTTTGATTCCGATGATGACAGCTCCCAGGAATCCAACGGACGAGGAAATCGTTGCGGACACCGTCTCCATTCCCTCCCGCCGGGTGAGCGATTCCGTCATCCGCTCGAAAAAACCCACGGAGCGCCCCATCGATCCACCCAAAGTGTCGTTGGAAAACCTTCCCAAGCCGGAACCGCTGAAGGACACCCCTGAGGTTAAGAAATCCGTCCCCGATCCGGAAGCAGGAAAAGAGACGGAACCCGACCTGCCCGGGTCTTCTGATGACGACCCGGTCAAAGTGGAAGAAGACCCGATTGCCAAAACCACAGTTGACCCCGAAACCGGTGCCCCGGAGCCGGAGTCTGCGGAAGCCGGGGATCCCCCTCCCGTGAAAAACTTTTCCCCCGGTCTCACAAGAACGGAGAAGATCGGAATCACCGTCCTCGTGGCTATCCTGGCAATTGGAGCCATCTTTACGGTGATGCATTTCAGCAGCCGCGTCCCAACCCGATCCGTTGTCGGCGAGGATCTGGATTTTCCTATCGAGGGAAAGCTGGTCAAGGTCACCGCGCTCACGACCTACTGGCGCGAGCCGGTGATCGCCGGCGAAGAGCGGGATGTGGTGCGGCGTGGGACGAAACTCATTCCTGTCGTGAAAATCAGCGCCGAGGCGAACTCCGCTTCCATCCGCGTCCTCTTCCGCGACGAGGACGGCTCCGTGATAGGAGATCCCATCAACCGCACGGTCAAAGGCAAGGCCTCTCTCCGCATTCCGGCGACGGCGGGCTTCGATGACATCGGGATGCACGCGGCCTACCGCACCGGGGAAAGTCCCCCTTGGGTCGTGCAGATCCTGGAGGCCAGTGACAGCGGCCAGTCCATCGACAATTTCACGGAAATCCTGGAAACAGAGATCTCGACTGACATACGCTAGTTCCCATAAACAAATCGACCACCACATGGATCCACTCACGCTGAAGGAAGGCTGGCATGTCCTCCACCTTTTCTACCACATAGACCACTCCCAGTGGTCGCTTCTGACCGATGAGGAAAAACGCCACGCGAAGGTGGGATTCACCGAACTCGTGCAGGAAATCCGCGCGACACCGGATACCCAGTTGCTCACCTTTTCCATCGTGTCGCCCAAGGCCGATCTCGGATTCATGCTCCTCACACCGGATCTCCATGTGGCGAATTCCTTCGAGAAACAGCTCACCCTTTCCCTTGGCCCGGAAATACTGACCCCTTCCTACTCCTATTACTCTCTCACCGAGCCGTCCGAATACACAACCACCCGCGAGCAATACACAGCGGATACACTGGTTGGTGAGAGAGGTCTCACATCGGGGACGGAGGAATTCGAAGCCGCGCTGAAGGAGTTCGACGAACGCATGGAGCACTACCGCTCCTACAGGGTTTATCCGCAGCTCCCGGACTGGCCCATCGTCTGTTTCTATCCTATGGCGAAACGCCGCTCCGGAGCGGACAACTGGTATTCGCTCGACTACGAGACCAGACGCACGCTCATGGCGGGGCACGCCAGGGTCGGCCGCACCTATTCAGGGCGCATCCTCCAGTTGATCACCGGCTCGACCGGTCTGGACGAGCATGAGTGGGGCGTGACCCTGCTGGCCAAGGACATCGCCGAGATCAAGGCCATTGTTTATGAGATGCGTTTCGACGAGGTTTCCGCGCGCTACTCGGAGTTCGGTGACTTCTTCATCTGCCTCCAGCTCCCGCTGACCGAGCTCTTCAACAGGCTCTGCCTCTGATTTCCACGGGTCAAAACACCCCGCATACCAGCAGGACGGCGAACAGTATCTTGCAGCCCACGTGAATGGTCTGGTCTGCAGTGAAGCTGATCCAGCTCTCGCAGCGGACGAAATCCGTGATCCAGTGGATGACCAACTCGATCAGTGTCACCGCCACCGAGCCTGTGATCAACCAGACGATCCCGGCCTGGATGAGCGCGTGCCCGGTCAAGGCGTGGATCCAAAGCCCCTCCGGCACTTCCGCCCTCGTAAAAAATCCGCTCGAATCCGAATGTCTGTTCTTACATGAGGCGAGAAACGCGCCCTGCAACGGATAGTCGCCCAGCGCGTGACCCATGATCATCGCGAGGGAGAGAAGGAATATTCCGTGAAAACCTCCGGTCTCAATCAGACCACTGGCGAATTCGGTAGGCATCGGCTTCGTCCGTTAACCCGGATCACCAGAATTTCCCGAGGATCTCCGCGACCTCCGTGTCCGCGATCTTCTCGTTCATATGTCGAATGCGGCGGCACATGATGGTGACGATCCCGGCCAGAAGTTTGGCTCCCGCCTCGGGATACGCTTTCACGAAATCATCGATATCCTGCCTGTTCGCCTTCCAGATCTGGGTGAACTCCTGAGCCGTCACTGTCGCACTCGCGGCCTTCGGGTCAAAGACATTGATCTCACCCAGCGTCTCCCCGCTTTCCACGCGGGCGAGGAGCTTCGCCCGCCCGTCCACCTGAATAGTCACGTGCAAGAGTCCGGAGATCACCAGATAAAGCGATTCCTGTTCCTGCCCCGCCTCAATGATTCGCTGGCCGGCCTGGCAGGTAGAAACTCCCCGTAGCCGCTTAGCAAAGCACGGTCGCCTGCCTCGAGGTCGGTCACAATTCCCATCGCGGGCAATTCGGGTCGTGTCAGTTTCGTGCTCATTCGCAGTGAAAATGCACGACCGCCCCTGCCAGTTAAAGCCAAAAAAATCCTTACCCCGGAGAAAGGGGTGCCGCCTCCCTGTAAGCCGGATTCTGTCCCCCCCGTTCTTAGGCGGGGTTGGACGGTCATTTCTCTCGACCCGGCTTGCGCCGGACGCCCCGCTCGCGCGGAGTGCGACTAATACCCGGGATTCTGGCGGGCGGGCCGCCCTTTCCCTGTTATGTCTTGCACCACCCGGGGTTTTCACTGCCGCTCCGGTCGCCCTCGGCGCGGTGGGCTCTTACCCCACCATTTCAACCTTACCTGATCCCGGCGGAGTTACCTCCTCGCGGGCCATCGGCGGTATTTTTTCTGCTGCACTTTCCATCCGCTCCCCTTCCGGTTCGCGTCCCCTGCTTTCACAGGGCGGGTTGCCCTACGGTGTCCGGACTTTCCTCGACAGGAGCTTGCGCCCTGTCGCGACCGCCCGGGAGACGGCGCGGAAGTAAAGGCACAACACCTGTGCGCTGGCAACCCCATCTTTTTCATCCGGGAGGTTCCGAGCGTGGCTGATGTTTGCCGAAACAAGTTAATTCAGATGAAAAATCCAAGAGCCTGACCGCGCGCTTGGAATTTATTGAAATATTCCGGTGATACTCCGGGAGCGGCTCCGTTGACTAGTCAGGGAAATGCCTTTCCCATCAGCCATGCCCGGGGACCAGGACAACCAGACTCTCTACATCCAGTCGATCACGCAGCACCAGCGCGTTTTGTATGCGTATATCCGCAGCCTTGTCGGGAACGGAACGGATACCGACGACATCCTCCAGGAGACGAACCTCGCGCTCTGGAAGCAGTTTCCCAGGTTCACCCCAGGCACGAACTTCGCCGCCTACGCCATGCGAGTCGCCCGGAACAAGGTCACCGACCATGCCCGCTCCGGAAAGAAACTTGGCGGCCTGGTTTACGATACGGAGTTGGCGGAGCGGATCGCCGAGCGGATGGTGCCGGAGGCGGGTCAGGTTGCGGAAAAAATCCGTGCACTCGAAGGCTGCATCGCCAAGCTCCCCGACGATGCGAGGTCGCTGCTGAAAAGGCGCTACGGAAACAAGGAAAGCGTCCGCACCATCGCCTCGGAAGCCTCCGTCAGCGAGAGCTCGCTTCAAAA
This sequence comes from uncultured Verrucomicrobiae bacterium, assembly GCA_963758175.1. Classification (GTDB taxonomy): domain Bacteria; phylum Verrucomicrobiota; class Verrucomicrobiia; order Verrucomicrobiales; family Akkermansiaceae; genus Luteolibacter. Next base: position 439,877 of record CAVWUI010000005.1, read on the forward strand.
CCATTTCTACAAACTGCGGGATCTCCTCCGCATCTGCGTCGAGAAAACCATGCGGGAGGCCGGGGCATGATGGACAGTGGGCAACGCAGCCTGATCTCCCGTTGCGCCGATGGCGGGGCAAGCGATAAGGATTGGAAGGAGCTCTCCACCCTCCTTTCGGAGAACCCGGAAGCGTTCGAAGCCTACTGCACGCATTCGGAGATCTGTTCCTCGCTGGAATGGGTTTTTGGATCGGAGATCGACTTATCCGAGATCCTGCGCCGCCAGGCGAAAATCGTGAATGAGACCCGTCTCAGGGAGCACCGCCGCACCCGCCTGATCGCCCTGGCCACCGCTGCCGCCATCACCATCGTTTCCCTGACCTACGCGTCCTTCCGCATCCTTGATGCAAGACCCGGCGCAACCCTGCGTGCTAACGCGGTGGCCGCCTGGAACATTTCCAATGCGGAAGGGGTCGCCGGAGATACGGGTGCAACCCTCAGGAAAGGCGACCGGTTGCGGCTTTCCCGGGGAGCCGTCGAAATAACCCTGGGAACCGGAGTGAAGGGGATCATCGAAGCCCCCGCCGACATACGACTTCTCGGAAAAAACAGACTGGAGATGCGGGAGGGACACGCCCACTTCGACGCTCCGGGGGAGGCAGCGAAAGGTTTCACGGTGGTTTCGGAAGGCTTCGAGGTCGTCGATCTCGGCACACGGTTCGGAATCTCGCTGATCGACGGACTGCCCGGGGAGGTGCATCTGTTCGAAGGGAAAGTCCAGGTCACCGCGCTCGTGGACGGAACCAGAAGGAAGACTTACCTGCTGCGACCAGGAAAAGGAGTTGGGGAAATTCCTCTTCTGCCTGGGAACATGCGCGGCATCGAGAGCCGCGAAGGAAAGTTTGCGCGGGAGCTTCCCGCCGGCTTCGATGAGGTGCGCCTCAGTTTCGATGGCTTCACCGATGATGGCGGCCTCGTTGCCGGGGGTCGCGGAGAGGGAATTTCAGCAACGGTGGAAGGTTCCGGAAAAGATGGAGGACTGATGCTGGTTCCCGGGCGTTTCGGCAGCGCCGCGAGCTTCCCGGGAGACGGCACGCATGTGAAAATCGCGGGCTGGCGGGCTGCGGAAGGCAGCGAACCACGCACCGTCGCTTTCTGGTGCCGCTTCCCGGCATCTTCGGGGAAAGGCACAACCCAGACTATCGTCAACTGGGGCCATCCAAGGGCGGATGCGGATGACGGACGGTGGGGCATTTCACTTGAGCGCGGCGAAATGAGCCGCCCGGGAGTCCTACGCTCCGGACCGGGCACAAGACGCGCCGTCTTCGCAGGACCCGACCTTCGGGACGGTGAATGGCACCACGTCGCCAGCGTTTTCGACCCGACCCTCTCGGAAAACTTCGGTAAGGCGACCCATATCTACATCGACGGGGAGCGGCAGGAATCCTCCGTGACCGGAAACGGGACGATCTCGACCGCGGCCACGGAAGAGATCCTCGTCGGCCGGCCCGTCGTCGAAGCGCTTCCCTTCCTGATCCCCCTCCACGCAACCCTGGATGAACTCCGTATCATCCGCGCCGCCCTCACTCCTGCCCAGATCAGGGAACTCATTTCCTCAAACACAATCCAAACCAACCCCAACTGACCAAAACACAATGAAAAACACCACCATATACCAGATCGCCTCCGTCATGCTCGTAACCGTATCCTGCGCATCCGCCGCGAACCTGATCACAAACGGGGGCTTCGAGTCCTTTACGGGAAATGATCCGGACAGCTGGTCGAATAACAACAATGTCATCACGACCCAGGTGACCGGCCTGAGCGGCACCGGATCAGCCGTCCAACTCGGTATCACCCCTACCGGATCCAACCAATCAGCGATCATCCAGAACACATCATCGGGAATCACCGCGACCATCTTCTTTGAATTCGATTTCCGGATTCTCACCACCGGCAACGTAGCCACCGATGGAGATCGCACGTTGAATTTCACTCTCCGTCCCACTGATGGCAACACCCCCTTCCTCACCGGACGTTCGCTCTTCGATGGCACGGCGAATGACGGGCGTCTGCAATTCTTCAATGGAACCGATTTTATTTCCATCACCGGCCAAACGGAACTCTTCAACCAGAGCGATGTCTATCGTATCATGCTCAGCGGAAACATCAGCGGTTCCTCCCGCAACTATGACGTCTCCATCATGAACCTCACCGACAACACCTCTGCCGGCGGACAAACGGGGATCACCAGCTTCCAGTCGACTCCCGGCACCATAGGCCAACTCAGGTTTGAGCGCGGACGGAGTAACACCGACTATATCGTGGACAACGTTTACTTGAGCAACGTTGCCATCCCAGAGCCCTCCACCATATTGCTTTCCGCCGTGGGATGCATGGCTCTGCTCCGACGCCGCCGCTAGTTGCGTGCCGCCGTTCTGAAATTCCCAACGCCGCCGAAAACAATTCGGTGGCGCGGTATTTCGATATGGGCAGAGCTGCCGCAGGTTATCGCTAAGCCTTGAAACCGCGGATCTCGATCGCTTTCCCTCCGGACGCCCTGGCATTGAAAAACTTCCCTCCGGCCGGATCGGTCACAAGCAGATCGATCTCGCTGGGTTTTACAAAGTAGTGATCGGTCGCGCGACCGAGTTTAGTGTGATCGAGCATGGCGCATTTCCATTTCGCGTGAGCCATGATGGTCGCCTTCAGGCGGGCTTCCTCGGGATTCGGTTCGCCAATTCCAAGGTTTCTGTCAAAGCCCCCACCGGAAAAGAAAAACCGGTCGATACGCAGGGAGCGGATTCCTAACTCCGTCAGCATCCCGCCGAACCGTCTGCCCTTGGGTTCGTAGATCCCACCCAGAAGAACGAGTTCCAGATCGTGGCGTATCGCCAGACGCTCGATCACATCCTGCGCGTAACTCACGATCCGTAGGCTGTGCCCTTCCGGCAGATGCCGCGCGAATTCCAAGGCGGTCGAACTGGCATCCAGCATGATCGTCTCATTCGGTTCGACCCGCGTGGCCGCGAGCCTCGCCATGGCGGTTTTTTCCGCAGTCTGCCGTCCCTCGCGCTGGCTTTGTGGAAGTTCGTGAATCATACGGGAAATCTCGGTCGCACCGCCGTGTGTCCGGTGCAAAAGCCGCTGGCGGGCTAACGCGTCAAGATCCCGGCGGATGGTTTCCTCGGTCACTTCCAAAACGGCAGAAAGCTCCTGCGTCCTCACCGCTCCGTCACGTTTGGCTGCTTCGAGGATCTTTCGTTGTCTTTCAATCGCTAGCATAGGATGTGTAATCTGGCTTTTTCTTCTTTTTTCTTGCTCTTATCGCGGTCAGTGGACATTGACCTCATGCCGCCGACACAACTACAACCCGGATCATGAAAGACTTCAAACACGTAACCTATTCCTGGGATGATTCCCACGCCTCCAGTCTCGATGCCGTGGACAGGCTCGTCTATCGGTCGAATATCCTCGGAGCCGACCAGCGTATCACCAACACCGGCGGCGGCAACACCTCATCCAAGATTCTGGAGACCGATCCCCTCACCGGCCAGGAGACTGAAGTCCTCTGGGTCAAAGGCTCCGGAGGCGATCTTCGCACCGCCAAGCGTGAAAATTTCTCCTCCCTCTATCAGGAAAAACTCATCGGCCTGCAGTCCGTTTACGCGAACAAGCAGGACAACGGCCTCAAGACTCCCGCGGAGGACGAGATGGTCGGAATGTATTTCCACACCACCTTCAATCTCAATCCCCGCCCCTCTTCCATTGATACCCCGCTCCACAGCTTCCTTTCCGGAAAGCACGTGGATCACATGCACCCGAACGCGATCATTTCCATCGCCGCTTCGAAAAACTGCGAGGCGCTTACCAAGGAGATTTTCGAAGGTGAAATGGAATATGTGCCGTGGATGCGCCCCGGCTTCGAACTCGGCCTTGCGATGCAGGAAATCGAAAGAACCAGGCCCGGTACGCAGGCGATCATGATGGGTCAGCACGGCTTCATCTCATGGGATGACGACGACAAGAAGTGCTACGAACTCACACTGCGCCTCATCGAAAAGGCTTCCGAATACATTGCGGAAAAATACGAAGCCAAGGGCGGCGATGCGAAAGCTTTTGGAGGTGAGAAATTCCAGACTCTCCCGGAAGAAGAGCGCCGCGCCACTCTTGCCGGCATCCTCCCGTGGCTGCGCGGCCAGGTCTCCCAGCAGAAGCGCTTCATCGGCACCATCCAGGACGATGAGAAGATCCTGCGCTTCGTAAACTCCAAGGACGCCCCCCGCCTCGCCGAGCTTGGCACATCCTGTCCGGATCATTTCCTCCGCACGAAAATCAAGCCGCTCTACGTCGGGTGGAATCCGCAAAAAGAGGACGCTGCAACCCTGAAGGAAATGCTCGAAAAAGCCCTCGTCTCCTACCGCGAGGACTACGAGAAATACTACAACACCTGCAAACACGACAACTCCCCCGCCATGCGCGACCCGAACCCTACCGTGGTTCTCATCCCCGGTCTTGGCATGATCGCATGGGGCAAGGACAAGTCCGAGTCCCGTGTCACCGCCGAGTTCTACAACTGCGCCGTCGAGGTCATGCGCGGAGCCGAGGCCATCGATGAATATATCTCCCTCCCCCAGCAGGAGGCCTTCGACATCGAATACTGGTTACTCGAAGAGGCGAAACTCCAGCGCATGCCCGCCGAGAAGGAACTCGCCCGCCAGGTCGTCATCGTCGTCGGCGCGGGGTCAGGGATCGGCAAGGAAACCGCCCACCGCCTCGTCAAGGAAGGCGCTCACATCGTTTGCGTCGATCTCAACAAGGAAGCCGCCGATGCGACGGCCGCTGAAATCATTGATAAATATGGGGCCGGGATCGGTGTGGCCGGATCGGGTATCTCAGGTTGCGGCCCTGCCATCGGCCTCGCCGCGAATGTGACGGATCGCTCGGCCATCCGTGAAATGCTCGATCAGGTGGCCCTTGCCTACGGTGGCTTCGATCACATCTGCGTTACCGCGGGCATCTTCGTCCCCTCCGACACCACCGGCCACATCCCCGATGACAAATGGGCGCTCACCTTCAGCATCAATGTCACCGGCTCATACCTCGTCGCCGACGAAGCGTTGAAGAGCTGGAAGGAACAGGGATTGAAGGGCAATCTCGTCTTGACCACCTCCGCCAACGGAGCCGTCGCGAAAAAAGGTTCCCTCGCCTACGATACCTCGAAGGCCGCTGCCAACCACCTCGTCCGCGAGCTGGCCATCGAACTCGCCCCCCTCGTCCGCGTCAATGCCGTCGCCCCCGCCACCGTAGTCCAGGGTTCCGCCATGTTCCCCCGCGACCGCGTCATCGGCTCCCTTGCGAAATACGCCATTCCATATGAGGACGATGAGGAAACCGAATCCCTCGTCAGCAAGCTCGCGCAATTCTACGCCGACCGCACCCTGACGAAATCCCCCATCACTCCGGCCGACCAGGCGGAGGCATACTTTGTCTTTGTCACGAACCGTCTCAGCAAATCCACAGGCCAGATCATCACCGTCGACGGCGGCCTCCACGAGGCATTCCTTCGGTAGAGGCGACTTCCATTCGCGGAAATTCCACTCCCGAACCCTGTTCCTTCACGGATCCGGGTCTCCCCTTCTCGCGCTTCACGCAAGACGTGGTCGTGGATAGAGATTCGCAGATGGAAATCGAAATCGTTTTTTCACAAAAGACGAATGTCACGCCGTACGCGGGAAATCTGGTTTCGCGGACGTTCGAGGATGTTTATGAACACATCTTCGGCACGAAGCAGCGGAGGATCCTGGGAGTACGGAAGCGAAATAATCCCAGGATAAAAACGGGGGGATATTCCTATTCCTCACTCCGAGGATTTGACCCGCCCCTCGGCAAGGATATTGCCGGGCGCCTTTTCCGTTTCAGGAGTGCGTGTCTCCACGGCGGTATCGCCCGGGCCGTCTGTTTGCATCGTGCAGCTTGTGGCTAAAAAAAACAGGGAAACGGAAGCAAGGGGAATGAGTGCCTTTCTGATCATGATTGGAAGAGTATAAGTCAGGGAGAACCACTCTGTCCACTCGTGAAATTCTTGCCACCGACCGACATCATTTCCTGCGCGCGAGAAGAAGGCAATGCCTGGCTCGTTTCGCCCGTTCGTGATTCCTGGATGCGAATTCCTCGACTTCGAATCCCGTCCTGACGAGAAGTTTTCTGAACTTCGGCGCGGGCTCCGAAAGCCAGTAGGCGATGCAGCCCTCCGGAGTGATCACCTGCCGTAGCTTTTCCAGGAAACCCGGGGAATACAGGCGACCGTTGCCGGACGTGATCAGGTCGTCCGGCGTGTTGTCTATATCCAGCAGAAGTGAATCGTAGTGGCCGGGCTTCGTCTTCGAGACGATATCGAAAAGATCACCCTCAATGACGGAGGTGCGGGGATCGTCCAGCAGCGGCCCGTTGAACTCCACCAGGTGGGTGCGGTTCCACTCGATCAGCGGGGGCATCAGTTCCGCGACATCGACGGTGGCCGGCGTTCCGACGAGTTCGAGGGTTCGCTTCAGCGTGAATCCAAGTCCCAGCCCCCCTATCAATATCCTGGGATGGGGAGGCCTGGTAGCGCTGCCTTCGAGCAATGACTGGCAGCCTATCTCCGCAAGCTGCTCTTCGGAAAAGGTGAGCGACGTGCTCATCAGTTCGTAACCGTTGTATTTCAGATAGATCTTCCCGTCATGTTTGTGAAGGGAGTAACGGGTGCCGTCCGGCATCGTTGATTCGTCAAGCTGGATATAAGGTTTCATGGGTGTGAATCTTGCCGGACAGTGGCATCGGACAAGAATTTAATGTCGCGGGCGAAGGAACCCCGGTCTCAGAACCGGGACACGAAATTTTCCGTCACTCCGGCAAGCCAGCGCCATGCGACATCCCCCCATGTCATCGCGATACCGAACCACGAGAATCCGAAATCCCGGAAACTTTCCAGCGGCGACTGTGAGGAAAGGCAGAGTAGCGTGACAAGGACGACGAGATTGCCTAAGTAGATGAGCACAAGTGAGAGGAAAGTCCCGTTGTCCCGCAGATCCGGCTGGTCGCGCGGGATCATCCAGAGAGTCCATGCGAGGTGGAAGCCCCAGGTTGCGCCGATCGCGGAATAGAAGACAAGGTTCCCGACGGGCAGGATCTCAAAAAAGAATCCTGCGAAAACGTAGATGACAACCGCGATGAGGCTCCAGAACGGCACGAAATACGGGGAGAGTGAGATCACCCAGTTGGTCTTGTCGGTGGTCACATACCCGCCCCCGGAGCCCCATTCGATTTCCAGAACACGCCCACCGAAGCATTTTACGAAGGCGGCGTGGGTCAGTTCGTGTCCGAAAACGTAGAGGTATAGGAAAAACGGCTGGGCGAGCTTCGACCAGAACCAGCCGAGCATGACCAGCACGCCGACGGCGAAATACCAGAATTGCGGACTTTGCCAGAATCCCTCTTCAACGGTCGCGCGTGAAAATGTTCTCAGAAACGTCCATGTCGTCACCCAGCAGAGCGGAAGCATGACCAGGATGACGAGCAGCCGGAGGAATCTTTCCAAAATCCCAATCGTTCCCTCCTCATCTTCGGCATACTCCATCGTAGCGGCTGCCAATACCGGCCTGCCACCACGGCTGTTCAGGCGGCGGTTGGTCTTGTCGTGGCTGCGCTTGTTAATGCCACGAAGGAAACCCTCGCCCTTCTCCGGGCGGCTCCGCTTGCGGTTCGAGGTCTTCGCCGCCGGTGTTTTCGGTTTCCGTCTGCTCATCGCTTCCTGGCGGGACGGAATTTATTACGGAAATCCTAATCAATCAAGCTCCGGGGCATGAAAAAACCCGCGTCCTTGCGGACGCGGGAAAACAATTCCATGAAAGCTGTGAAAATTTCCTATCTACGTCGGCGGAGGCAGAAGCCGAGAGCGCCTAGAAGAGAAAGCAGAGCCGCTGATGGCTCGGGGACTGCCACGACCGCACTCGCGCTGATGCCCTTGACCTTGAACTGGTCGATGTATTTGCCGGAATCCAGTCCCCTCTGCGCTCCGAAGATGATGGCATTGATGCCGCCGGAAGGAGATTTGATGGAAACGTTCCGTGAGTTGACACTGGAGTTGGTCGAGTCCACCTGCTCGTTCCCGAAGCCGGCCTTGTAGAGATCGCCGTAACTGATCTTGTCGTCGTTGGTGTATTTCAGGGTGCCAACCCAATAGCTGACATCACTGTCGTCAACGATAGAAGCGATCTGAACCGAGGTCACGTTGACGAGATCGTCGAAGGTGAAAAGGATGTAGTCGTTATGTTGGAAGTTATCGACCCTGTGCTCCGGCTCGCTCCCGTCCTCGTGCCGGTTCGTGACGCCAAGACCCGAGCTATACTGACCCAATCGCGATGCTTCGAAATAGTCGTTGTTCCCGCCGGTATAGGAAATGGCGGTCGCGGTCATCGTGACGCCGTTGGAGGTGAACTGCCGGGAAACCCCCTTGTCCAGCAGACTGCTCTTGTTTGCGGTCAGGTCATACGAAAGATTTTGTCCGTAAGAGGACAAGGCTGAGACGACGGCAAGACCCGCCGCCAAGGCGATCGATACATTCATAGGGGGGATGTGGGTGGGGGGTGAACGCGCGAGTGGTTAGACTCTTGCGCGCGACCGGGGGGTGTTGGGGGGGTGGTCGCGGCGGAGTGATAGGACAGACGACGAAGCCTGACAAGCTAAATTTTACTTATATTTAAGTTAACATAGGTTAACTAATTTCAGATCGTGGAGCATGGCCAGATATTCTTCCTGAGGTATCTCGAATCCTCCGAAGGTGCCGAGATGGTCCGTCAGCCACTGTGTGTCCAACAGCTTGAAGCCCGCCTCCCGCAGACGATCCACGAGCGCTACAAGAGCGATCTTCGACGCATCGGTTTTGCGGGAGAACATGCTTTCTCCGAAGAACGCTTTTCCGAGTTTCACCCCATAGAGCCCGCCCTGAAGGCCCTCCGAGTCCCAGCATTCGACGGAGTGGGCGCTGCCTCTTTTGTGGAGTTCACAGTAACTATCCAGGATGACGGAGTCGATCCAGGTCTGCTTTCTGTCAGCGCAGCCAAGCATCACCTCGCGGAAAGCGGTGTCGTAGCGGATCTCGAAAGGATTTTTCCGCAGAGCTTTCTTCAACCCTCTTGATATGTGGAAGCGGCTGTCCAGTGGTATCAGACCCCGCATCCGTGGGGCGACCCACACCACTCCTCCCTCCTCCGCCATCGGGAAAACGCCCCGGGCGTAGGCTCCGAGAAGGACATCCGGCGGGATGATCTTTTTTTCCACAGCGTTTCTTTAGCTGGGATTCGGCTCGAAAGACAGCCAGTCCTCCCCAGCCAGCGGCAGGGCACCGACGGGATCGCCCGTCCATTCCCATATCCAGGCATCCGCCGTCCCGCCGCCGGAAAGATTCACCGCAGTCATGACCCGCCTGTATTCGCGAGAAACGGTGGGATCCGGAGTGATGCCTTCGAATCGATCCAACTCCTCAAGGATCCTGTCATCCACCCGGTATATTTCTCCTTTCACGAAAGTCTCGCCCCCAAGAATCAGGACGGGATACCAGTCGAGTTTCCACATTCGCCCGGCGACCTTCCCCTCACCTGCGAACTCCGTCCCTGCCATGCGGAAATGATTGGAACCTCCTTTCCGCAGGGTTCCGTAAACGAAAACAGGATTGCCGCTCATTTCTGGGATTTCTGTGAAATCTCGTCGTTGAGCATCACCTTGAGATCGTCGAGTCCGGTTTCCAGATCCGCGGATATGGGGATGACATCGACTTTCGGGAAACGGTTTTTGAATGCCTTGAGATTCTCTTCCGCCTCCTCCAGATCCATCTTGTTGGCGATCACCTTCCACGGAAATTTCGCGAGATCCTCATCATATTCTTTGATCTCGGTTCTGAGGATCTCCAGGTCGCTGATGGGATCGCGCCCCTCGCTGCCGGCCATATCGAGAACGAAGAGAAGCACACGGCACCGGGTGATGTGGCGGAGGAACTCGTGGCCGAGCCCCTTGTTCTCATGCGCTCCTTCGATCAGTCCGGGAATATCCGCGATGGTGCATCGGCGGAATCCGCCGAACTCCACCACACCAATCATCGGCTGGAGGGTGGTGAAAGGATAGGAGCCCACCTTTGGCTTCGCCTCCGAGAGTTTTCCCAGCAAAGTCGATTTCCCGGCATTGGGAAATCCGACCAGACCGGCGTCTGCTATGCGCCTGAGTTCAAGATAATAGATGCCCTGCTGTCCAGGAGTGCCGAGAGTGTGCTCGGTAGGAGTCTGGTTGGTGGCGGTGCGGAACTTAAAATTCCCTTCGCCACCAATGCCGCCTTCGCAAATGGTGAATGTGTCACCCTCTTCCATGAGATCGGCGATGGGGTCGAGATCGATCCCCTCCTCGCTGCGCTCCATTTCCACGGCCTCCTGGACGGTGGCAGCGGTGGTCTTGTAAACAACGGTGCCGGGAGGAACCCTCCCCACCTTGTGCTTGCCGCTCTTGCCTGTCTTCTTGTGCTTTCCTCCGGGACGCCCGTCCTCCGCGACAAGTTTGGGGTCGTAATGGTACTGCCGGAGCGTGTCGGTGGAATTATCGACGACAAGGGTGACCCGTCCGCCATTTCCCCCATCGCCCCCATCCGGGCCTCCGCGTGGAACGAATTTCTCCCGCCGCCACGATACAGCCCCGTCGCCGCCGTCGCCCGCTTTCGCAAGTATTCTGATATGATCGATGAACATTTTCCGAGCTTCTACGCCTCAGCCTTCAAAGGTCAACGGCAATGCGTCACCTCGCGAAGGCGAGAGCGCGCTGTTTCATCTGGGTGGCCATGAGATTCAGGGCGTTCGCGCGGGTGGGGGCGAGGTGCTCCTTGAGACCTGTCCTGTCCACGAAGGACATGTCCGCGGTGAGGATGGAATCTGGGGATTCCCCGCTGAGGACATCGATAAAAAGTGCGATCATGCCTTTTGTGATGAGGGAATCGGAATCGGCGTGGAAATACACAAGGCCGTCCTCCTGCTTCGCGTCCAGCCAGACCTGTGACTGGCAGCCTTTGATCAGGTGGTTGGAATCGCGCGCATCGTCTGGGAACGGCTCCAGTTGCTTCCCGAGGCCGATCACATATTCGTATCGCTCCGTCCAATCCTGGAAAAGCTCCAGGTTCTCGACCAGGCGCTGCTGTTTTTCTTCGATTCCGCTCATTGAGATTTCTTTCCGGGAAAGGAGCGCAGGAGGGGGAAAACTTCAAGTCCCGATCCGGAGGAGAAGCGACCCCTCACCTTTTCCTCAGGTAGCCGGGGCGAGACGTTGGAGACGGCGGCCGGCTAGGAATGCGGAGAGCGGAAGAAGGGTGCAGATGAGGACGAATTTTTCCTGATCCGCAAACCCGGGCATGCCAATTACCAGGCTTGCGACCGGGAGCAGGATGATGAAGTCGATCAACGGTATTCCGGCCAGAAGCGCAGACACATGCGCGGGCACTGGCGACCGGTACTTCGTGAGACACAGAAACATCCAGATGCCGAACGGGATGAACGCGAAAGCCGCTCGGAGAACATTTTCCGGAAACGAGAGAAATACGGCGATGAAACCGCTGGCAATCAGGAGAATACGCGGGAATTGGCTCGTCTCGCCCTCCGCGATGACCCTGGACTCACCTCTGGCGCTCATCGAGAGGGCAATGATGTATAACAAAAGCGCCGAGGCGGGATATGCTACCGGAAGAAACGTCAGCGGAGCTACCGCGGAAAATCCCAGCACCGGCAGGCATGCCCTGCACATTCCCATAGGGATCACGGACAACGGCGTTTTCTTGTGGATGACGGTATAAAGGCAGATGAGAAAGACGAGAATCGCCCCGATGACGAAGAATTCCTGCCGCTGGGAACGGTCATCGCAAGCCCGGCGATGAAGCTGCCGAGAGCTATCCCGAGATACGAGGCAACCGGGAAAAGACCACGCGGGAGTGCCCGTTCGGGTCGGTTGGAGCGATCCCATCCCCTATCCATCCAGTCATTGAGAAAATTTCCGCCAACGTAGAATAAGACCGCTGCAAAAGTGAGCGGCCACGGCCAGGGGAATGCAGATTCGTTCACGAATCCGCCCAAAAGGATGCCTACTCCCAGGTTGCTCAGGACGCTTGGGATATTCGCAACCCGGGCGGTGGAGAGAAGGGCGTGTGTTTTCGTGCCGCGAGCCATGGATAGGTATTAGGTCAGAGCGCGGACTCGAAGTCCACGCTCCAACTCTCCACTCCTAGGAAATCTTCTCAAAATTGCCGTTGGAGTCGCCTACCCGCTCGGCTTTTCCGCCCATCCTGTCAATGAGGGAGAGGTAGAGGTTGGTCATCGGGGTGCCCGTGTCGGCGGTGATGACGCGTCCCTGTTTGAGGTTGCCTCCGTGTCCGGCGAGAACGAGGGGAAGATCGGTATGGTCGTGACGATCCCCGTCCCGAATCCCGCCGCCGTACAAGACCATGGAGTTATCGAGTAGATTGCCGTTACCGTCGGCAGTATTTTTCAGCTTATCCAGGAACCACGCGAACTGCTCCACATAGAACTCGTCGATCTTCGCGATCTGGTCGAGGTTCTCGGCCTTGCGCTGGTGGTGGGAGATCTGGTGGTGGCCGCTGGAGACTCCGATTTCCGGAAAGCTTCTGCCGCTGCCGTCGTGAGCGAGAAGGAAAGTGGCGATGCGAGTGGTGTCCGTCTGGAAACCTAGCGCCATCATTTCGTACATCATGCGAATGTGTTCGCGATATGAATCAGGAACTCCGTTCGGACGCTCTTCTTCGGGCACCTCGACCCGGAATTTCTCCGCGTTCCCGATGCGCTGCTCGATATCACGGACGGCGGTGAGATATTCGTCCATCTTCCCTTTGTCAGCAGGGTCGAGGCGGTTGTTGAAACGCTTTGCGTCATCGATCACGAAATCCAGAATGCTCTTCTGTTTCTCGCGGCGCATCCTGTCCAGCTTCTCGTTGCCGGAGCCGAAGAGCTTTTCGAAAACCATACGCGGATCCCGTTCGGCGGGCGCCGGCGTGCTCTCGCTGCGCCAGGAAAGATTGTACTGATAGGCGCAAGAGTAGCCGGAATCGCAGTTGCCGGAGCGGCGCGGCGGATCGGTGGAGAGCTCCAGGGAGGGAACCCTCGTCTGATAGCCGATCTGTTTCGCGAGGATCTGGTCGACGGATTCTCCCGCGCGGATGTCGGCGCCGGCGGTCTTCCTGGCCTGGCAGCCGGTGAGGAAGGTGGCGTTCGCGCGGGCATGGTCTCCGCCCCCGTCGCCGTTGTGCTTCGCCTTGTCATGGTCGAGGTTTCTTAGAACGGAATAATCACCACGCATCCCGCCGAGAGCCTTGAGACTGGCTGAAGTGTTCTCCCCCGCGGTAGGAAACCATTTGTCCACGTTGACCCCGTTCGGAAGATAGACGAATGCCATGCGGGTCGGCGGCGCTGCCTTCGCGGCGGCAGCCGAGGCGCTCTGGAGGCCGGGAAGGGCGAGCGTCGTGGCGAGTCCTTTGAGAAATGTCCTGCGGTTGTTTATCATGGGGAAATCCTGGGTTTCACTTGCGGCGGTATTGGAAGGGCACCGATTCGGCGACCGCCGTTATCCAGGTTATGAAACGTCCGTCATCGCCGCCGGCTTTCAACACAATTCCTTCGATAGCGGGTCTGTCATAATATTCCACCCCTCGTCCGAGAGCGTAGGTGAGCATTTTCACGGCCACGGCGCGGTGGAACTGCTTCGTATAATCCTTGGCGAAAATGCTCCGCAGTTCTTCGGGAGAGGAGAATTCCTGTCCGGTCACGAGTTTTCCGGAAACATCCAGAGGCTTGCCACGGTCTTCCGTCCTCCACCGCCCGACACCATCGAAATTCTCCAAGCCGAAGCCTATGGGATCCATAAGCGCGTGGCATGAGGCACAGGCGGGGTCTTTCCTGTGTGCCTCCAGTTCCTGGCGGAGAGTGAGCGGATTCTTGTCATGCCCCCGTTTTTCCGGGAGCGCGGGGACATTGGGAGGTGCGGGAGGAGGAGGGGTGTCGAGGATGTTCTCCAGGACGTATTTCCCGCGCAGAACGGGCGATGTCCTGGTCGCATGCGAGGTCAGCGTGAGGAAAGATCCGTGTCCGAAAATCCCCCGGCGCGGCGTCCCCTCCAGTGATACCATGCGGAACTCCTTCCCCTGGACACCGTGGATGCCGTAGTGTTTCGCAAGCCGCTCGTTCAGAAACGAGTAGTCAGCGTTCAGAAGAGTGCCGATGGGGAGGTTCTCGTCCATGACATGCCTCACGAGGCTTTCGGTCTCCTTCCTCATGTCCCGTTTCAGATCGCCGCCGAAATTCGGATACACCCTGTCGTTCGGCGAAACCGAGTCCATGTCCCGGAGCTGGAGCCATTGGCCGACGAAATTGTCAACGAAGGCGGCGGATTTGTCCGAAGCGATCATCCGTGTGATTTCCGCTGGCAGGTTCTTCCGCAGCTCCCCCTTGTCCGCCAGCTCCCGCAGCCGCCCGTCGGGCATCGTGAGACCATAGGAAATACGAAAGCCGTGACGCGAGCGCGTGCTCATCGACGAGTTCCTTGGTTTTCCCCTCACCCTCAAGACCCGGCTCCTCGCGGAAAAGAAACGAGGGTGAGACGAGCACCGCCGCCAGAGCCTGGCGTATCGCATAATCCACACTTTCCCCCTGGGCCTCCGCGTTTTTCAGGAAAACCAGATATCGCTCCGCTTCTCCCGTCTCCAGCGGCCTCCGGAAAGCCTTTTCCATGAACGGCCTCATCACCGTGGTCATATAGTCCCTGTCCGACTGCGCTTCCCGCCGCTCCGTGAAGATACCCCGGTGAGAACCGGACCGTCGTAGCGGAGGCCCGTCCAACGGCCCCTCGATCGCCACGTTCTCCACCAGCAGATTCCTGTCGCGTTTCCCTTCCGGTTGGGTCTCATCGTAGTAATCGTTCAGAAAGCCTACGGTCACCTTGGTGCTCTTTCCTTCCTCGAGAAACACCTCCGCATTGTAGTTGGAGCCGTTTTCGTCAGTCACCTCCCATACCCGGACACTCGAGTCATTCACCTTCAGTTCCATTTTCGCGGCCTCGTCGCCCGCCGCGTCCGCACGCGCCGTGACAGTGAATTTGAACCTGCCGCCGCCGGGCTTGCGATAGGCTGTCGCCTCTCCGTTCGAGGCCAGCATCAGGGCGGAACCCGAGCGGTTCCCGGCTCCTTTCAGTTGCTGCCCCTGAATTTCCACTTCAGGGAAACGCGGTGGGGAAAGATCTACCGCCAGATCCAACGCGACCTCCGCCGCTTCCAGATAGCGTTCCATGTGGAGAGGGGAAAGGGTCAGAACATCGCCGATGTTGTCGAAGCCATAGCCGCTGTCGTCGAGTGGAAGGATGTCCGTCACCTCGGCTTTCACCCCCAGGAGATCGCGGATCGTGTTCTCATACTCATTGCGGTTCAGACGCCGGAGGGTCACATGGCCGGGATCGGGATTGGCGGCATCCACCGGAAAAATTGCCTCATCGATCCATTCCACAAGCTTCGCCCGCTCCGCCTCGTCCGGCGCGAACTCGTCTGGAGGCGGCATCAGGCGGAAATCGATGTGATCGCGTATCTTCCGCCACTCGCCCCGATCCGCGGTCATCTCCTCTATGGTCTCCCAACTGTCCAGCTCCAGATGCCCCTCCGAGCTTCCGTCTCCGTGGCAGTCGTAGCAGTAGTTCACCATGATAGGGAGGATCTCCTTCTCATACCGCTCGGCGGGGCTGGCAGCATGCGCGTTTCCTGACAGCGAAATCATCGCGGCAAGGCAACATGGGAGGAGATTTTGCGAAAAAGGAAAGGTCATGGGGAAATACACGGAACCTACGCATTGAGGAGCGGGTTTCTCACATGAAATTTCCGCGATTCCTTACCACTTGCCCGGCGGACCCCGGCATGCCAACCTCCCCACCCAATGAAAATCTCCATCCTCCTCTTCCTCGCAACCCTCTCCGTAGCCCCTGGAGAAGACCTCCTCTCCGAAAGCGATCTCTCCAACTGGACCTTCGAATCCAAAGCGGGTGCCGAGGCCGCGAAAAAATCATGGAAGCTCCAGGACGGCGTCCTATCCACCACTGGCAAACCCATAGGCTTCATCCGCTCCGGAAAATCCTACGGGGACTACACCCTCACCTTCGAGTGGCGATGGCTGCCCGGCTCCGAGAATGGAAACAGTGGCCTTCTTTTCCACGCCGGCGAGACTCCTGAAGGGAATGACTGGCCACAATGCGTCGAGTCACAGCTCCAGCAAGGAAACGCCGGGGATTTCTGGATGATAGGAGAGACCCTTCAGGCACCCGGTAAGAACGAGGCCCGCCGCTGGCACCGCACCGCCGATCCTGCGGAAAAACCTGTCGGCGAATGGAACATGATGACAGTCGTCTGCAAGGCGGACACCGTGACCGTCAAGGTCAACGGCACCATAGTCAACGAAGGCACGAATCTCTCCACAACCAGCGGAAACATCTGTTTCCAGGCCGAGGGAGCGCCTATCGAGCTACGCGCGATCGCCGTTGAGAGTTTGGAACCCTGATCTCAGTCCGCCGCCAGCCAACCCGCGCACAACTGGCTCCATGTCTCCAGCCTTTCGAAAAGCGCGCCGTTCAGCTCCGCCACCGTCGCCCAGGAAAGATCCGTGAGCGCGTCCTCCTTCGAGGAAACGTCCTCGCTCTCCAACTCCACCAGATGCACCACACCGAGGTGCACCTGCCCGACAGGGTTGGAGTCGTCGTTCAGCAGACCGATCACGCTCATCTCGTAGTCACAACCTATCTCCAGCTCCTCGTCCAGCTCCCGCTGCACCGCCGCGTAATAGGCCGCCGCGCCTTTCCTGCCCTCCCCCATGTCCACCGGATTGATGTGTCCCCCGACGCCCACGGAAAGTTTCGCGTGCAGCCGGTTTTCCCCGCCCGCCTTGCCACGGGTGTAATGGAGCACCCGGTTTCCGCATCTGAAAACGCAATACGGGATCAGCTGCTTGTGCGAGGGATCCTCCTCCGCCGCCGCCCTATCCATGAAAAAATGGTTTCCTTCCTTCAGCAGAGCCTCCACCGCGTCATCCACACCCTCAGCCCTCAGCCCCTCGAATGTTCCCAGTTTCTCCAATAGACCCCGCTCCACCACCAGCACCTCCTCACCCGCGTATTTCGACATGCCAGGATGTTCCGGAAACCCGCCCCACCCCGCAATCCCGAATTTCCAACTCCTTACCCCACCCGAAATACGCGCGTGAGTCTCTCGCACCTCCGCACGGGATTACCTTCTTCCTTTCATCCCGCGCCCCCTTGCGGTTCAATAGCTTTCCGCCATGCCAAGCCCATCCCCATCCCCGAAAGCCGCACCCTTCCTCGTCGCCGGCGAATCCGTCGCCCCAGGTTCCCGGAAACTAGTGTCCCTCCCCGCCGGCACCACCATGAGCAACCACCCGCTGTTCATCGACGCGGACGTCCTCCACAGCGGGAAACCCGGCCCCTGCCTCCTCGTTTCCGCCTGTGTGCACGGCGATGAGATCAATGGCACGGAGATCATACGCCGCCTCCTCTCCTCACCTTCATTGAAACGCCTGCGCGGAACACTCCTCACCCTGCCCATCGTTAATTTCCCCGCCTTCACCTCGCGCACCCGCTACCTGCCCGACCGCCGCGATCTCAACCGCCTCTTCCCCGGTTCCGAGAAAGGCTCCCAGGGCGCCCGCCTCGCCCATACCGTTTCCACGAAAATCCTCCCCCTCTGTGATGCCGTCATCGACCTCCACACCGGTGCAGTCAACCGTCCCAACCTCCCCCAGCTCCGCATCGCCGATGGCGATCAGGCCTCGCTCGAGCTCGGCATGGCGTTCGCCGCCCCCGTCACCATGCTCTCTCCCCTGCGCCCCGGCACCTTCCGGGAGGTCGCCTTCAAGCTGGGGAAACCGTTCGTGCTTTTCGAGGGAGGCGAGGCATCGCGGCTGGATTCCCACACCATCCGCTTCGGCGTCCAGGGCATCATCGCCGTCATGCGCTTCCTGGGAATGCTTCCCGCCAGCAAGACCCATCCCCACCGCACCAACGGAGTCCTTTCCCACAGCAGCCGCTGGGAGCGCGCCCCGTCGGGCGGCCTTTTCATCCCCCTTGTCGCCCTGGGAAAAGCCGTTTCCAAGGGCGACACCCTCGGCTTTGTCGTCCCCCCTCTTGGCGGCGGTGATGGCACACCCGTCCTCTCCACGACCGACGGCATCATCATAGGACGCAACAACGAAGGCCTCGCCGACGAGGGCGACGCTCTTTTCCACACCGCCTCTTTCGACGACGCCGGAAGCATCGAGACCCGCATCCGCCAGTCCAACGACAATCTCCCGGACACGCACGGCGACGAGGACGGCCACCCCGTCCGCTACCACCCCTTTGCCGACTGAGTGAAAATCTGCATAAGGGTTCTTCAAACCCCTGGCGAGGCCCGGGCGGGGAAGTTGTCGACAGCCAGGTTCGACCGGGAGTCACGGCCGGATTGACCCTTTCCGCCCCGCATGCTCCACTCCCCCATGATCTCACTCGACCAGGCACGGGAAATCATCGCCGCGAGCGTAATCCCACTCCCTCCGGAACGGGTCAGTCTGGAGACATCCATAGGCCGCATCCTGGCAGAGGACATTCCCGCCGACTCCGACTACCCCTCCGCCGACCGATCGATGATGGACGGCTATGTGGTGCGCCCGGATGCGACCCCCGGAACCTTCAAGCTCGCCGGAGTTGTCGCCGCAGCGGACGTCCCAAGCCGGAGTCTGGAAAACGGCGAGGCGATGCGCGTTTTCACCGGAGCCATCCTCCCGCCCGGAGGAGGACGCGTCTTGATGCAGGAGGAGTGCGAAAGCGATGGAGGAACGGTTGCCATCCCTTCGTTTCCGGAAAACCTCTTCATCCGTCCAAAAGGATCTGAGGCGAAGAGGGGCGGGACGGTCTTGAAGAAAGACACCCGCATCGGAGCCACCGAGGCCGCGATACTTGCCCAGGTAGGACGCGTGAGTCCCCTGGTCATTCGCAAACCTGTCGTGCGGCATATCGCCACCGGAGACGAGATCATCCCTCCCTCACAAACTCCCGCTCCCGGAAAAATCCGCGACACGAACACCAGCCTTCTCGCCGGACTCATGGCCCCGTTCGGCCTCTCCATCAATTCCACCAGGCTCCCCGACGATACCGAAGCGCTCAGCCGAGCGGTCAACAATCCTTTCGATCTCCTCCTCATCTCCGGCGGAGCAAGCGTCGGAGATCACGACCATGGAGCTGCCGTACTACGCGAGGCCGGCTTCACCATCCACTTCGACAAGGTGAACCTTCGCCCCGGCAAGCCGCTTACGTTCGCGATGCGGGGGAACCAGGCGGCCTTCGTCATCCCCGGCAACCCCGTCTCCCACTTCGTCTGCTTCCACATTGCCATCCGCCTTGCCGTGGAAATCATGTCAGGCATCAGACCACGTTGGGATTTCCTGGATCTGAGGATCACCAACTTTCACCTCCTGAAACCCAATCCCCGCGAAACATTCTGGCCCGCGCGCGTTTCTTTTTCAAACGCAGCCCTCACCACATGCGCCCAACCCTGGTCAACCTCCGGCGACACCTTTTCCCTGTCGGAAACCAACGCTCTCATCCGCGTCACCGAGCAACCGCCCCAGACCCTGTTGCTGGATCTCCCCCACCCCGGGAGCACGGAATAGCGAATTACCGGCTTTGCGTCGTAGCGACCCAGGGTTTAGAAAATTCCATGCCGGATTTCTCCCACCTCGATTCACAAGGCACCGCCCGCATGGTCGATGTCGGCCACAAGACCGTCCAGCGACGCACCGCCACCGCCACCGGATTCGTCAGATGCGCCCCTGAGACCGTGGCCGCCCTGCGCGGCAAATCGCTCCCCAAGGGTGACGTCCTCACCGTCGCCCGCATCGCGGCGATACAGGCGGCGAAAATCACCGACAGACTCATCCCCCTCTGCCACAGCCTTCCCATCGACAAGGCGGACGTGGATTTCGAAATCACCGATGAAGGCGTCGCGATCAGGTCGTTCGTGAGCACGAGCGCGAAAACGGGAATCGAGATGGAGGCATTGACCGCGGTATCCATCGCAGCCCTGACCATCTACGACATGTGCAAGGCCGTGGACAAGAACATGATGATCGGAGAAATCAGTCTGCTTGAAAAAACAAAACAATGAGAATCGCCCGCCTCACACTCAGCGACCGCGCCAGCGCCGGAGTCTATGAAGACCTCTCGGCCGGAGATCGAACGCATTCTCACCGAGAACGGCTTCACCGATATTGAGTGGCACCGCCACATCATGCCGGATGACAGGCAGGGCATCGAAACCCTCCTCCGCACTCTTTGTGACAGGGACAACTGCCACCTCATCCTCACCACCGGCGGCACCGGTCCCTCCGCCCGCGACAATACCCCGGAGGCCACCCGAGCCATCCTCGACCGCGAACTCCCCGGCTTCGGGGAGGCGATGCGCATGCGCAGTTTTGAAAAGGTCCCCACCGCCATCCTCTCCCGATCTACCGCCGGCACACGCGGGAAATCCCTCATCGTAAACCTCCCCGGCAACCCGAAAGCCATAGTGGAGTGTCTTCCCATGCTGGTTCCGGCGATCAGGGAGGCGATGCGCCATCTCGGGGAGTAGGCGTGATGCGCGTCCACTACTTGTACCTCGCCTTCACTCTCCCCTCCCCATCCCCCACCTCTTCCTCCAGCGCTTTGATCGCCGCTTCCAGCTGGATATCCACACCATTCGCCTGATCCTCCGCCGTAATAGGCACCAGCACGTCCGGAATAGCTCCATTCAGTTCCAGATCCTGCCCGGTCTCCGCGTGAAACCAGCCCCTGAAAGGGATCTGTAGCTCGCCCACCTCCGGTATCGAAATGCCCACGGCGGAGATCACGCCGCCATTGGTGGGCATGCCCACCAGTTTCCCACGACCCAGGCGTTTGAAGGCATGGCAGAAAATCTCCGCGTTTGAGAATGTGTTGCCGTTGCACAGGACTACCATGGGCTTTTCCCAGGACGGACTGATACGCCTGTCCGCCGGATACCCCCTCGGGCCGTCCCTCGGTATGGTGAACGCATGTTCCGGCTGGCAGAAAAGACCGAGAAGTTCGTCCGCGACGCGGCCTCCCGCGTTGTCGCGCAAGTCGAGGATCAGCCCCTTCGCATCCAGCGAAGCCCGGTAAACCCTTACGGAGAGATCCCGCAGGTCATCGGTTTTCATTCGCCGGAAGGGAAGGTAGGCGAAGCCCTTTTCCCCGGCCAGCCTGTCCGCCGACGCCTTTCTTGATTCGCGGTCGAGAAAACGGATTTCATCATAGCCGACCGGCACCAGCTCCAGCGTCCGTTTGTTCCTACCCGCTACATCAACCACCATCGCGAGCGGGCTTTCCTCCGCACCGTTGAAAAACTTCCCAAGATCCGTCGCCGCATCCACATCCTTGCCGCCGATCCGCGAAACGGTATCCCCCGCCTCCGGCGCGTCTTTTTCCCTCGAAACCGGAGATCCTTCAATCACCCTATCCACTGTCAGCGGCCCGTCCCAGGTCTGCTTGAAAACAATGCCAGGGTGTGCGGTCGGCCTTCTTACCTTGGTTTCAGACCCCTTCAGCCCCCACTTCTTCGATTTGAATGTCAGATGGGAGGCGTTCAATTCGCCGAGCAACTGTGCCACGATCCTGTCGAATTGCCGGGACTCCCTCGCCTCCGCCGCCGGATCCTCATATTTCGCCCGTATGGCCTCCCAGTTTCTGCCGTTCATCGTCTTGTCATAAAAACGCTCGGCCAGCGTTCTCCAGATCCTGCGGAACCCCAGCCGCAACCTGGCCTCCCTGTCCTGTGCCACGGAGAAGGAGAATTCGTATTCCTCCCATTCCCCATCCTCAAAAATCGCCGGCTTACGGTCAATCCTCCAGAACGAGCGACCGCCTTCCATCCCCACCGGTATCCCTCGAAAAGCCGCCAGCTCCTCCACCTTCCCCGTTTCCACGGAAACCGAATACACAGTCCTGTCCTTTTTATCCCTGCTCTGGAAAAGGACGGATTCGGAATCAGTCGACCAAGTCACCCGTACCGGCTCGCTCACATCCGTGTCCAGAGGCGTGGCGGTGGCGGCTATCTCCGCGAAATCCTCCTTACCCAACCCCTCCACATCGATTGTCCACAGCCGCGCCATCCCGCCCTCGTCCCGCCTTGCCAGAAAAACAATGGTTTTCCCGTCCGGAGACCATTTCGGCGATCCCTCGAAGGCCGGATGCCGGGTCAGGTTCTCCGGCTTCGCCGAACCGTCCGCCGGAACCACCCATATATCTCGGTTCGCGTGCATGTCCTTTTTTCCAACCACCAGCCATTTCCCGTCAGGAGACCAGTCATATGTCGGCGGATCCCAGCCTTGGACTACGATTCTGGCCTCCCCATCGCCGGATGCAGGTGCCGTGACGATGTCTCCTGTCGCCTCAATCCATGAGAGCCACCCACCGTCCGGACTAACCCGGAGAGAGCGCTTCGACCTGTCCCCGGCAGGAATTGGTGAAATCCCGTCCAACTTTCCATCGTGAAACTTCGCCCGACACACATCCGTCGCCAGCCCGTTGTCGCGAAGGAAGAACAGCTCCCCGCCATCAGCCGAAAAACCTGGCTCACGCTCATCGAGGCCGGCTGTCTCCGTCAGCCTTTCCGGCGTCCCCTCTCGCTCCATCGTCCATAGCTCTCCCGCTGCCGAAAAAACAATCCTATCCCCTTTTCCGAAAGTGACCGCCGAAGTCCCCGTCACCTTCTCACGCCGCACCAGCTTCTTGGAAAATTTCTGCCCCTCAACGAAAAATCTCACCTCCACCGGCTTCTTACCCGACTCCGGCTCGAACCGGTAAACCTTCAGCCCCGCTCTGAAAACCATCACTTTGCCATCTCCGGAGAGCGCTGGAATCACAACGGACTCGTCCTTGAAAAACGTTTCCTGCGTGTCCGATCCCGTTTTCAGATCTCGCGTCCGTAGATTGAATGTCCCGTCCGCGTTAGATAGATAGTGAAATCCACTCCCGTCCGCTTTCCACAATGGCGACCTTGCTTCCCATTTCTCCGTGACCAGAGGTGTGAACTCTCTATTCTCCGCATCCCAGAGGTGAATCTGCGAAGCCCGCGATCCACGGTATCCACTCCGGTAGAGCTGCTCCCCTCCCTGGCAGAAAAGATACTTTCTCCCATCGGGCGAAACGGAAAGCGAATGTGCCGTCGCATCGAACAACTCCAGCTCCCTCCTGTCCTCCCGCAGATCCACCAGCAACGGCCGGAAAGGCTTGTAACCGGAGCTTCCCCTCACACCACGTGCGATCGCGACGTTTCCATCAGGAGAAATTCCCTCCAGCACATACCCCTCGGAGTGGTTACTGTTCTTTTTCAAGTCACTCCCGTCCGTTTTCAACGAATAGATCTGCGAGGATCCCGTCCGCTCGGAACAGAACACCAACCGCTTCCCGTCAGGGGTAAACCTGGGATAGGCCTCGCGAGAGTCATGCTCCTCCACCCGGACAGCGTTCCCACCCGTGCTCGGAGCCGTCCAAATATCGTTCAGCCACTCGAAGGCCAGCGTCCTCCCATCCGGCGAAAGAGCCGGCCATGCGAGGGATTTGATTTCAGTCCCGCCATTTTCCTCCGCAAACAGCCCGGAGCTTTGAGTGAACAGAAGAAGGGCCGAAAGAAAGAACCGCATGTCCAAGCCAACCCGCCATCGCGAACCCGCGCAAGAATCATCTCGCCGGATTTTCCGGACACCGCGTCTTGCGGACTCCTGCCACTCCTCTAGCCTGTGTCCGTGAGCGAATCCGGCATTCCAGTTTCCCAACCCAGGGCGTGGGTCGAGATCAATCTTCCCGCGCTTGTGGCCAATCTTGAGTTCGCGCGCGAAGCTTCCGGTTGCGCGATCATGGCCGTCGTCAAAGCCGGAGCCTACGGCCACGGCTTGGAAGAAATTTCAAAAGTTCTGGAGGAAAACGGAATCGCCTTCCTCGGCGTGGCAAACATCGGTGAGGCGAGGCGCATCCGTGAGGCTGGCGTTTTGACTCCCGTCTATCTGCTCGGCGCGAGTTGGGACGGGGAGAGGGAGGAAATCGTCGCGCGTGACATCACTCCATGCATTTCCACGGTGGCCGAAGCCGCAGCTTTCAACGCGATCGCGGAGCGGCGCCACGTTGTTCTCCCGGTCCATCTCGCGGTGGATACCGGGATGGGCCGGGGCGGATTCCTCCCCGGAGAAATTCCGGAGAAAATTACCGAGATGGCGAATTTTCATTCCCTTTCCTTCGAGGGAATCGCCTCCCATCTTTCATCGGCGGATGAAGATGCGGACTTCACCAACCGGCAGATCACCACTTTCCGAGAGGCTGTCGAAAGTGCCGGAGGAACATCAAAATTCAAGTGGCGGCACCTTTCAAATAGCGGCGGCATCCTGGGCTTCGAACGGGGGAGCTGCAACCTGGCCCGGCCCGGCCTGATGCTTTACGGTGTCTCACCCATCCTGTCGTGCCAGGAAAACCTATGTTGCGTGATGTCACTCAAGTCCCGTGTGACACTCGTGCGGGTTCTTCCGATTGGGGCGAGTGTCTCATACGGACGCTCGTTCATTGCAACGAAACCCACCCGGGTCGCCACCGTCGGCATAGGCTACGGAGACGGATATCCACGCCATGTCTCCGGAAAAGGTGCGGAGGTCTTTATCCGTGGGAAACGCCATCCCCTGATCGGGAGGGTCACGATGGATCAGGTCATGGTCGCGCTGCCCGATGACAGCGATGTGTCCGCCGGCGACGAAGTGGAACTTTTCGGAAACAACATCGCGGTGGGAGAAATCGCCACACTTGCGGATACCATCACGTGGGAGGTCTTCACCGGTATCACGCCGCGAGTCCAACGAATCTATCTGCGGGAGTAAAAGGAAAGCACCCGCTACCCATGGGGAGGTAGCGGGTGATTGAGAAGTTTTCCAAAACGGAAAACGGGATTGTCACCAGTCGTCGTTATCGCGGCCGCCACCTTTGTAGCCACCGCCACCACCACCTTTGTAGCCGCCTCCGCCGCCACCTTTGTAGCCGCCGCCACCTCCACCGCCGCGGCGTTCTCCGCCATAGCCTCCGCCTCCGCGACGCTCACCACCTCCTCCACCTCCGCTGCCACGGCGCTCTCCACCGTAACCGCCGCCTCCACCGCCACTGCGGAATCCGCCCGGACGTGGTTCCTTCGGCTCTGAAGCGTTCACGCGTAGCGCTCTTCCCTGGTAATCCTGCCCGTCAAGAGCCTCGACGGCGGCGTTCAACTGGCTCTGGTCGCCCAGTGTGACGAATGCGAAGCCTTTTGATCGGCCCGTTTCACGGTCGGTGATGACCTTGACCCGGTCAACCGGGCCGTAAGCGGCGAAGAGGTCTGTCACGTCCTCGTCCGTAGCGGTGTAGGGCAGGTTGCCCACATAGATGTCCATTTTGTTTTTCGTATAGTAACGCCATCGCAATCAACACTTCCCGAGACCATGGCGATAGGGACCGGACGAAGCGCGCCAATCCGCAAATTGCCGAATCGACGATCCGAAATTTTCCATATCGCCGGATGATTGCAAGCCTGGAATTCAGACAAAATGGATGGACTCCCATGAGGCCAAAAGTAAGACAGAGATAGACGCTCTCGGCGCGGAACAGGAGAAGATTGAACTGGCCGACTAAAAAGTGACCGAGTTCTCATACGATTTCCGTCCTACTTCGACCAGTGGCGGAATCTACCCTCTACTCCGCCAGATCTGTTCAGTCGGGTGACATAAGCCCGAAATAACGTTCCACCAGCCTACCCACATCAGAGAACGATTCGGGGTTTGTTTCGATAAGACCTGATCCTCCGACGACTAGACACGGCACCTGCTCGCGCGTGTGGTCTGTTCCCGGATGGTACGGATCGTTGCCATGGTTCGCGGTAATGATCACAAGGTCGCCATCGCGGATTTTTCCTAGAAAGCCTCCGAGCCAGCGGTCAAAATCAACGAGACATTCGGCGTATCCGGCGGGATTGCGGCGATGTCCGTAGAGGGAGTCGAAATCCACTAGGTTCGCGAAAATAAATTCCGGTGTATCGGTGTGTTTTTCCCATAGCCCGTCTATACATTCCATTCCCTCCCGGTTGCTCCGAGTTGGGTGGGATTCGGAAATACCGGATCCTGCGAAAATGTCCGAGATCTTCCCTACTCCGGTTACCTTCACTCCTCTGTTCACGAGGCGGGTCATGGACGTTTCCCCAGGGACAAGCGAATAGTCATGCCGGTTCCCCGTCCTGGTGAAGCCATCGATTGCGCTCCCGATGAACGGCCGCGCGATCACTCTTCCTATACTTATCTCCCTGCGGTCGAGGATCTCACGGGAGCTTTCGCAAAGAGCGAGCAGCCGCTCCAGACCGAAAGCCTCCTCATGCGCCGCAATCTGCAGGACACTGTCCGCGCTTGTGTAAAGGATGGGCTTTCCTGTCAAAACATGCTCCTCCCCAAGTTCGTCGAGGATTTCGGTTCCGGAAGCCACTCTGTTTCCGATGAATTCCACAGCACCGGCGGATTCTATCTCCCCCACAAGCTCCTCAGGAAATTTTTCATACGTCGGAAAAGGAATGCTTATTGGGCATCCCATCAGTTCCCAGTGACCAGTCGTCGTATCTTTTCCGGCGGATATTTCCGTCAGTCTGAAGGCCATCGCATCCTCGCATTTTTGTCTACCACCTTCCAGCACTAGGATTTCTCCCAGACCCAGGGATTCAAGATTGGGGAGACTGAAGCCCGGCACGTTCTCGTAGAGATGACCCAGGGTATTCGCGCCGAAGTCTCCGTATTGTTCAGCATCGGGAGCGTTCCCGCAACCAACGGAATCCAGAACAATGACAAGTGCGCGCTGACCCATACCGGGAGGTTTTCACAGCCACACGATTCGTCGATGAAAAAAGGGCGGGGATAACCCCCGCCCTTCGCAAATTCAAGATTTCCTGATTCGGATCAAAGCCCGTCGATCGGAGGAAGAACCGATCCGTCACCAAGATCGCCGCCGCCGGAGGTTACGGGAATGGAACCACCCGAGTCAGCACCGCGGAGCGGACGTCCGGTGGCATCGATGATCTGCGCGGTCACGAAGATGATCAGGTTGCTCTTGATCCGGTTTTCGCCCTTGGTTTGGAACAAACGACCGATGATGGGGATGTCGCCAAGAATAGGCACCTTGTCTTCCACGTTCTGGACGTCTTCACGCATGAGTCCACCGACAGCTACCGTGTAGCCGTCATAAATGGTGAGCGAGGTGTTGACGCTGCGTTTCGAGAAGACGGGCATCTCGATGCGGTTTTCCGTGATGATCGCGTTCACAGGATTTCCGAAGATGTCCTGGCCAGGCGACTGGATGGGGCTGCCGTAGTTGATGAATCCCTCGAATTCCACGATCTCAGGAAGGAAGCGGAGATCGATCACGAAATCGTTCTCACCTATGGTAGGCTCGATTTCGAGGGTGACACCGGTATTCTTGGTCTCGAACGCGGTCGGAGTCGCCGGTGTGACGGGGAAACTACCGCCGCCGCCGCCGGTTCCACCGATAGTCGTGCCACTGGTCTGGCCGACGCTGTTCGGGAGTTCAGGGGGCTCGTATTCGGTCGGGTAAATAAATTCGCGGATGACCTCGATGGTCGCCTTCTGTCCGGATCGTGCGGTGACCGAAGGAGCGGTCATCAGATCGGTTCCTTTTTTCTGAGCCAGGCCGCGCATGATTACCTGCACCTGACCGTCCGAGAAGAGTCCGGTCAGACCGAGAATTCCAGGAGCGACGTTCGCCGTCTGGGCGGTGCGGCTCGGGTTGTTGAGAATCGCATCGATATTGTTGCGGTTGATCGCCTGGTCACCGCTGCGGAGACCACTGGTGACGATGTTGTTGACGTTTCCTGTCGCGGGGATGGACGGGAGAGTGGTGCCAGCGATAGGACTGACAAAGTCAGCCGCTGTGCGCACGCCGCCACTGCCAGTCGTGCCACCGCTGCCGAAGAGAGCGTTCTTGGAAAGGCCGAACGGTGAAATGAGCCAGTCGAAACCGAGCTCGTCATTGTTCTCCTGGGAGATCTCCACGAACTTGGTGGTAATTTTCACCTGCTTCGGCTCAAGTCCCGTAAATGTGTCAACAAGTTGCTCGATTTTGTCGAGCTCGGAAGGAGTGTTCGTAACCAAAAGGCTGCCGGAGGCACCGAGAGTCGCCGAAGTTCCGTCCGTAAACAGGATTCCAGATTTTTTCAGCAGGTCGATAATGGGAAGACGTGCCGCAAGCGTACCGGCGCCGCCGCCACCGGTGTCCGCAAATGGATCGTCGGCTGCGGGAGTGCCCGCGTCACCGCCGGCACCAAGGGATGCGGCGAAGTCAGGCGGGACACGGAAAGTACGAGTGAAGAGATCTTCGCCGGTCTCGGTCTGTGGAACCAGCGTAACAGCGAAGTCGTCAACCTTGTAACGGAGTTTTGTGGCATCGCCGATATATTTCAAAGCAACGGCCAATGGCACATTGCGAAGGCGGAGTTCGTTGATGCGCAGAGCCCCCGGATCTCCGCCTCCTCCGAGGAGACCGCCACCGTCACTGGCAGCGGCATCGAGTCCGTCAGCGGCACCGCCGAGAGCGGTGGTGCGCGGGCGGCGGATGACAAAGTTCACGCCCTTCTTATCCGGGTCAAGCTCAAGGGTATCAAGCTCGACGGAGCGGAGGCGGAGGAAATCGATGGCCTCCTCGACCGTGGTGTCTTCGAAATCGATACGCGGGATGATGATCCTACGGAGTTTCTCAGTAATGTAGGCTACGCCGCCACTGCCACCTGGGTCAGGGCCTGGAGTCTCGTTGAAAACAGGAAGTTCGGCTGGCACGGAGAGTTCCCAGGCCTGATCGACCTGCATGAGAAGCTCGGCGCGGGTCTGGTCGTATGCGGCGCGATAATAATCGCTCTTGGTGGCGGCGATCTTCTCCATCCCGCGACGGGCGGCAGTGTTGTGCCTGTCGATACGAAGGACGTCCTCATAGTTGCGCTTGGCCTCATCGAACTTGCCGAGATCGAAGTTACCTTGCGCCATGTAGAGAGTGCGACGGACTTCGTCGACGTTCTTCGTGTGCTCGTAATCAAGGGAAGGATTGGTGCGGATCGGATCGTCGAGGTAGCCCAGTTCCTGCTTGGCGGCGAAGTTGTCAGGGTCGATCTCCGGAGCGAGCACGCCGTCAAGAAGCGTGCGCGCTTCGTCATATTTACCGACCTTGCGGAACTGCTGTGCAAGAGCGACGCTCGCGTCCCCGAGATGCTCCGTGTAGCTTTGGCGGCGATCGGAAAGGGTTGAAGCCTCCGGAAGGATGCTCAGCGCCGAGCGGTATTTGTCGACCGACTGCTGGAAATCCGCTTTTGCGTAGGCTTCGCGACCTTCAAGGAAGAGCCTGTCGGCATCAGCCACGGCGGCCTGACGGCGGATGATCTCGCGTTGGGCAGCGCCGGAATATCCCTGGGCGTTGGCTACGGAAACTGTGAGCGGCATGGTGGCGGCGACGGCCATCAGGGAAACGGCTGTGCGACTGTGGCGAGACATTGGCGTTTTTTGCATAGGGAAGGTGGTCGTTGTGTAGGTTTTCAAGGGAATTGGAAAGAGCTTTTTCTGAAAAGTTACGATTTTGTGAAATTTATTGAGGTTCCGGACCGGTGGCTCCTTTTAGGATGGTGTAGGTCTCGGATTTTCCGTCGGCCATGGTCTGTTCGATGACGATGGCCTCAGGGCTTATCTGCTTGAGGGTGAACGACTTATCCTTGGCTGTAGGAGGAAGGGCGAAGGGGGTGAATTCCTCGATTTTCATCTCCTCCCCGTTCAAACCGAGCGCCTCAAGAGTGAGAATGGCGGTTCGGTCGTATTGAGAATACTTAAGATACTCCGCGTCGTTCTTGCGAAACTGAGAAGGCATCTCGTACGTCATTCCTGTCTTGTTGGAACGCTGATCCTCGATGGTCACAAATGTGATGTCCCGTTTCGTGTTCATTCTCTCATCCTCCACCTCGCGGACTTCCGAGCTGACGAATTTGAACCGCTCCTTTATCGGGTCATCGGCGAAGAACAATCCGCCCGGAACAACCGGATTCACGGCACCGGTTCTCTGTTCCACTCCGGCTGTGTCCAGATACTCGAATGTGAAAGCGCCGTTGGCGGCCGGATATCCGGGACGAACCACCCATCGAACGGATTCGTCCCCGGCAAAGGTGAGCTTGGTGATCAAAGGAGGGTAGGCACGATTATCGTTCGGATCAGTCTTCGCATTGAATTCCTCAAGATTGGTGAATCCGTCCTCATCCGAGTCACGGAGCGGGGAATCGCCGTAGCCCGGGTCGATGCGGTTGTCGATCCACCACTGGTTCGGGATGGGAGGGTGGACGGGTTCGACAATGGGATCGACGAGGTCAACCGGATTGCTCAGATTGTTCTTGTTCACGAAGAGCGGGACTCCAGTGAACAGATCGACAGGGCGTCCTTCATCCTCGCCCTTCTGCCATTCCCGCTTCAGCTTGAACGAGGATATGGCCCGTGGCACCGCATCAGCGCCGACGACCGCCGGATCGCTTTTCTGCGGTGTGGCGCCGGTCGCCATACTGGCGAAATTCTCCGGAACGGAGCCGACCTTCTGCCAGCCGAAGTATGCGAGTCCAAGCGCGGCGACAGCGCCGACGCCGATCGCGGCTTTTTCGTAATTTTCTGAAATCCAGGACATGGGAATTTGGGGTTGGTGGGATCAGGGTTGCGGCAGCTCCTTGGCAGGAAGAAACAGGGTCAGATCAAAGCGAACAAAGACCAGGATTTCCTCGCTACCGAGAACCTGGGCGAGGATCCTTGAGGAGTCTGCCTCTTCTGGAGCCACATCCGGCTCGTCAGCGGGTTCCTCCTCGGGATCCGCTTCCACTGCCGGGGCTTCCGCAGGTTCTTCGGCTCCGGGAAGCACGAAAGCATCGCCGAAGGGATTTTCAGCGACCGGCTGAGCGGGCGCGAGAGCGGAGGTTTGTTCGAACTTGGCATCAGCGATGGCCGGCGGCTCATCCTTCTCGTTATCAATCTTCACGCAGCGAACGATATAATAATAAGGATCAGTGTTTCCCAGAGCGCTAAGAAACCCACGGGCGGAGGCTTCGGAGCCTTTGAAGGCGACCTCGTAGCCGAAACGCCGGGTCACTTCATCCGGGGCAGGGTTCGGCTCGGCACCGCTTTCCTCGGGGATCTCCTCGCGAAACACGTTCAGAAGGGCGCCTGGACGGCTCTCCGCAAGTTGGAGTAGAGCATGTTTCACGCCTTCCAGCTGGTAGTTCAGAACACCCGTGGCCTTTTCTGTGGCGAATTCGTTTCCATAACGCTCGAAGCCCATAAGGAATCCGTCGGGGACTTCGCATCCGGCAGCTTCGAGAGCCTCAGTCACCTCCTTGTTGGCGGCTTTGAGAGTCGCTGTGAAATCCTGTGGAGAGACGTTTGGCAGCTCCGCACGGCGGTATGGGTCGAACAGTGTCCCGAGGTCGTCGATGACTTGTCCATACTCGGTGATCGCCTTGCGTTTTCCGTCCCTGAGCGCGGCCTCGGGATAGAGAGGAATGCTTTCGGATTGCTGGACGGTCTGAAAGGATCCGTCAAAAGATGCTTTCGCTTCCTCGTAACGGGCGGCACCCCGCGAACCGAAGAAGTAAAGGGCGGCGCATATTAACAGGGTGATACCGGCCAGCGCCGAGACGAAGGGGTTGGTTTTGATCCAATTCATAATGGGATTTCAGGGAAAAATGGTAGGGTCTATTTGACGGCGACAGGTCTTGCCAGCGGAAGCGTGAGTTCGAAAGGGAAGCCGAGGTCACCTTCTTCTCCGGTCAGTTTCACTTTAAGAATCTGGTCGTCACTCAATTCGGTCTCCTTGCCGTTCTCCGCCTTGGCGCTGAAACTGAAGGAATCGGTGTTTTCGCGGAGACGCTTTACCAGATCCGAGACTATGTTCTGACTGCGGGGGTTTTCGCGCCAGAATCCCTTGATCAGGATCGCGTTCGCGGCAGCAACGGGTTCCGGTGGAGGCTGGTTCCTGTTCATAGGCCGACCTGTTTGCGCTGCCGGGTCTTCAGGAGGTGGCTGGATGGAAGTCGCATTTCCTCCGTCGGCGAAATCGGGGTCGACCACCTCTTTGGCTTCAGTGTCTGATGAGTCGCCGGACTGGAGAGGATCGAATCCGTAGAGGGGGCTCATTTCGGTCAGCCAGACAGAATCGCTGGCAAAGGCGCCGCGAAGCTCACCGAGCAGGTCGAACCAGAAGGCGTGATCCGATTCCAGGCCGGTGTAAGATTCCGCGACTGCGGCGAGTTCCTGTTCTTTCGTCAGGAGACCGCGCACTTGAGTAGCTACCGGTGATAGCGTTTCCGAAGTCTCGGCCATGGTGCGGGCGCGGTCACTTGCCTCTCCCGCCGCCTTGTTCTGAAAGACCGCCCAGACTCCGAAGCCGATGACAAGTAGTGCGGCCGCGGCGATCAGGAACGGTTTCCGTCTGTCGGCGGCGCGGGTAACCTCCACGGCGGCCGGAACAAGGTCTATATTGATCGTGGACTTTCCTATTCCCCGGAGACCGAGACCAATGAGTTCCCCCATGGTGTGTGCCTCGCGCTGGAGCAGTTCGGTATCGACGCCCTTGCCGATGGCCACATTGGCGAGAGGGTTGAAGTATTCGACCGGGATGTTGAGCTTCTCGTTAAAAAATTCCAGTGTGTAGGGAAGGTTCGCGCCACCGCCAGCAAGAAGGACTTTGGTAGGCGCGCTGCCGCCATGCTGGCTACGGTAATAGTTCGTGGTGCGTGCGATTTCCGCCGGAAGCCGGGTCAAGGCGTTGCGTATGACCATCGCGAGAGCGGCCACCGATTCTTCCATGGTCTCCGTGTGTCCGCCTCCGAGAGCGACCAGACCCGCGCTGATCTTATGGTGCTCCGCGTCCGGGAAAGGAACATTGTATTCCTTCGCGATGGCCGCGCTGATGGAAGCGCCTCCGATGGCGACACTCCGGGTGAAGAACCGTTTTCCTTCCATATAAAGAAGGTTGCTGGATTTCGCGCCCACATCGATGAGCAGAGTCGGCTGCTCGGGTGCCCCGTAGGCGGCCCGGTAGGCGTTGTAGAGAGCCATGGGGGCGACGTCCACCTCCGCGGTCGACATTCCGGATTCGTTGACCGTGTCGTTGATCTCATCGAGCGCGTCGCCCTTGATCGCCACGATGACAACCTCCTTGTCTTCTCCGCCCTCAATGAGCTCGTAATCCCAGACCACTTCGTTGATAGGGAAAGGGACGTGCTGCTGTGCCTCGAAGGTCACGAGCTGTTCGATGTTGTCGTCCTGGATCGGCGGGAGTTTCACGAAACGGGTGAAAACCGCCTGACCCGAAATCGCATAGCGAACCTTCGCCTTGGAGACTTTGAGCTTCGCCACAAGATCCTCGAGGGCGACGCGGATCTGGGCCTCCCGGGAGGCTTCCATCGCCGGATCCGCGATGATGGTATCGGTATCGTAGCCTTTGAGTATCAGGCCGCCGCTCTTCGAGGTCTCGAAGACGGCCATGCCGATGCGTTGGGATCCTATGTTGAGGGCGACGGTGGTCTGGGTATCTGCCATGGTTCGGTGAGATCTGTGAGGCGTTTGAAAAATCTAACGGGAAATGCCGGTGAAGCAAACGCGCGTTCAGCGGGTCTCGATGAGGATCTCGGCATACCGATCCCACCAGTGGTTGGCGAAAGGCGTCTCCATCTTGTTAAGAAGAGGCACCGAATCGCTGCGGGAAAGCTTGTCGGACGGCGAATTCCACCAACCGGCCTTACCCTTGCTTGATTCTTCCGCGACTTTCTCGCCATTCACAAGTACCTCGTAGCCCACGTATTCGACGGCACTTTTTCCGCCGCGATCAGAGCCTGTCATGCGGGTGACGGATGCGGGTGAAAGGTAGACCGACGAGAAAATCTCCTCGTCGAGCGGGACGTTGACGTGGGTTATGTCCTTGGTAAGCAGGAGGAATGCGCCACTTTTTTCCGGATGTTTGATGGCGACGAACCATTTCACCAGAATCCTTTCAGCGGTTTTGGACTTCGGTTCGGGCGCCATCCTGACGGTGAAACCAGCTTCGATCTCAAGCCAGTCCTTGGGCTTGAAACTTTTCTCTTTCCCAGTGTCGAAGACGGGCGATGGAAGATCGTCGAACTCCAGTTTCGAAGGCTCGACCTTGTAGGCCTGGGCATTCGCGGACTGGGTGGAAAGAGCGGAGACGGCCGCGCAGGCGAATGCGGAGATGATGGTTAGGCGAATTGTTCTCATGTCGTTGGGATTTCAACAGAAGCTAGGGATGCGGGTGTCGGGTTGACCAGATAAAAGGTTGAAAGATCGTAACTTTTTACTCGGGAGGGCGAGACCGGGTGACAAGCCATTGACGAAAGCGTGGCAGCCGCCCATCACTAGCCGTATGCCGAGCGCGAGATTCTCCTTCCAAAGCCCCACGTCACTTGTCGTGGGCAGCTTCGGCGATGTGGAATCACTTCTTGCCGAAGACCCGCAATCCCTTGGCGCCCAGTGCGATGTGGCGGAGATACGGCTCGATCTGTTTCATGACGCCTTTACCGAAAAAGGCCGGAAACTCTGGAGCCACCTGCTGCCTTTTCCACTGCTGTTCACCGCGCGCTGCGGATCGGAGGGATCGCCTTTCGATCTCGATCCGAAAACGCGGGAGGAGTTGCTCAGGGCTTCGCTGCCGGACGCCTCGATCATCGACATCGAGGCAAGGAACGCGGACGCGATGTCAGATCTGGCAGCACAGGCTGCATCGATGGGCGTGCCGTGGATCGCCTCGTTTCACGATTTCGAAAAACTCCCCTCGCCCGAGAAGTTCGCGGAGCAAGTCTCCGTGGCAAAAACGGCAGGTGCGGCGGTCTTCAAGGCAGCCGCAAGGTTACATACGATGAACGACCTGACGGCGCTGGCGAACTTCCAGACCAGCGATCAGGGCATCCCGCTTTCCACCATGGGCATGGGAATTCTGGCACCGGTTTCGCGGTTGCTCTGCGCACAGGCGGGCAGCGTTCTGAACTACGGCTTTGTCGGGGAAAAACCCACCGCACCAGGCCAGTGGTCGGCCAGGCTGCTACGTGAAAGCATTCGTTCGCTAAGCCCCCTCCCCTGAAATCCGCAGACATATGGACTCCGTTTATACCTTGGAAACACTCGACCGCGCGGTTAGCGGCGAAAAGCCTGCGAAACTCGCCGTTCTGGGTTACCCCGTGGCCCATTCCGCCTCACCGCGGCTTCATCAGGCGGCTCTGGACGCGCTCGGAGCAGACTGCTCTTACATTCGCCTCGAAGTCGAGCCGGGACAATTGCGGCGCGCTTTCGCGAAAATGAGAGAGCTGGACTTCATCGGCTGCAATGTCACCGTCCCCCACAAGTTCGAAGCGATGGACAATTGCGATGAGGTCGCGGAGGAAGCACGTATTCTCGGTGCGGTGAACACGGTCGTCTTCGGTGAGAATGGGAGCCGTGGTCACAATACCGACGGTCCCGGTATCGTTGAAGCGATTCGGGAGAATTTCGGGCTGGAGCCGGGAAATACCCGCACCCTAATTCTCGGCGCGGGTGGCGGGGCTGGTCAGGCGATCGCCACCCAGTTCGCCATGGCGAAACCCGACCAACTCACTCTGGTGAACCGCAGTCTCGACAAGATCGTCGCGCTTGCCAGAAGGCTCGAGCGCCTTTCCCCGGAGACGGATATTTTCACCCTGGACTTCGATGACCCGGGATTCGAAGGAGCCTGTCACGACGCGGAGTTGCTGATCCAGACCACCTCGCTCGGCCTGAAAGCCACCGATCCGCCGGTGATTCCGGACGGATGTTTTCTCCCGGAACATTGCGCTTTCGATACGATCTACCAGCCGCCCGAGACCCCGTTCCTGGCCGCCGCCCGCCGCGCTGGCTGCCGCACGGACAACGGCATGAGTCTTCTCGTCCACCAGGGAGCCATCTCGTTCAAGCACTGGTTCCCGGGGAGCGATCCCCTTCCCCACATGCGCAAGGCGATGGGACTGTAAGGTTCATCCATCAGCGATCCGTCGGCTGGCCCGTTCACTTGGGTTTTTTGCTAGCTGGATCTTTTTCACCGGCTACCGTTTCGTCCGAAACAGACCAGACAAACGATGGAACGCAGAGAATTACTTAAAATCATGGCGATGACGATAGGCGGCAGCATCGCGCTGCCCGAAAGCGTTTTCGCGAAAATGGGCGAGGCCTTCAATCCCGCGGATCTGACGTTTTTCAGCGACGCGCAGAGGGCGCAGGTCGCGATGCTCGCCGAGGCCATCATTCCGGAGACGGATACTCCCGGAGCAATCGCGGCGGGCGTGCCGGGTTGGATCGAAGTCATCGTGAAAGACTGCTATCTGCCCGCTGACCAGAAAATCATCACGGAGGGTCTCGCGGAAATCACCATGCGCTGCGCGAAGGAAAACGGGAAGAGCATCGGGGAAATGGAACCCGCCGCGCAGGTCGCTTTCCTAACAAAGGTGGACAACGAGACAAAGGCGGCGAAGCGGGCGTTGGCGGAGCAGGGACAAAGAGACCAGCGACACCTTCCTGGAGCAGTTCAAGGAACTTACGAAGTTCTGTTATGTGAACTCCGAGAAGGGAGCCACCGAGTCGTTCAACTACATGCTTGTCCCCGGAAAATGGGTACCCGACATGCCGCTGGAGCCAGGTATGAAAGCATACGCCTTGTGAAATTTTTCTGAGAAAACCCATGAATACGAATCTCAAAGGAAAAGCGGAACACACATACGACGCCATCGTCGTCGGCTCCGGGATATCCGGCGGCTGGGCTGCGAAAGAACTCTGCGAAAAAGGTCTCAAAACCCTGGTGCTGGAGCGCGGCTCCGACCTGAAGCACATCGAGGACTATAAGACCACCAACTCCGCGCCCTGGGAGCTGCGGTGGCAGGACAACACCTCGCTGGAAATGTTCGAGCAGCAGGAAAAGCAGGCGCGCACCGGCTACACGGTCAAGCCGTCCAGATCCTACCTTTTCGTGGATGACCAGGATCATCCTTACGAGGAAAAGCAACGCTTCGACTGGATGCGCGGCTATCACACGGGCGGGCGTTCGCTCATGTGGGGGAGGCACAGCTACCGTCTGAGTCCGTTGGATTTCGATGCGAACGCCAAGGAAGGCATCTCCATCCCCTGGCCGGTGAAATATGAGGAGGTTTCCCCCTGGTATGACTATGTCGAGAAATTCGCCGGCATCAGCGGGGCGAAGGACGGGCTTGAGCAGCTGCCCGACGGCGTCTTCCAGCCACCCATGGCCTTCACCCCTCCCGAGTTGGAACTCAAGGCCGGGGTCGAGAAAAAGTGGGGAACCCGCAAGGTGGTGAACGCGCGCGTGGCGCATCTCACGGAACCGACAGCGGAGCAGACCGCGCTCGGACGCGCCTCCTGCCAATACCGGAACCTTTGCATAAGAGGGTGTCCCTTCGGGGCGTATTTCAGCAGCCAGTCCGCCACCCTCAGGGCGGCGGCGAACACGGGGAAAATGACCCTGCGCCCGCATTCCATCGTCCACTCCGTAATTTACGACGAAAAGGCCGGCAAGGCTGTCGGGGTGCGCCTCATCGACGAGGTGACGATGGAGACTACGGAATATTTCGCGAAAATCATTTTCCTCAATGCCTCCGCCGTCGCCTCGACCGCCATCCTGATGAACTCCAAGTCAGACCGTTTCCCAGGAGGAATGGACGAGAGCGGATCCCTTGGCGGTTACCTGATGGATCACCATCTGGGTGTAGGCGCCAGCGGGATTATGGAAACGAATCTGGACAAGGTGCAGTACGGGCGGCGTCCCGGGGGATTCTACATCCCCCGTTACCGGAATTTCGGCGAACAGCCCACGAAAGGGAAATATCTGCGTGGCTTCGGCTACCAGGGGAGCGGAATGCGCCAGGGATGGTCTCGCGGGATCGGCGGGTTCGGCGCGGATTTCAAAAAGGAACTCACCTCCTTCGGGCCGTGGGGAATCGGCATGCAGGGATTCGGCGAATGTCTGCCTTACGAGAACAACCGAATCACCCTCAGCCCTGATAAAACCGATAAATGGGGACTTCCGCTGGTCGTCGCGGACGCCACTTTCCAGGAAAACGAATACGCCATGCGCGACGACATGATGAACGATGCCGCTGAAATGCTCGAGGCTATGGGTGCGAAAAACATCGGAATGTATAAGAACGAACCATCCATAGGCCTTGGGATCCACGAGATGGGAACGGCGCGCATGGGAGGGTCGCCGAAAGGATTCCGTGCTCAACAGTCACAACCAGGTGTGGGGGGCGGAAAACGTCTTTTGCACGGACGGGGCGGCAATGACCTCGGCCGGTTGCCAGAACCCATCACTCACTTACATGGCTCTCACCGCACGCGCGGCGGACTACGCGGTTTCTGAAATGAAGAAGGGCAATCTCTGATACCTGTGGGATTCCGACTCGCTGAACACGACCTGAAACCGACTTCTGGCAATCCTTAAGACGCTGGTCCCTATCGCAGAAGCGCCAGGATGGGGGCTGGATAGACTCCGAAGACAAGGGTCAGGACGGTCAGAGCGGCGATAGCGAATTTGGAGACCGCTGGAAGATTGATCACCGATTCGTCGTGAGGCTCGATCCACCACATGGCGCGGATCGTCTTGAAATAGTAGTAGAAACCGGCGGCCGCGGCGATGACCGCGATGATCAGTCCAACCCAGAGCTGAGCGGTGGCGGCGAGGGAGAAAACAAAGAATTTCCCGATGAACCCGGCGGTTAGAGGCACTCCGGCGAGCGCGGCAAGGAGGATCGTGAGAGAGATGGCTAGGGCGGGATTGGTTTTACCAAGTCCGTTGAAATCGGTGATCGCCTCGCCATCGCGGTGGATGCGGACCTGGGCGAGAATGAAGAAAACGCCGAGGGTCATCAGCAGGTAGGTGGCGAGGTAGAAGGATACGGCTTCGGTGGAACTGATGGCGAATTCCGAACCGGGATTCCATGCGGCAAGGGCGAGGATGAGGAATCCGGCGTGCGCGATGGAAGAGTACGCGAGAAGGCGTTTGAAGTTGCCCTGCGGGATGGCTGCGAGATTCCCGAACAGGAGGGTGGCTCCGGCGAGAATGAGGAGGATGCTCAGAACCTGCGTGCGGACAGGGGAGGCCTCGCCGAGGAACGGGGTGAGGAAACGGATGAGGAGGATGAAACCGGCAGCCTTGGAGCCGACTGAGAGGAAGGCGGTGGTAGGGGTTGGCGCGCCTTGGTAGACATCGGGTATCCACATTTGCATGGGCACCGCGCCGACCTTGAAGCCTAGCGCGACAAGAACGAGGGCGATGCCGAAAAGGAGAGGAATGGTGTTTCCCACTCCGGCGAGGGCGACTGGCATGAGGTCGAGCCGCATGGTGCCGGTCGTTCCGTAGATCCAGGCGATCCCGTAAACAAGGAAGCCGGTGCTGAGCGCGCCGAGGATGAGGTATTTCACTCCGGCCTCCAGAGAGCCTACGTTGCGGCGCATGAAGGCGACGAGGACGTAGAAGGTGATTGTGACGAGTTCGAGGGCGACGAAGGCTCCGGCGAGGTCTTTCGCGGAGGCCATCCACATCATGCCTGCGCATGCGAAGACGGGGAGCGAGTAGAACTCGCCGGTTCCATCCTCGGAATCCGGATTCTCAGTGAAACGGGAGAGGATTTTCCGGTAATCCACGGCCATGAGGAGCACGAGGGCGGTGGTGAGCAGGGCGAAGATCTTGTAGAAGCGGGCCAGCGGATCGAACTGGTAGAAATTCCAGAGAGGCCATTTCGCCCAGTCGCTCTCCGGTTTCTCATTTGCTCCCACTGCGAAGAAGGTGAGAATGAGAATCACCGCCAAACCGATCGCTCCGGCGAAACCGAGCCAGGATTTGTTTTTCGATGGCACGAATGCCTCAGCGATCAGGATGATGAAGCCGAGGGTAACGGTGAGGGCTTCCAGGTAGTAGGCTGGCATAGAATTCAAATTTCAAATCTCAACCATCAGGGCTTGAGAAAACTGAGAAGGAGGTTGGGGTAGCAGCCTACGGCGAGGAGAGCGGTGATGAGTAGGACTGCGGGGATGTGATCGACCAGGGTGAGATCGGCGGCTTTGACGGTGGATTCCACCGCCGGACCCTGAAAGATGTTCCGGTAGGCGCGGAGCATATAGACCGCGGAAATGACGACTCCCCAGATCGCGAGAATGCATGCGATCTGGACGGGGCCGAGGCTGTCGGAAGGGTTGTAGTTTTCGAAGGCGGAGAGGAAGACCAGAACCTCTCCGGAAAAATTCGCGAGGCCGGGAAGGCCGATGGATGCCATTGCG
The DNA here is from genome assembly GCA_963758175.1 of uncultured Verrucomicrobiae bacterium. Taxonomy (GTDB): domain Bacteria; phylum Verrucomicrobiota; class Verrucomicrobiia; order Verrucomicrobiales; family Akkermansiaceae; genus Luteolibacter. Next base: position 480,390 of record CAVWUI010000005.1, read on the forward strand.
GCGATGCCGAAGACGAATGCCATGCCGGGAGCGGATTTTGCAAGTCCGCCCATGTCGGACAGGTCCAGTGACCCGGTGGAGCGCTCGATACGGTCGGCGAGGCCGAAGAGGAGGGCGATTGAAATGCCGTGGGCGAACATAAGGACGACTGCGGCGGGTATGGCCAGTTCGTTTCCACCCGGGCCGGCGGCGATGAGTGCGGCGATGGCGAGGAAAATGTAACCCATGTGCATCACTGAGGAATTGCCCAGCAGTGTATCAAGGCGTTTCTGCGAAATGGTCACCAGACCTACCCAGAGGATGTTTCCGAGCAGAAGCACGAGCAGAGGGACCAGCCACGCTTGCAAACCTTCGGGAACGAGCGGAACAGCGATACGAAGCATTCCGTAGAGACCGAATTTCTTCAGAACCCCTGCGTGGAGCATGGAGGTAGGGGCGGGAGCGCTGGCATAGGCTGGTGCTGCCCAGGAGTGAAACGGGAAGAGTGAGACGAGGGTACCGAACCCGATGACGAGGAGAGCCGCGATCCCTTTCTGCGCGGCAGGATCGATCACGGCCGAGTCGGCCAGCAATTCCGGGATGCTGAATGTCCCTGCGAGCGAGGCCAGCCATACAAGACCCGCGAGCAGCACGAGGGAGCCGAGGCCGAGATAGATCGTGATCTTCCATGCGATCCCCCGCCGGTCTCCCCTGCCAAGGATGCCTATCATCAGGAAAGTCGGGATAAGCGCCATTTCGTGAAACGCATAAAAGAAGAAGAGATCGGTGGAGGCGAAGGCGCCGATGGCTCCGGCGGCGATGAGGAGGGACGAGCCATAATAGAGTTTCTCGCTCCCAGCCGGGGCTTTTCCGGAAAGAACGGCAGCCAGGGCGACGATCACGGAGAGGACGATCATCACGAGGCTCATGCCATCCATGTAGCCGAAGCTGAGGTGGAGAGCGGGTCTTTCAAGAATCGGGACTGAAAAATTCCAGATCTCCGCATCCCAGCAGAACATGGAGCCGAGACCCAGAATGAGATTCAGAGCGCATGCGCCGACGGCGGTCTGGCGTGCCGGCGCACCAAGGAGGACGGCGAAAAAAGCCACGATGGGCAGGGCGACTAGGAGGGCAAGCATGGGGAAAATCTTTCGGACTGGCGGAAAGCCATTTCCGCACGGCGAATACAGCGGACTCGGGGCGGGGGGAAAAGGGCAAAATAAGGCCGGGCGAGGATTTTCCGGGCATATGGCCGGACATCCGCCGGTTTCCTTTTGTCGAATCCCTACCTGCGGCGACGCAATCCCAGGCCGATCAGCCCCAGTCCGCACAGCAGCGCGGCGGATGGCTCCGGTATCGCGCGTATATTGAACAGGGCGATGTCATTGCCACCGCTCAGCGTGCTGGTGGCTTTCGAACCGGTCCAGTTGGCCAGATAGGTGATGTCAGTGAGAAAATCGCCGACCTGGAATGTTGCTCCCTCCCCTTTTCCGGTGAAGTAGGAACCGTAAACACCCGCATCCGCGCGGGTCAGGAGGAAATATGTCTCCAATGGGTCGAGCTGCGCCCCGTTCTGGAGCCGGATGTCCAGCTCCACGCCGGCGGCGATCTGCACGCTCCCACCGGAACCCGTCTGGCTGACGCGGTCATAAGTGATTCCGTTGTAGCTGATGTTCTTGCCACCGACGTCAAGTATGAGTTCGGAACCCGACGCGAAGATGAGATCTTTCGAAAAGGAGAGGGTTCCGTTGCGATCGTCCCCGCCAGGGTCGACCATTCCGAGGACGGTGGAATTCACGCGGGATTCGCCGATGCCTCCAAGCGTTTTCCCTGCTCCGAAAATGACAGAAGGCGTGTTTACCCCGAGGGCGTCAATGGTTCCGTTGAGCTGGAAGTTCCCTTTGAAACGGGTTGTCCCGCTGTTGTCCAGCGTGAGGGAAGAACTCGTTCCGGAACCGAGGCCGGTGGCATTCAGGTTGATGTCGTTCGCGAAGTCCGTCGCGTTCGTGAACTGAGCGAAACCACGAACGACATTGATAGGCCCTGTGCCATAAACGTTGTTTGCGTTTGTGAAGATGATGCGGTTAAGGGAGTCTATGGTCATGCCGTCGGTTGCGACGCGCGAGTTGATGGTCAGAGCGTTGGAAGAGGCGTTGTGGATGACGAGTTCGGTTCCGGTTGCGGTGCGGATCGCGCCGGTTCCGTTGATGGAATAGTTGTGACTGCCAGCCGCACGCAATATCCCTCCGGAAGTGATCGTCAGATCATTCGCGTTGAGGTTGAAAGTCTGGCTGCCGGTCGTGCTCGCGAATTTCAGCGAGTTGATCGTTTTTGAGGCGGTCATGCTCGCGTTTCCCGTGAAACTCGCGTTAGATGCGACCGTAGCGGTGGCGAAAGGGATGTAGCCGGTGAATTTCCCTACCGCGCCAGTGACCGAATCATAGGTGGCCCAGTCGGTGCCGTTGAAAGTCGAGAAGACGTTGGCGATGCCGTTGGTGGAAACCAGCCCGCCACCCGGCGCGACGGTCGTATTCGCGTCGGCGAAACGGAAGATCCCGCCGTCTTTCCGGGAAATCGCCGTGAGCGCCAGGCTGCCGCTACCGGTGTTGGTAATCGTAAGCCGGGAGAGATCCGCGCGGACATTCGCAGAGATCGCGTTCGCGCCATTCTGGGAGATGATGCCCGGATCGACGTTGCTTATCGAACGCTGGAAGTTCAGGATTCCTCCGGACGCGCCGCTAACCGTGTACCCGGAGAAAGGTGCGGCGGAATCACCTATAGTGAGGCGGTTCAGATCGACCCTGCGGTCGAGAGTCACTGTCTGGGGTACGGAAATATTCTGGATGATTTCCGGCGTGGCACCGATCGAGTCGGGATATGCTGAGGAAGACCAGTTCCCATTGTCAGCCCAGTTCCCCGTCCCGCCTCCGTTCATCCAGGTCTGTGCCTCAAGTTGCGCTGACAGTCCGAAAAACGGAGTGATGGTAAGGCCAAGAAAAATTGATCTGGCGGGACGGCGTGACTCGGAGAGTGCGGTGTATGTGTTCACTTAGGTGGTGTGGCATCGAATTACGAGTTTCTAAAATTAATTCAAGAAAAATTTAAAATAAAGTTTCGGGCACCATCTCGCTACAGTTGGCTACGATTCCTGGACGGTCTCCCCTCGCCATCGAATTGACAGAGCGGATCCCGATTCCAAACAAGATTTCCGAGTGACAACTACGGGTTTTCCTTTGCCTCCCCTGCCCCGCCCATTTAAAGAGATCACATGCCCTCACGCGGAAGACATCAGACGACCTCCAAGGAATGCAAGGCGGCGATGAAGCGCATCGAGGGCATGGATGGCGTAACGGGTGTCATCATCGGACGATCCTACGGAGGAAAGTCACTCGGCCAGGGAAGCACGACAGGGGCGGTGAAGGTGCAACGCCAGGTATCCGGTGGCATCAAAGCTGTCACTCAATCCGCGAAGGGACTGCAGGAGATCTACATTCGCACCGAGGCTGGATACGAGAAGAGCGTGATCGAAGGAATCCGCCAGATCTGAACCCCTATCACCCGCGTTTCTTCATGATCGAGGAATTCGCCGCCCGTTTCACACGCATCACCGATGCTCCGAGTTTCCTGCCGTTGAGTTCGGAAACGGCTTTCGCAGCCTCCTCGGGATCAGGCATTTCAGCGAAACCGAATCCCTTCGACTGGCCTGTCTTCGCGTCCATCACGAGATCGAAGGTGGAGACCTTCCCGTATTTCCGGAGAAGCTCGAGAATTTCCGATTGGGTGACCTTGCGGTCGAGATTGCGTATGAGAATTTGCAAAACTGGAGGTTGGTTGACGAGGGCGGAATTCTGACCGGGATGCGGGGAAAGGCTAGTCCGAAGAACCGTATTTCAACATGTCCTCATCGGGACTCATCGGAGACTGGAGCTTTTCCTTCAGGATGCTTTTCTCCGCTGGCACTCCCAGCTCCTTTTCCAAAAGCGGAATCACCCTTGCGATCCCATCAACCGGGAAATAATCGCGGGTGCGCATCCACTGGTTCCCGAGGATCTCGTAGGCGGTCTTCCGATCCACGAAAATGGAATCCACCAGAGTGAGGACATCCTGCGGGGCATTCTCATGGTAATTCAGCGTGTAAAGCAACCCTAGCATGGTCGGCGGAAGATCCGGCTGCTCCTCACTGATCTCGAGCGCGAGGGCGAGGGCGTCTTCCTCCCGGCCTGGGACGCGAGCAAGGGAATAGAGGGCCGCGCGTTTCGCGTAGGCGCGTGCTCTGCCGGTTTCCACAGCGGTCATGAACGATTCATATGCTTCCTCATAGGCACTCCCCGGCGATTCAAAGGCGGCGATCTTGTTGGAATCCGAAAGGAGGACTCCGAGGCTTTCCAGGAGTTTGGGATTGTCCGGATTGTTACGGATGCCCCGCTCCAGAAAGGCGCGGCCTTTTAAGATGGATTCCCGCCAGGCGAGCTTGCGGCGAAGCGGCGGCAACTTCGATTCGTAGAGGTAGTAGGAGGCCGCGTTGTAAGCCTGATGCCAGCTGCCTGTATCCCAGTAGTATTCCGTCCGGGGAGCGAGATCCACGATGACATCATACGTGTCTCCGACTTCGGGCCATTTCTGTTCACTGAAATAAGCGAAAGCGCGGAGGTTCAGGAAGGTCGCGACAAGGGTGCGGAGACCTCCCAGGGAGACCGCGGAAAAGGTCTGCCCTATTTTCTCTCCGGTGCGTATCTCGAGCTTGGGAGGGAGCAGGTTGGCCGCGCCAAGATCCTCGGTCAGACGACGCTCAAACGGAAGACGGAGTCCACCCATCGCGAGGATCGCGAGAATGAGAACGCCGTATTTCCTGCTCTGCCCCATGGTTTCAGAATTCCTTTTCAGCGAAGATGAACCACGATGCGAAAACGTAGAAGACAGCGTAAAACAGACCGACCAATGCCAGTTTCCCCACGATGAATAAAGGCATCGCCTGCCCTTCGATCACGGAATCGATCACATTGAAAAGCTGGAAATCCGGTAAGACCAGGGAGACAAGCAGGGTCACTCCGCGGGCGAGAAGCCCGTCGCTGGTTCCCGCGTCTCCGCTGAGATAGGCGGCTCTCGCATCCGCCTGGAAATGGCCGATGAAGTAGATCAGGAAGCTTATGATGGTCGTGAATAGCGTGCTACTGGAAAAGGTGGAGATGAGCAGCGCCATGGATGCGATGATCGATGAGCGTAGGAACACGGAGAACACCGCGCCCTGCAGGGAGGCGGTGGGCCTGGTTGAGTATCTCGGCTTTCAGCAGCGCGATGTCTCCCGCCGGCCACCCGCGCCCTTCCGCCATGGCCATCTGATCGGCCAGAACCATGTTCGTGCGGATGTGCAGGATGCCAACCATCAGGATATCCATCAGCGCGAGCGAGACGAAGACCAGAAGGAGGACTCCGAGTAGTTTCCCAGCCAGGTAATCAAGCCTCGGAACCGGCTTGGCAAGTATCGTGTACAGAGTGCGATCCTCGACGTCCTTTGGCAGCAAAAGCGCGGTGGCCACGATGGAAAGCACCACGGAAAACAGGGTCATCGCGCCCAGAGACCAGCTTTTGATTGAGCGGAGCACGTTGATTCCCGCTGCTTCTGGCCCTGATGCTGGGGCAGATTGAAGAAATTGCTGGCGATCAGTATGACAGCGAAGAATGCCAGGAAATAGAAGACCTTCATCCGCACGAGCTGGGTGAACGCGTGGCGGGCGATCACCCAGGTGCGGGAGACGTGCCCCGGTAGGGATCTGATGGTGGAAACTGGGTTCATCGGGAAAAGTTATCTGTCGGCTTCCTGCTTCGAAGTCTCGCGGAGGAACAGGCGCTCCAGCGTGGTGCGGGGTTTGCCGGTGCGGATCAGTTCGGTGCCCCGCGTGCTTTCCCACGAGCGCTTCGATCTCCCTGACCAGCTCCGGGCTGGCGTCTTTCAGGACGAGTTCGGTCTGGTCTTCGATGGCGATAAGATCGTCCAGTTTCCCCTCTCGGACCATTTTTCCACGGAAAATGATGCCCACCTGATCGCAGACCTCCTGCACCTGCTCGAGCAGGTGGGAGCAGAGAAAACGGTGATCCCGCCCTCCCGGAGCTTGAAAATCAGATCGCGGATCTCCCGCGAGCCGACCGGATCCACGCCTGCGGTCGGTTCGTCGAGGATCACCAGCCGCGGCTCCTGGATCAGTGCCTGTGCCAACCCGATGCGCTGCAGCATACCTTTGGAGTAACCGCCGATCCGCCGATCGCTGGCTCCCTGGAGATCAACCAGCTCAAGCAGTTCCTTCACCCGGTCACGCAGTTTCGCACCCCGGATCCCGCAGAGTTTGCCGTAGAATTTCAGGGTCTCCTTCCCGCTCAGGTGCTTGTAGAAATAGGGGTTTTCAGGCAAAAATCCCACTTCGTTGCGCGAATCCACCTTCATCGAGTCCTTACCGAAGATCGCGCATTCCCCGGAAGTCGGAGCCACCAGCCCCAGCAGAGCCTTCATCGTCGTGGACTTCCCGGAACCATTGGGCCGATCAGCCCGTAAACCTCGCCGGGCATGATTCGTATCGAGACTCCATCGACCGCTCGCAGGGGCTGGCGTTTGAACGAGGTCTTGAAATCAAGGATTTCAAG